>NZ_JBKBQG010000013.1:0-93334 GCF_046292825.1 Salinarimonas sp. | reverse complement strand
GGCCCGTCGCGGCGCCCCCGCCCCGCCGCGCGCCGGCGCCGCCGCCCGAGACCCCCGCCGTGTCGCAGCGCATCAGTGCCGCCGCCGAGCTGATCGCCGAGCGGGCGGTCCGCCGTCTCTCGACGGCTAGGAGCGGCGCATGAGAGCGGGCCGCGCGCGCGTGAGGGACGCCATCGCGCGTCTCGCGGGCGCGCGGCTGCGCCTGACCGACGCCGTCGTCATCGGCATCGCCGCGCTCCTCCTCATGCGCGCCGTCGACCTGTTCTCGCGCGAGGAGCCGGCCCAGCCGACGCCGCCCGCCGCCGCGCTCGCGAGCGGGCCGGGGCCGAGCGTGGTGCCGGGCGAGGAGGACCTGCCGACCTTCGCGCGCATGCTCGCGCAGCTGCGCTCGGAGCGCCCGCGCCCGCAGGTCGTCACCACCGGCTCCGCTCCCGGCGAGGGCGGGCAGACGGGGTTGATCGATCCCGACATCCTGCCGTCTCTGCCGAGCCCCGCCTCCCCGGCCGAGGCGGCGATCGGCGAGCGCATCGCCGCCCAACGCGAGGCGCTCGAGCGGCGCGCCCGCGAGCTCGACCTGCGCGAGGAGCTGATCGCGGCGGCCGAGCGTCGGCTCGAGGAGCGCGAGGCCTCGGTCGCCGCCGCGAACCAGGCCGCCGCGGGAGGCGGGGGGCGCGCCGGTCCGACGCCCGACGAGAGCCTGCGCCGGCTCACCAGCCTCTACGAGACGATGCGCCCCAAGGAGGCCGCCCGCGTCTTCGACCGGCTCACGCTCGAAGTGCTCGTCCCCCTCGCCGAGACCATGAACCCCCGCCGGCTCTCCGAGATCATGGCGGTGATGTCGGCCGAATCCGCCGAGCGCCTGACGATCGCGCTCGCCATGCGCGCCCGCGGCCAGCCCATGCCCGGCGAGCGCGCGCTGTCCACGAGCCTGCCCTCGACCGAACTCCCGGCGATCGAACTGCCTCGGCGGTGAGGGGGCGCGGCTGCCCTAGCGGGAGCGATCGTCGCGCCGCGCTTGCCGCCCTCCGGAGGGGGGCCTATGTCTCCAGACGACGAGAGGAGACGCGATGCCGAGCCTGAGCCAGAGATTGCGCCGCCTGCTGCCCTGGGGGTCGCGGGAGGACGCGCCGGTGGTGCCGGTGGTGCGGCTCGCGGGCGCGATCGGGGTCGCGGTCGGTTTCCGGCCTGGCTTGAGCCTCGCCGCCGCCGCGCCGGCGCTCGAGCGGGCCTTCTCCTGGCCCGGCGCGAAGGCGGTGGCGCTCCTGATCAATTCGCCGGGCGGCTCGCCGACGCAATCGCACCTCATCCACAAGCGCATCCGCGTTCTCGCCGACGAGAAGAAGCTGCCCGTCCACGCCTTCGTCGAGGACGCGGCGGCGTCGGGCGGCTACATGATCGCCTGCGCGGCCGACGACATCCACGCCGATCCGAACTCGATCGTCGGCTCGATCGGCGTCGTCTCCGGCGGCTTCGGCTTCCACGAGCTGATCGCCCGCTACGGCATCGAGCGGCGTCTCTACACGACGGGCGAGTACAAGGCGCTGCTCGACCCGTTCAAGCCCGAGCGGGCGGAGGACGTGGCGCGGCTGCGCGAGATCCAGGCGCGGATATTCGAGAGCTTCAAGGATCTGGTGCGCGCGCGCCGCGGCGAGCGCCTGCCGGCGGAGGAGGGGGACCTCTTCACCGGCGCCTTCTGGGCGGGCGAGGACGCGCTGCGGATGGGGCTCGTCGACGGGATCGGCGAAGCGCGCGGCGTGCTGCGGGCGAAATACGGCGACAAGGTCCGCCCGCGCCTCGTCCAGACCGTCCGCCCCGGCCTCGTCGCCCGGCTCCTGCGCCGCGGCGGGCCGAGCATGGAGATCCCGGCCGCCGGCCTCCTCGGCGGCGGATCGGCGGGTCTCCTCGACCCGACGGAGCTGATGGCGGCGCTCGAGGAGCGCGCCTTGTGGTCGCGGCTCGGTTTGTGAGGCGGGGCGCCCGCCGCCTCAATGCGCCTCGTCCCAATTGACCGCCGCGCGGGCATCGACGGCGAGCGGCACCTTGAGCGAGAGCGCCGGCAGGGGCGCTTCCTCCATCACCTTGCGCACGACGGGGATCGTCGCCTCGACCTCGGCCTCCGGCACCTCGAAGACGAGTTCGTCGTGGACTTGCAGCAGCATGCGCGCCGAGAGGCCCGCATTCTCCAGCGCGTCCTCCATGCGCGTCATGGCGCGGCGGATGATGTCGGCGGCCGAGCCCTGGATCGGGGCGTTGATCGCCTGGCGCTCCACCGCCGCGCGCTCGGACGGGTTGCCCGCGCGGATGCCGGGATAGTGGCAGACGCGGCCGAAGAGGGTCGTCACGTACCCGTCCTCGCGGCAGGCCTTCTTGGTGGCGTCCATGTAGTCGCGGATGCCGGGGAAGCGCTCGAAATAGCGCTTGATGAAGGCCGCCGCCTCGCCCTGCGGAATGCCGAGCCGATTGGCGAGGCCGAAGGCGGAGATGCCGTAGATGATGCCGAAATTGATGGTCTTCGCCTGCCGGCGCAGATCGGACGTCATCTCCGAGAGCGGCACGCCGAACATCTCGGAGGCGGTCGCCGCATGGATGTCGATGCCGTCGGCGAAGGCCTTCTGCAATTGCGGGATGTCGGCGATATGCGCGAGGAGCCGCAATTCGATCTGGCTGTAATCGGCCGAGAGGATGCGGAAGCCCGGCTCGGCGACGAAGGCGGTGCGGATCTTGCGGCCCGCTTCCGTGCGCACGGGGATGTTCTGGATGTTCGGATCGGACGAGGAGAGCCGGCCCGTCGTCGTGGCCGCGAGCGAGAAGCAGGTATGCACGCGGCCCGTGTCGGGGTGCATGAAGGTGGGGAGCGCGTCGGTATAGGTCGATTTCAGCTTGGCGAGCTGACGCCATTCGAGAATCTTTGCCGGCAAAGGATGACCGGCTTCTGCGAGCTCCTCGAGCGCCGAGGCGGGCGTCGCCCACTGACCCGACGGCGTCTTCTTGCCGCCGGGAAGGCCGAGCTTGCCGAACAGGATTTCGCCGATCTGCTTTGGACTTCCGACCGAAAACCGCTCGCCCGCATCCTCCTGGATCTCCTCCTCGAGGCGCGTCAACGTCTGCGCGAAATCGGAAGATAGCCGGCTCAATATCTGCCGGTCGACCTTGATCCCGCGCGCCTCCATCCGGCCGAGGACCGGAACCAGGGGCCGCTCGAGCCGCTCGTAGACGCTCGTCTTGCGCTCGGCGACGAGGCGGGGTTTCAGCACGCGCCACAGCCGCAGCGTCACGTCCGCGTCCTCCCCCCCGTATTCCGCCGCCTTGTCGATCGGGACGAGGTCGAAGGTGAGCGCGTTCTTTCCGGTGCCGGCGAGCTCGGCGAAGGAGACGCAGGTGTGGCCGAGATGGCGCTGGGCGAGCTCGTCCATGCCGTGGCCGGAGCGCCCGGCATCGAGCACGTAGGAGATCAGCATCGTGTCGTCGAAGGGCGCGACGTCGATTCCGTAGCGCTTGAGGATCGACCAATCGTATTTCACGTTGTGGCCGATCTTCAGAACGCCCGGGTCCTGGAGGAGCGGACGCAGCACCTCGATCGCCTCCGAAATCCTCATCTGGTCGGGCAGGAGCCCGCCGCCGAAGAGATCCTGCGCGTCGCGATGCGCGAGCGGCACGTAGGCCGCGCGCCCCGGCGCCACCGCGAGACAGATGCCGACGAGATCGACGCGCTGCGCGTCGAGGCCGGTCGTCTCGGTGTCGAAGGCGACGAGGCCCGCCGCAAAGGCTTCCGCCACGAGGGCTTCGAGCGCGGCGCGGGTGCGGATCGTCTCGTAGCCCGAGCGGTCGATCTTCTCGGCGGCCTCCTTCAGGCGCAGAGCGACGACGCGGGCGGGCGTCGCGTCCTCGTCGGCGCCCGCCTCGCCGCCCTCCCCGCGCCCCGCGATCTGCGCGGCCGCGTCCCCGCGCGCCTCCGGCGCCGCCTCCTGCGAGCCGCGCGCGAGCGCGGGATCGGGATCGACCGCGTCGAGATCGACCTCGTACTCGGTCGCGACGCGACGGGTGACTGTGGTGAATTCCATCGCCTTGAAGAAGGCGATCAGGCGCCTGGCGTCGAATTCGACGAGCCGCAGATCGTCGACGGGGACTGGCATCGGCGCGTTCTCGTCGAGATCGACGAGGCGCTTCGACAGCCTTGCCTTGTCCGCGTTCTCGAGGAGCGTCTCGCGGCGCTTGGGCTGCTTGATCTCGGAGGCGCGGGCGAGCAGCGTCTCGAGATCCCCGAATTCGAGGATGAGCTGGGCCGCCGTTTTCTGGCCGATGCCGGGCACGCCCGGCACGTTGTCGGAGGTGTCGCCCATGAGCGCGAGCACGTCCGCGATCCGGTTCGGCGGCACGCCCCAGCGCTCGGTGACCGCCGCCTCGTCGAGATCGCGCTCGGGGCGATAGCCGGGCTTGCCCTTCACGCCCGATTCGAAATCGAAGAAGCGGATCTTCGGCGAGACGAGCTGCATCAGGTCCTTGTCGGCGGACACGATCAGCACGTCGGCCCCGCGCCGCTCGGCCTCGCGCGCATAGGCCGCGATCAGATCGTCCGCCTCGTAGCGCTCGAGCTCGATCGGCTCGAGCCCGAAGGCGCGCACCGCGTGGCGCATCAGCGGCATCTGCCGCTTGAGATCGTCGGGCGCGTCCGGCCGGTGCCCCTTGTAATCGGGGAAGATCTCGCGCCGAAAGGAGCCCTCCGACTTGTCGAGCACGATGGCGAGATGGGTCGGCTTCACGCCGGCCGCACCCTCCTTGATGAATTGCAGGAGCTTGACGCAGAACATCCGCAGCGCGCCCGTCGGCAGGCCGTCGGCACGGTAATTGTACTTCGCGTCCTGGTTCATCGATTGGAAGAAGGCCCGGAACACGAAGGAGGAGCCGTCGACGAGGATCAGCGTGTCGCCCGCCCCGAGCGGGGCGGCTGCGGGGGCTGTCGCGGGGCTGGTCGCATTCATGGGCTCACTCCGGGGGATCGTCGCGCCTCTACATAGCGGAGGCGCCCGCCGCGGTCACGCCTCCCCGACGAGGACGCACCGTCTCGCGCTCGCGCTCGGTCGCGGTCGCCACAGGGACATTCCCGGCTTGACCGACGGCGCGTGCGGGCGCCAGATCGGCCTCGTCGAACGCGGAGAGGACACGATGAAGACCAATGCCGGCCGGTTCTTCGAGGATTTCACGCTGGGCGAGACGATCCGCCACGCGACCCCGCGCACGCTGACCCATGGCGACGTCGCGCTCTACGGCGCCCTCTACGGGCCGCGCTTCGCGGTACAATCCTCCGAGCCCTTCGCCCAGGCGATCGGCTACAAGCACGCCCCCGTCGACGACCTCCTCGTCTTCCACACGGTGTTCGGCAAGAGCGTGCCGGACGTCTCGCTGAACGCGGTGGCCAATCTCGGCTATGCGGAGGGGCGCTTCCTCGCCCCGGTCTTCGCGGGGGATACGCTGTGGGCGATCTCGGAGGTGATCGGCCTCAAGGAGAGTTCGAACCGCGAGACGGGCGTCGTCTACGTGCGCACCACCGGCTTCAACCAGCACGGCGAGCGCGTGCTCTCCTATTGCCGTTGGGTGATGGTGCGCAAGCGCGACAAGGCGAGCCCGGCGCCGGAGGCGCACGTGCCCGATCTCGCAGGCGTCGTCGATCCCGCCGAGATCGCCCGCCACGCGCCGAAGCTGACGATCGACAGCTACGATTTCGACCTCTCCGGCTCCGCCGACCGCTTCTCCGATTACGAGATCGGCGAGCGCATCGACCATGTCGACGCGATGACGGTGGAGGAGGCCGAGCACCAGATCGCGACGCGCCTCTATCAGAACACCGCGCGCGTCCATTTCGACGCGATGGGCGCGGCCGCGACGCGCTTCGGCAAGCGCCTGATCTATGGCGGCCACGTCATCTCGCTCGCGCGCGCGCTCTCCTACAACGGCCTCGCCAACGCCTTCACCATCGCCGCGATCAATGCCGGCCGCCATGTCGCGCCGCTGTTCTCCGGCGACACGGTGAGCGCCTGGTCGAGCGTCGTCGACCGCGCCGATCTGCGCGGACGCGACGACATCGGCGCGCTGCGCCTGCGCCTCGTCGCCGTGAAGAACCGCCCGAGCGCCGATTTCGCGGACCGCGACGCGGACGGGAAATACGACGAGGGGGTGATCCTCGATCTGGATTATTGGGCGCTGATGCCGAAGTGAGGGGCGGAGACCCCTCACTTTCCGATGCAGAACGACGCGAACAAGGCGTCGAGCACGTCCTCCACGTCCACCCGGCCGATGACCGATTCGAGCGCGCGGGTGGCAAGCCGCAGGTCCTCCGCGGCGAGCTCGGTCGGGAGGGCGCCGGCGGCGTCGAGGACGGTGCGGGCACGGTCGAGGGCTTCGGCCGCGCGTTCGAGGGCGACGCGGTGACGCTCGCGGGTGACGAGCGCATCCGAGCCGTCTCCCATCGCGGCGCGGGCGATCTCCTCGATGCGGGCGAGGAGCGCGTCGATCCCCTCCCCCGTCGCCGCGCTGAGCGCGATCGCGTCCCGCGCCGGTGCGCCCGCCTCCGCGCCCGCCCCCGCGAGATCCGCCTTCGCCCGCACGTGCAGCACGGCGCCCTCGGCGGCGAGGTCCGGATCCGGCGGCGCGGGCGCGTCGGCGGGATCGAGCCACACGACGAGATCGGCCTCCCCGATGCGCGCCCGCGTGCGCGCGACGCCGATCGCCTCCACCGCGTCCTGCGTCTCGCGCAGGCCGGCTGTGTCGATGAGCGTCACCGGCAGCCCGCCGAGATCGCACGACACCTCGATCGCGTCGCGCGTGGTGCCCGCGATCGGCGAGACGATGGCGACGTCGCGGCGGGCGAGCGCGTTGACGAGCGTCGACTTGCTGGCATTCGGCGGCCCCGCGAGCACGACGACGAAACCCTCGCGCAGCCGCTCGCCGCGCCGTCCGTCTGCCAGCGCCGCGCGCATCGCGTCGGCGATCGCGCCCGCCTCGGTGCCCAGTCCGGCTGCGACGTCGACGGGCACGTCGCCCTCGTCGGAGAAATCGATCGCGGCCTCGATCGTGGCGCGCGCCGCCACCAGCCGCTCGCGCCAGGCCTGCGCTCTGGCGCCGATGCCGCCGCGGGAGAGCTGCCGCAGCGCCTGGCGCGCCTGGGCGCGGGTCTGCGCGTCGATGAGATCGGCGAGGCCCTCGACTTCGGCGAGGTCCATCCGCCCGCCGAGAAAGGCGCGGCGGGTCATCTCCCCGGGTTCCGCGAGCCGCAGGCCGGGCAGCCGCGACAGGGCGGCGAGGACGCCGGCCCGCGTCGCGACGCCGCCATGCACGTGCAGCTCCGCCATGTCCTCGCCGGTGAAGGAGGCAGGGCCGGGGAAGAAGACGACGAGCGCCGAATCGAGCGGCTCCCCGCTGTGCGGATCCCGCAGCGTCCGCAGGCTCATCCGCCGCGGCTCCGGCAGCGCGCCCGCGAGCGCCTCGAGCGCGTGCGCCGTCCCCGGCCCGCTGAGCCGCACGACGCAGATCGCCGCGCGGCCGATCCCGGACGCGGGCGCGAAGATCGTCTCGTGGGCGGGGGCGTCGGCGGATATCGACATGGGAGGGTGGCCTCGTGACGGCGGCGGGCTCGACGGGGAGCGCGCCTGCGCCCTTCATGTCCGACGAGATCGCCGCGAGATCAAGCGGCCGTCAGGCGGGGCTCCCCCCGCGCGCTCGAAACGTGCTATAGGCGCCGCCATGCGAGGATTGCGAGAGGGAGCGGACGCGCTCATGCGATACGACGTCATCGTCGTCGGGGGAGGCCATGCCGGCACGGAGGCCGCCGCAGCCGCCGCGCGGACCGGCGCACGCACGGCGCTCGTGACCCATCGGAAAGACACGATCGGCGCCATGTCCTGCAATCCCGCGATCGGTGGGCTCGGCAAAGGACACCTCGTGCGCGAGATCGATGCGCTCGACGGGCTGATGGGCCGGGTGGCGGATCGCGCCGGCATCCAGTTCCGCCTCCTCAACCGCCGCAAGGGCCCCGCCGTGCGCGGACCGCGCACCCAGGCCGATCGCAAGCTCTACGCCCGCGCCATGCAGGCGGCGATCGCGGAGATCCCGGGGCTCGACGTCATCGCGGGCGAAGCGCACGACGTCGAGGTGCGGGACGGCCGCGTCGCCGCGCTCGTTCTCGCGGACGGGCGACGGCTCGAGGCCGGTGCCGTCGTGATCACGACCGGCACCTTCCTGCGCGGGCTGATCCATATGGGCGAGGTGAAGATCCCTGCCGGCCGCGTCGGCGAAGCGCCGTCGCTGGGGCTCTCGGAGACGCTCGCGCGGTTCGGCTTCGCGCTCGGGCGCCTGAAGACCGGCACGCCCCCGCGCCTCGACGGGCGCACGATCGACTGGTCGGGGCTCGACGTGCAGGAGGCGGACGACGACCCGGTCCCCTTCTCGACGCTGACCGATCGGATCGCCACGCCTCAGATCGCCTGCGGCATCACCCGCACGACGCCCGCCGCGCACGATCTGATCCGCGACAACCTGCACCGCGCGCCGATGTATTCCGGCGCGATCGAAGCGACGGGGCCGCGCTATTGCCCCTCGATCGAGGACAAGGTGGTGCGTTTCGGCGACCGCGACGGGCACCAGATCTTCCTGGAGCCGGAGGGGCTCGACGACCCGACCGTCTATCCGAACGGCATCTCGACCTCGTTGCCGGAGGAGGTGCAGCGCGGCGTGCTCGCGGCGATCCCCGGCCTGGAGCGCGCCGTGATGCTGCGTCCTGGCTATGCGATCGAGTACGATTACGTCGACCCGCGCGCGCTCGCCCCGACGCTCGAGACGAAGCGGATCGCCGGCCTGTTCCTGGCCGGCCAGATCAACGGCACGACCGGCTACGAGGAGGCGGCGGCGCAGGGCCTCCTCGCGGGGCTCAACGCGGCCCTGCGCGCGGGCGGCGGGGAGGGCATCGTGCTCGATCGCGCGGGCTCCTATATCGGCGTCCTCGTCGACGACCTCGTGACGCGGGGCGTCAGCGAGCCGTATCGGATGTTCACCTCGCGCTCGGAATACCGGCTGAGCCTGCGCGTCGACAATGCCGACGAGCGGCTCACGCCGGTCGGTCTCGCGGCGGGCTGCGTCGGGTCCGAACGGGCGGCGCGCTTCGCCGCCGCGCAGGAGCGGCTCCTGGCAGCGCGGGCCCGGCTCGAATCGCTGAACGCGACGCCCCAGGAGGCGGCCCGCGCCGGGCTCGCGCTCAACCACGATGGCATCCGCCGCAGCGCCTTCCAGCTCCTGTCCTATCCGCATATCGGCTTCGGAGACCTCGTCCGGCTCTGGCCGGATCTCGCGCCGATCGACGGGGCCTTGCGCGAGCGGCTCGAGACGGATGCGCTCTATGCGGTCTATCTCGAGCGGCAGGCGGCCGACATCGCCGCCCATCGCCGCGACGAGAGCGTCCTCATCCCCGCCGATCTCGACTTTTCCGCGCTGCCCGGTCTCTCGAACGAGATCCGCCTCAAGCTCGCGCGGGTGGCGCCGCGGACGCTCGGACAGGCGGCCCGGATCGAGGGCATGACGCCCGCGGCCCTGACGCTCCTCGCCGCCCATTCGCGGCGGCGGACGCGGCGCGATCGGGACGTGTCGCCCGCCACTGAATCGGTCGAGGCTGCGGAATGAGGCCCGGTTCCGGCAAGCGCCCCGGTGCGGCGAGGCCCGCTCTCGCGAAGCCGGCGCAGGTCCGTCCGGACGATCCGGACGAGGCGCTCGCGCCGTTCCATGTTTCACGTGAAACACGCGCGCGCCTCGAGATCCTCGTCGCCGAGCTGCGCCGCTGGCAGAGCGCGAAGAACCTCGTCGGGCCGGGCACGCTCGACGAGATCTGGCACCGCCACGTCGCCGATTCGCTCCAGCTCCTCGATTGCGCGCCGCCGGAGGCGACGCGTTGGCTCGATCTCGGCTCCGGGGCGGGCTTTCCGGGGCTCGTCCTCGCCATCGCGCTCGCCGAGCGTCCGGGCGCGCAAGTCGACCTCGTCGAGGCGAATTCCCGCAAATGCGCCTTCCTGCGCCACGTGGCCCGGCTGACCGGCGCGCCGGTCCGCGTGCACGCGGCGCGGATCGAGGACGTGATCGGCGATTTCGTCGGCCGCACCGACATCGTCACCGCCCGGGCCCTCGCGCCGCTCGACAAGCTCGTCGGCTGGTGCGGCGAGCTGTTGAAAACCGGCACGATCGGCCTGTTTCCGAAAGGCGAGAGGGTGGCGTCGGAATTGACCGCGCTCGCGCAATATCCGAGTCTGCACGTCGACGACATCCCGAGCCGGAGCGATTCGCGTGGGACCATCCTGCGGGTCGCCCGGCGCTGACGAGACGATTGTCATGACCATCGAGACGAGCGAAGCGGCGCGATCCGACGCGGACGAGGATTCGTCCCGCGGCCCGGCCACCGACGCACCGCGCCCGACGCGCCGCCCGCGCGTGATCGCCCTCGCCAACCAGAAGGGCGGGGTCGGCAAGACGACGACGGCGATCAATCTCGGCACGGCGCTCGCGGCGATCGGCGAGAAGGTTCTGGTGCTCGATCTCGACCCGCAGGGCAACGCCTCGACCGGGCTCGGCATCGAGCGTCGGCAGCGGCGCCTGTCGACCTATCACGTCCTCACCGGCGAGGCGGAGCTGCGTTCGACGGTGTTGGAAACGGCGGTGCCGGGGCTGTTCGTCGCGCCGTCCACGCTCGATCTCCTCGGAGTCGAACTCGAGATCGCCAGCGCGCGCAACCGCGCCCACCGGCTCAAGATCGCGATCGACGGCCTCGCGCTCGGCGACGGGCTGCGCACGGAGCCCTTCACCTACATCCTCATCGATTGCCCGCCCTCGCTGAACCTCCTCACGATCAACGCGCTCGCGGCCTCCGATTCGGTGCTCGTGCCGCTGCAATGCGAGTTCTTCGCGCTGGAAGGCCTGAGCCAGCTCCTGAAGACGGTCGAGCAGGTCCGCGACACGCTCAATCCGCGCCTGACCATCCACGGGATCGTCCTGACCATGTTCGATCCGCGCAACAATCTCTCGGGCCAGGTGGTGGCGGACGTGCGCGCCTTCATGGGCGGCAAGGTCTACGAGACCATGATTCCCCGGAACGTGCGCGTCTCCGAGGCGCCGTCGCACGGCAAGCCCGTGCTTCTCTACGACCTCAAATGCTCGGGGAGCCAGGCCTACCTGAAGCTCGCCTCCGAGATCATCCAGCGCGAGCGCGCCCTGAAGGCGGCGTAAGGAGACGGACATGGCCGAGGAAGCAGCGCACCGTCCGCGTCTCGGACGCGGGCTCGCCGCCCTGATCGGGGACATGGGCGACGAGATGAACGTCGTCGATCGCGGTCGCGGGCAGC
The DNA here is from genome assembly GCF_046292825.1 of Salinarimonas sp. Taxonomy (GTDB): domain Bacteria; phylum Pseudomonadota; class Alphaproteobacteria; order Rhizobiales; family Beijerinckiaceae; genus Salinarimonas. The sequence goes on along the minus strand of NZ_JBKBQG010000013.1, from coordinate 81,962 downwards.
GCCGCGTGCCGATCGAGTTCCTGCGCCCCAACCCGCGCAATCCGCGCAAGCATTTCTCGGATGCCGATCTCGACGAGCTCGCGCAGTCGATCCGCGAGCGCGGCATCATCCAGCCGATCGTGGTGCGGGCGCTGCGCGGGCTGCAGGACGTCCACGAGATCATCGCCGGCGAGCGCCGCTGGCGTGCCGCGCAGCGCGCCGGCCTGCACGACGTGCCGATCGTCGTCGTCGAGGCGGACGATCGCACGGCGCTCGAATACGCGATCGTCGAGAACGTCCAGCGCACCGATCTCAATGCCCTCGAAGAGGCCGGCGGCTACGAGAAGCTGATCGCCGATTTCGGCTATTCGCAATCCGAGCTCGCGCAGGTGATCGGCAAGAGCCGCTCGCACGTCGCCAACACGATGCGGCTCACCAAGCTGCCGAAGAGCGTGCAGGACAAGCTCGCCTCCGGCGAGATCACCGCCGGCCATGCCCGCGCCCTCCTCGCCGTCGAGGATCCGGAGGCGGTGGCGGAGGCCATCGTCGAGAAGGGCCTGACGGTGCGCGACGTCGAGCGGCTGGCCCGCGGCGAGGCGAGCGAAGCGGAGGCGGCGCCGAGCCGGAAGGGCAAGGCGCCCAAGGATGCCGATACCCGCGCGCTGGAGCAGAGCCTGATCGATGCGCTCGGGCTCGACGTGAGCATAAGCCAGAAGGGCGCGGGCGGCGAGGTGCGCATCCGCTATGCCAGCCTGGAGCAGCTCGACGCGCTCTGCGAGACGCTGCGTCGGGGCTGAGAGGTTTCACGTGAAACCCAAGCGGCCCGCTGGAGCGGGCCGCCTTCACGTGAAACCCTTGCGGCCCGCAGAAGCGGGCCGCCTTCACGTGAAACCCTCGCGGCATCGTCCGCCTGCCGGACTTCACCCGGAGCGGTCGCCGGCGAGATGAGCGGCGAGGGCGTCGGCCTCCAGCGGGCGCGAGAAGAGGAAGCCCTGGCCGTATACGCAGCCGCGGGCGATCGCGATCCCCTGCTGCACCGACGTCTCGACGCCCTCGACGACCGCCGCGAAGCCGAGCGAGCCGATCAGGCTCGCGATCGAGCTGAACAAGGCCGCCCCCCGATCGTCGCTGGCGGCGCCTGCGATGAAGCCCCTGTCGATCTTGACGAGGTCGATCGGCATGCGGCTGAGATAGGCGAGCGAGGAATAACCGACCCCGAAATCGTCGATGGCGATGCGCACGCCGGTCTCGCGGAGCTGGGCGAGGGCGGCGATGGCGCTCTCCGAGGCGAGCGCGCTTTCGGTCACCTCGAGCACGAGATGCGAGGCCGACAGGCCGTTGCGGTGCAGCGCAGAGAGCACGACCGCCGGAAAGCTGCGGCGCTCGAGCAGGCTCAGATCGAGATTGACGCTGACGTAATCGAGCCGCCCCTCGCGCAGGGCCGCGCCCGTCGCCTTGAAGGTCATGTCGAGCATGGCCGTGGTCAGCGGGAAGATCTGCCCGGCCTCGACCGCGGCGGGCACGAACAGAGCCGGCGAGACGTCGCCGAACAGCGCGCTGCGCCAGCGCGCCAACGCTTCGACCCCCACCGTCACCCCGTCGGCGAGGCGAACGATCGGCTGGAACACGGCACGGAACTCGCCGCGCGCCAGAGCGGGGGCGATCTCGAGCTCGTAATCCGCGGCGCTCGGCGCCTGCCGCTCCGGAGGCCTCTCGAACAGCACCCAACGCCCGCGCTTGTCCTTCGCCGCCTCGCGCTCGGCCGCGAGCGCGGTCGCCACGAGAAGATCGGCCGATGCGCCCGGATGCACGGCGATACCGACGCGCACCGAGACGGTCAGCGCGCGCTCGTCCTCCAGCACCGGCTGGCGGAAGCGGTCCAGGATTTCGGCGCCGAGCCGGCGCAGATCGTCGACGCCGTCGCGCCGCACGACGAGCATGAAGCTCTCCTCGCCGAAGCGCGCGCAGAATTCGCCCTTGCGCATGGTCTGCTGCAGCCGGCGAGCCGCGGCGACGAGCACCTGCTCGCCCTGCCGCACGCCGTAGCGCTCGGCGATCGCACCGAGGCGATTGATGGCGACGAGGAGCACGCCGACGACGCCATGATCGATCGCGGCCACGGTTCGGCGCAGGCGCGTCTCGGCGATCTCGCGACGCAGGAGCCCGGTCAGCGCATCGAAATTGCGCACCCAGGTCAGCCGCTCCTCGGAGATCCGCAGGAGGCTCGTGATCAGCGCGCGGCGCAGGCGTTGCGCGACCTCGATATCCGTCGCCGTGAAGGGCTGGCTCGTGCCCTCCACGATCTCGACCCACTTGGCGAAGGAGCGGCGCGGCCCGAGCCGCCCGGTCTGCGGATCGACGTGGATCGGCGCCGTCGGGTCGCCGCCCCAGGCCACCGAATGGCGGCGCTCCGGCCGGAACCAGACGATGCCGTCGCCGGGATTGTTGGGCAGGAAGATCGCCGCCGCCCCGCTCGCGATCGTCCGCCAGACGACCAGCCCCGTATCGACGGCGCCGAGCTCGGCATGCGCCGCGTGGCTCGTCTCGCCCTCAGAGAGGCGCGCGAGCACGGATCGGCAGATCGATTCCGGCGGCGTCATCCCGAATGTCGCCTGCGCTCCGCCGATGCGCACATAGGCGCCGCCCGCGCCCATCACTTCGAGGAGCTCGTCGCCGACCGCGGCAAGCGCGGCGCCGATGCTGTCGGCATCCGCGAGTTCCGCCTCGATCGTCTCGAGGGCGGCATTGCGGGCGGCGAGCTGGCTGCGCCGGTCGGCGGTGCCGCGGATGTCGACCATGATCGACAGCGTCTGCCCGACGAGATCGAGCAGGCCGCGCATCGTGCAATCGATCCCGCGCGGAGCGTCATGATGGCCCACGATCATGCCCCACAGCCGATCCTCGACGATGATCGAGATCGCGAAGGTGGCGCGCACGCCCATATTGCGCAGGTACTCGACGTGGTAGGGCGAGACGGCGCGCAGGACGGAATAGGTCAGATCGAGCTGGCGCGGACCGGTGGAGGGCCCTCCCGCCGCGCCGTTCCCGCTCGGCGCCCCCAGAACGTCGACGGGCACCGCCTCGACGTCGGGAATCTGCCGCACCCGCTGGAGGAGATACATCCGGCGGGCCTGCGACGGGATGTCCGTCGCCGGGTAATGCAGGCCGAGGAACGGCTCGAGCTCGCTCGCGACCGATTCCGCGACGACTTCGCCGTGATGGTCGTCATCGAAGCGATAGGCCATCACGCGGGCGAAGCCGGTCAGCGCGCGGATCTCGTCGACGGCCACGGTCAGCATGGCCGAGAGGTCGGCCGCGCGCCGGACCTCCTGGATGAGAAGCTGAGCCCGCGAGATCGCCGCAGCCGCGAGGCTCGCCTCGCGATCCGCATCGCCCGCCGCCTTCGGCATCAGCTCCAAGAGGACGAAAGCGCCCGACCGGTGGACGGTCGCGTCCGCCATCCGCCCGCTCGGCAGGACCACGCTCGTGAAATTGGTCGGCGCGTAGCGCTCCGCGCGGATCAGCTCGCGCAGCTTGAGAAGGGGCTCCGCCGGGAAGAGATCGCCGAGCGTGGCCCCGATCAGGTCCCCCGCCGCGCGGCCGAGCTCGCCTTGCGCGTTCGCGCTCGCGAAGGCGATGCGCTCGCCGTCCGGCTCGATCGCGAGAAAGACGCCGAAGGGCTGGATCGCGCCGGGGTGGTGATCGGCTCGGCTTCGCAGATCGCGACATGGTCCTGCGGGAGCGGTGCGATGCGTGTCATGAGGCGTGCTCCGCGGCGCGCATCGCCGTCCGGCTCTCGCCCAAGGTGGCGACCACCTCGCGCGCATAGGCGAAGGCGCGCTCGGCGCCGATCACGGCGTGTTGGGCACAGCCCGCATGCGCGCGTCCGAAGGCGTCGAGCGCCTGCCGAAAGGCGGGCCAACGGCGCTCCAGCGTCGCGCTCGCGGCGCAGAAGGCCGCAAAGCCCGGGACCGATCCCGTACCCCATCCGCGGGCGAGCGCGGCCGCGCCCAGGAACGAGCCGCAGACGGCGTAGGCGGCGCCGGCGATCTCCTCCTCGCTCTCGAGCGCGGGCCCGGGCGGAAGCGGCGGCATCGCGAGCGCGGGCGCGCGGGCGGCGTCGACGACCGCGACGAATTCGGCGATCTCGGCGGCGAGGGGCGACGGCGCGACGGCTCGCGCCTCGCGCGTCAGCCAGGCGACGAGGGCGACGTTCAGGCCCATGAGATGAGCCGGACCGGCGTCCAGCCCGCCTTCCTTCACCGCACGCACGAAGACCCGCTCGGCTTCGAGATGCGCGGCGCGGGTCTCGTCCTTCAGGAGGCGTGCGAGGCCGCGATTGGGATCGTCTTCGCTCGACATCTGCGTCTCGGCTCGAATCGCGTGCGCGAAAAGGCTAACATACGTTGTCGCGCGACACTCGGCAGCTGCGTCCGACTACCTACGTTGTTCCACCGGTAAACTGCGCTCTTTCCGTGCAGGTCCGGTGGATCGTGCCGACAATCGCAGCGCGAGCCCGATGTCTACCACAGGCGAGACTTCGATGTCGCCCCCGCCGAGCGGCGGATCGGCGCGGCGGGAGCGGGCGGCGGGTCTCGAGCAGCGCACTCAGTCGTAGCGCAAATCGGTGGCCTTGCCGCCGAAGATCACGTAGGACAAGGCGGTGTAGCCGGCGATCACCGGTAGCACCACGAGCGCGCCGACGAAGATGATGATCAGCGATTCGTCGGACGCGGCCGCCTGCCAGATCGTCATGGTGTCGGGCACGACGTAGGGGAAGAAGGAATAGGCGAGCCCGTAGAAGGCGAGCGTGAACAGCGCGATCGCGCCCGCGAACGGCACCCAGGCGAATCGGTCCCCCTTGGCCGGCAAGGTGCCGAGCACGAGGGCGAGGAGGAAGACGAGGCCGATCGTGACGAGAGGCACCGGCGCGAGCAGCACCACGTAAGGGAACGTGAACCATTTCTCGAAGATCCGCTCCGAGACGAGCGGCGTCACCACCGAGACGGCGAGGAGCCCGAGCGCGGCGAGCCACAGCGTGCCGCGCGCCCAGCGCACCGCGAGGATCTGCAGCGCGCCCTCGCATTTCAGGATGAGCCAGGTCGCGCCGATGAAGGCGTAGCCCGCCGCGACGCAGACGCTCGTGAGGATCGCGAAGGCGACGTTCGCCGCGCTGCGCTCGAAGCCGGTGATGTAGAGGCCGAGCATGTAGCCCTGCGCGAGGGCGGCGACGAGGGACCCGGCGAAGAAGGCGCGATCCCACCAGATCTTGCGCTCGGGCACCACCTTGGCGCGGAAGTCGAAGGCGACGCCGCGCAGGATGAGCCCCACCAGCATGACGAGGACCGGGAGGTAGAGCGCCTGCAGCACGATGCCCTGCGCGAAGGGGAAGGCGACGAGGAGGAGCCCGACCGCGAGCACGAGCCAGGTCTCGTTCGCGTCCCAGAACGGCCCGATCGAGGCGACCATGCGGTCCTTGTGGGCCTCGTCCGCCGCGCTCGCGGTGAGGATGCCCACCCCGAGATCGTAGCCGTCGAGGATGACGTAGGCGAGGATCGCGATGCCGAGGAGCGCGGCGAAGGCGACGGGGAGCCAGGATTGGCCCATGAGAATGGCGTCCATGTCCGTCTTCCTCGGGTCAGCGGGCGGGATTGGCGGCGAGGCCTTCGCCGCCCTGCGCGATCGGCGCGGCGGCGGGAGCGGCCTTCCCCGCCTTGCGGGCGAGGTGGTAGAGCGCGCCGATATAGGCGGCGAGCAGCACCACGTAGAGCCCGAGATAGACGATCAGGCTCGTCAGCACCGTGCCGGCGCCGGTCGTGGTGACCGCCTCCGCCGTCGTCAGCACGCCCGAGACGAGCCAGGGCTGGCGGCCGATCTCGGTGACGTACCAGCCGGCGACCGTGGCGACCCAGCCCGAGAAGGTCATGCCGACGAGGCCGTAGAGCGTGAGCTTCGGGAGCTCGCCCCCGCGCCGCCACAGCTGCCAGGCGGCGAGCCAGGAGAGCGCGAGCATCGCCATGCCGGTGCCCACCATGATCCGGAATCCCCAGAACACGGGGGCGACGGGGGGGTGCATGACGGTGCCGTCCTCGAGAACGAAGTCGTTCAGCCCGGGCACCACGCCTTCGGGATGGTGCTTGAGGATGAGGCTCGCGCCGCTCGGGATCGAGAGCTCGAAGCGGTTCTCGCGCGCCTCCTGGTCCGGCAGGGCGAAGAGGACGAGGGGGACGTTGCCGCGCGTCTCCCAATTGGCCTCCATGGCCGCGACCTTGGCGGGCTGGTGCTCGAGCGTGTTGAGGCCGTGCAGGTCGCCCGCGAGGATCTGGGCGGGGATCAGGAGCGCGCCCATGACGACGCCCGTGCGCAGAGCCTTCGCCACGGCGGCGGAGCGATCGCCGCGCAGCCAGCGCCAGGCCGACATGCCCGCGATCAGGAAGGCGGCGGTGAGCCCCGAGGCGAGCAGCATGTGCGCGAGCCGGTAGGGCATCGACGGGTTGAAGACGATCGCCCACCAATCGGTCGCGTGCACGATGCCGTCGCGGATCTCGAAGCCGGCCGGCGTGTGCATCCAGGAATTCAGGACGAGGATCCAGAAGGCCGACATCGTGGTGCCGAAGGCGACGAGCACGGTCGCGAGCGTATGGACCCAGTTCGGCACGCGGCGGAAGCCGAACAGCATGATGCCGAGGAACGTCGCCTCGAGGAAGAAGGCGGTGAGGATCTCGTAGGCGAGGAGCGGCCCCGCCACGTTGCCGACCCGCTCCATGAAGCCCGGCCAATTGGTGCCGAACTGGAAGGACATCGTGATGCCGGAGACGACGCCGAGCGCGAAGGTGAGGGCGAAGACCTTCACCCAGAAGAAATAGGCGTCCATCCACGCCTCGTCCTTCGAGCGGTCGTAGGCGAGCTTGAAATAAAGCAGCACCCAGCCGAGCGCGATGGTGATCGTCGGGAAGAGGATGTGGAAGGTGATGTTCGCGCCGAATTGGATGCGCGAGAGAAGGAGGGTCTCCACGGCGGGGGCTCCATGATGGTCGACAAGGTCCGAGGGGCGCATCGACGCCCGCGCGGGGCGCCGTTCCTGGCGGGCTACGAGCCGCGGGAGGTCTGGTCCCGGCGGCTCGCCTCGGGTCGGCGGGGGGCGTCGTCGGCGATCTCGTCCTGCGCGTCCTCGGCGGAACGGCGGCGGCGCCCTCCGACGAAGGGGATCTTGTCGGCGATCTCGAGGAGGCGCGAGACGCGCGAGCCGAGGCGCACGAGGGCGAGCAGCCGCTCGTTCTCGATGCCACGCACGTCTTCGTACCATTCGCCGAGCTCCTCCATGAGATCGTGCATGGCGCGCATGCGCTCCTGCGCATGGCGCTCGATCTCGGAGGCGGGCTCCTCCATCAGGGTCTCGCGCAGGAGCGAGAGGGTGGGGTCGAATTCGCGCTTCTTGCGCTCCTCGGCCAGCGTGCGCAGGATCGCGACCACGTCCTCGGGGGCGGAGAAGAAGTCGCGACGGTCGCCGGCCTTGTGCTGCAGGCGCACCAGATTCCAGGCCTGCAGCTCTTTCAGCCCCATCGACACGTTCGAGCGCGAGACCCCGAGCGCCTCCACGATGTCGTCCGCGCACAGAGGCTGCGGGGAGACGTAGAGGAGCGCGTAGATCTGCCCGACGGTGCGATTGATCCCCCACCGGGAGCCCATCTCACCGAAATGCAGGACGAAGGTCTGGACGAGCGGGGGGAGTTTCATGGCTCTTCCGGAATTTCAGGATTTTCTGAAATATCGGAAGCGGCCGATAGGAATCCATGTGGCGCGCGGTCGCACGGTCGCGCTCGCGCGCTGGCCCAACGGGAAACGGGCGGGGATCGCTCCCCGCCCGCTCTCACGGTCGAGCCGCAGGTGCGGCGCGTCAACGCACGACGTAGAGGATGCGCCGCTCGGCCGGCTCGACGATCACCGGAACGCCGTTCACATACGCGAAGCGGTATTCGTAATCGGGGATCTGGCGCAGCTCGACCACCTCGGGCAGGCGGGCGCCGGCGACGACCTCGCCCTCGAGGAAGACGGGCTCGGGGCGATTGTCGACGACGTAGCTGCGCACGCGCTCCGGAGGCGGCTCGAAGGCCGCGCCCACCGCCGTGCCGGTCACGCCGCCCGCAGCCGCGCCGCCGACGGCGCCGACCGCCGCACCGATCGGCCCGGCGATGATCGAGCCGATCACCGCGCCGCCGACCGCGCCCGTCGTCAAGCCGGCGGTGCCGCCGGCCGCGGTCCCGGCGCCCTCGAAGGTGGTCTGCGGGACCGCCTCGATGCGCTCGGAGACGACGATGCGGTCGCCTTCGAACTCGCCGGTCAGGTAGGCGGAGAAGGCCCAGGCCTCCGTCCCGTCATAGGTGACGCGGCACCATTGCGAGCCCTCGATGCACCCGACGAGCGTCACCTGGGCATCGGCGGGGATCACGCCGACGACCTGGTGGCCGGGGCCGGGGCCGGCGCGCAGGTTGAGATCCGTGGTCGCGCGCGCCGACATCTCGGCGGCGGCGGAACCGGCGAAAGCGAGCGTCAGAGCGCTCGCGGCGAGGAGAGTCTTCTTCAGGGTCATGAGGTTTCCCTTTCTTGTCTCCCGTTCGGAGTGAGCGCAAGAACGCCGAATCCGCAGCCGTGTTCCCGATGAAGATCCGGCTCACGACCTTGGCAAATAGCCACGCTTGCGTGTGGAATTGGCGGCGGATAGTTTAGATCTCAACCGTCTCGCGCGTATGCAGACGGGAGGGAGACCCGACATGATCAAGACCGTTCTCAAGGCGAGCGCGCTGTCAGCGGCGCTCGTGCTCTCGCTCGGCGCCGCCGGCGTCCCGGCCTTCGCGCAGGAGATCGTCTACAATCGCGGCAACGACACCGATCCCGCCTCGCTCGACCAGCACAAGACCTCGACGATCGCCGAGGCTCACGTGCTGCGCGATCTCTACGAGGGCCTCGTGGTCTACGATACGGCCGCGACCGTGATCCCCGGCGTCGCGGAGAGCTGGGAGATTTCCGAGGACGGCACGGTCTACACCTTCCGCCTGCGCGAGAACGCGCGCTGGTCGAACGGCGACCCGGTCGTGGCCGAGGACTTCGTGTTCGCGCTGCGCCGCATCCAGGATCCCGCGACCGCCGCGGGCTATGCCAACATCCTCTATCCGATCCTGAACGCGGCCGCGATCAATCGCGGCGAGATGGACAAGGAGGAGCTCGGCGCCCGCGCGGTGGACGAGCGCACGCTCGAGATCACGCTCGAGGCGCCCACCCCCTATTTCCTCGAGCTCCTCACCCACCAGACGGCGCTGCCGCTCCATCGCCCCTCCGTCGAGGCGCACGGCGACGCCTTCACGCGGCCGGGCAATCTCGTCTCGAACGGCGCCTTCATGCTCCAGGCCTTCGTGCCGAACGACCGCATCACGCTCGTCGCGAACCCGCATTTCCACGCCGCCGACGAGGTCTCGATCGACGTCGTCAACTACATTCCCTTCGAGGATCGCGCCGCGTGCGTGCGCCGCTTCGAGGCGGGCGAGGTGCAGTCCTGCTCCGATCTGCCGACCGAGCAGCTCGCCGATCTGCGCGGGCGCCTCGGCGATCAGGTGCGCATCGCGCCCTATCTCGGCATCTATTATCTGCCGGTGAAGACGACGAAGCCCGTCCTCTCCGATCCGCGGGTGCGCCGGGCGATCTCGCTCGTGATCGACCGCGAGTTCCTCGCCGAGGAGATCTGGTCGGGCACCATGATCCCCGCTTATTCGCTCGTGCCGCCCGGCATCGCGAACTACGTCGATGGCGTGCAGCTGCCCTATGCCGACGAGGACATCCTCGATCGCGAGGACCGCGCCCGCGAGCTCCTCGCCGAGGCGGGCGTCGCCGAGGGCTCGCTGACGGTCGACCTGCGCTACAACACCTCCGAGAACAACCGCAACACCATGACGGCTCTCGGCGAGATGCTGCGTTCGATCGGCATCAATTCGACGCTGACCGAGATGGAAGGCGCGACCTACTTCCCCTTCCTGCGCGCCGACGGCGATTTCGACATCGCCCGCGCCGGCTGGATCGGGGACTACAACGACCCGCAGAACTTCCTCTTCCTCTACGAATCCGACAATCTCGGCTTCAACTATCCGCGCTGGGCGAACGAGGACTACGACGCCCTCATGGCGCAGGCCGCGCAGGAGACCGACCTCGACGCCCGCGCCGAGATCCTCGCGGACGCCGAGCGGCTGTTCCTCGAGCACGTCCCCGCCATCCCGATCCTCTATTACACGTCGCGTTCGCTCGTCTCGCCGCGGCTGCAGGGCTGGGAGGACAACATCATGAACGTCCACGGGACGCGCTTCCTGTCGCTGAACTGACGCTGGAATGCGGCGCCCGGGAGCCATCGCCCCGGGCGCCGCGATCGGGACATCGCCATGCTCGGCTACGTTCTCAGGCGCCTCGCCGGTGCCATTCCGACGATCTTCGTGATCGTCACGATCGCCTTCTTCATGATCCGGCTCGCGCCCGGCGGCCCGTTCGACCTCGAGCGGCCGATCGATCCGCTGATCATGCAGAACATCAACGCGGCCTTCCATCTCGACCAGCCGCTCTGGCGCCAATACCTCCTCTATCTCGGCAATCTCGCGCAGGGCGAGTTCGGACCGAGCTTCACCCGGCGCGACTTTTCGGTCGGCGAGCTGTTCCGCCTCGGTCTGCCGGTTTCAGCGACGCTCGGCGCGCTCGCGCTCCTCCTCGCGCTCCTCGTCGGCGGAACGCTCGGCGTGATCGCGGCGCTCAAGCAGAACCGCGGCGCGGATTACGCGGTCGTCGGCATCGCCACCTTCGGCATCACGATCCCGAATTTCGTGGTCGCGCCCGTCCTGAGCCTGCTCTTCGGGGTGTGGCTCGGCATCCTGCCCGCCGGCGGCTGGGGCGAGCCGCGCCACCTCGTCCTGCCCGTGATCACGCTCGCGCTGCCGCAGATCGCGATCATCGCCCGCATGACGCGCGGCGCGACGATCGAGGCGCTGCGGGCGAACCACGTGCGCACCGCCCGCGCCTACGGCCTGCCGGCCCGCACCGTCGTGATCACGCACGCGCTGCGCGCGGCGATCCTGCCGGTCGTGTCCTATCTCGGCCCGGCCGCCGCGGCGCTGCTGACGGGGTCCGTCGTGGTCGAGACGATCTTCGGCATTCCCGGCATCGGCCGCTATTTCGTCCTCGGCGCGCTCGCGCGCGACTACACGCTCGTGATGGGCACCGTGGTCGTGATCGCGCTCTTCGTCGTCGCCTTCAACCTCCTCGTCGACATCGCCTACGCGCTCATCGATCCGCGCGTGCGCTTCGACCGCTGAGCCGAGCCTCATGAGCCGAGCCCCATGACGACGCGAGACCTCGACACCGCCCTCGACGCCCCGCCGGTCTCCGGGCCGCAGCGCTCCTTGTGGAGCGACGCCTGGATCCGCCTGCGCCGCAACCGCGCGGCGGTCGCGAGCGGCATCCTCCTGATCGTGCTCGGCATCGCGAGCATCGTCGGCCCCACGCTCACCCCGCACGCCTACGACACGGTCTATCCGCAATATGTCCGCGTGCCCGCGAGCCTGGAGCCCTATCCGCGCGCCGAGCGCATCGTCCCGGCTTTCGAGCGGGCGCTGGCCCGGGCCCGGGTCGTGGTGGGCGAGGTCGAGGTCGACGGGGAGACGGTGCGCGCGCCGGTCTCGGCCGAGGGCGGCCTCGACCCGCGGCTCCCGCGCTATCTCGACCGCTCCGACCTGTTCGGCGCCGCCCGCCTCGTCGATGTCGCGCCCGACGGGACGAGCGGCGTGCTCGAGGCGGACGTGCAGCGCCTGCGTTTCCTGTTCGGCACGGACGCCAACGGGCGCGACCTGTTCTCGCGCACCCTCGTCGCGGTGCGGATCTCGCTCGCGATCGGCCTCCTCGCCTCGCTCGTCGCGCTCGTGATCGGCGTCACCTACGGCGCGGTGGCGGGCTATGCGGGCGGGCGGGTCGATGCGGTGATGATGCGCTTCGTCGACGTGCTCTACGCCCTGCCGTTCATCTTCTTCGTGATCCTGCTCGTGGTGTTCTTCGGCCGGAACTTCGTGCTGATCTTCCTCGCGGTCGGCGCGATCGAGTGGCTGGACATGGCCCGCATCGTGCGCGGGCAGACGCTCTCGTTGAAGCGGCAGGAATTCGTGCAGGCGGCGGAGGCGCTCGGCGTCGAGGCCTCCGGCATCCTGCGCCGGCACATCGTGCCGAACACGCTCGGTCCGGTCGTCGTCTACCTGACGCTGCTCGTGCCCAAGGTGATCCTGCTCGAGAGCTTCCTGTCCTTCCTCGGGCTCGGCGTGCAGGAGCCCCTGACCTCGCTCGGCGTGCTCATCTCGGAGGGCGCCGCGAACATGCAGGGCGCGCCGTGGATGCTCGTCTTCCCCGCGGCGACCCTGATCGCCATCCTGTTCGCGCTCAACTTTCTCGGCGACGGCCTGCGCGACGCCCTCGATCCGAAGGACCGCTGAGCATGGCCGATCCGACCACAGGGACAGGCGCGCCGATCCTCTCGCTCCGGGATCTGAAGGTGTCGTTCCGCACGAACGACGGCATCGTCGAGGCGGTGCGCGGCATCGATCTCGACGTGATGCCCGGCGAAACCGTGGCCATCGTCGGCGAATCGGGCTCGGGCAAGAGCCAATCGATGATGGCGGCGATGGGCCTCCTCGCCGGAAACGGCGTCGCCACCGGCCAGGCGCTCTATCGGGGGGAGAACCTGGTGGGCATGCGTCCGCGCGCCCTCGATCGCATTCGCGGCGAGAAGATCACGATGATCTTCCAGGAGCCGATGACCTCCCTCGATCCGCTCTACCGGATCGGCCGCCAGCTCGCCGAGCCGATGCGCCACCATCGGGGACTCTCGCGCAAGGCCGCGCGCGAGAAGGGGATCGCGCTTCTCGATCGCGTCGGCATTCCCGATCCCGGCCGGCGCATCGACGCCTATCCCCACGAGCTCTCCGGCGGGCAGCGCCAGCGCGTGATGATCGCGATGGCGCTCGCCAACGATCCCGATCTCCTGATCGCCGACGAGCCGACCACCGCCCTCGACGTCACCGTCCAGGCGCAGATCCTGACGCTCTTGGCCGATCTCCAGCGCGAGCGGGGCATGGCGATCGTGTTCATCACGCACGATCTCGGCATCGTGCGCCGCTTCGCCGACCGCGTCGCGGTGATGCGCCGAGGGGAGATCGTGGAGACGGGGGACGCGCAGCGCGTCTTCGCCGAGCCGCGCCATCCCTATACGCGCATGCTGATCGACGCGGAGCCGACGGGCGAGAAGAGCCCCGTGCCGGAGAGCGCGCCCATCGCGCTGGCCGGGGAGGGCGTGCGGGTCACCTTCCCGATCGGCGGCGGCTTCCTGAAGGGGCCGGCGCATCTGCTGCGCGCGGTCGACGGCGTCTCGCTGACGCTGCGAGCCGGGCAGACGATCGGAATCGTGGGCGAATCGGGCTCGGGCAAGTCGACGCTCGGGCGCGCGCTCCTGCGGCTCCTGCCGTCGGAGGGCCGGGTGGCCTTCATGGGGCGCGACATCTCGCAGGCGACGCGCGGCGAGATGCGCCCCTTGCGAAAGGCGCTGCAGCTCGTCTTCCAGGACCCGTTCGGCTCGTTGTCGCCGCGCATGACGGTGGGCCAGATCGTGACCGAGGGCCTCCTCGTCCACGAGCCTGAGCTCACCGGCCGCGCCCGCGATGCCCGCGCCGTCGAGGCCCTGCGCGAGGTCGGGCTCGATCCCTCGATGCGCAACCGCTATCCGCACGAATTCTCCGGCGGGCAGCGCCAGCGCATCGCCATCGCCAGAGCCATCATCCTCAAGCCCCGCGTCGTCGTGCTCGACGAGCCGACCTCGGCGCTCGACCGCTCCGTTCAGAAGCAGATCGTCGAGCTTCTGCGCGATCTCCAGGACCGCCACCGCCTCGCCTTCCTCTTCATCAGCCACGATCTCGCGGTCGTGCGGGCGATGGCGGACTACGTCATCGTCATGAAGAACGGCAAGGTCGTCGAGGAGGGCCCGACCAGGGCGATCTTCGAGGCTCCCCGGAGCGCCTATACGCAGACCCTGATGGAAGCCGCCTACGCGGCGACGCGTTTCCGGCAGGACGCCGGCCTCGGGTCGGAGCCGTATCGCGACGAGAGCGGCGCGGCGATCGGCTAGGCGGCGCCCGCGCGTTTCACGTGAAACATCTCAAGCCGGATTGGCCCGCAGCCAGGCGACCACGTCGCCCGCGTTCCGGTCCGGCGGAAAGATCGGGTAGAACACCGTCGCCACGACGCCGTCGCGGGCGATCATCGTCAGCCGCTTGTGGAGGCGACGCCCGCCCGCCTCGAAGGTCGGCAGAGCGAGCGCCTGCGCGAGCGCGCCATCGGCATCGGAGAGGAGCGGGAAGGGGAGGTGGAGCCGCGCCTGCGCCTCCCGCTGCTCCGCCGGATCCTGCATCGAAATTCCGAACACCGCCTGCGCGCCGGCCTCCCGCAGCTCGTCGAAATGGTCGCGGAAGGCGCAGGATTGCGGGGTGCAGCCGCGCGCGCCGGGGATCGCGTCCCAGTCGCTCGGCAGGGCGATGCCGGGCGTGGCGGTCATCGGGTAGAGATAGAGAACGGCCGTCCCGCCGATCTCGGAGAGCCGCACCGACGACCCGTCGGTCGCCGGCAGCGTGACGTCGGGCAGGGCGCGCCCGACGAGATGGGCCGCGGCCCCGTCGTCGATCGGAGCGGGCAAGGTCGACCAGTCGACGGACGGCGGCTGCAGATGGCTCATGGCATCTCCTCGATCAGGCGAGGATACCGTTCTCTCGGGCCATGTCGAGGAGGTTGCGCTGCGGGCGCGCGCCCATGTGCGAGATCACCTCCGCCGCCGCCATCGCGCCGAGGCGCGCGCAGCCGACCTCGTCGAGCCCGTGCGCGAGCCCGGCGAGGAAGCCGCCCGCGAAGAGGTCGCCGGCACCGGTCGAATCGACGATCCGGTCGACCGCGAAGGCGTCCACCGCGCGGGTGCGGTCGCGCGAGATCACGAGCGAGCCCGCTTCGGAGCGCGTCACCACCGAGAGGAGCGCGTGCGGCGTGTCCTCCGCGCGCAGGGCGGCGAGCGCGGTCTCCGCATCCGCCGTCTGGTAGAGCGCCTTCACCTCGTGGATGTTGGCGAACAGGATGTCGACCGCGCCGGTGCGGATCAGCTCGAGGAACTCGTCGCGATACCGGTCCACGCAGAAGCTGTCGGAGAGGGTGAGCGAGACCTTGTTGCCGGCCGCGTGGGCGATCGCGACGGCCTTGCGGAAAGCCTCCTTCGCCTGCGGCGGGTCCCACAGATAGCCCTCGAGATAGACGACCCGCGCGGAGCGCACCGTGTCCTCGTCGATATCGGCGGGGGTGAGGTTCTGGCAGGCGCCGAGATAGGTGTTCATCGTGCGCTCGCCGTCGGGCGTCACCAGGATGAACGAGCGCGCGGTGGCCGGGCCGTCGGTCGCGTCCGGCGTCTCGAAGCGGATGCCGACCGCACGCATGTCGTGGCGGTAGAGCGCGCCCGCCTCGTCGTTGCGCACCTTGCCGATGAAGCCCGCCCTTCGGCCGAGCGCGGCGACGCCGGCGGCGGTGTTGGCGGCAGCGCCTCCGGACATGATGGTCGCCTGGCCCATCCGCCCGTAGAGGTCCATCGCCCGCGCCTCGTCGATGAGGTTCATCGAGCCCTTGTGCAGCTTCTCGGCGACGAGGAAGTCATCGTCGGTATGGGCGATCACGTCGACGATGGCGTTGCCGAGGGTGAGGACGTCGAGCATCGGGCGGTGTCTCCGGAGGGGTATCAGTCGGGCGGCTTGTCGCCCGTGCCGGTCTGGGCGTCAAGCGACGTGGTCGCGCGGGCGCGATCGAGCACGGCGCGGTCGAGGACCGCGCGATCGAGAACCGCGAGCAGCGCCGCGACGCTGTCCGCGTCGAGATCGCCGATCTCGCGCGAGAGGCGGTTGGCGAGGAGGACGGCGTCCGCGCCGCACCCCGCCGCGCGCACCCGCGGCGCCGGATCGGACAATTCGGCGAGCCGCTGCAATTCGTCCGCCTCGTCCCAGATCACCCCGAAATATTGGATCGTCCCCTGCACGAGGGCGAAGGTCGGGCGGCCGCGCTCGCCCCGCTCGAGCGCGGAGAGATAGGCACTCGAGACGCCGAGATGCGCCGCCATGTCCTTGAGCTGGAGGCCGCGCGCCGCCCGCAGCGCCCGCACGCGCCGGCCGAAGGGCGTCAGCGCCCGCGCCTCGTCCCCGTCCGCTCGCGCGATCCGCCGCCGCGCCATCGCGTCAGCCTCCGCGGCGGCGCAGGCGCACGTAGAGCGCCCCCGAGCCGCCATGTTGCGGCGCCGCCTCCTCGAAGCCGACGACGAGCGGGCGCAGATCCGGCAGCCCGAGCCAATGGGGCACCGAGCGGCGCAGCACGCCGCGATGGTCGAACAGGCCGATCCCGTCGCCCGGCGGGCCGCCTTTGCCCGTGACGACGAGAACGAGCGCGTGTCCGTCCGTGCGCGCGCGGTGCAGGAAGGCGATCAGCCGGCGGTGAGCCTCGTCCTGGCGCATGCCGTGCAGGTCGATCGTCGCGTCCGGCACGCGGGCGCCGCGGCGCAGGGCGAGCCGCTCCTTGCGCTGCAGGGCCGAGAGCGGCGGGATCGACGGCACCGGGGGCGGCTGCGGGCGATAGGGCCCGGCGGATGGCGGGCGCGTCCCGCGCGCGACGGGCTTCGGCGGCCGTTCGGGTTCGATCTCGGGCACGGCGGCCGTCGAGGAGACGAGGTCCGGATCGGGAGGCGGGGCGCGGCCGGGCAGGGGATCGACATGGCGCACGACATGGCGCCACAGACGCGCCTCCTCGGCGCTCAGCGTGCGCCGCCGCCGCGTCATGGCGCACGCCCCGGTTCCGACGCGGCGATCGGGGTGGGGCGCGGCAGGAGCACGGTGACGTCGACCGCGTGACGCATCAGCCCAGCACGGGTGCCCGCCTCGGGGCCGGTGCCGACGAAATAGTCGATCCGCGCCGGCCCGACGATCGCGGAGCCCGTGTCCTGCGCGATCATGAGCCGCGCGAGCGGCCGGAGGCCGCCGTCGACACCGGGAACGCGCCCGGCGAGGTGGAAGGGCAGGCCGTAGCGCCAGAGCGCGCGATCCACCGCGATCGAGCGCTCCGGCGCGAGCGGCACGCCCGCGCCGCCGATCGGGCCGAGCGCGGGATCGTCCTCGGGAATCGTGCGAAAGAAGATGTAGGACGGGTTCTCGCGCATCAGGGCGCGCGCCGCGTCGCGGTTCTGCGCGAGCCAGGCGAGAAGCCGCTCGAGGCTCATCTCCTCGCGCGCGATGGCGCCGCGCTCGACGAGGAGGCGGCCGATCGAGACGTAAGGATGCCCGTTGCGTCCGGCATAGCCGACCCGCAAGAGGCGTCCGTCGGGGAGGCGGATGCGGGCCGAGCCCTGGACGTGGACGATGAAGGCCTCGCCCGGCTCGCGCAGCCACACGATCGGCTCCGCCGCTCCGTCGAGCGCACCCTCCTCGATCGCGGCACGGGTCGGCACGGGAGCGTAGGCGGCGCCGCCCAGATCGAGCGCGGCGCGCAGATGATCGGGGATGCCGGGCAGCCGCTCGTGCTCGAGGATCGAGACGAGCGCGTCCGGGCGGGCGCGCAAGGGCACGGAGAATTCGGCGGAGGGGACGAGGGCGCCCTCCAGGACGGGCTCGTAATAGCCGGTCATGAAACCCGCGCCGGAGGGCGGGATCACGCGATGTGGGACGAACCAGGCCTCGAAGAAGGCGCGCGCCTCGGCGGGACCGGCCTCGATCCCGGCGCGGCAGGCCGCGAGCAGCGCGTCGCCGGTCGCGCCCGCCGGACGCAGACTCGGTGCGCCGTCGAGAATGGCGACGCAGCTCGTGCGGAAGGTCGCGAGCGCGGCGGCGTGGTCGTCCGCCTCCCAGCCGGGCAGATCCGCGAAGGCGACGGCGCGCAACGCGGCATCCCCGACGCTCGTCGCGCCGAGTTCGACGGGGGCGAGCGCTGCGAGGGCGGCCATCAGCGCGACCGCGTACGGGGCCGAGCGTGCGACCGACGGCGCGGCGCGGTGTCGAGCCCGCCGCGCACGGCTCATTGCCCGGCTTCGGTCGCCACCAGGAGCCAGTTCGGGTCGCGCGAGCCGAGCGTGCGGGCGAAGGTCCACACGTCGGTCACCTCGACGACCTGATCGGCGCTGCCCTCGACGACGGCGCCGCCGGCATCGCGGGTCACCGAGATCAGCTCGGAGACGATGCGCAGGGTCACCTGGGCGCTCTTGCCCTTCACCTCGGCATGCGTGATCTCGGTCTTGTCGATGGCGACGAAGGTGGTCTCCGCCTTCTCGCCGCGGCCCTCGCGTTCGGCGATCGCCTGCTCGAACCCTTCGTAGACCTCCGGCGAGAGCAGGCCCTCGAGCGTCTTGCGATCGCCCGCCGCGAAGGACGTGACGATCATCTCGTAGGCCATCTTGGCCCCCTCGATGAAGTCCCGACCATTGAATTGCGGCTCCTGGCGCGCGATCTCGTCGAGCGCCTGGGGCGTCTCCGGGGTGGCGCCCGCGGCGACCACGCCCTTCCAGCGATCGGCCGGCGAGAGCCCCGGCGCCGCGGGCCCGCCGGGCAGGCGCACGACGTTGTCCGCGCCGTTGGGGCGCGGGGCGCGGGCCTGGCTGGTCTCGCGGCGGAACGGATCCTGCGGCGGTTTCTCGTGTCCGGTCTTCTGGCCGAGCACCGAGCGTAGCCGCCAGATCACGAAGACGGCGAGCGCGAGAAAGATCAGCGTCGTGATGTCGAATGTCTCTTGCATCGTCGGTCCGGCCTGGAAATCCCCGGTGTCGGGCCCACGGTCTCGCACGCGGATCTCGATCGAGGCCGGGCCGGCACCGCCGACACGCCCCCGGAGCCGCGCGCGAGCGACCCTCGTTGAAGATATGGGCAGTGAGCGTCCTAACATCCACCCGTCGCGGCGACAAGCGAGCGATATTCTGATGTGCGATCGCGCGATTCTTTTCGGCCGGCCTGTCGAGGCGCGAAAACGGATCGCCCGCCCGGCGCGCGCCGCGCTTGTTCGCGAGCCCGAAGCGTGTTAGCGCGCTTCGCATCCGGAGACTGCGCTTTCGCGCGCGCCTCCCGGTCGCGCCGAGCCGGCGCCCATGCCGAATTCTGGAGACACCCGATGGCCGACACTCCGGCGACGAACGGCGCGCAAGGCGCCAACCAGGGCGGCGCCGACACCGCCCCCTCGCTGAACGCGCTCGCTCAATACACGAAGGATTTCTCCTTCGAGAACCCGAACGCGCCGCGCTCGCTCTCGCCGCAGCAGGGCCAGCCGCAGATCTCGATCCAGGTCAACGTCAACGCCAAGCCGATGTCGGAGACCGATTACGAGGTCGAGCTGAAGCTCGAGGGCGATGCGAAGACCCAGGCGAACCTTCTGTTCAAGTTCGAACTGAACTACGCCGGCATCTTCCGGATCCGCAACATTCCCCAGGATCAGGTCCACCCGGTCATCATGATCGAGTGCCCGCGCCTCCTGTTCCCCTTCGCGCGGCAGATCGTCGCCGACGCGGTGCGCAACGGCGGCTTCCCGCCGCTCTACATCGACCCGATCGATTTCGTGGCCCTCTATCGCCAGCGCGCCGCCCAGGCGCAGCAGGCCCAGGCCGGCGCCGAGACGCCGACCGCGTGATCGCGGCGTCGGCGGACGGGTCGGCTCAGCCCTCGTCCGCCGCCCGCTCGCCCAGATAGCCCTTCCAGACGGTCTCGGCCTTGAAGCGGGCGAGGAAGGCGGCGTGCGCCGCGCGCTCCTCGTCCGTGAGGCGCGACGGGGCCGGGCGCCGCGCGACGGCGGGCCCGCTCGGCAGGACGATGCCGAGCGGCCGCGCCTCGAGCCCGGGCGTCGCGAGCCCGAGATCCTTCTGCTTGCCGCCGATCAGCTCGATATAGACTTCCGCCAGGATCTCCGCGTCGAGGAGCGCGCCGTGCTTCGTGCGGCGCGAATTGTCGATGCCGTAGCGCGAGCAGAGCGCGTCGAGGCTCGCGGGCGCGCCCGGATGCTTGCGGCGCGCCAGCATGAGGGTGTCGAGCACCTGCGCCTCGGGCCAGGCGGGGCGGCCGAGCCGGCCGAGCTCCATGTTGATGAAGCCCATGTCGAACGGCGCGTTGTGGATGACGAGGCGCGCCCCCTCGACGAAGGCGAGGAACTCGTCGGCCACAGCGGCGAAGACCGGCTTGTCGGCGAGGAAGGCGTCCGAGAGGCCGTGCACCTCGAACGCGCCCTGCGAGACCGGCCGCTGCGGATTGACGTAGACGTGGTAGGTGCGCCCGGTCGGGATGTGGTCGAGGAGCTCGACGCAGCCGATTTCGATCAGCCGGTCGCCCTGGGCGTGCTCGGTGCCGGTGGTCTCGGTGTCGAGGACGATTTCGCGCAGCATGACGGCGTTCGGGCTCTCTCTTCAGGCGCGCCCTTCGCGGCCGGCGAGCGCGCGCACAATATCGCGCACCTGGCGCTCCGCCGCGCGAAGCCCGCGGCCCGTGTCCACAAGGAAATGAGCCCGCGCGCGCTTCTGAGCGTCCGGCATCTGGCGCGCGAGGAGCCCGTCGAGCTTCGCCTCCGTCATGCCCGGCCGCGCCAGGATGCGGGCGCGCTGGACATCCGGGGGCGCGGTGACGACGCAGACCGCGTCGCAATGGCGCTCGCCCCCCGTCTCGAA
Source organism: Salinarimonas sp. (assembly GCF_046292825.1). Taxonomy (GTDB): domain Bacteria; phylum Pseudomonadota; class Alphaproteobacteria; order Rhizobiales; family Beijerinckiaceae; genus Salinarimonas. The sequence goes on along the minus strand of NZ_JBKBQG010000013.1, from coordinate 61,216 downwards.
GAGGAGCGGCACGTCGAGGACAGCGAGTCGCGCCCCGCCCGCGCGCGCCGCCGCGAGGAAGGCCGCGCGCTCGGCCGCGACGAGCGGGTGGACGATCGCTTCGAGCCGCGCGATGGCGTCGGGGTCGCCGACGACGCGGGCGGACAGGGCCGCGCGGTCGACCGCGCCCGCGCGCGTCGTGCCTGGAAAGGCGGCCTCGACGAGGGGGACGGCCGCGCCGGCATAGAGCCGGTGCACGACGGCGTCGGCGTCCTGGACGGGCGCGCCGGCCGCGCGGAACATCGCCGCGGTGGTCGACTTGCCCATCCCCATCGAGCCGGTGAGGCCGAGGACGAAGGTCACGAGCCGGCCTCGCTCGGCGCATCGGCCGCGACGAGATCGGCGACGACGAGCGCCCGCAGCTCCGGCGTCACCGTCGGGGTGACGCCGAACCAGTGCGCGAAGCCGGGCACCGCCTGGTGCAGCAGCATGCCGAGCCCGTCCACCGCCGCGAGGCCGCGGGCGCGCGCGGCAGCGAGGAGCGGGGTCTCGAGCGGCACGTAGACGATGTCGGCGATCGCCGCGTGCGCCGGGCAGGCCCCGAGGTCGAGCGCGAGCGGCGCCTGCCCCTTCATGCCGAGCGAGGTCGTGTTGACGACGAGCCCCGCTTCGCCGAGCGCGTCCTGCGCGTCCTCCCAGGGGACGAGACGGGTGCGCTCGGGCGCGAAGGCGAGGATCGGCTCGGCCTTGGCCGGATTGCGCGCGGCGATCGTCACGCGCTCGAGGCCGCGGTCGAGGAGGCCCGCGACGACCGCGCGCGCCGCACCGCCGGCACCGAGGACGAGCGCCTCCGCCCGCTTGCGCTCCCAGCCCGCGCCCAGGGCGGCGTCGAGGCTCGCCACGAAGCCGATCACGTCGGTGTTGTCGCCGTGCAGAACGCCGTCCTCGAGCCAGACGGTGTTGACGGCGCCGAGCCGGCTCGCGCGCGCGGTCGCGGCGTCGACGAGGCGGAAGGCGGTCTCCTTATGGGGGAGCGTGACGTTCCCGCCGACGAAGCCCGCCCGCGCGAGCCCGCGCAGGAAGCGCGGAAAGGCCTCCGGCGAGGCCTCGACGCGCTCGTAGGAACCGGCGACGGCGTGGCGGTCGAGCCAATGGCCGTGGATCAGCGGCGAGCGCGAATGCGCGATCGGCTGTCCGACGACGAAGGCTCTGGGGATCTGCGACATGGCGTCTCGTCTCTCCCGGGATCGCGCGGCCGCACGCGGCCCGCCCCTCCTCGCATAGCGCGCGGGGCGGGGGCGTGTCACCAGCCGATCGCGGCGCGCTCAGAACCCGCTCTCGCGCACCAGGATCGCGACGCCCGCGCGCCAGATCCGCGCGGCGAGCGAGACGCGCTCGCCTTCGAGCCGCACGGTGCCGACGAGCGCCCGCGGCGGCGCCGCTTGCGGCTCGACCGGTGCGAGGAGCACCCGGTAGATCGCCCCCTCCGGCACGATCTCCGCGCCGCGCTGGAAGGCCGCGATGCCGCCGCCGAGCGTGGAGGAGAGTTCCGGCGCGGCGTCGAGGCGGCGCGTCGCCGTCTGCGCGATCTCGGTGACGACGAGCGGCAGCGGCGCATGACCCGGCGCCGTGGCGTGGAAGGTCCCGGACGCCCCGGCCGAGAGGCGGCCGAGATCGGCCTCGTCCACGTAGGCCTCGACGAGGAGGCGTTCGGGCGCGATCAGCGTCGCGAGCCACTCGCCCTCCGGCGTCCAATCCCCGGCGCGGACCTCCTCGTCGCGCTCGGCGAGGAGACCGTCATGCGGGGCGCTCACGACGAGCCGCTCGACGAGGGCCGCGAGCGCCGTGCGCTCGGCGAGCGCGCCTTCGAGCTCGCGCCACAGGGCCTCGCGATTGGTGCGCCCGCCGGTCGAATCGACTTCGACGCTCGCCCGCCAGCGCAAAAGCGCGATCCGCCGCTCGGTCTCGGCGAGGCGGTGCTCGAGATCGGGGGAGGCGAAGGCGAAGAGCGGCTCGCCGCGGGCGACCCGGGCGCCCGGCGCGGCGGCGATGGCGACGAGGCGCGCATCTGCCGGGGCGAAGAGCTGCGTCTGCCGCTCGGCGCGCAGGAGCGCGGGCGCGTGCACCGGCCACTCGATCGGCACGACGAGGAGGATGACGAGGACGAGGAGCGCACCGGCCGTCGTCGCGCTCTGCCGGTTGAGCCGCAAGGCACGCCGCCGCTCGGCCCATTCCTTGAGCTCGAGCACGATCGGCCGCCCGATGAACCAGGCGAGCTCGACCACCATCAGGAGGATGCCCAGCGCCTTGAAGAAGAAGTGGTAGACGAGGAGCGCGATGCCGAGGAACAGGAAGAACCGGTAGACCCAGGTCGCGTAGGCATAGGCCACGAGGAGCCGCGCGCGCGGCGCCGGGAAGCGCTCGGGCGGCGGCTCGCCGAAGCCGAACAGCGCCTCGCGCAAGCGCCAGCGGGCGAGCTTGAAGGCGCGGTCCTGGAGGTTGGGCGTGTCGATCGCGTCCGAGAACAGGAAATAGCCGTCGAATCGCATGAAGGGGTTCAGATTGACGGCGAGCGTCAGGATCCAGGTCGTCGTGGCGAGCACGAAGGCGGCCGAGCGCACCGGCCCGTCCGGCAGGAAGCTCCAGGCGAGCGTCATCCAGGCGGCGATGGCGAGCTCGATCGCCATGCCGGCATAGCCGATGCGCAGGCGCGCGGCGCGGTCCGTGACCCGCCAGCCGGCGGTCGTGTCGGTGTAGAGGACCGGATAGAGCACCATGAGCGCGACGCCCATCGTCGGCACCGGCAGGCCGAGCCGTTTGGCGGCGTAAGCGTGGGCGAGCTCGTGGCAGATCTTGGTGCCGACGAGGGCCAGCGCCGCGAGCACCGCGCCCTCCAGGCTGAACAGGTGCATGAAGGTCGTGGCGAAGGCGTCCCATTGCCGGAGCGCCAGCACGATCCCGAGAAGCCCCGCGACGAGCGTCGCGATCCAGAACGCCTTGTGGAAGAAGGGGGCGGCGAGCGGCAGCGTCGCCTCCAGGAAGCGATCGGGCCGCGCGAGCGGGATGCGCACGAACAGGTAGTTCTTGAGCAGGAAGGAGAGCGGGCTCATCCGCGCCGCGCGCGCCTGCTCGGCGAGCCGGGCATTGCCGTCGGGCCCGCGCACCTGCACGAGATTGGCGCCCGCGAGGAAGCGGGCGAAGGCCTCGACGTCGTCCGGCACGAGCGCGAGCGTCGTCTCCCGCGAGACCGCCTGCGCGATGGCGGCGGGGTCGCCGAGCTCCCAGCGCGCCAGCATCTCGACCTCCGCCCAGCCGATCCGGAAGAAGCGCGCGCGCGGCGGGTCCTCCAGCGTCCAGGTCGGCGCGCCCTCGCGCGTCGGCGGCCCTTCGTGCAGGATCAGCTCCTCGCGGATCGGCGGCAGGCGCGCGGCGCGCGCAGGCTGCGCCCGGCTCGCGACCGCGGCGGCCTCGGCCGCGCCGAGGCGGAGCGTCAGAGGCCCAGCCACAGCCGCGCTCCGGCGATCGGCCGCCGCAGGAGATAGACGAGGAGGCTCGTCTCCTCGCCGTAGAGCTTCGCCGTGCCGCGCAGGCCGATGCGCAGGCGCGGATCGTCCGCCTCGAAGGCGGCACGCAGCCGGTAGGCCATCGTGCCCTCCGGCATCGGCGCGGCGCGATGGCCGCTGCGCACGAGGCGGGCGGGGACGGGGTCGGCCGGGTCGATGTTGAGGAAGAAGCGCACGTCCGCGCCGGGCTCGAGCACGATCGCGTCGGAGACCGAGAGCCGGATCTCGAGCTCGCGCGCCTGCGGATCGGCGACGAGCATGATGCGCTCGCCGAGCGCGACGGGCCGCCCCTCCCAATCGGCGACGTCGTCGAACACGGCGATGCCGGTGCGCGGCGCGCCGACCCGGATGCGCGCCAGCCGCTCCTCGACGAAGGCGACCTCGGCGGCGTGCTGCTCGCGGCGGCCCTGGAGGATGGCGAGCTGGGCGCGCGAGCGGTCGTCGAAGACGGCCTGCTGCTGCGCCTGACGCAGCTCCGCCTCGGCGACGGCGAGCTGCTGGCGGGCGACTTCGAGCCGCGCGACGAGCTCGCGTCCGTCGAGCGTCACGAGCGGCTCGCCCTCGACCACGCGCGCGTTCGGCCGCACGTGCACGGCCTCGACGACGCCCGCGATCGGCGCGCGCACGAGCATCGCCTCCTCGGGAACGATCTCGGCCGGGGCGAGCACGGATTGGCGGACCGGCAGCGCGAGCACGATCGCGCTCGCGACGAGCGCCGCGAGGGCGATCGCCCGCCGCCGCGTCTTGCGGCGCATCGCGACGCGCGGGCCGACGAGGGCCGCGAGCGCGTGGGCATAGGCGTCGGCGAGATGGCCGAGCACGGACAATTCGTTGCGGGCGAAGGGCTCCGGCCGCGCGAGGAGGAGCGCGCCGACGAGGCGCTCGTTGCGTACGAGCGGGACATAGGCGACGTGGCCCGGCAGGTGAGCGGCGAAATGCGCGGCCGCCTCCCGCGCCGGCTCGCCCTCGGGCGCGCCGAAGGCCTCCCCCATGGCCGCGACCGGGACGGCCTCCGCCCGCAGGGCGTCCGGGCCCTCGGCGCGGCGGGCGAACCAGGCGGCGAGGCGCCGCGTGAAGGGCGCGTCCGGATCGGGGGTCGCGAGGCCCGACAGGGCGGCGACGCGCCCGCGATCGACGCGCCAGAAGGCGGCCTGCCGATAGGGCACGACCTGATGGGTGTCGTTGACCATCAGGAAGCCGAGTTCCTCGGCGGTCGCACAGGCGCGCACCCGCTTCTCGAGCTCGAGCACGGCGGCGAGCGCGACGAGGCCGCGATCGGGCGGGCTCATCCCCCCGGCGCTCCGGCCGCGAGCGGCGGGGCGATCTCGGCGGCGCCGCTCATGCCCGCGAAGAGGCCGGGCGCACCCTCCTCGATCTCCGCGAAGATCTTGACCGATTGGCTCACCGGATCGACGCGCGCGCCGATTCGAGCGACGCGCGCGGCGATGCGCGCATCGAGTTCGTCCACAGCGACGGAGAAGCGGTGCCCCGGCGCCAGCCAGACAAGCCAGCGGGAGGGGACGATCAGCTCGACCTCGAGCGCGCTGTCGTCGAGGATGGCGACGAGCTTCTCGCCCTCGGCGACGTATTGGTGGGGCTCGGCGAAGCGTTCGGCGATGCGGCCGGAGAAGGGGGCGACCACGTCGCAGCGCGCGACGAAGACGTCCGCCAGCGCCGTCTCGGCCTGCGCCGCGGCCAGCGCGGCGGCGGCCTCGTCGAGTTCGAGCCGGGAGATGGAGCTGAGCCGATCGAGCCGCCCCGCGGTCTCCAGGCGCCGGCGGGCGGCGAGCTCCTGGGCGGCTGCGCGGTCGCGGCGGGCGACGTGCGCCCCGCAATCGAGCCCGACGAGACGATCGCCGGCGGCGAAGGCCTCGCCCTCGCGCAGGGCGAGCGAGACGATCTTGCCGGCGATCTCGGCGGAGAGGACGGTCTGATGGCGCGGGCTGATCTGGGCGCGGATCGTCGGGCCGGCCTCGCGCGGCGCGGCTCGCGTTTCGGGGATCGGGGCGGCGAGCGGAGCGGCGAACGGGTTGTCGGCAAGCGGCGCCTGGGCTGCTGCCGGCGCGGCGACCGCGCCCGCGAGGAGGATCGCGACCAGGCCGGCCGCCGCCGTCAGGCCTGCCGCTCGGCGCTCGATCCACGCGTGTCGCATCGTCTCGACCCCCGGCTCCGGTCGTCGAACCGGAGCATCGTCTCTGCCTTCGGACGGCATCCACCCGGTGGGACGATGCGCGTGCCGTCTACTCGGTATCGGGCCGCCGCGGCGGCAATTGAGCGTAGGCCGCCCGCGGCGGCGTGTCGAGGCTCGCCGTCGGCGCACCCCCGGATGCGGGCTGCGGCACGGTGGGCAGACGCACGCGCCCGGCCTGGACCTGCGCCGTCCGCTCGGCGATGGCGCGCGCGAGGCTCGTCACGTCCGTCTCCTCCACGATCTCCGGCAGGGGATCGAAGCCCGCGGCGGCGTAGAGCGAACCGAGCGAGTTCTGCACCTCCGCGAAGGCGCGGTTGCGGGAGCGCTGGGCGAGAACCGCGGAGGCGGCGGCGCGCACGCGCTCGAGACGCGATTGCGCATCCGCCTCCTCGGCGTCGCGGGTGGCCGCGGCGATTCGCGCCTCGACGTTCTGGATGGCGGCGGCGCGCTCGTAGAGCGCCGTCGCGCGCTGAAAGCGCCGATAGCCGAGATTGACCTGCGTCAGGATGGTCATGCGCAACGCGAGCCGGCGCGTCTCGGACAGATCGGTGCGGGCCTCCCCCTCGGCCATGATCGCCGGCACCGACAGGAGCCGCAGCAGGTTCCACGTCACCTGCACGCCCGCATCGGCCCAGGAATTGTTCACGAGGAAGGAGTTCGAATCGTAATTGACGCCCGCGAACAGGTTTGCGCCGGGCAGAAGCCGCAGGATCGCCGAGCGCGTCTCCAGCGCGACGTTGCGGGCATTGTACAGCTCCTCGCGGATCTCCGGCCGCGAGACCATCGCCACCGCCTCGAGATCGGGCAGGCGATAGGGCAGGCGGGTCGCGGCCTGGCGCGGGGGCTCGAGGCGGAAGCTCGTGCCCGGCGGCAGGTTCATCAGCCCGGCGAGCTGGGCCTTGGCGATGGCGAGCTCGCTCTCGAGGATCTCGAGCTGCTGCACGATCTCGAGCATCGCGCGCTGGAACTGGAGCACCTGCAGCGGCGGCAGGAGCCGCTCGGCCTCGGCCTGGCGGGCGAAATCGAGCGCCGAGCGCGCCTCGCCGAGCACGCGGCGGACCTGGGGCGCGAGCTGCTCGGCGGTGACGGCTTCCCAATAGGCGGAGCGGACCTGATCGGCGATCGAGAGCACCACCCGGCGGCGGCGCTCCTCGGCGGCGAGCGAGCGGTTCGCCTGGGCCTGCGCGCCGAAATAGGACAGGCCGAAATCGAGCACGTTCAGCGAGACCTGGAGATCGGCGGTGCCGAGATCGCGATCCGTGCTGGTCGAGGGCTCGAGCGATTGCCGCCCCGAGAGGATCGAGCGGCTCGACGAGGCCTGGACGTTGTCGCGGGTGCGCAGGCCCGCCCGGCCCGCGAGGGTGGGCAGGAGGTCCGCGCTCGCGCTGTCGAGAAGCCGCTCCTCCAACGCACGCTCCATCAGAGCGACGCGATGGTCGAGATTGTACTTGAGCGCGCGGGCGAGCGCTTCCTCGAGCGAGATCGGCCCGGAAACCGGCTCCTGCGAGGCGTAGAGCATCGCTCGGTCGGCCGCGGCGCGGGAGATCTGCTCCTCCAGAGACAGCGGCTCGGGCGTGATCGCGCAGCCGCCGACGAGAAGCGCCCCCGCCACGCTCGCCGCGAGGGCCGCACGACGCGCCCCCGTTCTCCCCGGTCGTCCCGCTCTGTCCGCCATTTGCCCCACCCGTCCCCGATCACCGATTCGGAGCGACCGTCCCCCGCTCCCTCCAGGCCGCGGACGGCCCGAACAATCGCAGCTCCGGCCGCGGACGGCCCGGATCGTGCGGTCTTCGGGCCGCGAACGGCCCGGACCATGCTCGCGCGCGGCGACGATCAGGCCGCGTCCCTTCCGTTGCGCGAATCGCCCTCGATCTCGCCCGAAGGTCGCCCGCCTGGCAAGGTGGCAATCAAGTCGTCGAGGAAACTCTGTCCTTGTGTTGCCCAAGCGCCACGGCTGGCGGCCTTCACCGCGTCGCTGAAGGCCGGCTTGCCGCCCTCAGCGATAAGACGGACCGGCTCCGGAGCCGGCGCGGCCCCCTGGCGCTGCGGCGGCGCCTCTTGCGGCGGCGCCTCTTGGGTCGGCGCTTCTTGAGCGGGAGCGTCCTGCGGCGCGGCCGGCTCGCTCTCAGCGTCGACCGCGATTCGGAAGCCCGTGCTCGCCGATTCGCCCGTCGCGAGCCTCGCCGTCAACACGATGTCGAGCGTTCCCGTGAAGCCCGGCGGGACGTCGACGCGGAACGTGCCCGTCGCCGGGTCGAACTGGACCCAGGCCGGCAGCGGGGAGCCGTCCGCGAGGAGCGCGCCGACGAGCACCTGCGCGCCGGCGCTCTCGACCACGAAGGTGGCCGGCGGCAGCGTGAAGCTCGCCGAGCCGCCGCCCGAGCGCATCACGAAATCGCCGACCGGCGTCGACGCGCGGATGGCGATGCCGAGGCCCGAGCCGTCCGACGGGGCGAGGAAGAAGCCGCTCGTCGCCGAGATCGGCGAGAAGCCCGGCGCCGCGACCGGGCCGCCCCGGTCGGGGGCGAGGATCGACACGACGGCGCCCCCGAAGGTCGGGATCTGGGCGGGCCCGCCGATCGGCGGACCCGGCACGAAGATGATCGGCGGCGGCGCGACCGGAGGTGGCGCGGGCGGCGGCGCGGGCGGAACCACCGGCGGCGGCGGCGGCGGGATCGGAGCCTGGAGCTGCGGCCCCACGATGGTCACGGTGCCGGTGCTCGTCGCGGCGGCGGTGCCGTCGCTCACGGTCACCGTGATCGCGACCGACGCGCTCGCGCCCGGCGGGACGGCGTTCGCGACCGGCTGGAAGACGAGCCCGCGCAGCGCCGCCGCGGCAGCGTCCGGATTCGCGAAACCGTTGCGCTCGTACAACCCGGGCGCGATCTCCACGAAGCCCGCGGCCGCGAGCGAGGCGGCGGTGAGGCCGCCGGTGCCCGGATTCCCGATCGCGATGCGCACCGACAGGGTCTGCCCCGCATCCGGATCGGCGACGAGCATTCCGGCGAAGGGCTGCAGCGTGCCGTCATGCGCGACGCTCTGCCCCGGCGGGAGCCCGCCGACGACGGGCGCGTCGTTGATCGACGTGACCACGACCGAGGCGACCCGCTCGACGGCCGGCGCGACGCCGTCCGAAACCGAGACGGTGAAGGTCGTCGTCTCCGTCGTCCCCGGAAGGATGCGGTTCTCGACCGGCTGGAAGACCAGCGCGCGCAAGGCCGCCTGGGCCGCCGCCGCGTCGGGCGCGACAAGGGCGAAGACGCCCGGCACGCCCGTCGCGGCAAAGCCGCTCGCCGCGAGCGATGCGGCGGTGAAGCCGCCCTGACCGGGCTGGCCGATCGTCACGGTGACCGTGAGCGGCTGGCCGACGTCCGGATCGACGACCGTCACGGTGGCGAACGGGGCGATCGGGATCTTGTCGGTCGTCGGACGCAGAACCGGCAAGCCGTCGACGACGGGCACGTCGTTCACCGGGTCGACGAAGATCGTGACGGTCGCGGTCGCGCTCTGCGCCCCGCCGGAGCCGGTATTGCCCAGGTCGTCGATCGTGATCGTGAGGGCCACGTTCTGGTCGTCGTCCTGCGCCGTGAGGAAGGTGACGCCCGATGCCGCCACGAAGGCGTTGATGTCGGCGACCGAGCCCAGAAGGGTGATCGCGCCGGTGCCGGACCCTGCGACGGTGACGCCCGACCCGGAGGTGGCGATCAGCGTGCCGCGCGCGACCGAGAGGGTGACGAAGACCGGGCTCGAGCCCGCATCCGGATCGGCGAAGGAGATGCCGACGAGCGCGGTCGGCACGTCCTCCGGCGCGGTGAGGACGCCCGCGACCGAGATGGTCGGCGCGTCGTTGACCGGCGTGATCGCGAAGGCGAGCGTCTGCGCGCCCGAGGTGCCGTTGTCGGCGTCGCGCACCGTGAAGGAGAAGCCGCCGGTCGTCGTCTCCGAGGCGTCGTGGAGATAGGTGACGCGGCCCGCGTTCACGTCGGCCTGGGTGAAGGTGCCCCCCACCGCGAGCGCGGTGCCGTCGAGGCGCACGATGCCGTTCGAGAGGGCGGTGATCGTGAAGACGAGCTGCGCGGGGTCCGTGGTCTCCACGTCGGTCGCCGTGACGATCGCGGGCGTGAGGATCACCGAGCCGCCCTCGGCGACGCTCGGCAGGGTGCCGATCGTGACGACGGGCAGCGCGTTGGCGACGAGAACGATGGAGCGCTCGGCCACGGTGCTCTCGAGGCCGGCCGCGTCGCGCACCGTGAAGGTGAGCGTGCGCGGGGTCGTGTCGGGCGTGGTCGCGGAATTCGCGAAGGTGATGTTGCGCAGGAGCGTCTGGTAGACCTCGACGCTCGCGGAGCCGGTGATCGTCAGCGCGCGCGTTCCGGAGCTGTAGTTCGCCGACAACCCCGCGGCGATCAAGGCGTCGAGGCCCGCATTCGTGAAGCCGAGCACTTCCAGGTTGGAGTCCGTGCTCGCCGACAGGACGACGACCGCACGGTTCAGGTTGGTGCTGTCGACGTCGGCCACGACGATGCCGGGATCGATCACGATCCGCCCGCCGCCGATGGTGAAGACGGCATCGCCAGCCGACGGCGTCACCACCGGCGCGTCGTTCACGGCGACGATGGCGAGCGTGCCGGCGATCGTCCGGTCCTGGCTCGGATCCGAGCCGACGATCGTCAGCGTGACGGCTCGGTTCGGCGCGTTGCCGAAATCCGTCGGGTTCGCGGTCGTGTTCTGGAAGGCGATCGCGCGGCCGAGCGCCTGCACGGCGTCGCGCGTCGCCTCGGGACGATCGAGCGACACCACGAGAGCCGCGCCGACGCCCCCCGAGACCGTGCCGATGCGCGCGCCCTCGAAGAATACCACCCCGCCGACGACGGTGATGCCGCCGATCTCGCGGATCGAGAGGACGTCGCCGGGCGCGTAGGCGCCGAGAGCGGCCGTGACGCTGCCGCCGTCGAAGGTCAGGCCCGTGGCGGACAGGAGCGTCGCCGGCGAGAGCAGGAGCGGCGGATCGCCCTCCTGGAAGGTCGGCGCGATCGTGTTCGCGATCACGACCGTGCGGGTGACGACGACGCTGTCGAGGCCGGTCGCGTCGCGCACCGTGAACGCGATCTCGCGCGGCGTGGCGTCGGGCGTGCCGCTCAAGTTCGAATAGGTCACGTTGCGCAGGATCGTCTGGTAGACCTCGACGCTCGCCGCGCCGTTGATGGTGAGACTGCGCGTGCCGGAATTGTAGTTCGCGGTCATTCCGTTGCCGAACAACGCGGTCAGACCCGCGGTCGTGAAACCGATCGATTCGAAGTTGTTGTCGGGCGACACCGGGAGCGTCACGATCGCGCGCACGAGCGTGAGGCTGTCCGGATCGGCGACGACGAGACCGGGATCGATCCTGATCGACCCGCCATTGGGGTCGAAGAAGGTCATGTCCGCGCTCGGCGTCACGCTGGGCGGGGTGTCGACGGCGACGATCGCGATCGTGCCCGTGAGCGTGCTCGTCGTCGAGCCGGCGACGCCGGAATTGCCGCCGTCGTCGAGCGTCATGGTGACGGCGCGGGTCGGCGCGGCGCCGAAATCGGCGGGGTTGCCGGACGCGTTGTCGAAGACGATGGCGCGGGCGAGCGCCTGCACCGCCGCGTGGGTCGCCTCGGGGCGGTCGAAGGACACGACGAGATCGGCCCCCGCCCCGCCGCTCACGGTGCCGATGCGGGCGCCGCCGAAGGACACGACCCCGCCCGACACCGTGATGCCGCCGCTCTCCAAGATCGAAAGCACGTCGCCCGCGCTGTAAGTGCCGAGCGCCACGGTGAGGCTGCCGCCGTCGAAGCTCGCGGCGTCGACGCGGGTGACGGTCGCGCCGGGCGCGAGCGGGACCGGGAGGGCGCCCTCCGCGAAGGTCGGCGCGATCGTGCCGGCGAAGCCCTCCGGATCGTTGAGGGCGACGATGGTCAGGTCGCCGGTGAGCGCGTCCGACGAGAGCGGCCCGCCCGCGCCGGTATTGCCGCCGTCGTTGAAGACGACGCTGACCGCGCGCGTCGTCGCGGTGCCGCCGGCGGTCGGGTCGTCGCCGACGTGGAAATAGACCACGTTGCGCAGGACGTCGGTGACGACCGCGTTCGTCGCGGCGCCGGTGAAGGTCACCACGAGGGCGCCGCCGACGCCGCCCGCGACGCTCGCCACGGCCGTGCCGCCGACGCGGATCTCGCCCGTCCCGGAATCGTAGGTGTAGGGGCCGAAGGTCGCCGCGAAGCTGATTCGATCGCCGGTCTGGTAGCTGGCAAAAGACACCGTCAGCGTGGCGCCGGGGAACGCCGCGGGCTGATCCGGATCGGTCACGGTGGCGTCGGAGGAGACGAGGAAAACCGAGGCGCCGCTCGCCGCCGCACCGGCATTCGCCACCGTCTCCGTGAACGTCCCGCCGACGGTCCCGGTGAGCACGGGCGGGTCGTTGATCGCGGCGACGACGAGGGTGGCGGTGCCGACCTGCGTCGAGAACGTCGTCGCGGTGCCCACCGTGGTCGCGTCCACCCGGTCGCCGACGACGCCCGAGGAGCGATCCCAGCCGCGCACGGTGAGCGTCGCGGTCTCGCCCTGGACGCCGTTCGGCACGTAACGGATCTGCACCGCGTCCGACAGGAGGAGCGCGTTGCCGGCCGCGACGAAGCCGATCGCAGACCAAGCGACGCCGCCGTCGGTCGAGAATTGCCACGTCCCGAGCCCCGTCGACCCGATCACGGCGATGCCGCGGCCGGGCCCGTCCGGATCGGCGAAGCCAAGACCCGAGGTGATGTCGAACACCGTGGTCGCTGCGGTCGTGTTCTCGTCGGTGGGCGGCAGCGCGAAGCTCGTCTGGCCGAGGCTCGGCGCGTCGTTCACCGCCTCGAGCGTCACGGCGGAGGCGATCGTGACGCTCGTCGTGTCCTGCCCGCCATTGGCGGTGCCGCCGGAATCGCGGATCGAGATCAGCGTGACGGTGCGGCCGCCGGCCACCGTCGGATCATCGCTCGTGTTCTCGTAGGCGAGGCTCTGGACGAGCGTCTGCGCCTCGGCGGGGGTGCGCGACAGGCCGGTTATCGAGACGGTCGCGACGCCGCCCGCCACGCTCACGCTCGCCGTGCCGCCGCCGGTCAGGGCGAGCGTGGTGCCGTGGGTCAGAGCGAGCGCCTGCCCGCCGATGAGGAGCCGCTCGGCCGCGCCGTCGGCCAAGCCCGACACCGTGAGCGTGAGGGCGACGATGGTCTCGCCCGGCTCGATCGTCGAGATCGTCACGCCGGAGAACAGGGTCGCCGCGGTGCCGCCTTCGGTGAAGGTCGGGTTCGTGCCGGTGGCGGCGAGGGTCGGCGGGTCGTTGATGTCGACGATCGCCTTCGTCGCCGTCGCGACCGCCGCGGAGAAGGCCGTGGTGCCGCCGTTCGTGGTGGTGTCGGCGAAGCGCGAGATCGTGTCCGAGGCCGTGCCCGTCGTCCCGTCCCAGGCGCGGAAGGTGAGGGTGGCGGTGCCGCCGACGACGCCGTCCGGCACGAAACGCAGCTGCGCCGTCGAGGCGAGGAGGAGCGAGCTCGTCGAGGAGACCGAGGCGATGTTGATCCACGTCGCGCCGCCATTGGGGGAATAGAACCAGGTGCCGCTGCCGACGATCGTCTGCGCCGTCACGGCGATGCCGGCGAACGCGCCGGGATCGGCATCGGCATAGCCCGCGCCCGCCAGGAGAGCGGAGACGAGCGTGCCCGTCGGCCACGTGTCGTTCTCGTCCGTGCCGATCATCGCGACGACCGAGCCTGGGGTCAGCGTCGGCGCGTCGTTGACGCCGGTCGCGAGGACCTGCGCGCTGCCGGAGGCCTGGGCGGTCCCGTCCGACACGGTGACGGAGAAGGTCGTCGTCTCGGTCGCGCCGCCGGCGACGCGGTTGGCGGCGGGCGTGAAGACGAGGGCGCGCAAAGCCGTCTGGGCCGCGGCCGCGCTCGCGGCGGAGAATGTGTAGACGCCCCCGCCCTGGTGGACGAAGCCGCCGCCCGCGAGCGTGCCCTTGGCCGCGTCGTCGAGCGCGACGCTCACGACGATCGTCTGGCCGGGGTCCGGATCGGCGATCGTCGCGTTCGCGAAGGGCGACACGGTCGCGTTGTCGAACACGCCCACGGGCGTGCCCGGCAGGCCGCCGAGCACGGGCGCGTCGTTGACCGAGGTGGCGGTGACCTGCGCGGTGACGGCGCTGCCGTTCGCGCTGCCGTCGTTGGGGGTCAGCGTGAAGGTGGTGACGACGTTGGAGCCCGGCGCGACCTGGTTCTGCGCCGGCGTGAAGACGAGTGCCTGGAGGCGGGCGGTGAGCTCGGCCGGGTTCGCGCCCGACAGCGTGTAATTGCCCGCCGATCCGGTGAGCCCCGTGCCGGAGAGCGCGCCGTTGGCGGCTGTGAAGGTGATCGTGATCGTGCCGCCATTGCTCTCCGCATCGGTGAAGGAGAGGGCGGAGAAGGGGGTGGCGGTGGCGGTGTCGAGGATGGTGGGGTTGGCGGGGGTGCCGACGAGCACGGGCGGGGTGTTGGGCAGAACCGCATCGTTGATGACGAAAGTATCGAAGACATGGTTCAGCCCGGGAAAGGCTGATTGGAAACTCGGATGCGCGGTATTCAGCCGAATCCTGATTTCATCGACGAACTGAAATCCCTGGTTCGTCAAGGTGACGGTCGAATGGAAGGGGCTGTTCTCCGAGTTGATCGTCACGGCCTGGGTGACGACGGACGCCCCGTCACGAAACCCTTCGACCAGAAGATGGCTTCCATATGCGCCGAAATCGATCGTGTGCGATTTGAAGCTGACGAAGCTGAACTCAGCTCCATTGTTAGTTCTAAGTACGAGATTTATTGCGTCGATTGGCCATCCGAAATTCGTATTCTGCGAATATATGTAGGCAGCACCGCCGTCACCGATGACATTCGTTCCCCCTGAAAAACTCCTCATCGAGTCGTCAAAGAACAGACTCGCTCCGCCGTTGCTGAAGCTCGGCAGCTTAGTACCTGCTGCGTTTGCTAAAAAGATCTCGAATGTGAGGCCGTTCGCGTTGAACGTCGCATTGTCGATCGCATCGCCGGCGCTGAAGCCGTTTCCGTCGAAACTGATGACCGCTTGCGGAAGTAGCCCTGTGTAGGACAGCGAAAGCTCGGCGAAGAATGCGCTGCCGGTGTTTACGTCACCGACAGTCTTCTCCAAGTCCCAGTTGCCGCCGAGGTGTTCAGACCCTGTATCGTCCACCGACGCCGCGATATCGGCTCCGGTCAGTCGCGCGAGCTCCGACAGAAACATCTCGCCAGCTGCACCGGCACCGATTCGGCAGCCATACAGATGAATGTCGCCGTCGGCGGCTAGAGCCGCTCCGATCGCCTGGAGGTCGGCGATGCGGCTTGCGAGATCGCCTGCGGTCAGCACGCTCGTCCCGAGCCGCAAAAGCCCTTCGGCGCCGTGAGACACAATGTGAATCGCCGATACGTCTCGCATTGCAGACAGGTGGTCGCGGAGCTGTTCGAGCCCATCCGCGTCAGGCGAGATCAAAACGATGTTTGCGTCGGGGACGACTGCGGCTCGGATGGTTTCCCAATTCGCGATCCCGGTATCGATCACGACGACATGGCGCTCACCGCCGAGCATCGTCGGCTCGTCGATCGCCACAGACAGCGCAGGCTGGTCACCCTGATCATCCACGGCATCGGCATAGGTCGCCGCGCCGGCCGCGTCGAACATGATCCGCGGCTCGAGCGCGAGCGCGAGCGGTGCCCGAGACCACGGGTCGGTGCCCGACCGATGCCGCCAAGCCATGTCGCGAATCCTCTCCGCATCGACGATCGTCGATCGACACCATGCCTCCAATTGCTCAGCCTGCAAAGTGGCGAACGCGCAACAATCGCGCGCCTCTTAACGGCGAATGCCTGCACGCAAGAAAAGTCTAACAGAATCGGGCGCGACCCGTGAACGATAGGGAAACAACTGACGATTAGATGTTGGAAAAAATGCCGCCCTGTGCTCTCTTTCGGCCGACGGTCGCCGAATCAATCAGCGGGCGAGGGCCCGCGGCGGCGGCGCCGAGGAGGGGGAGATGGACGTTTACATTGGGACGATCATGATGTGGGCGCCGAATTTCGCGCCGTTGGGCTGGTCATATTGCAACGGAGCCCTCGTCGCGATCGCGCAGAACCAGGCTCTGTTCGCGCTGTTGGGCACCACCTACGGCGGCAACGGCACGCAGACGTTCGGCCTGCCGGACCTGCGCTCGCGCGCGCCGATGGGCGCCGGAATGGGTCAGGGTCCCGGGTTGAGCACGTATTCGCTTGGGATGATGGCCGGTGTCGAGGACGTCACTCTCATCGCGACGCAGATGCCGCAGCACAATCATCCGGCCGCCGGCTAGGTCGTCGTTAGGAATACGCCCGCAACGTCGAATCAGCCCCAAGCTGGGCAAGTCCTCGGAGCGGCACGGTTCCAGAGCGGGCCGAACGTGACCAACGTGAACGCGTATGCCGCCGCGGACGGCGATGCCGTCACGCTCGCCCCTGGCAGCGTCGCCGTCCAAGTCGGCTTTGCCGGGAGCGGCATGCCCCACGAGAACCGGATGCCCTTCACCGGCGTGAGCTTCATCATCGCCGTGACGGGCATCTTCCCGCCGCGGCCGTGACGCGCCCGCAATGAACGCCGCGCCCGCCTCCCTCGACGAGCTCCACGTGCGCGCCTGCGGGCTCGCGCACGAGGGCTGGCGAGGGCGGCCGGGCGCGTCGCTGTTCTGCGCGAAGGAGGCGCGGGCGGGCAATCTCGCCTGCGCCCACACCATGGCGCGCTACCGCCTGCGCGCGGTGCTCGAGGCGCGCGCCGCACGCGGCGCGGACGGCGCCGAGGCCGATCTCGCGGAATGGCAGGCGCTCGACGCGGCCGTCGGCGCGGCCGATCACGCCCGCTCCAAAGCCGAGAAGAACGGCGACGCATCGGGCGTCGCGGCGGCGATCGCCGCGCACGACGCCGTCGCGGCACGCCTCGCCGCCCTCCTCGCCCGCGCCGCCGGCCCGCTCTGACCCCCCTGGCCTCCCGCGCGCGAATCCTCTACCTCACCGGTAGACGAGGCACGCGCGGGGGGCGTTTCGTGACCACATTCGACGATGCGATCGCGGACGGCTCGCTCGTCCTCCACGCGGACGGGCGCGCGCGCTGCTGGTGGCCGGCGACGGACCCGCTCTACGTCGCCTATCACGACACCGATTGGGGCGTGCCCGAGCGCGAGTCTCGCGCCCTGTTCGAGAAGCTGATCCTCGACGGTTTTCAGGCCGGGCTCTCCTGGATCACCATCCTGCGCAAGCGCGAGGCGTTTCGCGACGCCTTCGCCGGCTTCGACCCGGAGGCGATCGCGCGCTTCACGGAGGCCGACGTCGCGCGGCTGATGGGGAATGCGGGGATCGTGAGGAACCGCGCGAAGATCGAGGCGACGATCCGCGGGGCGCGCGCCTATCTCGCGATCGCGGAGAGGGGCTCCTTTTCCGATTACGTCTGGGGCTTCGTCGACGGGCGTCCCGTGCAGACGAACCTGCGCTCGCGCGCCGAGGCGCCCACCGAGAGCGCGGCCGCGCGGGCTCTGTCGAAGGACTTGAAGGCCCGCGGCTTCGGCTTCTGCGGCCCCACCATCGTCTACGCCTTCATGCAGGCCTGCGGGCTGACGAACGACCACCTCGTCGGCTGCTTCCGCCACGCGGAATGCGCGGCGTTGGCGGAGGGGTTCTGATGGCACGCGTGGCGAGCGCGCCGCGGGGATCGAAAGCGCCGCCGCGGGCTTGGCAGCGCATGCTGTCCGGCCGGCGGCTCGATCTCCTCGATCCCTCGCCCATCGACGTCGAGCTCGAGGACATCGCCCACGGCCTCGCCCGCGTCGCGCGCTGGAACGGGCAGACGCGCGGGGCGCACGTCTTCTCGGTCGCCCAGCACTCGCTCCTCGTGGAGGCCGTCGCCCGCCGCCTCGCGCCGGAGACGACGCGCGAAACGCGGCTCGGAATCCTCCTTCACGACGCGCCCGAATACGTGATCGGCGACATGATCTCGCCCTTCAAGGCCGTGATCGGCGACGTCTACAAGGACACCGAGCGGCGCCTCGCGGCGGCCGTGCGCCTGCATTTCGGCCTGTCCGCCGCGCCGCCGCGCGCGGAGGCCGCGCTCGCCAAGCGCGCCGACCGCACCGCCGCCTTCCTCGAGGCGACGCGGCTCGCCGGCTTCTCGGAGGCGGAGGCGCGCCGCTTCTTCGGCACGCCCGAGGGCGCGCCGCCGGATCTCGAAGCCTGGCTCCCCCCCTGGCCCGCCGACGACGCCGCCCGCCGCTTCAAGGAGCGCTGCAAGGAATTGGCGCATCCCTCCCCGTAGGGGAGGGTGGTCTTTCGAGCGTCGAGCGAGAAAGGCCGGGTGGGGCCCGACGCCTGTCGCGAAATCACGACCCGGGCCCCACCCGACCCCCTCGCTCCGCTCGGGGGCCACCCTCCCCTACGGGGAGGGATTGGGCCGTCGGCCGGAAAACAGCTTGTCGCTCGAAGCGACGAGGGCGCCCGCCACGATCAGCGCGCAGGCGAGCGCGAGAGCCGGGGTCGGATCGGCGAAGCCCGCGACGACGAGGGCGAGCGTCGAGATCACCGGGGCGGCGTAGGAGGCGACGCCGAGGAGGCGGATGTCGCCGCGCTTGACGCCCACGTCCCAGGCGTAGAAGGCGGCTCCCACCGGGCCGAGCCCGAGCGCGAGGATCGCGAGCCATTGCGTCGCGCCCGTCGGCCACACCGTCGTCTCGAAGGCGAGATGGACGGCGAGCGAGAGCGCGGCGGTCGCGAGGCAGAACCCCGCCACGACCTGCGTCGGCACGTCCGCCACGCGCCGCGAGAGCACCGAATAGCCGGCCCAGAACAGAGCCGCCGCGAGCGCGAGGAGGTAGCCCGGCAGGTGCTCGGGCCGCGCGGCGAGGCCCTGTCCCGTCGAGAGGACGACGACGCCGCAGAGGCCGACGAGCGCGCCCGCGACATGGATCGCCCGCAGCCGCTCCCCCGGCAGGAGCCCGGAGAAGACCACGATCAGGAGCGGCCACAGATAGGCGACGAGGGAGGCCTCCGCCGGCGGCGCGAGGCGCAAGGCGCCGAAATAGAGCGCGTGATAGCCGAACAGGCCGCCCACCCCCAGCGCCCAGACCGGCCACGGCTGCACCAGCGCGCGGACCGCCTTCGGCTTGCGCGCGAGCGCGACGCAGCCGACGAGCCCGCCGACGAGGAAGCACATCGCGTTCATCTGAAACGGCGGGATCGCCCCCGACGCCGCGGTGAACAGGGCGAGCAGCCCCCACAGGGCGATCGCGGCGAGGCCGATCAGGGTGGCGAAGGCGGGGGACAAAGCGGAGCGCTCGGGGATCCGTGGCGAAGGGCGCGCACGATGGCGCCGTCGGGGGGCCGTGTCAAAGGGAGCGTGTGGCGGCGCGCCCGCGGATCGATTAGGCTCCGCCCCGCGTGCGGCACGCGAGGGGGAGACGGGCATGGCGGCGGGTGGATATCGGCGTGCGGCGCTCGTGCTCGCGGGGCTTCTCCTCGCGTCCGGCCCGGCCGCGGCCTCGCGCGTGCTGCCCGAGATCGCACCGCCGGCGCCCTCCGTCCTCGCCCCGATCGAGGACGGCGAGGACCTGCCGACCCTCGCCACCGTGCGCCTCGAGGCCCGCCCCGCCGCCCGGCTCGAAGGCCAGGCGCCCTGGGAGGACGCCCATGCCGCGCTCGCCGAGGCCGGCACGCGGCTCGCGCAGGCCCTCGCCGACGCCGGCATCGCCGCCGCCGGCCGCCCGCTCGCGGCCTATCTCACGGGGGACGATGCCGGGTTCGGCTTCGAGGTGCTCCTGCCGCTCGCCCGCGCCCCGACGCCCGAGGAGGTCGCCGCCGCGCAGGAGACCGAGCCCGCGATCGGCTTCGGCGCGACCCGCGGCGGCTACGCCCTGCGCGCGCTGCACGAGGGCCCCTATGCCGAGATCGACGCCACCTACGAGGCGCTGACCGCGGCGCTCGACCGCGACGGGCTGATCGTCGAGGACGTCATCCTGGAGGAATTCCTCACCGACGCGAAGGACGAGGACGATCCGAGCCTGCGGGTGGCGATCTATCTCTTTCCGAAATGAGCGCGCGGCTCAGGGCGCGCTCTCCTCGAGCTCGAAGGTGAGCGTCGTCGACGCGCTCCAGGTCAGCCGCGAGGGGGGCACGATCGGCAGGGCGCGCGCATCGGCGGCGGCGGCGCGGAAGGCCATTTCGGGACGGGGGAAGGAGGGCTGCGCGTCGCCGATGCGCAGGATCCGCCCGAGCGCGACGTCCGCGGCCTCCGCAAGCACCTGCGCCTGACGCCGCGCGTCGGCGACGGCGCGCCGCAACGCCTCGTCCTGCGCTTCCTCCGAGCGCTCGAGCTCGAAGGAGATGCCCTGGAAGGTCATCGCCTGCCCGTCGAGGATCGCCCCCGCGACCTCGCCCGCGCGGTCGACGTCGTCGAGGAGAATCGACAGGCGATGGCTCGCGGTGAAGGGCGGACGCTCGCGCGGCTGCCCGTCGCGGGTGAATTCCTCCGGCGTCTCGAAGACCTGGAAATCGACCGTCGCGACGTCCTCTCGCGCGATGCCGAGCTCCTCGATGCGCGCGAGCGCCGCTTCGCTCGCCTCCCGGTTCGCGGCGACGACTTCGGCCACGCTCGCGCCCCGGTTCACGACCGCGACGAGGATGCGGGCGCGGTCCGGCGCGCGCTCGACCTCGCCCGTCCCGGTCACCGTCACGGAGCCGGGCCGGGCGGGCGTCTCCTGCGCCGAGGCGGCGGCGAAGGGCGCCGTCGCGGCGAGCCCCGCGAGGAGGAGGATTCGGGCGGCACGGAGCGGTCTGCGGCTGGTCATGACGAAGAGTTCCCGATGAGGATTCGGAGGTTGCGCGAGGTCGCGCCGCGATCGTGGCGGGCTGATGGCGCGCTTGCGTGACTCGCATGCCACGGGTCCGCTTAAACGAACCTTAACCCTCTTCCTGGCGGAGTCGCGGGGAGGGTACACTGCGAACGATTCGTCGCAAGGTGAGGCGTCCGGCGGGCTCGTGCCCCGGATCGCCCGCATTGCGATCTCGAGCGAAGGGACGTCGCGAGAATGGACGGGGGCGGGAGCGGGGGTCGGGATGCGGAGGGCGCGCGCGATCCGCGTCCCGTCGCCCGCCTGAGATCGGTCGCGCTCGCGGCCACCGCGCTCGCCGGAGGCCTGGTCGCGGGCCTCTGGGGCGGCACGGCGGCGGCGGACCCGCTCGAGCCGCTCGTCGCCCGCATCGACCCGCAGAGCGCGCTGTCCTTCGCGGTCGTCGCCGGCTCGCTCATCTTCGCGCTCACCACCGCCCTCTTCTACCGGATCGAGCAGCGCCGCTGGACCGCGCGCGAGACGGCTCTGCGCGGCGAGATCGCCGAGCTGCGCGGCGCCAACGATCGTGCCGAGATCGTGATCGGCGCGGAGAGCCAGATCGTCGTCTCCTGGGACGGGCGCGACGCCGAGCCCCGCATCGAGGGCGATCGCGCCGCCCTCGGCCCCGCCGCCGCCGGCCGCAAGCTCCTCGCCTTCGGCGCCTGGCTCGCGCCGAGCGACGCCGGGACGCTGGAGGCCGCCCTCGTGCGCCTGCGCGAGCGCGGCGAGGCCTTCCAGGCGGTTCTCAAGACCCAGGGCGGCGGCTATGTCGACGCGCTGGGCCGGGCGCTCGGCGGGCAGGCGATCCTGCGCCTGCGCGAGGTCACCGGCGATCGCCGCGCGGTGCGCGAGGCCGACGACCGGCTGGCGCGCCAGGGCGCCGAGCTCGACAGCCTGCGCGGGCTGATCGAGGGCCTCGCCCAGCCGGTCTGGCTGCGGGACGCCGAGGGGCGCGTCGCCTGGGCGAACGGCGCCTGGCTCGCGGCCGTCGAGGCGCGCGATCTCGCCGACGCGCGCGCCCGCGGCCTCGACCTCCTCGACCGCGGCACCCGCGAGGCCGCGGCGACCGCGCGCGCGCAGAACCAGGCCTTCCGCGCCCGCGCCGCCGCGATCGTCGCCGGCGCCCGCCGCGTCGTCGACATCGCCGAGACGCCGAGCGGCGCCGGCAGCGCGGGCATCGCCGTCGACGTCACCGAACTCGAGGAGGTCCGCGGCGATCTCGTCCGCCAGATGCAGGCGCACGTGCGCACGCTCGACTACCTGCCGAGCGCGGTCGCGATCTTCGACGCCCGCCAGACGCTCGTCTTCCACAACGCCGCCTATCGTCGGCTGTGGGGATTGGACCAGACCTTCCTCGAGAGCGGCCCCGCCGAGGGCGAGATCCTCGACCGGCTGCGCGCCGACCGCAAGCTGCCCGAGCAGGTGGATTTCCGCCGCTGGAAGGCCGATCTCCTCTCCGCCTACCGGGCGATCGAGCCGCAGGAATCCTGGTGGCACCTGCCCGATCGGCGCACGCTCCACGTCGTCGCCAACCCCAATCCGCAGGGCGGGCTCACCTATCTGTTCGAGGACGTCTCCGAGCACATCCTGCTCGAATCCCGCTACAACGCCCTCATCCGCGTCCAGGGCGAGACGCTCGACGCGCTGGAGGAAGGCGTCGCCGTGTTCGGCTCGGACGGCCGGCTCAAGCTCGCCAACCGCGCCTTCCGCGCGCTCTGGCGGCTCGAGCCGCAGACGGAGGAGGAGCCGCATGTCGAGGCGGTGATCGCCGCCTGCGCCGCGCTCGCTCCCGGAGACGAGGCCTGGAGCGAGATCCGCGCCGCCGTCGCCGGCCAGCCCGACTCGCGCGACGGGCTCGCCCTGCGCCTCGCGCGCCGCGACGGCCTGCATCTCGATTGCGCGATCCAGCCGCTGCCGGACGGCGGCACCCTCGTCGCCTTCGTCGACGTCACCGCGAGCGTCAACGTCGAGCGCGCGCTCATCGAGAAGAACGAGGCGCTCGAGGCCGCCGCGCGCCTGCGCGAGGACTTCGTCCACCACGTCTCCTACGAGCTGCGCTCGCCGCTCACCACCATCATCGGCTTCACCCAACTCCTGGGCGACGGTACCGTCGGCGAGCTCAACGAGCGCCAGAAGGACTATGCCGGGCACATCATGCGCTCGTCGGGCGCGCTGCTCGCCATCGTCAACGACATCCTCGACCTCGCCTCGATCGACACGGGATCGCTCGCGCTCGAGCCCGCGCCGGTCGACATCCGCGAGACGATCGAGGCCGCCGCGCGCGGGCTCGACGACCGCATCGCCGAGCAGGAGATCGTGCTCGAGATCGACGCGCCGCAGGACATCGGCACCTTCGTCGCCGACCCCAAGCGCGTCCGCCAGGTGCTGTTCAACCTCCTCTCGAACGCGATCGGCTTCTCGTCGGCGGGGCAGACGATCCGCGTACGCGCCCGCAGGCAGGCCGGCGACGTGGTGCTCGAAGTCGTCGATTCGGGCCGCGGCATCCCCGAGGCGGTCGCCGCGAAGGTGTTCGACCGCTTCGAGAGCCACACGCTCGGCACCCGCCATCGCGGCGTCGGGCTCGGCCTCTCCATCGTGCGCGCCTTCGTCGAGGCGCATGGCGGGCGGGTGAGCTTGATTTCCGAGCCCGGATCGGGGACCACGGTGACCTGCGTTTTCCCCGCTGACGGCCCGCAACGTCTCGCGGCCGAGTAGCGACACGGACAGGAACATGCCCGAACAAGGCCTCTTGGGTCTCCCGCCCGGCCCGGATCCGCGTCTCCCGGTCTGGGAGGTGGCGCTCGACGACGAGGCGGCGACCGCCGCGCTCGCCCGTTTCGTCGCCGACGAGCTGCGGCCGGGCGACCTCGTCACGCTCTCGGGCGGGCTCGGCGCGGGCAAGACGACGCTCGCGCGGGCGATCGTGCGCGCGCTCGCCGGCGATCCGCGCCTCGAGGTGCCGAGCCCGACCTTCACCCTGATGCAGACCTACGAGACGCCGAGGGGCCCCGTCGTCCACGCCGATTTCTACCGGATCGGCGGCACGGCCGAGCTCGTCGAGATGGGCTGGGAGGAGGCCACCGACGGGGCGATCACGCTGGTCGAATGGCCCGACCGCGCGGCGGGCGCGCTCGGGACGGCGCGGCTCGACGTGACGCTCGACGTCGTCTCGGCCGAGACCCCGCAGGCGCGCGTCGCCATCCTCGTCGGCACCGGCGCCTTCGGCGAGCGGCTCCTGCGGGCCCGCGCGCTCAAGGGCGTGCTCGAGCGCACCGGCTGGCTCGACGCGACCCGCACGCCGCTCCACGGCGACGCGTCGAGCCGCGCCTACGAGCGCCTGAGGAAGCCCGACGGCGAGACCGCGATCCTGATGATCTCCCCGCGCCGTCCCGACGGCCCGCCGATCCGCCAGGGTCGCACCTACAGCGAGATCGCGCGCCTGGCCGAGAGCGTGCACCCCTTCGTGGCCATGGACCGGGCGCTGCGCGCCCTCGGCTTCTCCGCACCCCGGATCTACGGCGAGGCCCTGGACGAGGGATTGCTCCTCATCGAGGATCTCGGCGAGGGACCCGTCGTCGACGCCGCCGGACCGATCCCCGAGCGCTATGCCGAGGCCGTGCGGCTCCTCGTGCGTCTGCACACGACGACGCTGCCGCACGTGCTGCCCGTCGCCGACGAGATCGAGCACGTCATCCCCGCCTACGATGCCCAGGCGCTCGCCATCGAGGTCGAGCTCCTCCTCGACTGGTACATGCGCCACGCGCTCGGCACCGAGATCTCCGGGTCGGCCCGGGCCGACTTCGTCAATGCCTGGGGCGAGGCGATCGAGGAGGTGCTCGCGCAGCCGACCACCTGGACCCTGCGCGACTTCCACTCGCCGAACCTGATCTGGCTCCCCGAGCGCGAGGGCGTCGCCCGGGTCGGCCTCATCGATTTCCAGGACGCGACCCTCGGCCACCCGGCCTACGACCTCGTCTCGCTCCTGCAGGACGCGCGGGTGACGGTGCCGCCCGATCTCGAATTGAAGCTCCTCTCGCTCTACGCCCGCGAGCGGCGCGTGCGCGAGCCCGGCTTCGACGTCGCCGCCTTCGCGCGGTCCTACGCCATCCTCGGCGCCCAGCGCGCGACGAAGATCCTCGGCATCTTCACGCGGCTCGACAGGCGCGACCGCAAGAGCGGCTATCTCGGCCACATCCCCCGCGTCGAGACCTACCTGACCCGCAACCTCGCCCATCCGGCGCTCGCGCGGGTGAAGGCCTGGTACGCGACGCACGCGCCGCGCCTCGCGGGCGGCGACGCCGCCGGGCACGCCGCCGGAGACCCCTCGTGAACGTCCGCCCCACCACGGCCATGGTGCTCGGAGCCGGCTACGGACGGCGCCTGCGCCCTCTCACCACCACCGCGCCGAAGCCGCTGATCGAGGTCGGCGGGCGCGCGCTGATCGATCATGCGCTCGATCGGCTGGCGCAGGCCGGCGTCGAGACCGCGATCGTCAACGTGCACTATCTCGCCGACCTGATGGAGGCGCATCTCGCCCGCCGCGACGCCGCGCCGCGCGTCGTCGTCTCGAACGAGCGCGAGCGGCTCCTCGACACCGGGCTCGGTACCAAGCGCGCGCTGCCGAGCCTCGGGGCGGGGCCCTTCCTCGTGCACAACACGGATTCGATCTGGCTCGAGGGCCCGCGCTCCAATATCGAGCGCCTGATCGAATTCTACGATCCCGACCGCATGGACGTCGCGCTCCTCCTCGCGGCGACCGTGACGAGCGTCGGCTTCGACCAGCCCGGCGATTTCGACATGGATGCCGACGGGCGGCTGGCGCGCCGCGCCGAGCGGCGGGTGACGCCCTTCGCCTATGCCGGCGTCGCGATCCTCCACGCCGGGCTCTTCGCCGACACGCCCGACGAGCCCTTCTCGCTCAACCTGCTGTTCGATCGCGCCCTCGCGCGCGGCCGCCTCTTCGGCCTGCGCCTCGACGGGATCTGGCTGCATGTCGGCGATCCGCACGCCCATGCTCAGGCGCAAAAACGGATCGAAGGCCGCGAATGACGGGGCAAGAGCCGCGCTGGACGCTGCGTCGTTAGGCGGTTCTTAAACGCACGTCGCTAAGTTTGCCTTCGTCTTCCGCTGGGGCGAACGCAACCATGCATATCGTCGTCGTCGACACGAGCCGTGTCGTTCTCAAGGTCGTCGCGGGCATGCTCGAGCCGCGCGGACACCGGGTCGACGTCTTCACCGACAGCCGCGAGGCGCTCGCCCACGTGACCGACACGCCGAGCGTCGACGCGCTGATCACGAGCCTGGAGACGCGCCCCATCGCCGGCTTCGAGCTGTGCTGGTCGGCCCGATTGCTGGCCGAGGAGCGCCGTCCGCTCTACATCATCGCGATGTCCTCGCTCAAGAACGTGCGCAACCTCTCCGAGGCGCTCGATTCGGGCGCCGACGACTTCATCTCGAAGCCGCCCGTCGCCGAGGAGCTGCAGGCGCGCCTGCGCGCGGCCCAACGCGTCACGGGCATGCAGCGCGAGCTGATCAAGCTCGCCGAGACCGATTCCTTGTCGGGCCTCTACAATCACGGCGCCTTCGTGCGCCGGCTCGCCGATGCCGCGCGTCGGCAGGGCGACCACGGCCGGCTCTCCCTCGTCCTGATGGACATGGACCATTTCAAGACGATCAACGACGGCCACGGCCACGATGTCGGCGACGCCACCATCCGCGCGGTGGGCGCGCTGCTCGCCGAATACGCCGCTGCGTCGGGGGGCTTCGCCGGGCGCATGGGCGGCGAGGAATTCGCCATCGGTCTGCCGGGCAAGCGCGGGCTCGAAGGCGCCGAGGTGGCGAAGGGCCTGCGCGAGCGTCTGTCCCAGCTGCGGGTGCGCGGCCGCACCGGTCCCCTGCGCGTCTCCGCGAGCTACGGGGTGAGCGAGTGGTCCGACGGCGAGACCGTCGAGGGCCTCCTCAAGCGCGCCGACATCGCGCTCTACGACGCCAAGTCTTCCGGCCGCGACCGCGTGATGAGCGCCTTCGCCGATCTCCACGTCGCCCGCGTGGGTTGACGGCCCGCCGCAGCCCCCGATCCTTAGCCGGGGGTGGATCATCGCAGGAACCCCTTTCTCCGGGAAAGGTTTGCAATCCGTCGCGGCATCGGATCTGGATGGCGCCGTGTCCAAGTCCACGGAGCCGCGCGATGTCTCCCCCCGATCAAGACGCCCCGATCGACGACGCGGGCGCTGCCGATGCGATCGGCGACGCCGCGCCCACCGACAGCCCGATCGCGCCCCTGCGCGAGATCGAGCTGAAGCTCGATCTCGACCGGACCGCCCTCGACGCCCTGCGCGGGCACGCGGCCTTCGCCGCCGCGCTCGCGAAGGCGAAGGCGCCGCGGCGCCTCCTCGCCACCTATTTCGACACGCCCGACGGACGGCTCGCCGCGCACGGCGCGAGCCTGCGCATCCGCCGCGAGGGCCGCGTCCGCATCCAGACGCTGAAGATCGGCTCGGGCGCCGCGGCCGGCTTGTTCGATCGCGACGAATGGGAGGTGCGGGTCGCCGGCGACACGCTCGATTTCGACGCCCTCGCCGCGACGCCGCTCGCGAAGCTGTTCGCGAAGCGCAAGGTCCGTGCCGCGCTCGCGCCGCTCTACGCGGTCGAGACCCGCAGGCGCATCCTCTCCCTCGACGAATCCGGCGCGCAGGCGCGCCTCGTCCTCGACGAGGGCACGGTCCGCGTGGGCGAGCGTAGCGAGCCCTTCTGCGAGATCGAGCTCGAGCTGGTCCAGGGCACCCACGCCGATCTCTTCCGCATCGCGCGCGGCCTCGCCGAGGCGGCGCCCCTGTCGCTCGGCACGCGCTCGAAGGCGCAGCGCGGAGCGGCGCTCGCGGCGGGCGAGGGCCCGCGGATCGTCAAGCAGGTGCCGCCGGGCCTCACACCCGCCATGTCCGCCGGCGAGGCCTTCCAGGCGATCGCCCGCGCCTGCCTGAAGCAGCTTGCCGGCAACGAGGCGGCTTTGCGCGAGCAGCGCGCGCCGGGCGCCGTGCACCAGTCGCGCGTCGCGCTCCGGCGCCTGCGGGCGGCGCTCTCGCTGTTCGCGCCGATCCTCGAGGAGGGGCCGCGCCGCGCCCTCTCGGCCGAGCTGAAATGGATGGCCGACCAGCTCGGCGCCGCGCGCGATCTCGACGTCGTGATCGCGACCGTGGTGGAGCCGATGCGCGCCGGCGATCCCGAGGATCCCGCGCTCGTGCGCCTGTCGGAGGCCTTCGCCGCGCGGAGGGAGGAGGCCTTCGCCGGTGCGCTCGCCGCCTCGTCGAGCGCGCGCTACCGGCTGATGCAGATCGACGCGGCCGCCTTCGTCGAGGCCGGCAATTGGCGCGAGGGGGCGAACGCGACCCGCGACGAGCCCGTCGCGCGCTTCGCCCGGCGCAGCCTGCGCAAGCGCGCGGCGAAGGTGCTCGCGGGCCTCGGCTGCACGCCCACCGCCAAGCCCGGCCGGCGCGACACCCTCGCCGAGCCGATCGGCAAGGGCGCCGCCCGGCGCGCGCTCGCGGCTTTGTCGATCGAGGCGCGGCACGATCTGCGCATCGCGGTGAAGAAGCTGCGCTACGCGACCGAGTTCTTCGCCGGCATCTTCGTCGGCGGCGAGGCCGGCGATCTCTCCGCCAAGGCGGCGGGCGCGCGCCACGAGGCGACGCTCGACGCGCTCGAGGCGCTCCAGGAGGATCTCGGCGCGCTCAACGATCTCGCGGTCGGGGATCGGCTCGCGGCGAGCTTCCCAGAGCCGGACCCGCTCCTCGCCGAGGGCCTCGCGCGGCTCGCCCGGCCGGACGCCGAGGACGCGGCCGCCGAGCATCTCGCCGCGGCGGCGAAGGCGGTGAAGCGGCTGGCTTCCGCGAAACCCTTCTGGGCGTGAGCGCCGGAGGCGTTTCCATCGGACGGCGCGAGGCTCTATAGAGGCCCGGCGGCGCACGACGATCCCTCGCGCCGTCGCGATTCGCGCCGCGAGAGGCCGCCGACGAGGAGCCGATCGATGTCCCCCGCAGACGACGCGACCGCCGGCCTCGCGCCGCGCCGGCTCGCCCTCGACGGCGTCGCCGAGACGCTGCGCGCGAAGACGTCGCTCGACGACGTCCTCGCCGCCCGCGGCGCCCGCCTCGCGATGGAGCCGCGCGACCGGGCGCTCGCCCGCGCGATCGCGGTCGCCACGATGCGCCGGCTCGGCACGATCCGCACGGCGATCGCGCAGCGGCTCGACCGTCCGGTGGAGGATCCCCGCCTCGAGGCGCTCCTCGCGATCGGCGCCGCGCAGATCCTGTTCCTCGACGTGCCCGACCATGCCGCCGTCGGCACGGCCGTCGCCATCGCGAGCGCGGATCGGCGGCTCGCGCGGGCGGGGGGCCTCGTCAACGCGGTGCTGCGCCGGATCGCGCGCGAGGCGGAGGCGATCCGCGCCGAGGCGGCGGCCGATCCGATGCGCGATACTCCCGATTGGCTCGCCGCGCGCTGGCGCAAGACCTACGGCGCGGACGTCGCCGGAGCGATCGCGCGCGCCTGCCGAGCGGAGGCCGATCTCGACCTCACGACCCGCGGGGACCCCGCCGAATGGGTCGCCCCGCTCGACGCGATCCTCCTGCCGACGGGGAGCCTGCGCCTGCGCCAACGCACGCCGGTGCCGGATCTGCCCGGCTATGCGGAGGGCGCCTGGTGGGTGCAGGACGCCGCCGCCGCGATGCCCGCGCGGCTGCTCGCGCCGCGGCCGGGCGAGCGGATCGCCGATCTGTGCGCCGCGCCCGGCGGCAAGACGGCGCAGCTCGCCGCCGCCGGCGCGCGGGTCCTCGCCGTCGACCGCTCCCGCGAGCGGCTCGCGCGGCTCGAGGAGAACCTCGCGCGGCTGCGGCTCGAAGCCGAGATCCGCGTCGCCGACGCCACCGCTCTGCCCGAGCGCGAGGCCTTCGACGCCGTCCTCGTCGACGCGCCCTGCTCCTCGACCGGCACGCTGCGCCGGCATCCCGACGTCGCCTGGACGAAGAGCGAGGCGGACATCGCGGCGCTCGCGGCGATCCAGACGCGCCTGATCGACGCCGCGATCGCGCTCGTGCGGCCCGGAGGGCGGATCGTGTACTGCACCTGCTCGCTCGAGCCGGAGGAGGGCGAGGCGCAGGCGCGCACCGCGCTCGAGCAGCATCCGGGTCTCGTCCGCGAGCCGATCCGGCCCGAGGAGGTCGGCGGCCTCGCCGCCGCCGTGACGCGCAAGGGCGACCTGCGCATCCTACCGAGCCATGCGCTCCTGCCCGAGGCGCCGGGGCTCGACGGCTTCTTCGCCGCCCGCTTCCGACGCGCCTCGACCTGATCGACGGGACGTCTCCCGCGAAATTTCGGAGGATGGAGGCTTTCGCGTTGACCCGCCGTTAACCCTGAGGACGCTCATTCTCGTATCGGGGCCAGACGAGGGGACGACGTGACCAACACGCCGGACGTTTGGCGGCTCATCCGGATCGCGCTCGGGGAAGCGGGCCGGACGCTGCGCATCGGCGCCGCGGGCCTGATCGGGCTCGGGGCGGTGCGACCGCGCACGCCCGATCGGCTCCTGATCGTGCCCCCCGACCTGCGCACGAGCGACGCCACCATCGCCGACGACATCTATGCGGGCTCCTACGTCTTCGCGGGCCGGGCCGTCGCGACCGGCGGGCGCTCGCCCTTTCTCGCCGAGCCGCCCTCCGACGGCTGGGCGGACACGCTGTGGGGCTTCTCCTGGCTGCGTCATCTGAGCGCCGCCGACACCGCCCTGGCGCGCGCCAATGCCCGCGCCCTCGTCGACGAGTTCCTGCGCCTCGCGCGGGGGCCGCGGCTGCGCAAGCCGGAGGTCGCGGCGCGGCGGGTGATCTCCTTCCTCAGCCAGTCGCCGCTCGTGCTCGACGGCGCGGACCACGCCTTCTACCAGCGCTTCATGCGCCAGATCGCCCGCGACCTGCGCATCGTCGCGCGCGCCGCGACGGCCCATCCGCGCCCGATCGTGCGGCTGCAGGCCTCGATCGCGCTCGCTTATGCCGGGCTCACCTGCGAGGGCTGCGCGACCATGGGGCGGCAGGCGACGAAGCTCGTCCGGCGCGAGCTCGACGCGCAGATCCTCGCCGACGGCGGTCATGTCGGACGCAACCCCCGTGCGGTGCTGGACCTCCTCCTCGATCTCCTACCCCTCAAGCAGGTCTACCTCGCCCGCGGCCTCGAGCCCCCCGATGCGCTGATCAAGGCGATCGACCGGATGCCGCCGATGCTGCGGCTCCTGCGCCACGGGGACGGCACGCTCAGCCATTTCAACGGCATGGGCTCGACGCCCGTCGACCACCTGACGATGCTCCTGTTCTACGACGAGGGCCGCGCGAGCCCGCTCCAGCGCGGGCTCCTGTCGGGCTACGAGCGGATGGAGGCGGGGCGGCTCGTCCTCGTCGCCGATGTCGGCGCGCCGCCGCCGCCGGTCTTCGCCGCCGACGCGACCGCGGGCGCGCTCTCCTTCGAGCTGTCGAGCGGGGAGGCGCGGATCGTCGTCAATATCGGCCTGCCGCGCGACCTCACGGACCCTCTCGCGCAGCCCGCCCGCACCACCCCCGCGCATTCGACGATCACCCTGGAAGACGCCTCGAGCGCGACCTTCGCGACGCAG
This sequence comes from Salinarimonas sp., assembly GCF_046292825.1. Taxonomy (GTDB): domain Bacteria; phylum Pseudomonadota; class Alphaproteobacteria; order Rhizobiales; family Beijerinckiaceae; genus Salinarimonas. Next base: position 29,888 of record NZ_JBKBQG010000013.1, on the reverse strand, counting down.
GCCCGCGGTGCGATCGGCCGGCTCGCCGCCGCCTATGCCGTCCGGCGCCTCGGTCCGGTCGTGGTCGACGGGCCCTCCGAGGTCCACGTCGCGCGCCCCGGCCCGCACGTGCTCGAAGCCCGTCACGACGGCTATGCGCGCGCCTTCGGGCTCGTCCACGAGCGGCGCTGGAGCGCGGCGGCGGACGGCTCCCGCGTCGCCGGCAGCGACACGCTCGTGGGGAACGGCAAGGCCGGCCGCGCGCAGGCGCGCTTCCATCTGCACCCCTCGGTGCGCGCGAGCCTCGCCCAGGGCGGCCGCGTGGTCCTGCTCGCGCTCGCCAACGGAGAGACCTGGCAATTCGTGCTGGAGGAGCCCGAGGCGGGCGTCGCGGCAGCCCTCGAAGACAGCCTCTACCTCTCCGCGACGGACGGCGCCCGCCGCGCCCGCCAGATCGTCGTCGCCTTCGACCCGCGCGCGACCACCCGCCTCGCCTGGCGCTTCGAGCGGCTCACGACGTCGGGGCGGTGACGGGCCTCTCGCGCGACGCCGGTCGACGGCTCGGCGCGCGCGGTCGCGCTCACTCCGCCGCTGCGCGGGCGCGCCGGGGCGCGCGCTCGGCGATCCCCGCCGCCTCGAGCGCCTGCGGGATCGGCCCGCCCGTCGCCCAGTCGAGCAATTCTGCGGTGTGGACGATGGGGATGTCGGTGCCCTTCCCGATCTGGGTCATGCAGCCGATATTGCCGGTGGCGATCAGGTCGGGCTTCGTGCGCTCGATATTGGCGACCTTGCGGGCGCGCAGCTGCGCCGCGATCTCCGGTTGAAGGATGTTGTAGGTCCCGGCCGAGCCGCAGCAGATATGGCCCTCGGGCACGTCCTTGACGACGAAGCCCGCCTTCTTGAGGAGCGTCTTCGGCTCGGTGCGGATCTGCTGGCCGTGCTGCATCGAGCAGGCGGAATGATAGGCGACCGTGAGGTGCGAGACGTCGCGCGCGGGGTCGACGATCTTCAGGCTCGTCACGTATTCGCTCACGTCGCGGGCCAGCGCCGAGACGCGGGCGGCCTTGTCCGCCCAGGCCGGGTCGTCGCGGAACATGAAGCCGTAATCCTTGATCGTGGTGCCGCAGCCCGACGCCGTGATCACGATCGCGTCGAGCCCCTCGCCCTCGATCTCGCGCGTCCACGCCTCGATCGCCTGCTTGGCGAGCGCGTGGCCGTCATGCGCGCGGCCCATATGGTGGACGATGGCGCCGCAGCAGCCCTCGTCCTTCGCCTGCACGACCTCGATGCCCGCGCGGGTGAGGAGGCGCACGGTCGCCTCGTTGATGCCGGGATCGAGGACGCGCTGGGCGCAGCCCTGCAGGATCGCGACGCGCCCGCGCCGCTCGCCTTGCGCGGCATGAACCATCGCCCCGTCGCTCGCCGCGCGGCCCGGCAGCGGGAAGGGGGCGAGCGAGAGCATCGCGGCAAGCCGCGGGCCCACGCCGGGAATCGCGGCCAAGAACCCCGCGAGCGGCCGCCCGAGCGTCGCGCCCATCAAAGCGAGGCGGAAGCGGTTCGGGTAGGGCAGCACCTTGGCGAGAATCGTGCGCACCAGCCGGTCGTGCCAGGAGCGGGTATGCGTCTCCTCGATATAGGCGCGGGCATGGCCGACGAGGTGCATGTAATGCACGCCGGACGGACAGGTCGTCATGCAGGAGAGGCAGGACAGGCAGCGGTCGACATGCTTGACGACTTCCGCCGTCGCCGGCTTGCCGTTCTCGAGCATGTCCTTCATCAGGTAGATGCGCCCGCGCGGGCTGTCGAGCTCGTCGCCGAGCAGGAGATAGGTCGGGCAGGTCGCGGTGCAGAAGCCGCAATGCACGCAGGTGCGCAGGATCTTCTCCGATTCCCGCATGGCGGGATCGGCGAGCTGCTCGGGGGTGAAGTTGGTCTGCATCGCCTGAACCTTCGCCTTTTTGCACGCCGTTACGAAATTCCCACCGCTGTCATCCCGGACGCCGAAGGCGATCCGGGACCCATCAACTCGACGTTTGCCCGAGCGCGCATGCCGCGCTCGCGTCTCGACGGATGAGCGGGTCACCCCCGAGAAACGCAGCCTACAGGCTGCGACTGAACCGTCGCGGATCTGGTTCCCGGATCGCCTTCGGCGTCCGGGATGACACACGTGAGACGATCCATCCCCTCACACCCCCGCATACATCCGCCCGGGATTGAAGATCCCATGCGGGTCGATGCTCGTCTTGATGCCCTTGGTGATCCGCATCAACGGCTCGGAGAGCGGCTCGAAGACGTCGATCGCGGCGCGCAGGTCGGCGGGCGCGCGGATCAGGGTCGCGTAGCCGCCATGCGCGCGCGTCGCGCGGCGCACGAGGTCGGCTGCGGCCGCGCTCGCCTCGACGGCGAGCCAGACGAGCCCGCCGCCCCAATCGTAGAGCGCGCGCGCGTCCGTCTCGGCCGCGATCGCGGCGACCAGAGCGGGGCCGCGGGTCGGCGCCGTCGAGATCCGCCACACGGCGCGATCGGCGGGCGTGACGAGGGGCGCCACGTCGCGCACGCCGCGCCAAATCCCCTCGCCGTCCGCGCCCTCGACGATTGCCGGCTCGCCGTAATCCGCGAGCAGGCGGCGCAGCTCGCCGAGGCGATAGGTCACCGAGGCGTCGAAGCCCTCGATGCGCACGAGCGTGCGCGCGCCCTCCCCGTCCGCGCCCGGCAGATGCGCCGCGCCTGTCGCCTCGAAGGGCGAGCCCAGCGCCGCGCAGAGCGCCGCGACCCCGCTCACGTCGTCGAGGCCGGAATAGACGAGCGTCGCCGTGCGCTGCGGCACCGGCAGCACCTTGAAGATCACCTCGGTGAGGACGCCCAACGTGCCGTAGGCGCCGGCCTGGAGCTTGACGAGGTCGAGCCCGGTGACGTTCTTCATCACCCGCCCGCCATTCTTGATCGCCTCGCCGCGCCCGTTGACGAAGCGCACGCCGATCAGCGCGTCGCGCGCCGCGCCGGCCTGGATGCGGCGCGGGCCCGACAGGTTCGCGGCGGCGAGCGCGCCGATCGTCGGCGTCCCCGCGCTCCCCATCAGCGCGCGAAGATCGGGCGGCTCGAAGGCGAGACGCTGGCCCTTCTCCCCGAGCGCGGCCTCGACCTCGGCGACGGGCGTGCCGGCGCGCGCGCCGATCACGAGCTCGGCCGGCTCGTAGAGCGTGATCCCGGCGAGCGCGCGGGTCGAGAGGGTCGCTTGCGTCTGGGCCGGGCGGCCGATCCCGGCCTTGGTGTCGCCGCCGCAGACGCAGAGCAGCGTGCGCGAGGCGACCGCCTCGGCGACGAGGCCTGCGACCTCGTCTTCGCTCGTCGGGACGTGGAGCGTCATCGAAGCGTCCTCTGGCGGATCAGGCGGCGATCCGCCCGTCGAGCGGGAAGACCTTGGCGGGGTTGAGCAGCCAGAGCGGGTCGAAGACGCCGCGCACGCGCATCTGCTGGTGGAGATCCTCGCGCGTGTACTGCGTCGTCATCAGATCGCGTTTCTCGATGCCGACGCCGTGCTCGCCGGTGAGGCAGCCGCCGACCTCGACGCACAGCTTGAGTATGTCCGCGCCCGCGGCCTCCGCCTTCTCCATCTCGCCGGGCTTCGCGGTGTCGAACATCACGAGCGGGTGGAGATTGCCGTCGCCGGCATGGAAGACGTTGGCGACGCCGAGCCCGTAGGATTTCACGATCCGGTCGATGCCCGCGAGCACCTCCGGCAGCCGGCCCGTGGGGATGGTGCCGTCCATGCAGATGTAGTCGGCGACGCGGCCGGTCGCGCCGAAGGCGGATTTGCGGCCCTTCCAGATCGCCGCGGCCTCGGCCTCCGACTGCGCGACCTTCATCACCTTCGGCGCGAAGGGCTCGGCGACCTTCACGATGCGCGCGAGCGCGTCCTCGATCTCCTCCTCCGAGCCCTCGACCTCGATGATGAGGAGCGCGTCGACGTCGAGCGGATAGCCGGCTTTGGCGAAATCCTCGCAGATGCGGATCGCCGGGCGGTCCATGTATTCGAGCGCGACGGGGATGATGCCCGCCGCGATGATCGCCGCGACGCAGGCGCCCGCCGCTTCCACCGTCTCGAAGCCCATCAGCGCCGGGCGCGCGCCCTCGGCCGCGCGCAGGATGCGCACCGTCGCCTCCGTCACGATGCCGAGCTGGCCCTCCGAGCCCGTCATGAGGCCGAGGAGGTCGTAGCCCGCGGCATCGAGCATGTCGCCGCCGATCTCGACGACGGTGCCGTCGACGAGCACCACGGTGAGGCCGAGGAGGTTGTTCGTGGTGACGCCGTATTTCAGGCAATGCGCGCCGCCGGAATTCATGGCGACGTTGCCGGCGATCGTGCAGGCGAGCTGGCTCGACGGGTCGGGCGCGTAGAAGAAGCCCTCGTGGGCCACCGCCTGGCTGATCGCGAGGTTGGTGATGCCGGCCTCGACCCGCATGGCGCGATTGGCGTAATCGACGGAAATCACCCGGTTGAGCTTCGAGACGCCGAGCACCACCGCGTCCTCCTGCGGGATGGCGCCGCCGGCGAGCGAGGTGCCCGCTCCGCGCGCCACCACCTTGACGCCGTTCTCGTGGCAGAAGCGCATCACGTCCGCCACCTCCCGCGTCGAGGAGGGGAGCACCACCGCGAGCGGCATCTTGCGATAGGCGGTCAGCGCGTCCGTGTCGAAGGCGCGGCGCTCGTCCTCGCTCGCGATCAGCGCGTCGGGCGCGACGAGGCGCGACAGCCCCTCGAGGATCGCCTCGCGGCGCGCGAGGATGTCCCTGTCCGGCACGGGGAAGGCGATCGTCATGGGCGTCCTCCTCGGTCACTCGTCTTCTGCGGCGGGCTTCGCCCGGGCGCGGGCGGGCTCCGCCCGGGCGCGCACGAGCGCGGGCGCCCCCTTCCATTCGTGAATTCCAATGTAGCCGCTTTTTCGAGACTTAACAGGCGCGCCGGGTGCGGTAGATTGTTTCTCCCACGGAAACAATCGAGTTCGTTCATGGACAAGCTGGGAGATCTCGACGTCTTCGCGCGCATCGTCGCCGCGCGCTCGATGTCGGCGGCGGGGCGGGAGCTGGGGCTCTCGCCGGCGGTGGTGTCGAAGCGCATGCGCCGGCTCGAAGAGCGGCTCGGCGTGCGGCTCCTCCAGAGGACGACGCGCCAGCTCGCCCTGACGGAGGTCGGCCGCGGCTTCCACGAGCGCGTCGCGGCGATCCTCGCGGCGGTGGAGGAGGCGGAGGCCTGGGCGATGAGCGGCTCGGCGGAGGTGCGCGGGCTCTTGCGCGTCTCGGCGCCGACCTCGTTCGGGCGCATGCACGTCGCGCCCCATCTCGTGCGCTTCCTCGAGGCCAATCCGAAGCTCGAGGTGGAGCTCGTCTTGTCCGACGCCTTCGTCGACATCGTCGGCGAAGGCTTCGACGTCGCGGTGCGCATCGCCGATCTCACTGATTCGAGCCTGATCGCGCGCAAGCTCGCGCCCAATCACCGCATCCTCGTCGCGAGCCCGTCCTATCTCGCCGCGCACGGGCTCCCCGCCTCCCTCGACGACCTCGCGCGCCACACGCTCCTCGTCCATGGCGGCGGGGAATGGCGGCTCGAGGGGCCGGACGGGCCGGTGAGCGTCAAGGTGACGACGCCGCTGCGCACCAATTCGAGCGAGGTGGTGCGCGAGGCGGTGCTCGCGGGCGCGGGCATCGCGCTGCGCTCGACCTGGGACGTCGGGCCCGAGCTGCAATCGGGCAAGCTCGCCCGCGTGCTGCCCGCCTACCGCTCCTCACCCCGCGTCGCGGTCCACGCGGTCTATCCGAGCCGGCGGCACCTCGAGCAGAAGACGCGGGCCTTCGTGGCGTTCCTGGTGGAGCTCTACGGGGAGACGCCCTATTGGGACGCGGGGTTGGGCATGGGCTGAGCCCCCCCCTCAACCCCGCGCCGATCACCCCCGCGCCAAGATCCCCAAGGCCATCGCGACGGCGGCCTGCGTCGGGTCGATCACGGCGATGCCGAGCGCGTCCTCGAGCGGCGCGCGGTGGCGGGCCATGCCGGCGCAGCCGAGCACGATCGCGTCCGCGCCGTCGACGTCGCGAAGCGCCGTCCCCACCTCGACGAGGCGCGCGAAGGTGCCCTCGCCGGACGCGGTCTCGGCGACCGACATCTCGAGCGCGCGCTCGCCCGCGAGCCGCGAGACGACGCCCATCTGCCGCAGGCCGCGCAGATGGCGGGGGATCGAGCGGGTGCGGATCGCGATCACGCCGAACCGGTCCCCCCGCGCCATCGCGGTGAGGATGCCGCATTCGGCGATGCCGAGCACGGGCCGGCTCGTCGCCTCGCGACACACCGCGAGGCCGGGGTCGGAATAGCAGGCGATCACGTAGGCGTCGGCGGGATCGCGCGCCACGCGGCGGGCGAGGGGGAGCGTGACGCTCTCCACGTCCGCCTGGCTCTCGATGCCGAAGGGCCCCTCGGCCAGCGTGACGCAGTCGATCGCCGGCCCCTCCGGGCTCGCGAGCGGCGCCACGGCTTCGGCGAGGCCCTGCGTGACCACGTCGTTGCTGTTGGGGTTGATCACCAGGATGCGTGCGCGCGCGCCCATTCGCTTTCGTCTCCCTCGTCGCCGTCGCGGGCATTGAAACCCGTCCCGCGTCGTTGTCCAGTAGCGCCCGAACGCGAAGGGGAAAGCGCATGTCCGAGCCGATCCACGATCTCGTCGTCCGCGGCGGCACCGTCGTCACGTCCTCCGGCCGCTTCGAGGCGGACGTGGCGGTCGCGGGCGAGCGCATCGTCGCGATCGGCCGCGGCCTGCCCGCCGGGCGGCGCGAGATCGACGCGCGCGGGCGCTACGTCATGCCCGGCGGCATCGACAGCCACGCCCATATCGAGCAGGTCTCGGCCGGCGGGCTCATGAACGCCGACACCTGGGAGAGCGCCACCCGCTCGGCGGCCTTCGGCGGCACGACGAGCGTGATCGCCTTCGCCGCCCAGCATGTCGGCCTCGATCTCGAGGAGGTGGTCGCCGATTACGAGGCGCGCGCGGCCCGCGGCGCGATGATCGACTACGCCTTCCACATGATCGTCGCCGATCCGAGCGAGCGCGCCCTCGCGCAATTGCCGGGGCTGATCGCGCGCGGGCATTCCTCGATCAAGGCCTTCATGACCTACGATCGGATCAGGCTCTCGGACGAGCAATTGCTGGAGGTGATGGCGGTCGCGCGGGCGCACGGGGCGATGGTCTGCGTGCACGCCGAGAACCACGGGATGATCTCCTTCGTGGTCAAGCGCCTCCTCGCGCGCGGGCACACGGCGCCGCGCTTCCACGCGCTATCCCACCCGCGGCTCTCGGAGGTGGAGGCCTTCGAGCGGCTCGGGCGCTTCTCGCTGCTGCTCGACCAGCCGGTGATGATCTTCCACGTCTCGACCGCCGAGGGCGCCGCGACGATCCGGCGGCTGCGCGGGGAGGGCGCCAAGATCTTCGCCGAGACCTGCCCGCAATATCTGTTCTTCACGGCCGACGATCTCGACAAGCCGGGTTTGGAGGGCGCCAAATGGATGTTCTCGCCCCCCGCCCGCGCCGCCGCCGACCAGGAGGCGCTCTGGCGCGCGCTCGCGCTCGGCGATCTGCAGACGATCTCCTCCGACCACGCGCCCTACCGCTTCGACGAGACCGGCAAGCTCGCGGCCGGCGCTTCGCCCACCTTCAAGGAGATCGCCAACGGCGTGCCGGGGCTCGAAGCGCGCCTGCCGCTCCTGTTCGACGCGATGGCGCGCGAGGACGGCCCGGCCGGGGCGCTCGGGCTCGAGGCGTTCGTCGAGCTGACCGCGACCGCGCCCGCGCGGATCTACAATCTGCCGCGCAAGGGCGCGATCGAGATCGGCCGCGACGCCGACATCGCGATCTGGGACCCCTCGCGCGAGGTCACCTTCACCGACGAGGGCATGCGCGACGCGGTCGGCTTCACGCCCTATGCCGGGCGCAAGGTCCGCGGCTGGCCGACGACATTGATCCGCCGGGGCGCCGTGATCGTCGAGAGCGAGCGCCTCCTCGCCGAGCCCGGCTCGGGGCGCCTGATGCTGCGCGCGGGCGGCCCCTGCGCGGCCCCGACGGGACGGCTGCCGGCGGAGCTCGACCCGGCGCGAAACGGCGGGTTCGAGGTGTTGTGAGAGGGGGAAAAAGGGGGGGAGAGGCATGGTGCCTCCCCGATCGTAACCCCGTGGAAGTCTTCCCGCGCTATCTCTATATGAACAGGTGCGCGGCGTGAGATCGAGGTTCCACCAACCCCCATGATGCGGCAATACGAGCTCGTCGAGCGGGTGCGTCGCTACAATCCCGGCACGGACGAGACGCTCCTCAACCGTGCCTATGTCTATGCCATGCGCGCGCACGGCACCCAGAAGCGCGCCTCCGGCGATCCGTTCTTCGCCCATCCGCTCGAAGTCGCCGCGATCCTCACCGATCTGAAGCTCGACGATTCGACGATCGTCGCCGCGGTCCTGCACGACACGGTGGAGGACACCGCGGCGACGCTCGACGAGCTCGCCTCGACCTTCAACCCGGAGATCGCCGCGCTCGTCGACGGGCTCACCAAGATCAAGCGGCTCGATCTCGTCTCGAAGCGCGCGGCGCAGGGGGAGAATTTCCGCAAGCTGCTTCTCGCCATCTCGCAGGACGTGCGGGTGCTGCTCGTCAAGCTCGCCGACCGGCTGCACAACATGCGAACCCTGCATCACATGCCGCAGGAGAAGCGCGCGCGCATCGCCGAGGAGACGCTCGACATCTATGCGCCGCTCGCCGGACGCATGGGCATGCAGGAGATGCGCGAGGAGCTCGAGGACCTCGCCTTCCACAACCTGCGCCCGGACGCCTTCGACACCATCCTCAAGCGGCTCGAGGCGCTCTCGGCGCGCTCGGAGCGGCTCGTCGAGGAGATCGAGCGCGAGCTCGCCGCCCGCCTCGCCGCCAAGGGCATCACGGCGGAGGTCAGCGGGCGCCGCAAGCGACCCTATTCCATCTGGAAAAAGATGGAGCGCAAATCCGTCGCCTTCGAGCAGCTCTCCGACATCTTCGGGTTTCGCGTCGTCGTCGACGACGTCGATGCCTGCTACGCGGCGCTCGGCGTCGTGCACACGACCTGGCCGATGGTGCCCGGGCGCTACAAGGACTACATCTCGACGCCCAAGCAGAACGACTACCGCTCGATCCACACGACCGTCGTCGGTCCCGGACACCAGCGCGTCGAGCTGCAGATCCGCACGCGGGCGATGCACGACATCGCCGAATACGGCATCGCCGCGCATGCGCTCTACAAGGACAATTCCGATTTCTCCCGCTCGGTGACCGAGAGCCGCGCCTATCAATGGCTGCGTCGCACGATCGACCTCCTCACCGAGGCGGACAATCCGGAAGACTTCCTCGAGCACACGAAGCTCGAATTGTTCCACGACCAGGTGTTCTGCTTCACGCCGAAGGGGCGGCTCATCGCGCTGCCGCGCGGGGCGACGCCGATCGATTTCGCCTACGCCGTCCACACCGACGTCGGCAACACGGCGGTGGGCGTCAAGATCAACGGCCGGATGGCGCCGCTCCTCACCGAGCTCGCCAATGGCGACGAGGTCGAGATCATCCGCGCCGGCGGCAGCCAGGTGCCCCCCGCCGCCTGGGAGAGCCTCGTCGTGACCGGGAAGGCGCGCGCGGCGATCCGGCGCGCGACCCGAACCGCGGTGCGCAAGCAATATGCGGGGCTCGGCCTGCAGATCCTCGAGCGCGCCTTCGAGCGCGCCGGCAAGGCCTTTTCCGAGGAGAAGCTGAAAGCCGCCCTGCCGCGGCTCGCGCGCAGCTCGGTCGAGGACGTGCTCGCGGCGGTGGGGCGCGGCGAGATGTTCTCGGGCGACGTGGTGCGCGCCGTCTATTCCGACTTCAAGGACGCGCCGCGGCCCAGCTCCGGCGCCGCCGCGAACGGCGCGGGCTGGGTGGCGATCGGCGACGATCCCTTGAAGATGAAGCTCCCCGACGGCTCCGGCTCGCAAGGCGCCATCCCGATCCGCGGGCTCAACGCCGACCTCCCCGTGCGCTTCGCCCCCGAATCGGGCGCCGTGCCGGGGGATCGGATCGTCGGCATCCTCACGCCCGGGGAGGGCATGACGATCTACCCGATCCAGTCCCAGGCGCTCGCCGCCTTCGAGAACGAGCCCGAGCGCTGGGTCGACGTGCGCTGGGACGTCGAGGCGATCGCGACGAAGCGCTTCCCCGCCCGCATCCGGCTCCAGACCATCAACGAGCCGGGCTCGCTCGCCCAGGTCGCCCAGGTCGTCGCCGATCACGACGGCAACATCGACAACCTCTCGATGAACCGCCGCACGCCGGACTTCACCGAGATCGTGATCGACCTCTCGGTCTGGGACCTGAAGCACCTCAACGGCATCGTCGCCGAGCTGCGCGCCAAGCGCGTGGTGAGCCACCTCGAGCGCGTGATGGGGTGAGCGTCGGCAGGTTTTCTTCACCACCTGTGTCATCCCCGGCCGGGGCGCCGAAGGCGCGCCCGGGGAAGGGGACCCAGCATGAGAAGATGCTTGCGGAGCAAGCGCTCGTGGCGGCGACTAGCCGCCTGGACGGCGGCGGCAGGAGCGCCTACGGCGCAACTGAATCGCTGGGTCCCCTTCCCCTGCGCACGCTACGCGTGCTCCGGCCGGGGATGACACCACTCCCTCGATCCATACGATCCCAAACGCTCAATCCCAGCGCGGGGCCGGGGGGCCGCCGAAGTCGAAGGTGTAGGAGATGCCCGCGCCGATGCCGAACTGGTTGCGCGAGCCGCGGAAGCGCACGAGCGGCGCCTCGGCGACCGGGCCGACGAGCCGGTCGTAGCGCGCATAGGCGTGGACGGTGACCGCCTGCGTCAGAGCCACCTGGGCGGAGGCGACGATGCCGACCGAGCGCAGGCCGTAGGACGGCTGGTAGACCGGGAGCCCCGTCAGGGCGGAATGGGCCGCGTCGATCCCGAAATACGAGCGCATGTAGCTCTCGCTCGCCCAGGCGAGCCGCGGGCCGATCGAGAGCGTGTAGGAGGATTCCGGCCGCACCACGAAATCGGCGCCCAGATCGACGACGAAACCCTGATGGCCGCCGATCCCCTGGCGCCCGTCGACCGACAGGCGCAGCACGTCGGAAGCCCAGATCTCGGCGAACACGCCGACCTCCGGCGTCCAGCCGACCCGGCGCAGCCCCTGCAGCGCGTGCGAATCCTTCTCCTCGCGCGGGGCGCGCAGACGGCCCGAGACGCCGACGCGCAGGCGGTCGTGCTCGAGCAAGCCGATGCGGATCGAATCGTCGGGGGCGCGCCAGCGGGCGCTCGTGCCCGCCGCCCGCACGGAGAAGATCGGCAGCGGCCGGAAGCGCATCGAATCCGCGCCCTCGAAGACCGGCACGGCCGCCCCCATCACGCCGATCGTGACGGTCCAGCCGCCGGAGGGAGCCTGGAAGGCGGCGGCGGGGCTCGCGGCGAGGACGCAAGCGGCGATCGAGCCCGCGAGGGCAGAGCCCGCGAGCGACGCGCGCAGCTGACGCAGGGACATGGGGGTACGCTCCGGTTACGCAACTCTCGACAACGTGCGGAGCTTTGCACCCGAGCGGTCAAGGGTTCGTTAATCAGCCCCGATCCCGGGCGTCTCGAAAGCCGCGAAGGGCGGCCGCGCGACGCGCAAGGGACGCCCCCCGGCGACGATCGGCAGCCCTTCCGCGAGGGCGTCGGCGATCCGGTCGAGCCTCACCATCACGAGCCCGCGACCGTTCGCCGCGCTGCCGGTGCGGCCGATCACGCGCTCCCCCGCGAGCACGTCCACGCCGACCTCCGGCGCGAGCGCGTCCGCATAGGTCGCCGGCAGGATGCGGGTGCGGGCGGTGCCGCGGTGCTGCATGCGCGAGACGACCTCCTGGCCGACATAGCAGCCCTTGCCGAAATCGACGCCGCCGAGCTGGTCCATCAAAGCCTCGTGCGGAAAGGCCTCGCCGAACAGGAAGTCGCGCCCGCCCTCGGGCACGCCGAGCGCGATCCGGTGGGCGTGATAGGCCTCCGCCGACGCGTCCGCGAGGGCTTCTGCCTCGCTGGCCTCGACGATCGCCCGCCAGCCGAGGGCGGAGAGCCGCGGATCGGTCGCGCCGACGCGCGCGCTCCCGGGGATCGCCGCGCCGTCCCAGCCGGCGAGCACGGCGAGGTCTTCGCGGGGCGCGATCGCGACCTTGGCGCGCAGCCTGTAGAAGGTCAGCCGCTTGGTGAGCGCCTCCGCCTGGGCCGCGGCGCAATCGAGGAGGAAGCTCGGCTCGGACGTCTCCGCCAGCGGGAAGGCGATGAAGTCGAACAGGATCTTGCCCTGCGGCGTCAGCAGCCCCGCGAAGCGCGGCGTCGGCGGCGTCATGCCGATCGCGCTCGTCGCGAGACCGTCGAGGAAGCGCGCGGCGTCCGCGCCCGCGACCTCGATGACGGCACGATCGGCGAGACGGGCGACGGGCATGGGGGAGGCTCCTCGTTCGGCGCGGGCCCCCAAGATAAGGCGTGGTTTCCCGCTCGGGGAGATCTCGCGCGCGTCGGCGTCTCTTTTCGCGCGCGCGGGAGCGCCCTACAACGGAGGATGCGCCGATCGCGAGGCCTCGTCCCATGCGCAAGACCGTGAAGATCCTCCACTCGATCGCCGCCGGCGGCCTCGTCGGCGGGCTTTTGGCCTACGCGGTCCTCCTCCTCGTCGCGCCGCAGGAGACGCCTGCCGCCTACGCGGATCTGCGCGCGTCGATCGCGCTCCTCGGCAATCTCGTGCTCCTGCCCTCGCTCGCGATCGCGCTCGTCTCGGGCCTCGTCGCGATGGTGGTGCACCGGCCCTTCATCGACATGGGTTGGGTGTGGGTGAAGGCGGCGCTCGGCATCCTGATGTTCAAGGGGGTGCTCACCGTCATCGGCGCGAAGGCGGACTACGCCGCGGGCGTCGCCGCCCGGATGGCGACGGGCGAGGCGCCCCCGGACGCGCTCGCCGATCTCCTCGCGCTCGAATGGGGCACCCTTCTCGCCGTCGGCGCGATCGCGATCGCCAATTACGTGCTCGGCATCTGGCGGCCGAAGCTGATGCGCCCGCTCCCGAGCGACGCCGCCCCGCGCCGCGCGGGGTGAGAGGCCCCCGTCGATGCGGCACGTCGTCCGCGGATGGGCTGCGCCTCGATCGCGCGCGCAAGCCGGAACGCGGGCCACGTCCGCCGGGTTTGCCCTTCTCGCGACCGACGAGGGAGGAGAGCGCAGGCCGTGACCGCGACGCGCGACGACGAGACGAGATCCGCCGAGCACGGCGAGACCCGCAAACGGCTCGGCCGGGGACGCTCGGGCGAGGTCTGGCGCGTCGAGCGGGACGGCGAAACCTACGCGGTGAAGGTGTTCTACGGGGACACGCTCGCCAACCTCATCCACTACGTCACCACCGGCGCGCCGAACGCCTATATCTGGAACGAGCACGCGGTGCGCGCCGCGCACGAGCGCCGCGAGATCGTCGCCGCGCTGCTGCCGCTCTGGTTCGGCCGCGAGATGGGCATCGCCCATGCCTGCGGCGTCTCCTTCGACGAGGCGGCGCGGGTCTTCGTCCTCACGACGCAATACGTGCCGGGCGGCTTCGTGCCGCTCCTCCACCCCTTCCGCCCGCACGACGAGACGATGCCGCGCCTGCGCGACCATCTGATGCCGCGCCTCCAGGAGAAGCTCGAGGAAGCGGGGCTCGACGGGCTCGTCTGGCAGGCCGGGCGCGGCAATCCGGTGGCGCTCAACAATTTCCTCGTGAGCGCCGCGGAGCCCGGCCGCTTCATGCTCGTCGATGCCGAATCGGGAGTGCCGGCGCTCTTCGCGGTGACGCCGCAGGCTCTGTTCGGCTTCTATCTGCGCAAGGCGCTCGCCTATGGTCGTCCGCTCTTCGACGACGTCGACGTGCCCCGGCTCGCCGCCTATCTCGACGCGCAGGAGGGCGCCCTGCGCGACCGGCTCGGGGCCGAGGGACTCGCGGCGCTGCGGGCGCGGGTCGCGCGGCTCGATGCGCACCAGCGCGCCTGGAAGGAGACGACCCGCCACGACCGGGCGATCGATTATCAGCGCGTCAAGGGGCGCCTCTCGCCGCAAGAGGCCGAGCATTATCGCGCCCACCGCCTCGCCTGGCGCCTGCGCGAGGCGCGGCGGGCCGCGCGCAAGCTCGCGGTGGGGCTCGCCGTCAAGCTGCCGCGGCTCCTGTGGCGAGGCCTGCGCGCGATCCGCCCGGGCGCGGCGCTGCGCCGCCTGCGCCGCCTGCGCCGCTTCGTGAGCTCGCAGAGCTACCGGACCAAGATCGGCGAGGGCTACGTCCGCGATCGCATCGGCGAATGGCGCAAGCGCGGGCAGATGAGCGAGGCGGATGCGCAGCGGCTCCTGCGCGATCTGGCGAGCGTGCGCGAGCGCTCCTCCTACATCACCGATTTCGGCTCGCATCTGGGCATGAAGGCGAGCTTCCTCGTGCTCGAGATCGTGGTGCTCGGCGGGCTCTCGCTGCTCGGCGTGCCGATCGTGATCCTCGCCCTGGTCTTCGCGATCGACGGGCCGATCTACCGCACGCTCTACACGCTCTACCGGTCGAGCGTCGCGGCCGCGCGCGGGCAGAAGCCGCCTTTCGTCGCGCTTCTCGTCGGGCTCGTGCCGCTGTTCGGCTCGCTCGCCTACCCGGCCCAGATGCTGTGGTCGGCGGGCGGGGAGCGCGACGACGTCGCCCGCTTCGTCGTTGTCGACACGCTCACCCGCACCGGCGCGCGCATCCCGCTCCTCGGGGGGCGCGACACCGCGACCGAGCACGCCTTCAACCGCCTCGCCGCCCGCCTCCTGGGGCTCGCGAGCCGACGCGCGCGCGAGGAGCCGACCCCCTAGGCGAGACGGCGCCCGCCCGCATGCGCACGGCCTCGCCTTGCCAGCCGCCCCTCCGGCATGGTCTGAAAGGAGACCGACGAGGCGATCGCGAGGCTGGCACGCCATGGACACCACGATCTTCGAGGGCTGCGTCCCCGCTCTGATGACCCCCTGCACCGGCGATCGGAAGCCCGATTACGACGCCCTCGTCGCCAAGGGCCGCGCCCTCGTCGAGGCGGGGATGGCGGGCGTCGTCTATTGCGGCTCGATGGGCGATTGGCCGCTCCTCACGGATGCCGAGCGCATGGAGGGCGTCGCGCGGCTCGTCGAGGCGGGGGTGCCGGTCATCGTCGGGACGGGCGCCGTCAACACGGCGAGCGCGGTGGCGCACGCGGCGCATGCGGCGCGCGTCGGCGCGAAGGGGCTGATGGTGATCCCGCGCGTGCTCTCGCGCGGCACCTCGGCGAGCGCCCAGCGGGCGCATTTCTCCGCGATCCTCGAGGCGGCGCCGGATCTGCCGGCGATCATCTACAACAGCCCCTATTACGGCTTCGCCACCCGCGCCGACCTGTTCTTCGCGCTGCGCGCCGAGCACCGCAACCTCGTCGGCTTCAAGGAATTCGGCGGGCCCGCCGACATGCGCTACGCGGCCGAGTTCATCACGAGCCGCGATCCGCAGGTGCTGCTCGTCGTGGGCGTCGACACCGCCGTCTACCACGGCTTCGTGAATTGCGGGGCGCGCGGGGCGATCACCGGGATCGGCAACGTGCTGCCGGCGGAAGTGCTCCACCTCGTCGCCCTGTGCCGGGAGGCGGCCGCGGGCGACGTGACGGCGCGGGCGCGCGCCAAGGCGCTCGACGAGGCGCTCGCCGTCCTCTCCTCCTTCGACGAGGGGCCAGACCTCGTCCTCTATTACAAACATCTCGCGACGCTCGCGGGGGACGAGGCGTATGCGCTCCATTTCAACGCGAGCGACGCCCTCTCCGACAGCCAGCGCCATTACGCGACCGCGCAATGGCACCTGTTCCGCACCTGGTACGCGCGTTGGCGCGAGGAGCCGGCCTGAGCCGGAGGAGGGGGCCTCAGATGGCGCGCCACACCTTCTACTGCATCGACGGGCATACCTGCGGCAATCCGGTGCGCGTCGTCGCCGGCGGCAGCGTGCCGCGCCTCGACGGCGCGAGCATGTTCGAGCGGCGCCGGCACTTCCTCGCCGAGTTCGATTTCGTCCGCACCGGCCTGATGTTCGAGCCGCGCGGGCACGACATGATGTCGGGCGCGATCCTCTATCCGCCGACGCGGGCGGATTGCGACGTCGGCATCCTGTTCATCGAGACCTCGGGCTGCCTGCCGATGTGCGGCCACGGCACCATCGGCACGGTGACGACGATCGTCGAGCACGGCCTCGTCACGCCCCGCGAGCCGGGCCTCTTGCGGCTCGACACGCCGGCGGGCCTCGTCGAGGCGCGCTACGTGATGGAGGGACCCTACGTCGCCTCCGTGCGGCTGACGAACGTGCCGTCCTTCCTCCTCGGCCGCGGCTACGAGGTCGCGGTGGAGGGGTTCGGCACCCTGTCCGTGGACGTCGCCTATGGCGGGAACTTCTACGCGATCGTCGAGCCGCAGCCGGGCTATGCCGACCTCGCCGATCTGCAGCCCTCCGACGTCCTTCGCTTAAGCCCGCGCCTGCGCGCGGCCTTCAACGCCGCCCATGCGATCGTGCATCCGGAGAATCCCGGCATCGACCGGCTCACCCACGTCCTCTGGACGGGGCGGCCGCGCCGGCCCGGATCGAGCGCCCGCAACGCGGTCTTCTACGGCGACAAGGCGATCGACCGCTCGCCCTGCGGCACCGGCACCTCCGCCCGCATGGCCCAGCTCGCCGCGACGGGGCGCCTCGCCGAGGGCGAGGCCTTCGTCCACGAGAGCATCATCGGCTCGACCTTCACCGGCCGCATCGAGGCCCGCACCCGCGTGGGCGATCGCGACGCGATCGTCCCCTCGATCGAAGGCTGGGCCCGCGTGACCGGCCAGAACGTCATCACCCTCGACGACCGCGACCCCTTCGTGAAGGGGTTCCAGGTGGCGGACGAGGCGCGGGGGTGAGGGGGGTCGGGAGGGATCGGGGGAGGCCGTCTTCATGCGCACGCACAGGCTCGTCCACGTCGTCCACGCCCATGCGGAGGGCGAGGTCGGGGACGTGGTGGTGGGCGGAGTGGCGCCGCCTCCGGGGGAGAGCGTGTGGGAGCAGTCGCGTTTTCTCGCGCGCGACGGGGCGCTGCGGCGTTTTCTCCTGAACGAGCCGCGCGGGGGCGTGTTTCGGCACGTGAGCCTCCTCGTGCCGCCGAAGGATCCCCGCGCCGCCGCCGGTTTCATCGTGATGGAGCCCGAGGACACGCCGCCGATGTCGGGCTCGAACGCGATGTGCGTCGCGACCGTGCTCCTCGACACCGGTCTCGTGCCGATGGAGGAGCCGGTCACCCGGCTCCTGCTCGAAGCGCCCGGCGGGGTCGTCGCGGTCGAGGCGCAGTGCCGCGACGGCAAGGCCGAGCGCGTGCGCATCCGCAACCTGCCCTCCTTCGTCGATCGGCTCGACGCCCCGCTCGAGGTCGCAGGCCTCGGCACGCTCGCCGTCGACATCGCCTATGGCGGCGACAGCTTCGTCATCGCGGACGCCAGCGCCCTCGGTTTCGCCATCGCGCCCGACGAGGCGCGCGACCTCGCCGAGATCGGCATCCGGATCACGCGCGCGGCGAACGAGCAGCTCGGCTTCCGCCATCCGGGCGCGACGGGCTGGGACCACGTCTCCTTCTGCCAGATCGCGGCCCCCGTCGCGCGCGTGGACGGCGTCCTGACGGGGGCGAACGCGGTCGCGATCATGCCGGGCAAGATCGACCGTTCGCCCTGCGGCACGGGCTGCTCGGCGCGGATGGCGGCGCTCCACGCCCGCGGGCTCCTCGCTTCGGGCGAGCCCTTCGTCGGCCTCTCCATCGTCGGCTCGCGCTTCGCGTGCCGGATCGAGGAGGAGACGCGCGTCGACGGGCGCCCGGCGATCGTGCCCTCGATCGCGGGCCGGGCCTGGATCACCGGCACCTCGCAGCTGATGCTCGACCCCGACGACCCCTTCCCGGAGGGCTACCGCCTCTCCGACACCTGGCCGCGGATCGGCTAGATCCTCACTCCCCTGCCCGCAGCGCGATCGCTGCGGCGAAGGTGCCGATCACGCCGAAGATCAGGGTGAGCGCGAACAGGATCGCGAGCGGCGTGACGAAGGGGATGTCCCCGCCGAGCGCGGCGTTCGCGGCCGAGACGCCGAAGATGAGGGTGGGGATCATCAACGGCAGCACCAGGATCGCGAGGATCAGCCCGCCGCGGCGGATCGAGGCGGTGAGCGCCGCGCCGACCGCGCCGATGAAGGCGAGCGCCGGCGTGCCGACGAGGAGCGTCGCGCTCACCGCCGCCATGCCCACCGCGTCGAGCGCGACGAGGAGGCCGAAGAGCGGGGTGGCGATCGCGAGCGGCAGCCCCGTCGTCAGCCAATGCGCCGTCACCTTGGCGATCACCACCGCCTCGAGCGGCAGCGGCGAGGCGATCATCAGATCGAGCGAACCGTCTTCCTCGTCGGCCTGGAACAGCCGGTCGAGACCGATGAGCGTCGCGAGCACGGCCGCGATCCAGAGGATGGCCGGGCCGATCCGCGAGAGGAGGTTGAGATCGGGCCCGAGCCCGAAGGGCACGAGGGTCACGATCATCAGGAAGAAGATGAGCGAGAGCGCGCCCGAGCCGCCGACGCGGGCGGCGAGCTTCAGGTCGCGACGCAGGAGGGAGAGGAACGCGCTCACCAGATCGTCTCCTCCACGCTCGCCGCGCTCGCGACCGGCGCGATGGCGAGCCTCTGGGCTCCCGGCAGATCGAGCGGCTGATGCGTCGCCACGACGATCATCCCGCCCTCGGTGAGGTGGGCGCGCATGAGCCCGTGCAGCATGTCCTGCGAGCCGACGTCGAGCGCTGAGGTCGGCTCGTCGAGGAGCCAGAGCGGGCGGCGGGCGACGAGGAGGCGCGCGAGCGCGGTGCGCCGCCTTTGGCCCGCCGAGAGATAGGCGACCGGCAGGTCCGCCGCGTGGCCGAGCCCCACCGCCTCCATCGCGTCGCGCGGATCGAGCCCCGGATCGCCGAGGATGTCGCGCGCGAAGGCGAGGTTCTCGCTCGCGGTGAGCGCGCTCTTCAGGCCGTCGCGATGGCCGACGAGGTGGAGCGTCTCGGGCAGCGTCTTCTCGCCGACCCCCTCCACCCGGATGGTGCCGCTCGCCGGCGCGAGGCGCCCGGCGAGAATCGTGAGCAGCGTCGACTTGCCGGCACCGTTGCGGCCCGTGACGATCAGCGCCTCTCCCGCCCCGAGGCGGAAGGACAGCCCCTCGAAGATGCGCCGTCCGGATCTCCGACAGGCGAGCTCGTCGACCTCTAGGCGCACGCGCGGCATTCCACTTCAGTTTGAATCCGGACTGGACGGAAGCGTGTAGCGCAGCCCGAGGAAATCGACTATATGCGGCTCGGCTGCGCCGTGTCGCGTGAACGACGTCCTAACCGTTTTCGCGCGCATGAGAAGTCCGGGCGCTCCCGGAGCGGCGCGCGCATCCGCGCATTAGGCCGAAACCAACCGTTCGTTCAACACGCACGCGAGGATTCGCCCGTGACGTCGCTCGATAGCTTCAAGGCCCGCCGCACCCTTCAGGTCGGGGACCAGTCCTACACCATCTACTCGCTCGTCGAGGCCGAGAAGAACGGCCTCGAGGGCGCCTCCCGCCTGCCCTTCTCGCTGAAGGTCCTGCTCGAGAACCTGCTTCGTCACGAGGACGGGCGCACGGTCACGAAGGACGACATCGCCGCCGTCGCCGCCTGGCTCGACAATCGCGGCAAGGCGGAGCGCGAGATCGCCTATCGCCCCGCCCGCGTCCTGATGCAGGACTTCACCGGCGTGCCGGCGGTCGTCGACCTCGCCGCCATGCGCGACGGCCTCGCGGCGCTCGGCGGCGATCCGGCCCGGATCAACCCGCTCGTGCCGGTCGACCTCGTCATCGACCATTCGGTCATCGTCGACGAGTTCGGCACCCCCAGGGCCCAGGCGCAGAACGTCGAGCTGGAATACCAGCGCAACGGCGAGCGCTACCGCTTCCTCAAGTGGGGCCAGTCGGCCTTCGACAATTTCTCGGTCGTGCCGCCCGGCACCGGCATCTGCCACCAGGTGAACCTCGAATACCTCTCGCAGACGGTCTGGACCCGCAAGGACGAGAAGACCGGCGAGATCGTCGCCTATCCGGACACGCTGGTCGGCACCGATTCGCACACGACCATGGTCAACGGCCTCGCCGTGCTCGGCTGGGGCGTCGGCGGCATCGAGGCGGAGGCGGCCATGCTCGGCCAGCCGGTGTCGATGCTCATTCCCGAGGTGATCGGCTTCAAGCTCACCGGCAAGCTCAAGGAAGGCGTGACCGCGACCGACCTCGTGCTCACCGTCACCGAGATGCTGCGCAAGAAGGGCGTGGTCGGCAAGTTCGTCGAGTTCTACGGCCCGGGCCTCGCCGACATGCCGGTCGCCGACCGCTCGACGATCGGCAACATGGCTCCCGAATACGGCGCCACCTGCGGCTTCTTCCCGATCGACACCCGCACTATCAACTACCTCTCCGTGTCGGGCCGCAAGGACGACCGGATCGCGCTCGTCGAGGCCTTCGCAAAGGCGCAGGGCATGTGGCGCGATGCGAGCACGCCCGATCCAGTCTTCACCGACACGCTCGCGCTCGATCTCGGCGACGTCGTGCCCTCCATGGCCGGGCCGAAGCGCCCGCAGGACCGCGTGCTCCTCACCAATTCGAAGCCCGCCTTCGAGGGCGCGATGGAGAGCGAGTTCAAGAAGGCCGCCGAGATGGGCAAGCGCGTCAAGGTCGAGGGCAAGAACTTCGACCTCGGCCACGGCGACGTCGTCATCGCGGCGATCACGTCCTGCACCAACACCTCGAACCCGAGCGTCATGATCGGCGCGGGGCTGCTCGCCCGCAACGCCGTCGCCAAGGGCCTCAAGGCGAAGCCCTGGGTGAAGACCTCGCTCGCGCCCGGATCGCAGGTCGTCGCCGAATATCTCGAGAATGCCGGCCTGCAGACCTCCCTCGACGCGCTCGGCTTCAACCTCGTCGGCTTCGGCTGCACGACCTGCATCGGCAATTCGGGCCCGCTGCCGGCCGAGATCTCGAAGGCGATCAACGACAACGACCTCATCGCGGTCTCCGTGCTCTCGGGCAACCGCAATTTCGAGGGCCGCGTCAACCCGGACGTGCGCGCGAACTACCTCGCCTCGCCCCCGCTCGTCGTCGCCTACGCGATCGCCGGCTCGATGCTCGTCGACATCGTCAACGAGCCGCTCGGCCATGATCAGGACGGCAAGCCCGTGTTCCTGAAGGACATCTGGCCCTCCACGAGCGAGATCCAGGACTTCATCGAGCGCACGGTGACGAAGGAGCTGTTCCGCTCGCGCTATGCCGACGTCTTCACCGGCGACGACAATTGGCGCAAGGTCGAGGTCGAGGGCGGTCTCACCTACGAATGGGACATGGGCTCCACCTACGTGCAGAACCCGCCCTATTTCGAGGGGATCACCAAGGATCCGACCCCGATCGAGGACATCGTCGGCGCCCGCGTGCTCGGCCTCTTCCTCGATTCGATCACGACGGACCACATCTCGCCGGCGGGCAACATCCGCGTCGCCTCGCCCGCGGGCAAGTATCTCCAGGAGCGTCAGGTCGCGGTCGCCGACTTCAACCAGTACGGCACCCGTCGCGGCAACCACGAGATCATGATGCGCGGCACCTTCGCCAATATCCGCATCAAGAACCAGATGGTCCGCGACGAGACGGGCTCGGTGGTCGAGGGCGGCTGGGCCATCCACCAGCCGTCGGGCGAGAAGATGTTCATCTACGACGCGGCGATGCGCTACCAGGAAGAGGGCGTGCCGCTCGTCATCTTCGCCGGCAAGGAGTACGGCACCGGCTCCTCGCGCGACTGGGCGGCCAAGGGCACGAAGCTGCTCGGGGTGCGCGCGGTCATCGCGCAGAGCTTCGAGCGCATCCACCGCTCGAATCTCGTCGGCATGGGCGTGATGCCGCTCGTGTTCGAGGAGGGGACCTCCTGGCAGTCGCTCGGGCTCACGGGTGCCGAGACCGTCTCGATCGAGGGCCTGACCGACGTCAAGCCGCGCCAGAAGCTGATCGCGAAGATCACGGGCGCCGACGGGGCCACCCGCGAGGTGCCGCTCGTCTGCCGCATCGATACGCTCGACGAGCTCGAGTACTACAAGCACGGCGGCATCCTGCACTACGTGCTGCGCTCGCTCGCCGCCTGATCGGCGCGCGACGCGACGAGAACGCGACAGCGTCGAAGACGCGAAGCCCCGGCGTGCCGAACGCCGGGGCTTTTCGCTTGCTAAGACCGTGCCCTTTCCGCCCCGGTTCCAACAAGAGTCACACGTCGCGATCTGCGGGTCGCAAGACAAAGGACAAGGCGCCGACCTTCTCCTTCCCCTCAGGGGAAGGAGAGGGCGCGTCCTGTTTGCGTCGAAGGCGTGCAGGGATCACGATGTGCAGAATAAAGCGATCGAGTGCCTCCTCGACGACCCCCATCCGACCCGTCGGCTACGCCGCCGGGCCACCTTCCCCCAAGGGGGAAGGACGAGAGCGGCCTTCATCGACGTCGAATGCATGCACGAACGCCGACACGTGCTCGCCGTAGCCCCGCCCCCTGCCCCCGATTCGTCCCTGCCCCTACGTCGCGGTTGACCCGCGTGGCGCGACGCGCAGGATGCTCTCGCGTGCGCGCACCCCCTCCCGGCTGGCCGTCACGGCCGAGCTGCGCCAGGATGGCGGGGTCCGCGCGCGCGAAGCGGTCGACGGGAGCGATCGACCGGGTGTCGGAACAGGGAAGGAGGAGGCCTATGAGGCCAGGGTCAACGGATACGAGCCGCGCGAAAGCCGCGGCCCCGCTCGTCGCGGCAGCCGCGCTCGCGCTCGCGGCGCCGCTCGCGCCGGGCAGCGCCGCCGCGCAAGCGCGCGACACGCTCGTCATCGGCATGGCGCTCGAGCCGCCGATGCTCGATCCGACGGCGGGCGCCGCGGCCGCGATCCGCGAGGTCACCTACGCCAACATCTTCGAGGGCCTCGTGCGCATCGCCGCCGACGGGTCCATCCAGCCGGCGCTCGCGCGCAGCTGGGAGATTTCGGAGGACGGGACCGTCTATACCTTCGCGCTCGCGGAGGGCGTGCGCTTCCACGACGGCGCGGCCTTCGACTGCTCGGTGGTGCAATTCTCCTTCGAGCGTGCGGTCGCGCCCGACTCGACCAACGCGCAGAAGGGCCTGTTCGAGCCGATCGTCTCGACCGAGTGCCCGGACGAGCACACGGCCGTGATCACGCTCGCGCGCCCGACCGCCCGTTTCCTCTTCAACATGGGCTGGGGCGACGCGGTCATGGTCCACCCCGATACCGCCGCCGACAACCGCACGAACCCCGTCGGCACCGGCCCCTTCCGCTTCGCGAGCCGGGTGCAGGGCGACCGGATCGAGCTCGAGCGCAACGAGGATTATTGGGGCGAGCCCGCCGCGCTCTCGCGGGTGACGTTCCGCTTCGTCTCCGATCCGGCGGCGGCGACCTCCGCCATGCTCGCGGGCGACCTCGACGCCTTCCCGAACTTCCCCGCGGCCGAAGCCCTGCCGCAATTCCGCGCCGACGATCGCTTCGTCGTGGAGATCGGCGACACGCAGGGCGAGGTGCTGCTCTCGCTCAACAATGCCCGCGCGCCCTTCGACGACGTGCGCGTGCGCCACGCGCTCGCCCACGCCATCGACGCGCAGGTGCTGATCGACGCCGTGCACGAGGGGATCGGCACGCCGATCGGCTCGCATTTCACGCCGAACGACCCCGGCTTCGTCGATCTCGCCGACGCCTTCCCCTTCGATCCGGACCGCGCCCGCGCGCTCCTCGCGGAGGCGGGGGCGGAGGGCGCGACGATCCGCATCACGCTGCCGCCGCCCGCTTACGCGCGCCGCGGCGGCGAGGTGATCGCCGCGCTCCTGCAGAATGTGGGCTTGCGCGTGGAGCTCATTCCGATGGAATGGGCGCAATGGCTCGAGCAGGTGTTCCGCAACACCGATTTCGACGCGACCATCATCGCCCACGTCGAGCCGCGCGACTTCGACATCTTCGCGCGCGAGGACTACTACTTCAATTACGAGAGCGAGGAATACCGCGAGACGTTCCAGCGTTGGGTCGAATCGACCGACGAGGCGGAGCAGCTCGAACTCCTCGGCGAGCTGCAGCGCATCCTCTCGCGCGATCAGCCGGCGGTGTTCCTCTACGTTCTGCCGAAGCTCGGCGTCTGGCGCGCGGGCCTCGAAGGCATGTGGACGAACCAGCCGATCCCGGCGAACGACGTCACCCGCGTGCGCTGGACGCAGTGATCGCGCAGGCGATCCCGAGCCGGGCGTGCTAGAGTATCATCCCACCAAGTGGATGCCGGTTGGTGGACAAGATGATGCTCGAGAACGAAGACCTAGAGCCTTTCGATCTGATCTCATCAGGTCGAAAGGTTCTATCGCGCCCGGCCGCTTTCTTCTTCCGATAGGTGAGAGACCTTGGCCCGTTTCCTCGTCGGCCGCACGATCGCGCTGATCCTGACCGCGCTCGCGGCCTCGATCGTCGTGTTCGTGGCGATGGCGGTCCTGCCGGGCGACCCCGCGGCGATCATGCTCGGCGTCGGCGCGCGGCCCGACACGCTCGCGGCGCTTCGCGCGCAGATGGGCCTCGATCAGCCGATCCTCCTGCAATATGTCCGCTGGATCGGCGGCTTCGTCGTCGGCGATTTCGGCATCAGCTACACCTACGGCGTGCCGGTGGCGGACCTCGTCGTGCAGCGCATCGGCCTCTCCGTGCCCCTCGCGCTCCTCGCGATGAAGCTCTCGACGCTCATCGCGATCCCGGTCGGCGTCTTCGCGGCCTCCCGGCGCGGGCGGGCGGGGGACGTGGTCGCGATGGGGCTCGCCCAGATCGGCGTCTCGGTGCCGAATTTCTGGCTCGGGCTGATGCTCGTCATCCTGTTCTCGCTCCAGCTCGGCTGGCTGCCGGCCTCGGGCTTCCCCGGCTGGGACCAGGGGATCTGGCCGGGCCTGCGCTCGCTGCTCCTGCCCGCATTCGCGCTCGCGCTGCCGCAGGCGGCGATCCTCGCGCGCGTCACCCGCTCCTCGGTGCTCGAGACGCTCGGCGAGGATTTCGTGCGCACCGCCCGCGCCAAGGGGCTCTCGGGCGAGGCGGCGCTCTGGCGCCATGCGGTGCCGAACGCGCTCATCCCCGTCGTCACCATCATGGGCCTGCAATTCTCCTTTCTGATCGCGGGCACGATCATCATCG
The DNA here is from genome assembly GCF_046292825.1 of Salinarimonas sp. Taxonomy (GTDB): domain Bacteria; phylum Pseudomonadota; class Alphaproteobacteria; order Rhizobiales; family Beijerinckiaceae; genus Salinarimonas. The sequence continues at coordinate 4,569 of NZ_JBKBQG010000013.1, read as the reverse complement.
AGAACGTCTTCACGCTGCCGGGCCTCGGCCGGCTGATCTTCCAGGCGATCGCCCAGCGCGATCTCGTCGTGGTCCAGAGCCTCGTCACCCTCGTCGCGATCACCGTCATCCTCGTGAACTTCCTCGTCGACGTCGCCTATGCGGCGCTCGATCCGCGACTGTCCCGCGGGGGCACCCGATGAGCGCGCCCACGCACCCGGCGAAGAGCCGGCGCATCCCCCGCCGCCTCACGACGCCCTCGCTCCTGATCGGCGGGGCGATCACCATCGTCTTCGTCGCGATCGCCCTCCTCTCGCTCGTCTGGACGCCGCATCCGCCGACGGGGCTCGACATGCTCAACCGGCTGCGCCCACCCTCGCCGCCGCATCCTTTCGGCACGGATTTCCTCGGCCGCGACGTGCTCTCGCAGGTGATGGCGGGCGCGCAGGTCTCGATCGCGGTGGCGGTCGTCGCGGTGCTCGTCGGCGCCGGGCTCGGCGTGCCGCTCGGCGCGCTGGCTGCCGCCCGCGGCGGGCTCGTCGACGATCTCGTGATGCGCTCGACCGATCTCGCCTTCGCCTTCCCCGCGCTCCTCACCGCCGTGATCATCACCGCGCTCGCCGGCCCTGGCGCGATCAACGCCATCGTGGCGATCGGGATCTTCAACATTCCCGTCTTCGCGCGGCTCACCCGCGGCGCGGCTCTCTCCCTGTGGAAGCGCGACTTCGTGCTCGCCGCGCGCTGCGCCGGAAAGAGCGATCTCTCGATCACGATCGAGCACGTCCTGCCCAATTGCACGGCCGTCCTCGTCGTCCAGGCGACGATCCAGTTCGCGCTTGCGATCGTGGCGGAGGCGGGGCTCTCCTATGTCGGGCTCGGCGTGCAGCCGCCCCAGCCCTCCTGGGGCAAGATGCTGTTCGACGCGCAGACCTTCGTCTTCTCCGCCCCCTGGCTCGCGATCTTCCCCGGGCTCGCCATCATGATCGCCGTGCTCGGCCTCAATCTCCTCGGCGACGGCTTGCGCGACGCGCTCGACCCAAAGATCAGGCGCGCGCGATGAGCCGGCTTCTCGAGATCGAAGGGCTCGCCGTCACCGTGCCGACGCCGTCCGGCGCGATCGCGACCCTCGTCGAGGGCGTCGACCTCACGCTCGCGCGCGGCGAGCGGGTGGGGCTCGTCGGCGAATCGGGTTGCGGCAAGTCGATCACGGCGCTCGCGCTCATGGGCCTCCTCCCCGTCGGCGCGCGCGCGACGGGCACGATCCGGCTCGACGGGGAGGATCTCCTCGCGCTCGACGATCGGGCGATGCAGCGCGTGCGCGGGCGGCGCATCGCCATGGTCTTCCAGGAGCCGATGACGGCGCTCAACCCGGTGCGCACCATCGGCGCGCAGATCGCGGAGGGCATGATCCTGCATCTGCGCCTGTCTAAACGCGAGGCGGAGGATCGCGCGCGCGCGCTCCTCGATCGCGTCGGGCTGCCGGGGCCCCGCTTCTCGCTCGACCTCTACCCCCACCAGCTCTCAGGCGGGCAGCGCCAGCGCGTCGTCATCGCGATCGCGCTCGCCTGCGCGCCCGACATCCTGATCGCCGACGAGCCGACGACCGCGCTCGACGTGACGATCCAGGCCCAGATCCTCGATCTCCTCGCCGATCTCGTCGCGGAGCGGAACATGGCGCTCCTCCTCATCACCCACGATCTCGGGGTCGTCGAGGAGATGACGCAGCGCATGGTGGTGATGTATTCCGGCCGCGTGGTCGAGACCGGCGCGACGGCGGACGTCTTCGCCCACATGGCGCATCCCTATACCCACGGCCTGTTCTCCGCCTCGCCGCGCCGGGCGCTCGACAGGCGGGCGGGCGGGCGCAAGATCCGGCTTTCGGCGATCCCCGGCCAGGTTCCCGATCCGCTGGAGCGCCCCGCCGGCTGCGCCTTCGCCCCGCGCTGCCCCAACGCGCAGGCCGATTGCCTGCCCGCGCCCCCGCCCTTGCGCCCGCTCGGCATCGCCACGCGCGCGGCGCATGCCGCCGCCTGCCTCCATCCGATGCCGCCCGGGGCGGAGCCCGCCGCCGCGCCGTCGTCCGGGGAGGCCCTCCGATGAACGCGCATGCGCGCCCGCCGCTGCTCGAGGTCCGGGATCTCGTGCGCGAATACACGCTGCCGCGGCGCGGGCTGTTCGAGAAGGCACCGGTCCTGACCGCGCTCGCGGGCGTCTCGCTGACGCTGGCGCGCGGGGAGAGCCTCGGCATCGTCGGCGAATCGGGCTGCGGGAAGTCGACGCTCGCGCGCTGCGTGATGGCGCTCGAGCGCCCGCAGGGCGGCCGGGTCCTGATCGAGGGCCGCGACGTGTTCGCCCTCTCGCGCCGCGATCTGCGCGCCGCGCGAAAGGGGTTTCAGGCGATCTTCCAGGACCCCTACGGCTCGCTCGACCCGCGGCATACGGTCTCCCGCATCGTCGCCGAACCGATCCGCTCGCTCGAACCGGAAGTCGATGCGGCAGCGCGCGCGCGGCGCATCCACGAGGCGCTCGACGCGGTCGGGCTGCCGCGGGCGGCGGCCGAGCGCTATCCGCACGAATTCTCCGGCGGCCAGCGCCAGCGCATCGCGATCGCCCGCGCGCTCGTCACGCGCCCCGCCCTGATCGTCGCCGACGAGCCGGTCTCGGCGCTCGACGTGTCGGTGCAGGCGCAGGTCCTCAACCTGATGATGGACCTGCAGGAGGAATTCGGCCTCGCCTACCTCTTCATCAGCCACGATCTGTCGGTCGTGCGCTGCATCACGGACCGGGTCTGCGTGATGCAGGCGGGCCGGATCGTCGAGGAGGGGTCGACCGAGGCCGTGCTGACCGCCCCGCGCCACGACTACACGAAGAGCCTCCTCGACGCGGTGCCCGGCAGCGGGCGCCGGCGCGCGCGGGCAGGCGAGCCGAGAGAACAGGAAACCCCGTCATGACCACCGACCTCGCCGACCTCACGGCCGTCGACCTCGCCCGTGCCTATCGCGCGCGCGACCTCTCCCCCGTCGCGGCGACGCGCGCCGTGATCGCGCGGATCGAGGCCGCCGAGCCGCATCTCCACGCCCTCTACGCCTTCGATCCGCAAGGCGCGCTCGAAGAGGCGCAGGCCGCCGAGCGGCGCTTCCTCGCGGGCGAGCCGGCCGGGCCGCTCGACGGGGTGCCGGTGACGGTGAAGGAGAACATCGCGACGAAGGGCGTGCCCTGCCCGCTCGGCACCGCGGCGACCGATCTCGTCCCCGCCCCCGCCGACGCGCCGCCGGCCGCGCGGCTGCGCGAAACGGGCGCGGTGATCCTCGCCAAGACCACGATGCCCGACTGGGGCATGCTGTCGTCTGGCCTCTCGAGCTTCCACGAACTCGCGCGCAACCCCTGGAACCCCGATCTCAATCCCGGCGGATCGAGCGCGGGGGCCGGGACGGCGGCGGCGGCGGGCTACGGCCCGATCCATGTCGGCACCGATATCGGCGGCTCGATCCGGCTGCCCGCGGGCTGGTGCGGGGTGGTCGGCTTCAAGCCGAGTTTCGGGCGCATTCCGATCGATCCGCCCTTCCTCGGCCGCGTCGCCGGGCCGATGACGCGAACGGTCGCCGACACGGCGCTCGCCATGAGCGTGCTCGCCCGTCCCGATCCGCGCGACCCGATGGCGCTCCCGCCCGCCGATCTGCCCTGGATGGACCTCGATCGCGACCTCGCGGGCCTGCGCATCGCGCTCGTGATGGATTGCGGCGTCGGCGAGCCCGTCGACCCGGAGGTGGCGGCCGCCGTGCGCGCGGCCGCCGACGCCTTCGCCGCGGCGGGGGCGCGCGTCGAGGAGCGCGGCCCCTTCCTCGCGCGCGAGATGCTCGACGGGCTCGACCGCTTCTGGCGCGCGCGGGCCTGGTGCGATTACGAGAGGCTCTCGGAGGAGAAGCGCGCGAGGATCCTGCCCTACATCGCCGCCTGGGCGCGGAGCGGGCGCGATCTCGACGGGGCGAGCGTCTATCGCGGTTTTTCGCAGATCGACGCCATGCGCCGCGCCGGCCTCTCGGCGCTCGGCGATTGCGATCTCCTGATCTCGCCCGTCGCCCCTATGGCGACCTATCCGGCGCATTGGGCCTCGCCCTTGAACGACCCGACGCGGCCCTTCGAGCATATCGGCTTCACGGTCGCCTTCAACATGTCGGAGCAGCCGGCGATCTCGGTCGATTGCGGGCACACCGCCGACGGGCGCCCGATCGGCCTGCAGATCGTCGGCCGACGCTTCGACGACATCGGCGTGCTGCGCGCCGCCCACGCCTACGAGCGCCTGCGCCCGCCGCAGAGGCCGTGGCCGCGCGTGGGGTAAAGGGATCTACAAAGCGGCAGCTGTCATCAAGTCAGTCGCGCCGACAGGGTGAGTGCTCCACCGGTGTCATCCCCGGCCGGAGGTCGCTTGCGACCGGAGGGGAAGGGGACCCAGCACGAAAATCGCTTGCGAAGCAAGCACTTGCGGCGGCGTCGAGCCGCCTGGTCGGCGGCGCGATCGTGTGCTTCGCACACGTCTTGGTGCTGGGTCCCCTTCCCCTGCGCACGCTACGCGTGCTCCGGCCGGGGATG
>NZ_JBKBQG010000012.1:0-100251 GCF_046292825.1 Salinarimonas sp. | reverse complement strand
CGGCCGCCCGCCCCGGGGGGCCCCCCCCGGGCCCCGGCGCCCCGAAGAGCAGGACCGTCATATCAGGGTTCGCTATTACAAGGGGACCCAGCACGAGAATCGCTTGCGGAGCAAGCACTTGTGGCGGCGACGAGCCGCCTGGTCGGCGGCGCGAGCGCTTGCTCCGCAAGCGTCTTCCTGTGCTGGGTCCCCTTCCCCTGCGCACGCTACGCGTGCTCCGGCCGGGGATGACACGGGGGAGCAGCCCCGACGATGTCATCCCGGACGCTAGAGGGCGATCCGGGACCCATATCCACGACGTGTCAGTCGCAGCCTGTAGGCTGCGTTTCTCCGACGACGGAAGCTGCTGAAAGGTGGAGGAGCGAGCGCGGCATGCGCGCTCGGACTTCTCGTCGAGGGTATGGGTCCCGGGTCCGCTTCGCGGCCCAGGATGACAACCTCCGAACGATTCACAAGCGCTCCGCTCAGAGTTTGTGAGTCTTTCTCCTAGAACCTCCGCGCCGTCATTCCGGGGCGCGAAGCGAGCCCGGAACCCAGACTCTCGACCTCGGATGAGCAGCCTGTAGGCTGCGTCCCTCAAGGCATCGGCATTCTTGAGTTCAGGAGCGAGCGCGCATGCGCGCTCGAACCAACGTCGGGGTTCTGGGTTCCGGGCTCGCTTCGCGCCCCGGAATGACGGGCGGGGAAAAATTTCCAAACTCTCGGGGGAAGGAGAGTGCGCGCCCTGTCCGTGTGCACTGCACGCTTCACCCCCCGTCAAGCTTTGGGCGCCATGCTCGCGCGCATGCTCGCCTCGCCTGCGGCGTCGCGGCTCTGCGGCGGGCGATCGCGCGGGTCTGAGCGCGGGGCGCCGCTGCGACATGTTGCCCGCCGGTCACACTCGCCGGCTAAGCCGACGTGCCGCAGTCCCGCCCCGGCCCACGCCGCGATCCCGCCACAGTCGGAGCGCATCCTGCTAGGCGTCACAAATGCTCGGTCTTTCAATACTTTAGCGGTCGAGCCGTACCCGCTTGCATGCTCGCGGGGCACGGCCGTCCGCGTCCGGCGCGGCAATCGCCACGCTTGGCGAGGATGCGGACCCCTGCATATGAGAGCGGGACCGGTCCCGTTAAGGGAAGGGCAGAGCATTCGTGGGAGGATGAGGTCACGATGAGCGAGCGCGTCTACGACAAGAGCAAGCTGCCGAGCCGTCACGTGACGGAGGGGCCCTCGCGTGCCCCGCACCGGTCCTACCTCTACGCCATGGGCCTCACCGACGAGCAGATCCACCAGCCTCTGGTCGGCGTCGCGACCTGCTGGAACGAGGCCGCGCCCTGCAACATCTCGCTGATGCGCCAGGCTCAGGCGGTGAAGAAGGGCGTCGCGGCCAAGAACGGCACCCCGCGCGAGTTCTGCACCATCACGGTCACCGACGGCATCGCCATGGGCCACGAGGGCATGCGCGCCTCGCTGCCCTCGCGCGAGGTGATCGCCGATTCCGTCGAGCTGACGATGCGCGGCCACGCCTACGACGCCCTCGTGGGCATGGCGGGCTGCGACAAGTCGCTGCCGGGCATGATGATGGCGATGGTGCGCCTCAACGTGCCCTCGATCTTCATCTATGGCGGGACGATCCTGCCGGGCTCCTTCCGCGGCCAGCCCGTCACCGTGCAGGACGTGTTCGAGGCGGTCGGCAAGCACTCGGTCGGCGCCATGTCGGACGAGGATCTCGCCGAGCTCGAGCGCGTCGCCTGCCCGTCCGCCGGCGCCTGCGGCGCGCAATTCACCGCGAACACGATGGCGACCGTCTCCGAGGCGATCGGCCTCGCGCTGCCCTATTCGGCCGGCGCGCCCGCGCCCTACGAGATCCGCGACCGGTTCTGCATGACGGCCGGCGAGATGGTGATGGAGCTGATCGCCAAGAACATCCGCCCGCGCGACATCGTCACCCGCAAGGCGCTCGAGAACGCGGCGGTCGTGGTGGCGGCCTCCGGCGGCTCGACCAACGCGGCGCTCCATCTGCCGGCGATCGCGCACGAGGCGGGCATCTCGTTCGGCCTCGAGGAGGTCGCCGAGATCTTCAAGCGCACGCCCTACATCGCCGATCTCAAGCCCGGCGGGCGCTACGTCGCCAAGGATCTCTTCGAGGTCGGCGGCATTCCCCTCCTCATGAAGACGCTCCTCGACCACGGCTATCTGCACGGCGACTGCCTGACCGTGACCGGCCGCACGATGGCGGAGAACCTCGCGGGCGTGAAGTGGAACGCCGCGCAGGACGTGGTGCGCCCGGCCGATGCGCCGATCACCCCCACCGGCGGCGTCGTCGGCCTCAAGGGCAACCTCGCGCCCGAGGGCGCGATCGTGAAGGTCGCGGGCATGCCGCCCGAGAAGCAGGTCTTCAAGGGCCCCGCCCGCGTCTTCGACGGCGAGGAGGCCTGCTTCGAGGCGGTCAAGAACCGCGCCTACGAGGAGGGCGAGGTCCTCGTCATCCGCTACGAGGGGCCCAAGGGCGGCCCCGGCATGCGCGAGATGCTGTCGACGACCGCCGCGCTCTACGGCCAGGGCATGGGCGACAAGGTCGCGCTGATCACCGACGGGCGCTTCTCGGGCGCCACCCGCGGCTTCTGCGTGGGCCATGTCGGCCCGGAGGCCGCCGTCGGCGGCCCGATCGGCCTCCTGCGCGACGGCGACATCATCGAGATGGACGCCATCGAGGGCACTCTCGTGGTCCATCTCTCGGACGAGGAGCTCGACCGTCGGCGCCAGGAATGGACGCCGCGCGAGACGGGCTACGCGTCCGGCTATCTCTGGAAATACGCCCAGACGGTCGGCCCGGCCAAGGACGGCGCCGTCACCCATCCGGGCGGCGCGCACGAAAAGACGTGTTATGCGGACATCTGAGCGGTCGTCCCCCTTCCGTGCGTCCGCGCTCGCGGCCGCCGCCCTCGGTCTCGCGCTCCTCGCGAGCCCGGCGGGCGCGGTCGACGGCACGGCCGACTCGCCCTTCGCCTCGGTGCGCGACGCGCTGCGTCACGGCATGCGCGACTACAATGCCGGCGACAAGGTCGGCGCCGTGCGCGCGCTCGAGTTCGCGGCGGTGAAGGGGGACACGCTCGCGATGTGGAAGCTCGGGCGCATGTACGCGTCCGGCGACGGCGTGGCGCACGACGACCTGCGCGCCTTCGAATATTTCTCCCGCATCGCCGACAATCACGCCGAGCGCGGCCTCGACACGATCGAGGCCGGGGTGGTGGCGAGCGCCTTCGTCGCGCTCGGCGCCTATTTCCTCGACGGGATCGACGGCACCTATGTCCGCCCCAATCCCGGGCGGGCCCACGAGATGTTCTCCTACGCCGCCTCCTGGTTCGGCGACGCGAACGCGCAATACAACCTCGCGCGGCTCTATCTCGACGGGCGCGGCGTCGCGCCCAATCCGCGCATGGCCGCGCGCTGGTTCAACCTCGCCGCCGCCAAGGGCCACGCGCCCGCGCAAGCGCTCCTCGGCCACATGCTGATCGCCGGCGACGGCGTGCCGCGCCAGCGCGCGCTCGGCCTGATGTGGCTCACCCTCGCCCGCGACGCCGCCGATCCGGTCCACGACCACTGGATCGCCGATCTCTACGAGCGCGCCGTCGCCGCCGCCAGCGAGACCGACCGCCAGGGCGCACTCGCGTATCTCGAGCGGCATCTGTCGAGCGAGCGGTGAGGGCGGGCGGCCAATCTCCGAGCTTCCCCTTGCTCTTCGCCGCCTCTGCGCCAAAGTAGGGTCATGCTGCCGAATTTCGACGAGATCGTCTCCAACCTCGAATTCCTCGACGACTGGGAGGAGCGCTACCGCTACGTGATCGAGCTCGGGCGGATGCTGCCGGAGCTGCCGGCGGAGGCGCACAACGAGGCGAACAAGGTCCATGGCTGCGCGAGCCAGGTCTGGCTCGAGACGCAGGTGGACCGGTCCGGGCCGGACCCGGTGCTCGCTTTTCGCGGCGACAGCGACGCCCACATCGTGCGCGGGCTCGTGGCTCTGCTCGTCGCCCTCTATTCCGGCCGCCCCGCCTCCGAGATCGCGCGCACCGACGCCGTCGAGGTGTTCGATCGGCTCGGCCTGCGCGAGCATCTCACGCCGCAGCGCTCGAACGGCGTGCGCGCCATGGTCGAGCGCATCCGCCGCGACGCCGTCGCCGCCGCGGCCGCGGCCTGATCGTCACCGCGCGACGACGAGCCGCTCCTCGCCGACGTCGCGGGCGAGTTCGGCGATCCGCGTCAGCGCGTCGCCGAGCCTGTCGACGGGCGGCGCGCCCAAGCACAGCCTGATGCCCGATTCCGATCCGATTCGATCGACGCTCACCGCATCGGGCGGCGTCACCCGGATGCCGTGCGCCGCCGCCGCCCCCGCGAGCCGCTCCGCCGCCGCGCGCGGCAGCGGGAGGAAGGCGTGGAAGCCCGGAACCTGCGGCAGCGCGAGCGCGATCCCCGCACGCTCGAATGCCCGGCGCGCGAGGGCGACCCGCGCCGCCGCCTCCTCGCGGATCGCCGCGCGGATGGCGTCCGCCGCGCCGTCCGCGAGCCAATAAGCGAGCACCGCGCAGGAGAGGGGCGAGACGCTCGCCGCGCTCGCGACGAGCGCCGCCTCGGCCGCCTGCTCGAAACCCGGGGGGACCACCAGGGCACCGATGCGCAGGCCCGGCGAGAGCGTCTTCGAGAGGCTCGTCGCATACAGGACGCGCTCCGGAGCGAGCGCCGCGAGGGGCGGGCGGCTGCCGTCGGCGGAGAAGGCGTAGACGTCGTCCTCCACGAGGAGCGCATCGAAGCGGCGGGCGAGCGCGACGATCGCCTCGCGCCGCGCGGCGCCCATCGTGGCCGTCGTCGGGTTGTGGAGGGTCGGCGTGACGTACGCGACCGGGCGTTCCCCGGCGCGCGCGCACGCCGCGAGCGCCGCCTCGAGCGCGTCCGGCACGAGGCCTTCCGCGTCGATCGCCACCGGCACGAGGCTGCGCCCGGCATGGGCCGCGAGCGCGATCGCGCCGGGATAGGTCAGCGCCTCGGTCAGGATCGGACCGCGCGGCCCCGCAGCGAGGTGGAAGGCGATCGCGAGGGCCTGCTGCGCGCCGTTGACGAGAAACAGCCGATCGGGCGGCGTCGCGAGCCCGAGTTCCGCAAGCCAGCGCGCCATCGCCTCCCGATCGCAGGCACGCCCTCCGGCCGGCAGGTAGAGCGCGAGCATGTCCGGCTCGAGCCGCTTGGCGAGCGCGGCGAGCGTCGTGGCGACGAGGCGCCGCGTCAGCCCCGACGGCGGGGCGTTGCGGGAGAGGTCGACGAGCCCGTCGGCGGAGCCCGGCGGCGGCGCCACGAACATCGCCCGCCCTCGGGCGGCGCGGACGAGACCGCGGCGGGCGAGCGCGCCATAGGCCTTCGTCACGGTGCCGATGCCGATGCCGAGCCGCCAGGCGAGATCGCGATGCGCCGGGAGCCGGGCCCCGGTGGGCAGGCGCCCCTCGACGATATCCTCCGCGAGCGCCTCGGCGAGGCGCTCGGACACGGGTCCCGCGCCCGCGGCGAGACGGGGCGTCCAGGGAGAGGCGAGGCGCACGCGGGCGCTCCTTTCCGGTTTAGCGTCACGTGACACTATTCGAATGGCGAGCGAGTGTCACGTGCCGTATCACGGGACCACCGCACCGTCACGGCGGCATCGCGTGATCCCCGCAACGATCGTCTCCGCCATGAGCTTCCCCGCGCCGATACCCGACGCGCTCGCCCCGATCCTCGCCGCCTGGGGGGTCTTCGTCCTCTCGACCTGCACGCCGGGCCCCGCGATCCTCGCGACCGTCGTCGTCTCGGCCCGGTCGGGGCGACGGGCCGGGATCGCGTTCGCGCTCGGCGTGTGCGCCGGCTCGGCGATTTGGGGCCTTGCGACGACGCTCGGTCTTGCGGCGGCGATCGCGGCCGAGCCCCGCCTCCTCGACGCCTTGCGCGTCGCCGGCGCCGTTCTCCTCGCCTGGCTCGCGCTGCGGGCGCTCGCCTCGGCGATCGGGCCGGGGCCCGCTTTCGCGGCGGGCGAGGCCTTTCGCGGCCGTCCCCGAGAGGTCCGCGCCGAGGCCGTGCGCGGACTTCTCGTCCACCTCGCCAATCCGAAGGCGCCGCTCGCCTGGATCGCCGTCGTCGCCATCGGGACGCCGCCGGGAAGCCCCGCCTGGGCGCCGCTCGCGGTGCTCGCCGGCGCCGCCGCTTTCGCCCTCTCGTTCTATCCGCTGCTCGCGACGCTCGCCGCGAGCGAGGGCTCGGCCAAGGCGTATCTGAGGCTGCGCCGGCCGCTCGAGACCCTCGTCGCGGGGATCCTCGCGGCGGCGGCGGTGCGGCTGGTGCTGCCGTGAGGGCTCGATGAGCGCCGCCGACATCTCCGCCATCCTCGCGCTCGTCGCGATCTATTGCGGCGTCGTCGTGAGCCCCGGGCCGAGCTTCGCGCTGATCGCGCGCCTCGCCGCTTCGGGGGAGGTGCGAGCGGCGCTCGCCGCCGCGCTCGGGCACGGCCTCGCCGCCGTACTCGCCGCCGCGCTCGCGATGGGCGGCCTCGCCGCGCTCCTCGCCGCCGAGCCCGCGGCGCGCCGGCTCCTCGCGATCGCGGGCGGGCTCTACCTCGTCCATGTCGGCATCGCCGTCTTCCGCGGCGCGGGCTGCGAGCCGACGGCGCGGGAGCCGGACGCCGCCCTGATCGCAGGCACCCGCGAGACGCTCGCGGGCCTGCGCCTCGGGGCTCTCGTCTGCCTCACCAATCCGAAGGGCCTCGCCTTCTTCGCGGGCGTGTTCGCAGCGGCGATCCCGGCGGGCATGGCCTTGTCGGCCAAGGGGATCGTGCTTCTCGCGATCCTCGCGGTCGAGCTCCTCTGGTATGGCGGCATCGCGCTTCTCCTCGCCCGCGGGCCGGCCCGGGCCGCCTATCGTCGGATGCGCGGTCCGATCGAGCGGGTCGTCGGTGCGGGGCTCGTCGCGGCAGGGATCGGCCTCGCGATCTGGAGTTGAATGTTCGCATCCGTGACCGCACGCGCTTGTCAGCGGCGAACGAACATGCAACCGTGATCCGTCTCGGCTCGCAGCCGCTTCTCTCGGGGTTGCCTCATGGTCACGCGTGTCTCCACCGTCTCCTTCGAAGGCGTCGAGGCGCGGGCGGTGGACGTGCAGGTCCAGATCGCGGCGGGGCAGATCGCCTTCAACGTCGTCGGCCTGCCGGACAAGGCGGTGGGGGAGAGCCGCGAGCGGGTGCGCTCGGCGATGATCTCCTCGGGCCTCGCCTTGCCCTCGAAGCGGATCACGGTGAACCTCGCGCCGGCGGATCTGCCGAAGGAGGGCAGCCATTTCGACCTGCCGATCGCGCTCGGCATCATGGCGGCGCTCGGGGCGATCCCGTCGGACGCGCTCGAAGGCTTTACGGTCCTGGGCGAGCTCGCGCTCGACGGCGCGATCACGCCGGTCGCGGGCGTGCTGCCCGCCGCGATGGCGGCGCACGCGCGCGGGCAGGGGCTGATCTGCCCGCATGCCTGCGGACCGGAGGCGGCCTGGGCGTCGAGCGAGATCGAGGTCCTCGCGCCCGAGAACCTCGTCCAGCTCGCCAACCACTTCAAGGGCACGCAGGTGCTCGCGCGACCCCGGCCGGCGATCGCGCGGGCGAGCGCCGCGCTGCCGGATCTGCGCGAGATCAAGGGGCAGGAGAGCGCCAAGCGCGTGCTCGAGATCGCGGCTGCGGGCGGGCACAATCTCTTGATGTCGGGGCCGCCCGGCGCCGGCAAGTCGATGCTCGCCCAGCGCCTGCCCTCGATCCTTCCCGCGCTCGCGCCGCGCGAGCTGATCGAGGTCTCGCTCGTCCATTCGGTGGCGGGGCTGATCGAGGAGGGCAAGCTCTCCGACCGCCGGCCGTTTCGCGCGCCCCACCATTCGGCCTCGACCGCGGCGCTCGTCGGCGGCGGCTCGACGGCGCGGCCCGGCGAGGTGTCGCTCGCCCATCGCGGCGTCCTGTTTCTCGACGAGCTGCCCGAATTCCAGCCGCAGACCCTCGACAGCCTGCGCCAACCGCTGGAGACGGGAGAGGTGATGATCGCGCGGGCCAATGCGCGGGTCACCTATCCGGCCCGCTTCCAGCTCGTCGCCGCGATGAACCCCTGCCGTTGCGGCCAGGCGACCGAGCCCGGCTATGCCTGTCGGCGCGGGCCCAACGAGCGCTGCATGGCGCATTACCAGTCGCGCTTGTCAGGGCCGCTTCTCGATCGCATCGACCTGACGATCGAGGTCCCGGCGGTTTCCGCGGCGGACCTGATCCTGCCCTCGCCCGGGGAGGGCTCGGCCGAGGTGGCGGCGCGGGTCGCGGCGGCGCGGGCGACGCAGAGCGCGCGCTATTCCGGGCTCGGGCTCGACGCCGCCACCACCAATGCCGCCTGCCCGGCCGCGCTGCTCGAGGAGGTCGCGCGGCCGGACGCCGAGGGCATGGCGCTCCTGCGCGACGCGGCGAGCGCGCTCAGGCTCTCCGCGCGCGGCTTCCACCGCGTTCTCAAGGTCGCCCGCACCCTCGCCGACCTTCAGGGGGAGGAGCGCGTTCGTCGCGTGCATCTCGCGGAGGCATTGTCCTACCGCTCGCATCTCGACCGCAGGCGAGCGGCGGCATGACGAAAGGTGCTTGCGAACCCGCTTCCCACGCGGCATCCTGCCGCGCCAGAGGGTGGGGCGTTGTCGGGCGGGCGAGCAGCAACAAGAGGTGAGCGGCGTGACCGATCCGTTCGTCTGCGTGGAGGCGCTGAGACGAGCCGAGACGCGCGAGGCGCTTCGCGATGCCCCGCGCGATACGCTCGAGCACCTCGGCCTCACCTACAGCGTGGTCACCGGCCTTCCCAAGACCGGAGCCGAACTCGGCTCCGCCATCCTGCACGAGGATCTGCCGGCGGGCTGGAGGGAGCACTACCTGCGATCAGGCTTCCTGCAGCATGATCCCGTGGCACGTCGGTGTCGGATCTCTCCGGTGCCGTTCGCGTGGTCGGAGGCGCCCTATGATCCGGTGCGGGACCCCTTCGCCGCCCGGGTAATGGCCCAGGCGCGCGCTGCGGGGATGAGAAGCGGCTTCTGCGTGCCGGTCTTCGGCGTCGGCGGCTCCGTCGGATGCGTCTCGTTCAGCGGCGCCGACGCGCGGGTGGCACCCAAGGCGACCGGCGGCATCGTCATGCTCGCGCTCGGCGCGTACGAGGCGGCGGCGCGCATCGCCGATCCCGAGCGTCGAACGCCGCGTCGCGCCTTGACAGATCGCGAGCGTCAGGTCCTGATGATGCTGGCGAAGGGCCATTGCACGCAGGAGATCGCGCGGCGGCTCGGCATCGCCGAAAGGACGGCTCTCGCGCACATCTCCTCGTCGTGCAGGAAGCTCGACGCCGTCAATCGCAACCATGCCGTTGCGATCGCCATCAACGAGCGCATTCTCCTCGTGTAAGCGTTGCTGCAATCCCCCGCGCGACGCCATCGGATTCGTGGTATGGTCGCCGCCGCGAGCAGAGCCGAGCATCGGGTCCTGCGTCGCGGCGAGGGTGACGCAGGGTGCGTGATCAAGGCTGAAGTCATGTCCGGGACCGAGAGCGCATTCGATCTGATCGACAAGATCGCCTCCGCCGAGAAGCTTGCGGAAGGGCATTCGATCCTGCGCGAGCACATGGATCGTTTCGGACTGAAGCACGTCGCGTATCTCGGTCTCAATCTTCCCTCCGAGCGTCGACAGCGGCCATTGGTCTCGGTGACCTATTCTCCGGATTGGGTTCGTCATTACGAGCAGCGGGACTACGTCAATATCGATCCGGTCGTCCGGTTCGGTCTCGCAGGGGTGCTTCCCATCGACTGGGGGGAACTCGATCGGCGCAAGCCGGCGATCAGGCGAATGTTCGGAGAAGCGCAGGAATTCGACATCGGCGCGCAGGGGATCTCGTTCCCCATCCGCGGCCGGCACGGCGAGTTCGCGCTCTTCTCGATCAATGCCGACGCGCGTCCGGCCGAGTGGCAGATGCTCAAGCGTGTGTTGATCAAGGAATTTATGGTTATTTCTTATTACTTCCATTCCTGGGCGCTGAAGGTCGAACGCATCGACCAGAACGATTACGCGGAGAAGCTGTCGGAGCGGGAGAAGGAATGTCTGAGGTGGTGTGCAGCCGGAAAGACGATTTGGGACACATCTGCGATCCTGGGTCTCAGTGAACGCACAGTTCGCTTCCATCTCGAAAATGCCCGCTTCAAACTAAACGCCCTCTCCACCACCCACGCGGTGTCGAAGGCAATCTCTTATGGTGTGATCGCGCTACCATGACGTGAAAACCTGTCGTTTTCGACAGGTGGATTGTGTCCTCGTTTGTGCGATTTTTCTTCCGTCGAGTTCACCGAACTTAAGACGGGAGAGCGAATATGATCAGGCTCATTCAAAGCCACGAACGGGGGCTTTTCCCGCGCGAGATCGATGCGATGCATCGGATCTGCAAGAAAGTATTTCACGATCGTCTTCAATGGGACGTGTCGATCATCAACGAGTGGGAGATCGACGGGTTCGACGCGATGGATTGCGTATACAACATCTGCCTCGATGACGACGGGCGGGTGCTCGGCAGCAATCGGCTCCTCCCGACGACCGGCTACAACATGCTCAACGACGTCTTTCCCGAACTCCTGCCGGAGGGGAAGCGTGTCGAGAGTCCGCTCATTTGGGAGTCGAGCCGCTTCTCGATCGATCCCGACGCGGAGATCGACCTCACGAAGAACCGGCTCAGCCGCCCGACCGCCGAGCTCCTGCTCGGCATGAACGAGTTCTGTCGTCGGCTCGGGGCGACGCACATCGTGTCGGTGTACGACGCATTCATGGCGCGGGTCCTGCGCCGGGCCGATTGCCGCGCGGAGCCGATCTCGAGCCCCGTCCGGATCGGCAAGACGATCGCCTTCGCGGCGCTCTTCGAACTCGGCGACGAGATGGAGTACAACCTCCGCAAGGCGAGCGGCATCACGGGGCCCATTCTCGAGCAGGACTACGGCCAGAGAGACGTTTCGGCTGCGTGAGAGAGAAGACCAAACATGTCCAAGACGGTCGTTCACCTGAAGCCGGCCCCCAGAAAGACGCGCAAGGACGATGTCCTCAAGCTCAGTCCGGGTGAAGTGCGGAGCCTTTATTTCATCAAGGAACCGCTGATCGAGAACATCGTCGAGTCCGCGGCGATGTTGGACGAGGACGAGCGGCGCTTGGCGCTGCGGTTCATCGAGACCCTCCACGAGCACCGCCGTAGCAAACTCTCCTGATCGCGACTCCAGTCTGACGACGAAGCCGCCGACCCCCGGTCGGCGGCTTCCGCATTCGTTGACCGTTCCTTGCCGGCACCGCACGAAATCCCGCCGATCGCGCGAAGATCGCGTCCACCGTGTTTCTCAAGCCGACCTTCAGCCCTCCCGGTGCAGCATGCGCGTCGCTTGAGGGTGCGGGCATGGACGGGCTGATCTTCGAATTCTCTCGCTTCAACGCGCTGACCGCGCTCGCCGTCGGCGGGCTCGCCTTCGGCATCGCGGCGATCGTCGCGGCGGTGCTCGTGCTGCGCGATCACCTGCGCGTCGAGGCCCGCGCGAACGCGCTTGCGGCCGAGAACGAGCGGCTCGCGAGCGCGCTCGAAGCGGCCCAGGACCGCGCCTGGCAGGAGGCGGAGGCGGCGGCCTTCTTCCGCGCGCTCGTCGAATCCCAGGTCGACGCGCTCGTGCAGACCGACGCGCAGGGGCGCATCACCTACGCCAACGAGGGCTATGGCCGCTTGCTCGGGCGCCCGCCCGCGGCGCTGATCGGGCAGGCCTGCGCGCCGCGCGTCGTCGAGAGCCGCCCGGCGCGGCTCTCCGCCGACGGTGCCCGGCTCGTCGACGAGGCGATCGAGACGCCCGACGGCCTGCGCTGGCTCGGCTGGATCGAGACCAACGTGCCCACTCGCGAGGGCCCGCCCGAGCGGTTGCGCGCCGGGCGCGAGATCACCGAGCGCATCGACGCCGAGACCGCGCTCGCCGATGCGCGGGCCCGCGCCGAGGCGGCGAGCGAGGCGAAGTCGCGCTTCCTCGCCACCGTCAGCCACGAATTCCGCACGCCGCTCAACGGCATTCTCGGCATGGCCGATCTCCTGCTCGACACGCCGCTCGACGCCGAGCAGACGACCTATACGCGGGCGGTGAAGACGTCGGGCGTGGCGCTGCTCTCGCTCATCGACGAGATCCTCGATTTCTCCCGCATCGAGGCCGGCAAGCTCGCGCTCGCCGCCGAGCCCTTCGAGATCGCGGCGGTGGTCGAGGGCGTGGTCGAGCTGCTTGCGCCGCGGGCGCAGGGCAAGGGGATCGAGATCGCCTCGATCGTCGCGCCCGGCGTTCCCGTCCGCCTCGTCGGCGACGCCGATCGCGTGCGCCAGATCCTCGTCAATCTCGCCGGCAACGCGGTCAAGTTCACGGAGACGGGCGGGGTCGGCATCGCGGTGCGCGCGAGCGTGCGCGGCGGCGTCGAGATCGCCGTCGCCGATACCGGCCCCGGCATCGCGGCCGAGCGCATTCCGGCTCTGTTCGAGGAATTCGAGCAGGGCGACGGCTCGGCCGCGCGCCGCCACGGCGGCACCGGTCTCGGCCTCGCCATCACGCAACGGCTCGTCGGCGGCATGGGCGGCGCCATCCATGTGGAGAGCGCGATCGGACGCGGCACCACCTTCCGGGTCGCACTGCCGCTTCGCCCGGCGGACGAGGGCGGGCGGACCGCGCCCGACCTCGCGCCGCGCGCCGCGCTCGCCGGCCGACGCTATCTCGTCCTCGCCCGCTCCCCCTTCGAGGCGCCGTTCCTCGTCGAGCGGCTCGCGGAGGCGGGCGCGGAGGCGGTGCTCGTCGACGGCGAGGCGGAGGCGCTCGCGCGGATCGCGACGGCGCCCGCCGACCGCCGCCCCTTCGACGCGCTGATCGTCGATTGCGCGCTCGGCGACGACGTCGCCCGCGACGTCGCGATCGCGGCGCGGGAGGCCGGGATCGGGCGCGCGCTCGTGCTCGTCTCCCCCTTCGAGCGGCGCGATCTCGGGCCCCACAACGCGGCAGGCTTCGACGATTATCTCGTGAAGCCGGTGCGCACCCGCTCGCTGCTCGCGCGCCTCGCCGCGCCCGTCGCCGCGCCGTCCGGAGCGACGGCCCGCGAGCCGGATGCCGAGGCCGCCGCGCCTCAGGCGCGCTTGCGCCGCCTGCCGGGCGAGCGCGCCAATGCGCCGCGCGCCGGCGCCCCCCGCGTGCTCCTCGCGGAGGACAACGAGATCAACGCGCTCCTCGCAGTGAAGACGCTCGAGAAGCGCGGCGCGATCGTCGATTGGGCGAAGGACGGGCACGAGGCGGTCTCGCTGGCGGAAGCCTCGTTCTCTGGGCTGCGGCCGGATTACGACGTCGTCCTCATGGACATCCGCATGCCCGGTCTCGACGGGCTCGAGGCGACGCGGCGCATTCGGACGCTCGAGCGCGCGCTCGGTCGGCGCGTGCCCCGCCGCATCGTCGCGCTTACCGCCAACGTCCTCAAGGAGGACGAGGACGCCGCCCGCGAGGCGGGGCTCGACGGCTTCCTGCCCAAGCCTTTCGAGCCGCGCCATTTCGACCACGTGCTCGGCGGCCTGCCCGCCGACGAGCCGCGCCCCGACGAGGCCTCGCGCGCGCCGCCCGCCGCCGGCACGACGATGGCGCGCGCCTCCTGAGCGCCCAGCCTCCCTCCCGCCGCGCGTCGCCGGAACTTCAGCCGGCAAAAAGGCTTGATCGCCACGACGGCGGGCGCGATGGTGCGTCACAATCGTGTCGGCGCCGCGGGCTATGACGCGCAAGTGGGGTCGCGACGTCGAATCGCGATCCGGGGGGACATGCCGGGGGACAGGATGGCGATTGTGCCTGCTGCCGAGACGATCGCGAGGCCGAGGGGCCTCGTTCTCTCCAGATTGACGCCGCAGATCGCGGGATTGGTGCGGCCGCTGCGCAAGACGCGATCGGCCGCGATCGCCTTCCTGCGCGGCGCCAACACCAACCGCCGGCCGGGCGCGCGCGGCGCGCTGCCCGCGTCGCTCGGGCGTCTCGGCAGCCTCGAGGTCCGCCTCGCGACGAGCCCGCGCGAGATCCGTCTCGCCCAGGCTCTGCGCTACCAGGTGTTCTATGCCGAGGGCTTCGCGAGCGCGCATCCGGCGGTGGCGTTCGCGCGGCGCGATTTCGACGAGTTCGACGCGATCTGCGACCATCTCCTCGTCGTCGACCACGCCTCCGGGGGCGAGCGCGTGGTCGGCACCTACCGCCTCCTGCGCCAGGAGGTGGCCGAGCGCCATTTCGGCTTCTACTCGGCCGGGGAATACGCGATCGAGCCGCTCGTCGCGGCGCATCCGCAGGCGCGCTTCCTCGAGCTCGGCCGCTCCTGCGTGCTCGCGCCCTACCGCAACAAGCGCACGGTCGAGCTCCTCTGGCACGGCATCTGGACCTACGTGCTCCACCATCGCATCGACGTGATGCTCGGCTGCGCGAGCCTCGAGGGGACGGATCCGGACGCGCTCGCGCTGCCCCTGAGCTTCCTCCATCACCACGCCGCGGCGGACGGCGATTGGCGCGCGCGCGCGCTCCCGGCCCGCTACGTGCGCATGGACCGGTTGCCGAAGGAGCGCGTCGATCCGAAGAGCGCGCTCCACGCTCTGCCACCCCTGATCAAGGGCTATCTGCGCCTCGGCGCCCGCTTCGGCGAGGGGGCGGTGGTCGACCGGCATTTCGGCACGACGGACGTCCTCGTGGTCCTGCCGGTCGACGCCATCAGCCCCCGCTACGTCGCCCATTTCGGCCCCGAAGCCGGCCGCCACGCCGCCTGACGCGATCGCGTTCGGGCATTCCGCTCGATGAGGCGCCGCCCTTCTCCTTCCCCTCAGGGGAAGGTGGCCCGGCGCCGAAGGCGACGGGTCGGATGGGGTTATTCGCGCCGCAGGCGCGAAGGGGCGTCGTCATAAAGCGCCTTACGTAGGGAGAAGCCCAACGCCCCTTCGGCCCTTCGGGCCGAAAAACCCCATCCGTCTCGGGATGCTGTCCGCATCCCGAGCCACCTTCCCCTGAGGGGAAGGAGAGCGGCTGCGCCGTTTTCGGCGCACGCATGCACGGACGCCGAAACGTCCGTCGCGGGCGCAGATCACTTGCGATGACTTCGACGCGCGCACTCCGCAGCCTCCAGGGAAGGAGAGCGCCGCCCCCCGGGGCAGTGGGGCGATCCCAACTTGACCGCACGCCGCGGAGGGCGCTTCCTCGTGCGAGCGCCGCGTGCGGAGATCGCCGATGTCCTTCGAAATCTGGGTCGCCTTCACCATCGCCTCGACGATCCTCGTGGTGATTCCCGGGCCGACCGTGCTCCTCGTCGTCTCCTACGCGCTCGGCCAGGGCTTTCGCGTGGCGATGCCGATGGCGATCGGAGTGGCTCTGGGGGACTTCACCGCGATGACGCTCTCGCTCATCGGCGTCGGGGCGCTCCTCGCCGCCTCGGCGACGCTGTTCACGATCGTCAAGTGGATCGGCGCGGCCTATCTCGTCTATCTCGGCATCCGGCTGTGGCGCGCGGGCGGCGGGGGAGCGCGGCTGGAACCCCGCAACGCCGCGAGCCGCCCCGCCCGCATGCTCGCCCATGCCTGGATCGTGACGACGCTGAACCCGAAGAGCATCGTGTTCTTCGTGGCCTTCCTGCCGCAATTCCTCGATCCGGCGGGCGACTTCCTGACGCAGGTGCTCGTCTTCCAGGCGACCTTCCTCGTCCTCGCCTTCGCCAACGCCTTCGCCTACGCGCTCCTCGCCGCCCGCGCCCGGCGCCTTGCCGAGCGCCCGTCCGCGATGGCGCTCGTCAACCGGATCGGCGGCGCGGCGCTCGTCGGCGCAGGGGTGGCGAGCGTCGCGGTGCGCACGGGGTGAGGGGCGCTCGCGCCGCTACTCGCCGAAAGGGGGGTTCCCCTGGAACGCCTCTTGCCTTTACGCTCTCGGTTGCGGCTCGCCTCAGACGCGGGCCCCCGGGAGCGGCGAGGAGGTCATGGCGGCATTCGACGAGATGGACGGTGGGCAGGCGCCGGGGCTTTGCCGGGACGCGTACGTCAAGCTGAAACGCTGGCTCGAGACGACCCCCCGCGACGTGCTCGACGCGCGGCGCAGCCAGGCGGAGCTGTTCTTCCGGCGCATCGGCATCACCTTCGCCGTCTACGGCGACGCCGACGCGACCGAGCGCCTGATTCCCTTCGACATCATCCCGCGCGTGATCACCAAGAGCGAATGGCAGGGCGTTGAGGCGGGGCTCAAGCAGCGCGTGCGCGCGCTGAACATGTTCCTCGCCGATCTCTACGGCAAGCAGGAATGCCTGCGCGCGGGCATCGTCCCGCCGGATCTGATCTTCAAGAACGAGCACTACCGGCTCGAGATGCGCGGCTTCAAGGTTCCGCACGACATCTATTGCCACATCGCCGGTATCGACATCGTCCGCGTCGATGCCGACACCTTCTACGTGCTCGAGGACAATGCGCGCACGCCGTCGGGGGTCTCCTACATGCTGGAGAACCGCGAGGTGATGATGCGGCTCTTCCCCGAATTGTTCGCCCAGCACCGCGTCGCGCCGGTGGAGAACTATCCCGACGCGCTGCTCGCCACCCTGCGCTCGGTCGCGCCCTCGAACGCGAGCCGCGATCCCGTGGTCGTGCTCTTGACGCCCGGGCAGTACAATTCCGCCTATTACGAGCACTCCTTCCTCGCCGACCAGCTCGGCGTCGAGCTGGTCGAGGCCTCCGACCTCTTCGTGAAGGACAGCTGCGTCTACATGCGCACGACGGAGGGGCCCAAGCGGGTCGACGTCGTCTATCGGCGCATCGACGACGATTTCCTCGATCCGCTCGTCTTCCGGCCCGATTCCGTGCTCGGGGTGCCCGGCCTGTTCGACGCCTATCGCGCAGGCAACGTGACGCTCGCCAACGCCGTCGGAACAGGCATCGCCGACGACAAGGCGGTCTACACCTACATGCCGGAGATCATCCGCTTCTTCACCGGCGAGGAGCCGATCCTCAAGAACGTGCCGACCTTCCGCTGCCGCGAGGAGGAGGCGCTCTCCTACGTCCTCGATCGGCTGCCCGAGCTCGTCGTCAAGGAGGTCAACGGCTCGGGCGGCTATGGCATGCTCGTGGGGCCGCACGCGACGAAGGAGCAGATCGAGACCTTCCGCAAGAAGCTGCGCCACGATCCGCAGGGCTTCATCGCGCAGCCGACGCTCGCGCTCTCGACCTGCCCGACCTTCGTCGCGGCCGGGGTCGCGCCGCGCCACGTCGACCTGCGGCCCTTCGTGCTCTCGGGCGCCGACGAGATCCGCATCGTGCCCGGCGGGCTCACCCGCGTCGCGCTCAAGGAAGGCTCGCTCGTCGTCAATTCGAGCCAGGGCGGCGGCACCAAGGACACCTGGGTGCTCGACGGCTGATTCAGGCGATCGACACGGGCGCCGAGGAACACGGGGCGAGGGAATACGGGGGAACGCCGACACATGCTCTCGAGAACCGCCAACAGCCTGTACTGGCTCTTCCGCTATACCGAGCGCGCGGACTTCATCGCCCGCATCCTCGACGCGACGCTTCGGCTCGCCTCGCTGCCGACGAGCTACAATGCCGAGCGCAACGAGTGGGAGAGCGCGCTCAACGCCGCCGGCTCCGCGGAGATCTTCCGGCGCCATTACGACGCGATCAGCGAGAGCACGGTGCGGGACTTCCTCGCCTTCTCGCCGCACAACCCGTCCTCGATCCGCAACTGCCTCGAGCTCGCCCGCACGAACGCGCGCGCGGTGCGCACGGCGCTCACCCTCGAGATGTGGGAGACGATCAACGGCGCCTGGCTCGAGCTGCGGCGCTACCAGAACGCCGACCTCGACCGCGAGCAGTTCGCCGCCTTCCTCGAATGGGTGAAGACCGTCTCGCTCGGCTTCGACGGCTCGGCCTATCGGACGATGCTGCGCAACGACGCCTATTATTTCACGCGGCTCGGCGTCTCGATCGAGCGGGCGGACAACACCGCGCGCATCCTCGACGTGAAGTACCACGTGCTGCTCCCGCCCACCGAGCGCGTCGGCGGCACGCTCGACTATTTCCAGTGGACGACGATCCTGCGCGAGGTGCAGGCGCACACGGCCTATCACTGGGTCTATCGCGAGAGCGTGAAGCCTTGGCTCGTGGCCGATCTCCTGATCCTCAACCGGCAGATGCCGCGCTCGCTCGCCTGCTGCTACGAGAGCCTCGTGCGCCATCTCGATCTGATCGCCGAGCTCTACGGCCGCCGCGGGCCCGCCCAGCGCAAGGCGAGCGACGCCGCCGCGCGTCTCGCCGGCACGAGGATCGAGGAGATCTTCGGGCGCGGCCTGCACGAATGGACGAGCGATTTCCTCGACGAGAACAACGGCCTCGGCGCGGCGATCACCGAGCAGTACCTCACCTGAGGACGCGATCGAAACGACAGGGGAGGGGGCGGCGCATGCGCATCCGCATCGAGCACGAGACACGCTACGTCTACGAGGAGCCCGTGCGCGCGCTCCTGCAGGTGCTGCGGATGACGCCGCGCGGCCATGTCGGCCAGCACGTCCTGCGCTGGCGCATCGAGCCCTCGATCGAGGGCGCGCTGCGCGCCGGCGAGGACCCGCTCGGCAACATCGTGCACCATTTCGCGGCCGATGCGGGGGCCGACGGCCTCGTCGTTCGCGTGCGCGGCGAGGTGGAGACCGACGACACGGCGGGCGTCGTGCGCGGCGCGATCGAGCGCGCGCCCGATCTCTATTGGCTGCGCGAGACGCGCCTGACGCAGGCCTCCGACGCGATCCGCGATTTCGCCGAGTCCGTCGCCGGCGCGAGCCGCGCGGACCCGCTGACCGCGCTCCACCGGCTCAACGACGCGATCCACGCGCGCGTCGCCTTCGACACGAAGCCGACGAGCGCGGCGACGAGCGCGGCGGAGGCCTTCGCGCTCGGGCGCGGCGTCTGCCAGGACCTCGCCCACGTCTTCATCGCTTCCGCGCGCCATTTCGGCATTCCCGCGCGCTACGTCTCGGGCTATCTGTGCCGTGCCGACGGAATCGTCGAGCAGGAGGCCGCGCATGCCTGGGCGGAAGCGAAGGTGGACCGTCTCGGCTGGGTCGCCTTCGACCCGGCCCACGGCCTGTGCGCGACGCCCGCGCACGTGCGCGTCGCCGTCGGGCTCGACTATCTCGGCGCCGCTCCGATCCGCGGCAGCCGCTACGGCGGCGGCGCGGAGACGCT
This sequence comes from Salinarimonas sp., assembly GCF_046292825.1. Lineage (GTDB taxonomy): Bacteria > Pseudomonadota > Alphaproteobacteria > Rhizobiales > Beijerinckiaceae > Salinarimonas. The sequence goes on along the minus strand of NZ_JBKBQG010000012.1, from coordinate 80,965 downwards.
CGAGGTCCGCATCGCGGTGGCCGAGCCGTCGCCACGGGGCGACCAGTCCCAATCGCAATCGCAGGCCTGACGCGCACGCGCCGTCCGCCGCCACCGGAATGCATGAGCCATGACCTATTGCGTCGGTCTCCTGGTCGACCAGGGCCTCGTGATGATCGCCGACACCCGCACGAATGCGGGGCTCGACAACGTCTCCACCTTCCGCAAGCTGACCGTCATCGAGCGCCCGGGCGTCGGCGTCATGGCGCTCGCGAGCGCGGGCAACCTGTCGGTCTCGCAGAACGTGGTGAGCCTCCTCGTCGAGGGGCTCGAGGATCCCGCCGAGGGCGGCGTGCAGCGGCTCGCCGACCAGACGAGCATGTTCAAGGCGGCCGAGCTCGTCGGGCGGGCGATCCGGGAGGTGCGCGCCGTGCACGGGCCGGGCCTCGAGGAGGCGGGCATCAATTTCGACGTGTCGTTCCTGTTCGGCGGCCAGCTCGCGGGCGGGGGCATGCGGCTGTTCATGATCTACGCCGCCGGCAACTTCATCGAATGCGGCCAGGACGCGCCGTTCCTGCAGATCGGCGAGCACAAATACGGCAAGCCGATCCTCGATCGGGCGGTGACCTTCGGCTCCGACATCTACGATGCGCTCAAGATCGGCCTGATCTCGATGGATTCGACGATGCGGTCGAATATCGGCGTCGGGCTGCCGATCGACGTGCTCGTCATGCGCCGCGACACGCTGCGCTCGGAACTCGTCCACCGCATCGAGGCGGGCGAGCCCTATTTCCACGATCTGCGCGAGCGCTGGTCGGCGGCTCTGCGCGCCGCGCACATGGCGATCCCGCGGCCGCCTTACGCCGCGCAGCGCACCGACGGGCAGGGCCGATGAGAGGCGCGACCCTGTTCGTCTTCGGCTACGGCTTCAGCGCCGACGAGACCGCGCGGGGCGGCGGCTTCGCGCGCGTCGTCGGGACGGTGCGCACGCCCGAGAAGGCCCGCGCGCTCGAGGCGCAGGGCGTCGAGGCGCGCCTCTTCGACGGGGCGAGCGCCGATCCGCGCATCGTGGAGGATCTCGCGCAGGCCGACGCCGTCCTGATCTCGATCCCGCCGCGCGGCGGCGAGGATCCGGCGCTCGCGGCGTTCGGCGACGCGATCGCGCAGAGCCCGCGCGTGTCGGCGATCGTCTATCTCTCGACGCTCGGCGTCTACGGCGATCACGGCGGCGCCTGGGTCGACGAGACGACGCCGCCGCGGCCCGACAATCCGCGCACCCGCGCCCGGCTCGCGGCGGAGGAGGATTGGGCGGCGCTCGGCACGCGGGCGGGCAAGCGCGCGGCGAGCCTGCGGCTCGGGGGCATCTACGGGCCGGGCCGCAACGCGATCGAGCAGCTGCGCGCGGGCACCGCGCGGCGGATCGTCAAGCCGGGCCAGGTCTTCAACCGCATCCACGTCGCCGACATCGCGCAGGCGGCGCTCGCGGCGCTGGAGAAGGCGCAGACCGGCGCCGTCTACAATGTCTGCGACGACGAGCCCTGCCCGCCGCAGGACGTGATCGCCCACGCCGCCACGCTGATCGGCATCGAGCCGCCCCCGGAGATCCCCTTCGAGGAGGCGCAGATGAGCGAGATGGCGCGGGAATTCTACGCCGCCAATCGCCGCGTCTCGAACGCGCGGCTGAAGGGCGAGCTCGGCGTGCAGCTCCTCTACCCCAGCTATCGCGAGGGCCTCGCGGCCTGCCTCGCGGAGGAGGGGGCGCGTTGAGGCGCCAGTCCGCGACCGACGCCTTGCGCCCGCGCACCGCGCCGGCCTAACGTGCGCCCCCGAATCGCGCGGGTTTCGCGCGGCGAGCATCAGAAGACGAGACGAGGAGAAGATCATGGGCCGGTCGCGTAAGGTCGAGGAGCGCGTGCTCGACAAGGACGAGAAGGAGCTCGTCGCGCAGAGCCACCACCCGGCGCTCAAGGGCGTCGCCGACGGCGAGCTCTCGAAGCTCGTCGCGCGGCTGCGCGAGCGCCGCGACCGCGCGCTCGACATCGCGAAGCGCCAGCGCCGCGAGATGCGCCGCAAGGCCGCGCCCGCCGGCGCGACGCCGGCCTCCGACAATTCCGGCAGCCGCGAGAAGGCCGCGGTGCTCGCCGCCGCGCTCAAGCGCGTCAACAAGGAGCGCGACCGCCGCGGGATCGAGGCGCAGGACGTCGCCTGACGCGGATCAGCGCCGCCCGAACAGCCGCTCGATGTCGGCGAGCTTGAGCTCGACATAGGTCGGGCGGCCGTGATTGCACTGGCCGGAGAGGGGCGTCGCCTCCATCTCGCGCAGGAGCGCGTCCATCTCCTCCGGCTTGAGCCGCCGCCCCGAGCGGATCGAGCCGTGGCAGGCCATCCGCGACAGGATGGCCTCCCGGCGTCGCTCGAGCGCCTCGCCGACGGCGTCGTCCTCGCTCTCGGCGAGGGCGTCGGCGAGATCGCGCACGAGGGTGGCGAGGTTCGGCCGGCCGAGCGCGGCGGGGTGCTCGCGCACGCACACGGCGCCCGGGCCGAAGGGCTCGAGAACGAGGCCGTGGGCGGACAGCTCGTCGGCGGCCTCGGCGAGACGGCCGACATCCGACGCCTCGAGCTCGACGATCTCCGGCACGAGCAGCATCTGCCGCGCGATGGCGGCCCCCGCCCGTTCCCGCTTCAACCGCTCGTAGACGAGGCGTTCGTGCGCCGCATGCATGTCGACGAGGACCATGCCGTCGCGGGTCTGGGCGAGGATGTAGGTCTCGTGGATCTGCGCGCGGGCGGCGCCGAGCGGGTGGTCGAGCGCCTCGGGCGCGGGCTCGGCCGCGTGCGCGCGCGCATCCGCCGAAGGCGCGAGGCCGAAGGCGGCCTGCGCCGCCTCGCCGAAGCCGCCCGCGGCGCGCTCCTCGCCGAGACCGTCGAGCGGCGCCTGCCAGGAGCGGGCGATGTCCGTGCGCGGCAGGCTCGCGCGCGCCGGCGGGGCGTAAAGGCTGCGGCCGGAATGGACGCGCAACGCCTCGAGCGCCTGCGCGCCCCCCGTCGTCGCCGCGCGAAACCCCGCTTTCGCCAGCGCCTCGCGGATCGCCGAGACGACGAGCGCGCGCACGAGCCCGGGATCGCGGAAGCGCACCTCCGTCTTCGCCGGGTGGACGTTGACGTCGACCATGCGCGGATCGCAGGTCACGAACAGAGCGAGCGCCGGGTGCCGATCGCCGGGCATCACGTCCGCATAGCCGCCGCGCACCGCCGACAGGAGGAGCTTGTCGCGGACGGGGCGGCCGTTGACGACGAAATGGATCGCCTGCGCGCTGCCGCGGTGGAAGGTCGGCAGGCCGATGAGCCCCGACAGGGCGAAGCCCTCCCGCGCCGCTTCGAGCGCGACCGAATTCTCGGGGAAGTCGCGTCCGATCACCTTGGCGAGCCGCCGCGCGAGCCCGTCGGGCCCCGGCGCCTCGGGCGGGCAGGCGAGCGCGCCCGCGCCCTCGCCGGAGAAGGCGAAGCGGATCTCGGGATGGGCGACCGCGAGGCGCTTGACCACCTCCGCGACGGCGATGGCTTCTGCGCGGTCGCTCTTCAGGAATTTCAGCCGCGCGGGCGTCGCCGCGAAGAGATCCGTCACCTCGATGCGGGTGCCCGGCATGGCGGGGGCGGGGCGGACCTCGCCCTTCGCGCCCGCATCGACGAGGAGCGAGAGGCCGGAGGTCGCGCCGCGGGCGCGGGTGAGGATCGACAGCCGGCTCACCGCGCCGATCGAGGGCAGAGCCTCGCCGCGGAAGCCCAGCGTGCGGATGTCGGTGAGGTCGCCTTCGGGCAGCTTCGAGGTGGCGTGGCGCTCGACCGCGAGCGCGAGATCGCGCGCCGACATGCCGCTGCCGTCGTCCGTGACCCGGATCAGCCGCCGCCCGCCGGCGACGATCTCGACCGAGATCGCGCGGGCGCCCGCGTCGATCGCGTTCTCGACGAGCTCCTTGACCGCAGAAGCCGGCCGCTCGACGACCTCGCCCGCGGCGATCCGGTCGACGAGGACGGCGTCGAGGAGGCGCACGCCGCCGGGCGCCGCCTGCGCCGCTTCGGCTTCGCTCTCCATTGCGGCCGTGCGGGCCGTGTCGCTCATCGGGTCTCGTCCTGACCGGCCGAATCGGGGTGAGGGGAGGGAAGACACTAGCGCGGATCGGGGCGCGGGAGGAGGGGCGCGCATGTCGCGCGAAGCGGCTTGTCCACGGGCGTCCGATCATGTTAATGCTCGTTACATCGATCTGCGGAGACCCGCGATGAGCCTCGCCCCCCTTCTCGCCGAGCCGATCCTCGTCCAGGTCCACACGCTGGCCGCGCTCGCGGCCCTCCTCCTCGGCGCCGTCCAGCTCGCGAGCCCGATGCGGACGGGCAAGGCCGTGCACCGCGCCCTCGGCTATGCGTGGGCGGCCCTGATGCTCGTCGTCACGCTCTCCTCCTTCGGCTTCGTCTACCGCCCGCTCCTCGGCCCGTTCAGCTGGATCCACGGCCTCTCCGCCTTCACGACCGTAATGGTGATCCTCGGCGTGCTCGCGGCCAGGCGGCGGATGATCGTGCACCACCGCACCACGATGTGGATGATCTACGTCTTCGCGCTCGTGGTGACGGGCGCCTTCACGCTCCTGCCGGGGCGGTTGATGCACCGGGTCGTTTTCGGTTGAGAAGCCGCGCGCACGTCCTTTACGCGCTTGCATTCGCGCCCGCGACAGGCCACTTGAAGCGTTGATCTCGCGCGGAATCGGAGCGCCTTCGCGACCCCGTCTCCCGCCCTCCCGAACAAGAGCCCGAGACCCCGACCTTGGCCGAGAACGATCCGAAGAATCCTGGCGACGCCCCGCCCCCCGGCGGCGACGTCAAGGCCGTCTCCATCGTCGAGGAGATGAAGAAGTCCTATCTCGATTACGCCATGAGCGTGATCGTGAGCCGCGCGCTGCCCGATGCGCGCGACGGGCTCAAGCCCGTGCACCGGCGCATCCTCTACGCCATGCACGAGAGCGGCTATCTCCCCGAGCGGGCTTACGTGAAATGCGCGCGCGTCGTCGGCGACGTGATGGGCAAGTACCACCCGCACGGCGATTCGGCGATCTACGACGCGCTCGTGCGCATGGCGCAGCCCTTCTCGATGCGGCTGCCGCTGATCGACGGGCAGGGGAATTTCGGCTCGGTCGACGGCGATCCGGCGGCGGCGATGCGCTACACCGAGTGCCGCCTCGCCAAGCCCGCGATCGCGCTCCTCGACGACATCGACAAGGACACTGTCGATTTCGGCCCCAATTACGACGGCAAGGAGCGCGAGCCGCTCGTCCTGCCGGCGCGCTTCCCCAATCTCCTCGTCAATGGCGGCGGCGGCATCGCGGTCGGCATGGCGACGAACATCCCGCCGCACAATCTCGGCGAGGTGGTCGACGCCTGCCTCGCCTATATCGACGATCCGGGCATCTCGATCGACGACCTGATCGAGATCGTGCCCGGCCCCGATTTCCCGACCGCGGGCATGATCCTCGGCCGCGCCGGCATCCGCTCGGCCTATCACACGGGCCGCGGCTCGATCGTGATGCGCGCCAAGGCCGAGGTCGAGGAGATCCGCAAGGATCGCGAGGCGATCATCGTCACCGAGATCCCCTATCAGGTGAACAAGGCCTCGCTGATCGAGCGCATCGCCGATCTCGTGCGCGAGAAGCGCGTCGAGGGAATCTCGGACCTGCGCGACGAATCGAACCGCGACGGCATGCGCATCGTCATCGAACTCAAGCGCGACGCGGTGGCGGACGTCGTCCTCAACCAGCTCTACCGCTACACGCCGCTCCAGACGACCTTCGGAGCGAACCTCGTCGCGCTCAACGGCGGGCGCCCCGAGGTGATGAACCTCAAGGACCTCATCCGCGCCTTCGTCGATTTCCGCGAGGAAGTCGTCTCCCGGCGCACCAAATTCCTGCTCGCCAAGGCGCGCGACCGCGCCCACGTGCTCTGCGGTCTCGCGATCGCGGTGGCGAACATCGACGAGGTCATCCGCCTCATCCGCACCTCGCCCGATCCCAACAGCGCCCGCGAGGCGCTGATGGAGCGCGATTGGCCGGCCCTCGACATCGCGCCCCTCATCGCGCTCGTCGACGATCCGCTGCACCGCGTGGCGGAGGACGGCACCTACCGCCTCTCCGAGGTCCAGGCGCGCGCCATCCTCGATCTGCGCTTGCAGCGCCTCACGGCGCTCGGCCGCGACGAGATCGGCGACGAATTGCAGAAGCTCGCGTCCGAGATCGCCGATTATCTCGACATCCTGCGCTCGCGCGCGCGCATCCTCGGCATCATCCGCGACGAGCTCGCGCAGGTGCGCGAGGCCTATGCCAGCCCGCGCCGCACCGAGATCGTGGAGGCCGAGGGCGAGTTCGACGTCGAGGACCTGATCGCCCGCGAGGACATGGTCGTGACCGTGTCGCACATGGGCTACATCAAGCGCGTGCCGCTCTCGACCTATCGCGCCCAGCGCCGCGGCGGCAAGGGACGCTCCGGCATGGCGACGCGCGAGGAGGATTTCGTCTCGCGCCTGTTCATCGCGAGCACGCATTCGCCGGTTCTGTTCTTCTCCTCGAGGGGCCAGGTCTACAAGGAAAAGATCTGGCGGCTGCCCGTCGGCGCGCCCAATGCCCGCGGCAAGGCGCTCGTCAATCTCCTGCCTCTGCAGGAGGACGAGCGCATCACCACGATCATGCCGCTTCCCGAGGACGAGGACAGCTGGGAAGCGTTCGACGTGATGTTCGCCACCGCCGCCGGCAACGTGCGCCGCAACAAGCTCTCCGACTTCGTCCAGGTGAACCGCGCCGGCAAGATCGCGATGAAGCTCGACGAGGGCGATTCCATCGTCGACGTGCAGGTCTGCTCGGTCGACGACGACGTGCTGCTCACCACCGCCGGCGGCCAGTGCATCCGCTTCGCGGTGCCGGAGGTGCGCGTCTTCAAGGGCCGCGATTCGACCGGCGTGCGCGGCATCACGCTCTCGCGCGACGACCGGGTGATCTCGCTCGCGATCCTGCGCCATTTCGAGGCCTCCGCCGAGGAGCGTCAGGCCTATCTGCGCTACGCCTCCGCCATGCGCCGCGCGTCCGGCGCCGAGGGACCGGAGGAGGCTCCGGCGAACGGCAACGGCGACGGCGAGGAGGCGACGGCCGATATCGAGCTCGGCCAGGAGCGCTATGCCGAGATGGGCGCGGCCGAGCAATTCGTGCTCACGCTCTCCGTCAACGGCTACGGCAAGCGCACCTCGTCCTTCGAGTACCGGGTGACCGGGCGCGGCGGCAAGGGCATCGTCGCCATGGTGACGAACGACCGCAACGGCCGCCTCGTCTCCTCCTTCCCCGTCGAGCAGCACGATCAGGTGATGCTCATCACCGACCGTGGCCAGACGATCCGCGTCCCCGTCGACGGCATCCGCATCGCCGGCCGCTCGACGCAAGGCGTGATCGTGTTCGACACGGCCGAGGGCGAGCACGTCGTCTCCGTCGAGCACATCGCGGGCGGGACGGAGAGCGAGGTCGTGGACGGCGGCGATGGCAACGGGGAGAATGGCGGGGAGGGGTGAGATCTCGCAAACCTCCTCAATCCGTCATTCCGGGGCGCGAAGCGAGCCCGGAACCGAGAACCCCGACAGTCAGATCGAGCGCGCATGCGCGCTCGTTCCTCGCAATCAGGGAACCGATGCAGGACGCAGCCTATAGGCGCTGCTGATGGCAAATTCTCGATTCCGCTTTTCCGTGCCGGTAATCTTCAGGCCGTAAGACGTCCGCTGCGCAGCGTCCCGGTTGCGCTCGTTCGTCGAGGAAGCCTGATGAAGCGCGTGGCGTCGGTCTTGGTGTTGTTGCTCTGTGTGTCGGCCCTCGGCGGCTGTCAGAGCACCGCCGATTTCAATCGCGGTGTGGACAACATGGTCATGCGCGTCTTCGTCGGACGCGATTATGCCGATCTCGTGAGGCAGATGGATGTGATCCGGCTGGGCGCACAGCAGCCGCTGATCGGAAACCGCATCGGGGGTTCTCGACTGCCGAACGGCATGCGCCTCGAGCGACATCTCGTCCGCAGTCAGGGCCACGCCCAAGGCTTCCACCTCGGTGGTCTGATCGGCGCCGAGCAGAGGCGCATGACTTACCGCCTGCTCTATTTCAAGGTCGATCCGGCAGGCAAGGTCGTCGATACGGCGAACGGCTTTCTCGCCGGCGAGACTTTCGATTGCGTCAGCTTCCTCGGCGGCCTCATCCGGCGGTGCGACGACCCGAACGCTCTGGCCGCGGACCTGCAATTCTTCGATTCGCTCGTCAAGACGTCGGACGGACAGCCGCTTTCGGAATGGTTCGCGCCGAGCCGGGCGGCTGGAGCGGAACCGGCGCGTCGGATCGGACCCGCTTGATCGAGGAGGCGCGCCGTCTCCGGTTCCGTCTCGCACTCTCGACCGCTCTCGGCTACAACGCCCCAAACCAATTCCGCTTTTCTCGCTCCCGCTGCGTCCCCATCTCTCGGAGCGTGAAGCGACGAGGGTAGGCCGACAGAATGAACGAGCGCGCAGGCGAGGACGATCTGGTGCGAGCCGAGGAGCCCGGGGCCGCGAGCCCCTGGCGCTTCTCCGTCGCGCCCATGATGGACTGGACGGACAGCCATTGTCGCGCCTTCCATCGCGTGCTCTCGCGCCGGGCGCTCCTCTATACCGAAATGGTCACGACCGGCGCCGTGATCCACGGGCCGCGGCAGCGGCTCCTCGGCTACGACGCGAGCGAGCACCCCGTGGCCGTGCAGCTCGGCGGGTCGGATCCCGGCGATCTCGCCGAGGCGGCGCGGATCTGCGTCGAGGAATTCGGCTACGACGAGGTGAACCTGAATGTCGGCTGCCCCTCGGACCGCGTGCAGGACGGACGCTTCGGCGCCTGTCTGATGCGCGAGCCGGGGCTCGTCGGCGATTGCGTCGCGGCGATGAAGGCGGCGGTGTCCGTGCCGGTGACCGTCAAGTGCCGCATCGGCGTCGACGACCAGGACCCGCAGGCCGCGCTCGACGCGCTCGCCGAGGCCGTCGTCGCGGCGGGCACGGACGCGCTGATCGTGCACGCGCGTAAGGCCTGGCTGCAGGGGCTCTCGCCGAAGGAGAACCGCGACGTGCCGCCCCTCGATTATGCCCGCGTGCGCCGCCTCAAGCGCGATCGCCCCGGCCTGCCGATCGCGCTCAATGGCGGGCTGAAGTCGATCGATCGGGCCAAGGCCGAGCTCGCGGAGGCGGACGGCGTGCGCCTCGACGGGGTGATGCTCGGTCGCGCCGCCTATCAGGACCCCGAACTCCTCCTGCGCGTCGACCCGGAGCTGTTCGGCGAGGCGCCGCCCGTCGCGGACGGCTTCGAGGCGATCGAGGCCTACGAGCCCTACATCGCCGCGCGGCTCGCGCAGGGCGTGCGGCTCGCCTCGATCACCCGCCACATGCTCGGCCTCTTTTCCGGACGCCCCGGCGCGCGCGCCTATCGCCGCCACCTCGCGACCGAGGCGGTGAAGCCCGGGGCCGGGCTCGAGACCCTGCGCGCGGCGGTGGCGCATGTGCGCCGCGGGGCGCTCGAGGACGCGGCATGAGCGCGGATGTCGCGATCGCCCGCGCGCGCGTCGAGGCGAGCTTCGCCCGGCAGACGGTGATGGAGACGATCGGCGCGCGGCTCCTGTCGGTCGCGGCGGGCGCGGTCGAGATCGGCCTCGAGATCACCCCGCGCGTCTCCCAGCAGCACGGCTTCGTCCATGCCGGCATCGTCGCGACGATCGCGGATTCGGCCGCCGGCTATGCCGGGCTCACGCTGATGCCGGAGGGCAGGGGCGTGCTCACCGCCGAGTTCAAGATCAATCTGATGGCGCCGGCGTCCGGCGACCGGCTCGTCGCGCGCGGGCGCGTCGTGAAATCGGGCCGCCTCCTCACCATCGCCCAGGCCGAGGTCGAGGCCATCGAGGGGGATCGCACCCGCACCGTCGCGCTGCTGACCGCGACGCTGGTCGCCGTGGAGAATCGCCAAGGCGTCGTGGACTGAACGGCGCCGGCCCGGCGCTTGCGCGCACTCGGGAAAACCCGCATACCGCGGCGTCAAAACCGTCAAAGGCGCCTTTCGCATGTTCCTCGGTGTCCCCTTCGGCGACCTCGCGATGCTCGCCGCCGGCCTCCTCGCGGCGGGCGCGATCACGGGCGTGCTCGCCGGGCTGTTCGGCGTCGGCGGGGGCGCGGTGATCGTGCCGGTGCTGTTCGAGGTCTTCCGGCTCGTCGGCGTGGACGACGAGGTGCGCATGCCGCTCGCGGTCGGCACCTCGCTCGCGATCATCATCCCGACCTCGATCCGCTCCTTCCGCGGCCATCTCGCCAAGGGCGCCGTCGACACGGACCTCCTGAAGGCGTGGGCGCTGCCGGTCGTCGTCGGCGTGCTCGTCGGCTCGGCGCTCGCGCGCTTCGCGGAGCCGTGGGTGTTCCAGCTCGTCTTCGTGGTGGTGGCGGGCTTCAACGCGTTCAAGCTGACCTTCGGCCGCGAGACCTGGCGCATCGCGGCGGATCTGCCGAAGGGCATCTTGCTGCGCGTCTACGGCGCCTTCATCGGGCTCGCCTCCTCGCTGATGGGCATCGGCGGCGGGCAGATCTCGAACCTCCTGATGACGCTGCACGGGCGCGGCATCCACCAGGCGGTGGCGACGTCGGCCGGGCTCGGCGTCATCATCTCGATCCCCGGCGCGATCGGCTACGTGATCGCCGGGCTCGGCATCGAGGGGAGGCCGCCGGACGCGATCGGCTTCGTCTCGCTGCTCGGCTTCGCGCTGATCGTGCCGACGAGCCTGCTCACCGCCCAGATCGGCGTGAACCTCGCCCATGCCTGGCCCAAGCGCAAGCTCGAGATCGCCTTCGGCCTCTTCCTCGCGATCGTCTCGGCGCGCTTCCTCTACGCGATGATCAGCGGATGAAATCGCTGCCGAGCGGGGCGCGGCGGACGAAGTCGAGGCCGGCGAGATCCTGACAGGAGCCCTCCTGCGGCTCGTGGAAGCGGATCGCGGGTCCCGCGCGGCTCATGAGGCAGGAGACGGGAAAGTCGAGCGCGCCGCTCTCGCCCTCGACGAGATGGAGGACGAGCACGCCGTCGGCGACCTCGAAGCGCCCGCTCGCCTGCGCCTCGAGCGCGCCGCGGCGAGGTCGAAGCGACCGCCGGTCAGCTCGATCGTGATCCCGTTCGCCTCGTAGACGCCCGGATTGAGCGCGACGTGCGCGCTCGGCGGGGGAATGGCGGGCGCCTCGACCGCAGGCAGATCGAGACCGGGGACCGCCTCCTGGGCGATCGCCATCTGGCTCTCGTCGATGACCGGCTCCTCGCCAGCCGTCTGCACCTCGCCGCAGGCGGCGAGGAGCGCGAGGGCGCCGGCCGCGCAGACGAGGCGGGCGGCGCGGCGCGGATTTCGGGCATGCTGATGGGTCATGCCGGGACAACGGCCGCGAGCGGTCAAGGTTCCGCGAACGCTCGCCGTTTCAGAGAAGCCGGCGATATTGCACGAAGCCCGAGCGTTGCGCGCACGCGTCGTAGAGGCGCATCGCGGTCGCGTTCGTCTCGTGGGTGAGCCAGTGCACGCGCGAGGCGCCGCGGGCGCGGGCCTCCTCGGTCACCGCATCGATCAGCGCCCGGCCGATGCCGCCGACGCGCCGATCGGGCGCGACGAACAGGTCCTGCAGGTAGCAATAATCCCCCTCCGTCCAGGTCGAGCGGTGGAAGACGTAGTTCGTCATGCCGACCGCGACGCCGTCGAGCCGCGCGAGGAACGAGCCCATCTCCGGCACGGCCGGGTCGGTCAGGCGCGAGAAGGTGAGGCGCGTCGTCTCGGGGCTGACCCGAGCCTCGTAGAAGGCGAGATAGCCCGCCCAGAGCGGCGCCCAATCCTCGTAATCCTGCGCCGTCAGCGGCACGATCTCGACAGCCATCCCCGAGCCTCCTCCCGATCGCATGCGGCGCGCCGTGAAGCGCGGCCGCTCGGCATCGGTTTTCCCCCGGACGCCACGCGCTGACAAGTTTGAAAAGCTTTTGTCGCGGTGTCATCAAGTCAGTCGCGCCGATGGGGCGAGAGCTCCCCCGTGTCATCCCCGGCCGGAGCACGCGTAGCGTGCGCAGGGGAAGGGGGCCCAGCACGAAAATCGCTTGTGGAGCAAGCACTTGCGGCGGCGACCAGCCGCCTCGTCGGCGGCGCGAGCGCTTGCTCCGCAAGCGTCTTCCTGTGCTGGGTCCCCTTCCCCTCCGGTCGCAAGCGACCTCCGGCCGGGGATGACACCGTTGGAGCACTCACGCTGTCGACGCGACTGACAATCCAGGACGATAGAGGGCGATCCGGGACCCCCATATCCACCACGTCTCAGTCGCAGCCTGTAGGCTGCGTTTCTCTAACGGAAGCTGCTCAAATGTAGCGGAACGAGCGCGGCATGCGCGCTCGTACGACCGTCGCGGATATGGGTCCCGGGCGCTTCGCGGCCCAGAATGACAACCTCCGGAGGATTCACGAGCTCCGAGGGGAAGGAAAGGGAGCGCCGATACGGTGGTCGTTAGTGCTGTCCGTCCATGTCGGCGAGCATCTTGCGCAGCTGCTTCGTCGCCGGCGTCACGATCGCGAAGAAGGCGGCCTCGCGCAGCCGGCGTTGGACGCGGCTCTTGCGCACGAAGCCGCGCGCGCCCGCGTGCAGCAGCGCCGCCTGCGCGAAATGCAACGCCCCCTCGCCGCAGCGCAGCCGCGCCTCGACGACCTCCCGGAAATAGGCGGCGGACGGGTCGTACGGCGTCCGCGCGAGGCGCGCGACGAGCGCCTCGATCGCGGCGAGGGCCTCGGCGAGATCCTCCGGCTGATCGGTGAGGTAGCGGTTGACGTGGCCGAGCGCGGGGCGGACCTCGCGCATGATCGCGAGGCAATCGCGCATCAGCCCGATGCCCATGCCGGTCTGGAGGAGCACGAAGCCCGCGCGGATGCGCTCCACATAGGCCGCGCACGGATCGGCGAGGACGTTCGCGTCCGGCACGAAGACGTCGCGGAAGCGCACGGCGTAGGTCGCCGTCCCGTCCATCGCGAGGAAGGGCTCGCACGGGTGGAGCGAGACCCCCGGCGCGTCGCATTCGGCGAGGAACATCACGCGCCGCGCGGGTTCGTCCGCCACCGCGAAGACGGTGCCGAAGGCGTGGTCCGGCCCGAGATTGGACACCCACGGCAGCGCCCCGCGCACGACGTAGCCGCCCGGCACGCGCCGCCCCTCGAGCTTCAGCCGCTCGATGCCGAAGAAGGACTTCATCGGGTTCGAGAGCCCCGTGCCGCCGAGCCGGCGGCCGGACGCGACCTCGTCGAGGAGGCGGTCGCGCAGCCGCGCATTGTCGCCGTTGCCGAGATACCAGGCGAGCGTCGACTGGCACCAATGCACGAAGCCCGTCGCCATGCAGGTCTCCGAGACGGCGCTCGCCGCCGCGATCGCCGCGGCGAGATCGAGCCGCCCCGAGGCGTCCGGCAGATGCGCGCGGTAGGCGCCCAGCACCCCGAGCCGTCGGATCGTCGCCGCCGGGTAGAAGCCCGCGTCGATCGCCTCGGCGAGGGGCGCGAGCTCCGCCCGGCAGAGCGCGCGCACGCGCTCGGGCATGTCGGCGGCGGGCGCGGCCTGCGGGGGCGCGTCGTCGATCGCGAGCATGCTCACGCCCCCGCGCCGACCTCGGCCGGCGAGGCGGCGGCGACGACGAGCTCGACGGGGCGGGTGAGCGTGTTGGCGACGGGCGAGAAGCGCGTGACGTGCGCGATCAAGGCGTCGACCTCCTCCTGCGGCGCGTCGCAGATCAGCGTGACGGCGGCCCGCACCTGCGTGAACCCGACGGGCTTGTCGGAGGTGTCCCCCGTGCCCCAGACCGCGCTGATGTTCAGATCGCCCTCGAGCGCCACCTCGAGCCGCTCGACGCGCCAGCCGCGATGGACGGCGTTCGCGTGCAGCCCGACCGCGAGGCAGGAGCCGAGCGCCGCGAGGACGGCCTCGGACGGGTTCGGTGCGGTGTCGTCGCCGAGCAGCCCCGGCGGCTCGTCGATGATCGCGGGCGGGAGATCGCGGACGAAGTTGAGGTGGCGGAAACGCCCCTCCGCGACCGTGCGGCACGAGAGCGTCCGCACCGCCTTCGGATTGGCCCGGCCGGCGGCGGCGAGCCTCTCGAGCCCGTCGCGGTCGATCGGCGCGAGGCCTCCTGCGGGGTCGAGGCGGGTGGGGACGATCGCGGGTCGTGTCATGTCGTGTCTCCTTCTTCGGGTCGGACGCGCGGGCGCGGCCTTTCAGAATGTGAATATCCTTCGCCGAGTACCCCACCGCCGTCATTCCGGGGCGCGAAGCGAGCCCGGAACCCAGAACCCCGACCTTCGATGCGCAGCCTGTAGGCTGCGTCGCTCGACGTACCCATGGCTTTGGGTTGTTCAGCGAGCGCGCATGCGCGCTCGAACCAGCGTCGGGAGTCTGGGTTCCGGGCTCGCTTCGCGCCCCGGAATGACGGGCGGGGAAGACTTTCGATCTTTCATGGCTCGCGCTGCCAGGATCGGCTGGCGATGGCGCGCTGGCAGAGCGTGTCGAGGCAAAAGCCGATCGCGCCGATGATCAGGACGATCGCCATCAGGCGGTCGTATTCGAGGGTGTCGCGGGCATCGTTGATCGCGTAGCCGAGCCCCGACGTCACGCCGAGGAACTCGGCCGGGACGAGCACCACCCAGGCGACCCCGAGCGCGAGCCGGATGCCGGTGAGCACGTCCTGCGCGATCGCCGGCAGGATCACGTGAACGAGAAGATGGGCCGGGCGGGCGCCGAGATTGCGCGCGACGCGCAGCCAGCTCGGATCGATCCGCCGATAGCCCGCCGCCGTGGCGAACACGATCGGCCACACGGCGGCGACCGCGACGAGGAAGACGATCGCCGCGTCCCAGGTCGCGAAGGCGAGGATCGCCATCGGCATCCAGGAGAGCGGCGAGATCATCCGCAGGAACTGGAAGGGCAGGTTCGTCGCCGCGCGCAGGAGCGGGAAGGCGCCGAGCGCGAGGCCCGTCGGCACGCCGATCGCGATCGCCCACGCCAAGCCGAGCCCGATGCGCGTCAGGCTCGGCGCCGTCATCCGCCATGCCTCGCCGGACGCGATCATCTCGACGAGGCGCGCGAGCGTCGGGCCGGGCGCGAGATCGGCGAAGGCGGCGATCGAGGGGCTCGCCGCGATCAGCGCGCCGCCGAGCTGCCACAGCCCGAGGAGCGCCGCGACGCCGCCGAGCGAGACGAGGACGCGCGCGAGGCCGGCCCCGCGCCATCCGCTCGCGCTTGCCGCGGGTGCGGGGTCGAGGACCGCGCTCACAGCGCCAGGACCTCGACGCGCGCGAACGGATCAGCGCCGCTCTCGGCGGAGGCGAGCCGGGGCGCGTGCTTCTCGATCGCGGCGCGCACATAGCCGTATTCGACGAGATCGCGCGCGACGAACTCCGCATCGAGCTCCTTCAGGAAGCGCGCATCGCCCCCGACCACCGTCTCGCGCAGCGTCTCGACCATCAGCTTCGTGGCGGAGGGGTAGGGCCAGGGGTCGAAATCGATGCGGCCGCTGTTCCATTCGGGGTGCTTGATCGCGCCGCTCTCGAGATAATCCGGCTCGTCGTAGGCGAGCATGGCGCGGGCGACCACGTCCGCCGGGACGGGAAGGTAGCCGCGCCCGTCGCGCGAGAGGAGGTGGGCCACCTCCGCCTTGTTCTCCGAGGCGTAGACGGCGCCGCGCACGACGGCGTCGACCACGGCCTGCGTCCATTCGGGGCGGTGCGCCGTCGCCTCCTCGTGCATGGCGAGCACGCAGCAGGGATGGTTCTTCCAGATGTCGCCGGTGAAGCGCAGCATCCGCGCGCCCGCCCGCAGCTCGCCGAGCGCGTTGAACGGCTCGGCCACGATGTAGGCGTCGATCTTGGCGGCGGCGAGCGCGGGCGGCATGTCGGGCGGCGGCATGACCTGGAGGTTGCACTCGTTCGGCGCGAGCGGCTCGCCCTCCGCCTTGATCACCGGCACGATTCCCGATTGCCGGAAGGCGTATTGCAGGACGACATTGTGCATCGAGTACCAGAACGGCACCGCGACCTGCTTGGCCCCCAGATCGGCGAAGGAGGCGATGTCGGTATGGCGTCCGACGACGAGGCCCGAGCCGTTGGTGTGGGCGAGGCCGACCACCTTCACCGGAAACCCGGTATTGTACCGCATCCAGACCGGGATCGGCATGAGGAAATGCGCGAGGTTGAGCCGCCCGGCGGCGAAGGCTTCGACGAGCGGCGCCCAGCCGCGCATCAAGGTCGGCTCCTCGCTCTCGAGTCCCGCATCCGCGAAGAAGCCCTTGGCATGGGCGACGAGGAGGGCGGTCGCGTCGGTGATCGGGATGTAGCCCATCCGCACGACGTCGTCGGCGGGGCCCGCCGCGCGGGCGGAGGAGGCGGCGGCGCCGGCGATCGCGGCCGCCATGGCGCTCGTCGCGAGCCGCTCGAGAAAGGAGCGGCGCGTGAGGCCGGCGGGGAGGTAATCGGCGGCGTAGAGGTTCGAATAAGCTGCGGGTCGGCGGGTCTCGGACATGGCGGGTCCTCGTCGTCAATGGGCGCGCGCGAGGCCGGCGAGCGGTCGCGGTACGGGAGCGGGGAGGGGGGCGGCGCGCTCGCCGGCGGCGACCGCCTCGAAGGATCGGCGAATGCGCGCGATCGCGGCAGCAACGGCGGGGTCCCCGAGCGCGCGCGCCTCCGGCAGGTCGAGCGCGAGATCGGCGGCGATCCGCCCCGGCCCGCTCGCGAGCACGATCGCCCGATCGGCCATCAGAGCGGCCTCGGCGATGTCGTGGGTGACGAGGACGAGCGTCGTGCCGAGCCGCCGCGCGATCGCCCGCACGTCCCGCTGCAGCGCCGCGCGGGTGAAGGCGTCGAGCGCGGAGAAGGGCTCGTCGAGCATCAGGAGCGCCGGCTCGACGGCGAGCGAGCGCGCGAGCGCGACGCGCTGCTGCTGCCCGCCGGAGAGGTCCTGCACGTTGCGGTCCGCGAGGTTCTCGAGCGCCACGAGCGAGAGGAGATCGGCCACGCGCGCCCGCGCCTCCGCGCCGCGCCCGGCGAAGGCGAGACCGAGGCCGACATTCTGCGCGACGCTCATCCAGGGCAGGAGCGAGGGCTCCTGGAACATCACCACCCGCGACGGCGAGGGCCCCGACACGCGCTCCCCGCCGACGAAGACCGCGCCCGCGCTCGGGCGGATCAGGCCGGCGAGGATGTGCAGGAGCGTCGACTTGCCCGAGCCCGAGCGGCCGACGAGTGCGACGACGTCGCCGGGCGCCACTTCGAGATCGATGTCGAGGAGCGCCGGCTCGCGCCCGCGACCGTAGCGGTGCCCGACGCCCCGGATGCTCAGATCGGCGCCGTGCGGGGGCGGGCTGTGGCGGCTGTGCGTCGGCATCGTGCGCTCCACTCGGGGCCGGGGAGTGCATAAAATACGTCGCAAGTATGGGAAATATGATCTTTTCTCGCGACGATCTGTAGAAATTTGCCGCCCGATGGCGCGGCGTCCGGAGAACGGGCTTCTCGCCATGCAAGCGGGCGATCCGAACCGCCGCGGTCGGCGCCGCGTTGTGTCGGGAAAGGCGGCGGGTCCGCCACGAGAGGAGCGCATGGCGGAGGTTCGGGTCAGGCTCGATCACGCGCTCGGCCGCGACGAGGCGCTGCGCCGGGTGCGCGCGCGCGTCGGCGAGGCGGCGGCGCGGCGCACGATCGGAATTCTCGACGACGAGACGCGCTGGGACGCGACCGGCGGCGACGTCGCCGTGCGCGCGCTCGGGCAGGTGTTCCGCGGCCGGGTCGATGTCGCGGACGAGGCGGTCAGCGTCCGGCTCGCGCTGCCGCTCCTCGCCCGGCCGCTCGCGCCGACGGTCGGCGCCATCATCGAGCAGGAGGGCAGGGGGCTCCTCCAGGGCGCGGCCCCCGCATTCCCGCCTGCGAGCCGCATCGGCGCCGAGCCGCCCCGCCCGCGCCGCCGCGAGGGGGCGGGATCGCGCGACGCGGTGATCGGCGTGATCGGCGGCTATGGCTGGCCGGACGTCGCAATGTGGTGCAATTCGCTCGCGGAGACCGGCTTTGCCGGCGAGGCCGTGCTGATCTCCCTCGATCCGGTGCCCGAGCTCGAAGCGGCGCTTTCGCAGGCAGGCTTCCGCGTCGTCGTGCCGGCGGCGCACGAGCGGCTCGCGACGCCCGAGACGCCGGTGCCGATCCTTGTCGAGCGCTTCGCCCTGATCGCAAGCCTGCTCGCGCGAGAGACGTGGCGCAACGTCGTCCTGACCGACGTCAAGGATCTCGTCTTCCAGGCCAACCCCGCCGCGTGGCTGGAGCGCGCGCTCGCGGGCGGCGCCGAACTCGTCGCCTCCTCGGAGGGCATTCGGCTCGGCGACGAATGGTGGTTGTCGCATCTCCTCGCGGAGGAATTCGGCGCGGCGGCGCGCGCCCGCCTGTCCGGCCGGGAGATCCGCAATGCCGGCGTGATCGCGGGGACGCGCGAGGCCTGCCGCGACGCCGCCGCCGCGATCGTCGCACGCTGCACGCGCGAGGGCATCAAGTCCGCCGACCAGGCGGCCTACAATCTCGTCCTCGCCGAGCCGGACTGGGAGGCGCGCGCGCGCCTCGCCCGCCACGACGAGCCCTGGGCCTGCCAGGCCGGCACCACCGCCGATCCGCGCCAGGCGCCGCTCTTCCGCGACGCGCTCGTCGACGTGCGCCCCGTCTTCGAGGACGGCCTCGTGCGCAATCCCGCGGGCGAGCCCTACGCGATCGTCCACCAATACGACCGCGTGCCGGATTGGCGCGCGCATTTCGAAGCCCGGTTCGGCTGAGGCGGGCCGATGCTCGCCCTTGCCGCCACGCTCCTCCTCGGGACCCTCCTCGCGCTGCATCTCGCGACCTGCCTCGCCGTCGCGATCCGCTGGCGGCGGGCGCGCCGCGCGACCGCGCGGGCGCGCGACATCCCTCCGGTGACGATCGTGCGCGCCGTCTCCGGCCTCGAGCACCGGCTCGAGGCGTGCCTCGCCTCGACCTTCGCGCTGAGCGCCACCGACGTGGAGATCCTCTTCTGCGCCGCCGATCCCGCCGATCCGGCGGTGCCCCTCGTCGAGGCGCTGATCGCCGCGCATCCGGGCGCGCGCGCGCGCCTCCTCGTCGGCGGCGAGCGGCGCACGCGAAACCCGAAGCTCGACAATATCGAGAAGGGCTGGCGGGCGGCCGCGAACGACGTGGTGATCCTCGCCGACGGCAACATCCTGCTGCCGCCGGATTACGTCGAGCGCCTGTTCGCGGGCTTCGCGGATGGGACGGGGCTCGTCAGCGCCTGCGCCATCGGCACCGACCCGCGCAGCGCCGCGGGCGACCTCGAATGCGCGATCCTGAACACGCATCAGGCGCGCTTCCTCCACGCCGCCGACATGCTCGGGCTCGGCTTCGCCCAGGGCAAGACGCTGATGCTGCGCCGCTCCGACATCGACCGCGCCGGCGGCTTCCCGGTTCTCGCAGCGGAGATCGCCGAGGATTCGGCGGCGACGAAGGCGATCTCGCGCTTGGGCCTGCGCGTGCGCATCCTGCCGGTCGAGACGCCCCATCTGGTCGGCGCGCGCCCGCTCGCGGCGGTCTGGAGCCGGCAGGTGCGCTGGGCGCGGCTGCGGCGCGCGGCCTTTCCCGCGCCCTATGCGCTCGAGATCTTCTCGGGCGTCCTCGTCCCGCTCCTCCTCGCCGCGGCGCTCCTGCCGCCGGAATGGGTGGCTGCGCTCGCGATCCTCTGGGTGGCGGCCGAGATCGCGTTCGCGCGGGCGGCCGGCTGGCCCGTCACCTGGCGCACGCCGCTCGCGATCCTCGCCCGCGATCTCCTCGTCCTGCCGGCGGTCTGGATCGCAGGCCTCGTCGGCTCGCGCTACGTGTGGCGCGGGAGCGCGGTGGACGTGTCGCCCCGCGCGCCGATCCGCTTCGAATAGATCCGATACCGCTTCGTCGGCTCGCCCGCGATCATCGTCGCCATGCGGACCATCGGCCTGTTCGTCTCGAGGATCCAGGACATCTCGGTCCAGTCGGGTCGGTAGCGGTCGTGCAGCGCGATCAGCGTGCGGAAGAGCGCCGCCATCAGCGCGCCGCCGATGCGCGAGCGCTGATGCTCGCGCACGATCCCCATGAGCAGGACCCGGTAGCTGCGCGCGCCGGATATTTTCAGCGCGAGGTAGGTCCGCAGGAGGTCGAGGAGCGCGATGCCGCTCGGTCGCTGGCGCGCGACGATCTCGTTGACGTTCGGCAGCGCGAGCATCATGCCGACCTCCCGCCCGTCGAGCAGCAGGAATTGCAGGAAATCCGGGCGCATGATCGGCGAGAGCTCGCGCGCGAGCGCGTCGACCTCCGCGGCGCTGAAGGGAACGAAGCCCCAATTGTCCGCCCACGCGTCGGCGGCGATGGCGAAGGCCGTGTGGAAATCCGCGCGGGCGCGGCGCGGATCGAGCGGGCGCGTCGTCACGCGGTCCGTCCGCTGCGCCCGCGCGCCGAGCGCCCCGACGCGCGCGACCTCCGGCACGGCGCTCGCGCGGAAGGCGAGGAGGTCGACCGCCTTCTCGAGCCCCGCCGCCTCGATCAGCCCTCCGGTGAAGGGCCGGTGGTGGGGCATGGCGACGGCGGGGGGCTCGCCGAACCCCTCGACGAGGCAGCCCGCCTCCTCGTTGAGGGAGAGGCTCACCGGCCCCGTCATGCGGGCAAGGCCGCGCTCTGCGAGCCAGGCCTCGGCGGCGCCCAGGAGCGCGCGGGCGGCGTCCGGATCGTCCTCGCAATCGAAGAAGCCGAAATGGCCCGTCGCGTCGCGATGGCGCTCGAGATGGCGCCGGTTCACCTGCGCCGAGATCCGCCCGACGGGCGTGCCGCCGCGCGAGGCGAGGAAGAGCTGCGCCTCGCCGTGGCGGAAGAAGGGCGCGTGGCGCGGCGAGACCCGCCGGCGCTCGACGTCGGCCGGCAGCTGCACGAAGGCGGGATCGTCGGCATGGATGCGGGCGGGGAGCGCGAGGAAGGCGCGCAGCGCTCCTCGCGTGCGCACCGGCTCGATCGTCACCCCGGTCAAGGCGCCCTCACGCGGGCGTCGGGGCGATGCCCGCGCGCGCCTCGACGAGCGCGTCGAGGCAGCCCTCGATCTGGCCGCTCGTGTGGCTCGCGCAGACGAAGCAGCGGATGCGCGGGGCCGCGCGCGACACCGCCACCTGCACGATCGGCGGCGCGTAATAGCCCTGCTCCTGCAGCCGCATCGAGGCTGCCATGCAGGCGCGCGGGTCCTCGAACAGGATCGGCACCACCGCGATCCCCTGGGCGAGGCCGACGTCGAGCCCCCGCGCGCGGGCGCCGTGGAGGAAGGCGCGCCCGTTCTCCCGCAGCCGCTCGAGCCGCCACGGCTCCGCCTCGAGGATCGCGACCGCCTCGATCACGGACGCCGCGATCATCGGCGGCAGCCCGACGCTGTAGACGAAGCCCGGCAGCGTGAAGCGCAACCAGTCGCAGACCGAGCGGCGCGCGCAGACGAAGCCGCCGGCGCTGACGAAGGACTTGGACAAGGTTCCCACGACGAGGTCGATCTCGTTTGGGTCGACGCCCCAATGCTCGGCGAGACCGCGCCCGCGGGCGCCGAGAACGCCGATCGAATGCGCCTCGTCGACGAGGAGCCAGGCGTCGTGCCGGCTTTTCAGCGCGAGGATGCCGGGCAGATCGGGGATGTCCCCGTCCATGCTGTAGAGCCCCTCGATCACGATCAGCACCCGCCGGTGGTGAGGGCGGCGCTCGGCGAGGACGCGGTCGAGATCGTCGAGGTCGTTGTGGGCGAAGTGGACGACCTGCGCGCGCGAGAGCTCGGTGCCGGCGATGATCGAGTTGTGGGACAATTCGTCGGCGACGATCAGGTCGTTGCTCGTGAGCAGGTGCCCGATCAGCGACATGTTGGTCATGTAGCCCGAGACGAGCCCGACCGTGTCCTCCATGCCGACGAAGGCGGAGATCGCGGCCTCCATGCGCGCGTGCAGCGCGCACTCGCCGCCCACGAGGCGCGAGGCGCCCGCGCCGATCCCGTAATCGGCGGCGGCCCGGCAGGCCGCCTCCAGGATGCGCGGATCGTGGCCGAGGCCGAGATAATCGTAATTGGCGAAGCCGACGAGGTCCGCCCCGCGCGCCCGACGCTCCTCGCGCAGCTCGTGCACGGACTTGAAATAGGGGTGCCCGTCGGCGACGAGCGCGCTACCGGCGAGACGCGCGCGCTGGCGCGCATAGGCTTCGAGGCTGTGGTCGAGGATGGGTTTCATCGCGGTCCGCCGGGCCCCCCTGCCGAGTTCGAGCGGTCTCGTCGATGAAACAAAGCCCGGCGCCTTCGGTTTGTTCCCAAGCTGAGCGTCGTCCTGCGGGGGACCGACGACGGCCTCCGAAAGCCCGCTCAGGATGCGGGCGATCGGGTCATGTCGGCGGCCGCGCGCGGCGCCTCGCCATTCGCGCGGGACGGTCGCCCGTTCTCCCCGCGGGAATGGCCCTTCGTCGCGGCCTCGATGGCGCCGCCGGCCCGCAGCGCGAGCGCGACGAGATCGCCCGGCAGGCTCGCGACGTCGGGGCGCGCGAGGCGGGCCTCGAGCGCGTTCCCGATCCGGGCGAGCGTGAGCCGGTCGAGCGGCTCGGGTGCCGTGGGCGCGACGCTCGGGGCGGTCTCGCGCGTCATGTCTCTCCTCCTGGCCGCCGAGTCGGTCTCGACGAGATGGTTCGAGCGGCTGACGGGGCGTTTCCCGAGCCGTGTCCCGGAATGCAAGCGAACTTCGTGCGCGATAACAGCGCTGGACAACCGATGGCGCGGCTCCGGGTTCCATCTCCTGAGCCGGGGAAATGAAAGACGCCCGCCGCGCGCTGCCGACGCACGGCGGTCGTCTGCGCGGCCCGACGGCGCGGCTCCACTGCGCGGCTCTACTGCGCGGCTTGGCGCGTCGCCTCCGCCAGCCCCTCCCTCACGCGCGCCCCGTATCGCGGGTCGGCTTTCGTGAAATTCTCCACCATGCGGTCGCGGACCTGCGCGTCGCAGGTCGCGAGGGCGCCGACGAGATTGGCGACGAGCTCCTCGCGCTCCGCATCGGAGAAGGCGCGCCAGCGTTCGCCCGCCTGCTCGAAATCGCAGGGGCGCGAGATCCGCTGGCGCCCGACTTCGCCCGCGACATGCGGGCGCGGCGGCGGGCCGGCGCGGCGCTGCTCGGACAGGCCGTCGAGGCTGGACGGCTCGTAATTCACGTGCGGGTTCGCGCCCTGGTCGGCGCCGTCGACGTGGTAGCTCATCTGTCCGCCGCGCTGGTTCGTCGCGAAGGGGCAGCGCGGGGCGTTGATCGGCAGTTGCAGGTAGTTCGGTCCGACGCGGTAGCGCTGCGTGTCCGAATACGCGAAGGTGCGGCCCTGCAGGAGCTTGTCGTCGGAGAAGTCGATCCCGTCGACGAGCACGCCGGTGCCGAAGGCGGCCTGCTCGACCTCGTTGAAATAGTCGGTCGGATTGCGATCGAGAACGACGCGGCCGACGGGAAGGAGCGGGAAACGGTCCTCCGGCCACAGCTTCGTCGCGTCGAGGGGATCCCAATCGAGCTCGGGGTGCTCGTGATCGTCCATCACCTGGATCGCCATCTCCCATTCGGGGAAGTCCCCGCGCGCGATCGCGTCGTAGAGGTCGCCGGTGGCGCGGTTGAAGTCCTTCGCCTGGATCGCGTCCGCCTCCGCTTGCGTCAGGTTGCGCACGCCGAGCTTGGGCTGGAAGTGGAACTTGACGAGGACGCTCTTCCCCGCCTCGTCGACGAGTTTGTAGGTGTTCACCCCCGAACCCTGCATCTGCCGGTAATTGGCGGGAATGCCCCAGGGCGAGAACAGCCAGGTGACCATGTGCGTCGATTCAGGGGTCAGGCTGCAGAAGTCGAAGAAGCGGTTCATGTCCTGACGGTTGTGGACCGGGTCCGGCTTGAAGGCGTGCACCATGTCCGGGAACTTGATCGGATCGCGGATGAAGAACACCTTCAGATTGTTGCCGACCAGATCCCAATTGCCGTCTTCCGTATAGAACTTGATCGCGAAGCCGCGCGGATCGCGCAGCGTCTCGGGGCTGTGGCCGCCGTGGACCACCGTCGAGAAGCGGATGAAGACCGGCGTGCGCGTGCCCTTCCGAAAGACCTTCGCCCGGGTGAAGTCCGCGATCGGATGGTCGCCGGCCATGCCCGTCGGCTCGAAATAGCCGTGCGCGCCGGCGCCGCGCGCATGCACCACCCGCTCGGGGATGCGCTCGCGGTCGAAATGGGTGATCTTCTCGAGGAACTGGTAGTCCTCGAGCACGAGCGGCCCGCGCTCGCCGACGCTGCGCGTGTTCTGGTTGTCGAAGACGGGGTGCCCCTGGCGGGTCGTGAGGCCGATCTCCTTGCCCGTCGTCGTCTTCTTGGACTTGTTCGTCTTCTCGGCCATGGGGCAGCTCCTCGCGCATCGCTCGACCCTCGGCTAACAACGGATGACGCACGTGGTTTCGTCGAAACCGTCGTCGGAGGGGGCGGATGCGCGCGTCCACGGCGGTGGGAAAATGCGAAAGCCTTGTTCGACCGAGGATAGGGCCCTCGCCGGTCGCTTGCCGGGCTCCCGCCGCGCCTCTAGAGTTCCGGAAAACGACGAAACGAAACCG
Organism: Salinarimonas sp.; assembly: GCF_046292825.1. Taxonomy (GTDB): domain Bacteria; phylum Pseudomonadota; class Alphaproteobacteria; order Rhizobiales; family Beijerinckiaceae; genus Salinarimonas. The sequence goes on along the minus strand of NZ_JBKBQG010000012.1, from coordinate 56,229 downwards.
AAGGGAAGATACGCCATGCGCCGGACGACACGTTTCCGCCGCCTCGTCGAGGCGCCGGAGATCCTGGTTCTGCCCGGCGTCCAGGACGCGCTCACCGCCAAGATCGCCGCGGCGGCGGGTTTCTCGGCGATCACCTGCGGCGGCTACGCGACGACGGCGACGCTGCTCGGCGCGCCGGACACCTCTCAGCTCGGGCTCATGGAGATGGCCGATCATTACGCGCGCCTCTGCGACGCGGTCGATCTGCCGCTCTTCGCCGACGGCGACACAGGTTTCGGCAACGTGACGAACGTGCGCCGGACGGTGCGCGCCTACGAGCGGGCCGGGGTCGCGGGTCTGTTCATCGAGGACCAGGTCTTTCCCAAGCGCTGCGGGCACATGGCGGGGAAAGCGGTGGTGCCGGTGGAGGACATGGTCGCCAAGCTCAAGGCCGCGCTCGACGCGCGCATCGACGGCGATCTCGTGATCATGGCCCGCACCGACGCGCTCGCGGTCGAGGGGATCGACGCGGCGATCGAGCGGGCGCGTCTCTACCGGGAGGTGGGCGCCGACCTGATCTTCGTCGAGGCCCCGCGCAGCCTCGCCGACATGGCGCGCATCTGCCGGGAGATCGACGCGCCGCAGCTCGCCAACATGATCCAGGGCGGGCTCACGCCGGTGATGACGGCGGCCGAGCTCGAGGCCGTGGGCTTCGCCGTCGTCACGCATCCGGTCGCCACGAGCTACGCGATCGCGGGCGCGGTCGAGCGGCTGATGCGCACCTTGCGCGAGACCGGCAGCACCGACGCGGTCGCGCACGAGCTGTACGATTTCGAGCGCTTCAACGCGCTCGTCGGGCTGCCGGCCCTGCGCGAAGCCGAGCAGGCCGACCTCGATTTCGCCCGCGAGACGTTGCGCGGGAGAGGCTGAGGGTTCGAAGAGGGCCGCGCCAAGCGGCCGGACGATAGGAGAGGAAACAGAATGACCATACGTTTCACGGCACCCGTGCTCGGGCTCGGGCTCGCCTTCGCGATCGCTGCGCCCGCCCAGGCCCAGACGACCTTCCGCATCAGCCATCAGCTGCCGCCGAGCCATCACATCTCCCAGCTGCTCGAGCGCTTCGCCGAGGACGTCGAGGCCCGTTCGAACGGCGCGCTCGACGTGCAGATCTTTGGCGCCAGCCAGGCCTTCAGCCCGGAGCAGCACCATCCGGCTGTGGCGCGCGGCGACATCGAGGGCGCGATCTCGGTCAACTTCCAATGGGGCAACACCATCCCCGAGATGAACGTCGTCACGATCCCGTACTTCTTCACCGATCTCGATCGGATCGAGAAGTTTCCGGGCTCGGAGGCGGCCGCCATGCTCGAGGACAAGCTCCTCCAGCGCGGCGTGCGCAACGTGGCGTGGTTTTACACGACGCGCCAGTCGATCTTCACCTCGAGCAACCGGCCGCTCGTCGAGCTCTCCGATTTCGAGGGCGTCAAGATCCGCGGGCTCAACCGGCTCGTCGACGAGGGCCTCGTCGCCGTCGGCGCGGCGCCCGCCGCGATGCCGGGCTCGGAGGTCTATCAGGCGCTGCAGACGGGCGTCATCGACGCCGGCCTCACCGACGTCTCGGCGGCTTATTCGCGCCGCTTCTACGAGGTGCAGCAATACGGCACGGTGGCGCCGTTCTTCACGGTGTATTTCCACCTCTACGTGAACCCGGCCTGGTTCGACGGCTTGGACGAGGCCTCGCGCAATGCGATCCTCGAGGCCGCGGCGGAAGCCGAGCGCGCCGCGATCCCGCTCACCGAGGAGACGGCGGATGCGGCCATCGAGCAATTGCGCTCGGTGGGCATGCAGCTCCACATCCAATCCGAGGAGGAGGCCGCCGCCTTCGAGGCCGCGATGCAGCCTCCGGTCATGGACGCCTTCCTCGCCTCGAGCCCCGACGCGCAAGCGCTGATCGACGCGGTGGAGAACCTGTGTGGGCGGGCTACGGGGGCCACGCGTCGGGTCCTGCGTACGGAAACGAGACGACGATGCGCCGCCGCTTTCCTTCCCCTCCGGGGAAGGTGGCCCGGCGGCGCAGCCGACGGGTCGGATGGGGTCATTCGCGCCGAAGGCGCGAAGGGGCGTCGTCCTAGAGCTCCTTACGTAAGGAGACGCCCAACGCCCCTTCGCCCCTTCGGGTCGAAAGACCCCATCCGTCTCCGGACCCTGTTCGGGTCCGGAGCCACCTTCCCCTGAGGGGAAGGAGGGCGCGCCGAAGCGGAAGGGAATACCGCATGGCCGAACGAATCGAATGAGGAGACCACCACCATGCGGCGTGTCCTCGGCGTGATCGACCGAGCGGTCGGCCTCCTCGCGCTCGTCGCGACGGGGCTGTCGGCGGCGCTTCTCCTCGCCTCGCTCGCGCTCGTCTCCTACTCGGTCGGGATGCGCTACTTTCTCAACCGGCCGATCCCCTGGGTGGACGAGCTCGTCGGCTATCTCCTCGTGGGCATCGTGATGCTCGCCGCCGCCGATGCGCTGCGGCGGGGCGAGCACATCGCGGTCGACGTGCTCACGACGCGGCTCGGTCCGCGCATGGCGCGGGCGATCGAGGCGCTCGGCCAGGTCGCGGTGTTCCTGGTCGGCGCGGCGCTCCTCTATGGCGGATTGCAGACCGTCGCCTTCACCCAGATGCTCGGCATCCGCTCGACGGGCTATCTCTCCGTGCCGATGCACATCCCCCAGATGCTGATCCCCTTCGGCGGGGCGCTCCTCGCGCTCGCCGCGCTCGGGGGCCTGCTGCGCATGGCGATGGGTCTGCCCTCCGCCGTCGAGGCGGGTGGGGCGCATGGCGCGCCCTCCGCCATCACCGAGCCGGAGGAGCGGCGTTGAGGCTCTTCTTCGTTCTCGGCGGGCTCGTTCTCGTCATCCTCACCGGCATCCCGGTCTTCGCCGCGCTCGGCCTGTTCGGCGGTGCGCTGATGCTCGCCGGCGGCGGCTCGATCGGCGCCGTCGGCGAGATCGTCTTCGGCAAGCTCAACATCTATCTCCTCGTCGCGATCCCGCTGTTCACGCTGATGGCGCACATCATGATCCGCGGGCGGATCGTCGACGATCTCTACGGCACCGCGCACACGCTCCTGCGTCATCTGCCCGGCGGGCTCGGCGTCGCGACGGTCGCCGCCTGCACGGTCTTCGCCGCCATCTCGGGCTCGAGCGTCGCCACCGCGCTGACGATCGGGGCGGTCGCCGTGCCGCAGATGCTGCGCTACGGCTATTCGGACAAGGCCGCCTACGGCGTCGTCGGCGGCGGCGGCACGCTCGGCATCCTGATCCCGCCGTCTGGGCCGATGGTGCTCTTCGCGGTCATCGCGGACGCCTCGATCGGCCAGCTCTTCATCGCGGGCGTGCTGCCCGGGCTGATGATCGCGGCCATGTTCTCGCTGTGGTGCATGGTCTCGCAGGGGCGCTCGACGACCGTGAAGCGGCTGCCGCGCGCGAGCCTCGGAGAGGTCGCGACCGCTCTGCGCAAGTCCTTCTTCGCATTGTGCCTGCCGATCTTCGTGTTGGGCGGCATGTATCTCGGCGTCTTCACCGCGACCGAGGCCGCCGGCGCCGGAGCGCTCGCCGCGCTCGTCGTGGCGATGGGGATCTACCGCACGCTCTCGCTCGCCGATCTGTGGCGCTGCGCGATGGACGCGGCGCGCACCGCTGCGATGATCTTCATGATCCTCGCGGCCGCCGCCGTGTTCAGCCACGTGCTCACCAAGATGCGCATTCCGCAGGAGATCGTGGCGCTCGTGACCACCTACGGTCTCGGCCAGCTCGAATTCCTGCTCGCGGTGATGCTGATCGTCTTCATCCTCGGCATGTTCCTCGAGACGATCTCGATCATCCTCATCACCACGCCGATCGTGCTCCCCGTGCTCGCCGCCCTCGGCATCGATCCGATCTGGTACGGCATCCTGTTGATGATCAACCTCGAACTCGCGCTGATCACGCCGCCGGTCGGCATGAACCTGTTCACGATCAAGGCGATCGCCAAGGCACCGATCGAGCGGATCATTCTCGGCGTCGTGCCCTACGCCGCGATCCTGCTGGTCGGCCTGATGCTGGTCCTCGCCTTCCCGCAGATCGCGCTCTGGTTGCCCTCGACGATGATGGGGCGGTGAGCGCGGCTCGTCGTTCGTTCGACGGCTGTCATCAAGTCAGTCGCGCCGATAGGTTGAGCGCGCCACCGGTGTCATCCCCGGCCGGAGGTCGCTTGCGACCGGAGGGGAAGGGGACGAGAGCGTTAAAATTGCTTGCGGAGCAAGCGCTTGCGGCGGCGTCTAGCCGCCTGGTCGGCGGCACGACAGTGTGCTCCGCACACGTCTTGTGCTGGGTCCCCTTCCCCTGCGCACGCTACGCGTGCTCCGGCCGGGGATGACACGGAGGGGCCGCCCCGACGGTGTCATCCCGGGCCGCGAAGCGGACCCGGGACCTAGATCCTCGACGATTGTCCGAGCGCGCATGTCGCGCTCGCTCGGCTCCCTTTTCAGCATCGACCGTCGCAGAAACGCAGCCTACAGGCTGCGACTGAGACGTTGCGGATATGGATCCCGGATCGCCTTTGGCGTCCGGGATGACAACCCAGAAGAACGATCTCCAGCCGCTCAGATGAACACCACCACCAGCGCGAGCGTGACCGCGACGATCGCGCCGGCGATCCATCGGTAGTTCTTCCAACGCGGCAGATCGGCGAGGTCCTTCGTCTCCTCGTGCCAGAAGCGGCGGCTCCAGACGAGCTCGTCGGGCTCGTCGAGGTCGGGCGGAGAAGAGAGGAAGGTGATCGCGCCGAAGACGGCGAGGGAGACGAGGAACATCACGCCGGTGCCGTAGAGGAACTGGATCTCCCACAGCCCGAGCACCTCCGCGCCCGCGAAGCCGACGAGGCCGAGCGGAATGCCGATCGCGAGCGTCCAGAAGGCCGCGTGCCGGGGCGGGCGGGCGCTGAACAGGCCGCCGAGGAAGACGACCACGACCGGCATGGTGATGTAGCCGAGGAAGGACTGGAAATATTCGACGATGCCGCCGAAGGTCGCGATCACCGGCGCCCACGCGGCCGCGATCACCATGAACACGCCGACCAATCCCTTCGAGAGGAGGAGGAGCCGGCGATCCTCCCAATCGACGCGTTTCTTGACGAAATCGTTGACGACGAGCGAGGCGCTGCCGTTGAGGACGGAATCGACCGTCGACATCAGAGCCGCGACGAGCGCCGCGAGCGCGAGGCCGCGCAGGCCCGTCGGCAGGAAGTCGAAGACGAGGGCGGGCCAGATCTGATCCTGGTCTTCGAGGTCGGGGAAGATCGCGCGACCCATCAGGCCGGGCAGGATCAGGAGGAAGAGGAGCGGCACCTGCATGAAGCCGGCGAACAGGGCGCCCCAGCGGCCGTGATTCACGTCCTTGGCCGCGAGCACCTTCTGCACGACCATGTGGTTCGTGGTCCAATAGTAGAAGCCGAGCCAGATCGCGCCGGTGAAGATGCCCGGCCAGGGGAAGAAATCGTCGTCGGCGGGCTTGGCGATGGTCAGCCCGTCCTCGGGCGCGGCCGCGCGCACCGCCTCCCAGGAGCCGAGCTCGATGAAGACCATCACGAAGATCACGCCGCCGGCGAGGAGCAGGAGCACGCCCTGGATGGTGTCCGTCACCATCACCGCCTTGAGCCCGCCCAGGATGACGTAGATGCCGCCGAGAAATGCGATCGCCGCGATCAGGATCCACAGCGGCGTTTCGGGAAACAGGAGCTGCAGCGTGATCGCGCCGGCGAACAGCGCGCCCGCGCTGTCGATGAAGATCGCGGTGCCGACCGAGAAGGCCGAGAACGTCGTGCGCGCGCGCCCGTCGTAGCGGCGCTCGAGGAACTCGGGCATCGTCGAGACCTTGGCGCGCAGGTAGAAGGGCAGGATGAACAGCGCGAAGAACACGAGGACGAGGGTCGCGATCCACTCGTAGTTCCACACGGCGATGCCGTCGCCGTAGCCCGCGCCCGCAAGCCCGATATAGGAGGTGCCCGAGAGGTTCGCCGCCATCAAGGAGAAGCCGATCAGCGGCCAGACCGCGCCGCGGCCGGAGAGGAAGCTGTCCGCGTCCTTCTGCGAGCGGCCGATCCACCAGCCGATGAGGATGATGCCGATGATGTAGGCGACGGCGATCGCGATATCGATCGTACCCACCTCGAAGCGCGGCTGCATCCTCTGGTGCTCCTCACAACGCGGAGAGGAGGACGTGCGAAGCCGCACCTTCGTTCCATCGCAGGCACGCCGAGGCGGGCGGCTCAGGCGAGCGCGGCGGCGAGCGTCTCGAGGAGCGCGGCGAGGTCTTCCTGCCGGAAGGGCTTGGCGAGGCGCGGGAGGTCGACGCGCTCGCCGTTCGGCAATTCGGCATAGCCCGTCGCGAGCGCGACCGGCAGGCCCGGCCGCTCGGCGCGGATGCGCGCGGCGAGCTCGGTGCCGGTCATGCCCGGCATCGCGTGATCGGTGACGACGATGTCGATCGGCTGCCCGCTCGCGAGAATCGCGAGCGCCTCGGGGCCGGATTCGGCCTCGATCGGCTCGTGGCCGAGGTCCTCCAGCATCGAGGCGGTGCCCATCCGCACGAGGGCGTCGTCGTCGACGACGAGCACCGACAGGGGACGCGGCGACGCACCGGGCGCGGTGGCGGCGCGGGCAGGGGAGGGGACGGCGCCGGCGGGCGCATCCGGCGCGCGCGGCGTCTCGCTCGCACGCGGCAGCCACAGGCACACCCGCGTGCCGGCGCCGGGGTGGCTGTCGAGGGTGAGCGCGCCGCCGGACTGGACGGCGAGGCCGTGCACCATCGAGAGGCCGAGCCCCGTGCCCTTCCCGACGCCTTTGGTGGTGAAGAAGGGCTCCGTCGCCCGCCGCAGCGTCGCGCCGTCCATCCCTGCGCCCGTGTCGGCGACGGAGAGGCAGAGATAGTCGCCGCTCGGCAGGCCGTGCGGGGCGGGCGCGCCGGCGCGCGCGGCGATGGTGAGCGTTCCCCCGCCCGGCATCGCGTCGCGGGCATTCACCGCGAGGTTGAGGAGCGCGAGTTCGAGCTGATGCGCGTCGACGGCGACGAGGGGGAGATCGTCGGGAAGCTCGGTCACGATGCGCACGCCCGGGCCCAGCGAGCGGCTCAGGAGCTCGATCATGCCGCCGACGAGCGCGGACAGGGACACGCTCTGCGTCTGCAGATCCTGGCGCCGCGCGAAAGCGAGGAGCCGGCGCGTCAGCGAGGCGCCGCGCTCGGCGCCCTGGACGGCGCCGTCGAGGAGGCGCAGCGACCGCGGATCGTCGCCGATGCGCTTGCGCAGGAGTTCGAGGTTGGAGAGGATCGCCGCGAGCAGGTTGTTGAAGTCGTGCGCGACGCCGCCGGTGAGCTGGCCGATCGACTCGAGCTTCTGCGCCTCGTAGAGCCGCGAGAGCGCCTCCTCGGCGGCGAGGGTGCGCTCGTGGACCTGGCGGCGCAGCTCCTCCTGATAGCGCATCCGGTCGGTGACGTTGCGACCGACGCCGACATAGCGCACGAGCCGCCCGTCCTCGTCGCGCACCGCCACGCCCTGCGACCAGACCCAGACGAGACCCTGCGGCGCCCTGATCCGGAACTCGATCTCGAAATCCTCGCCGCGCTCCATGGCGGTGCCGACCTCCTCGCCGATGCGCGAGGCGTCTTCCGCATGGACCAGGGCGAGCGTCGCCGCGAAGGTCGGCGGCAGCGTGCCGGGAGGCAGCCCCAGAGCGGGCTCGGCATTCGATCCCCAGGCGATGGTCAGCGTCCGCAGATCGATCTCCCAGGAGTACATCTGCGCGGCCTCGGTGGCCATGCGCAGGGAGCGCTCGGAGCGGCGCAAGCGCTCCTCGCTCTCGCGCAGGGCCTCCTGGGCGGCGCGGGTCTCGCTCACGTCGATCGTGGTGCCGACGACGCGCACCGGGGTGCCCGTCGCGTCGCGCACGATGTTGCCGCGATCGGCGAGCCAGACCCAATGGCCGTCCTTGTGGCGCGCGCGCACCTCGGTCGCGAAGCGCGTGGCGCCGGCCGCGACGAGGCTCTCGACGCGCGCCTCGCAGATCTTGCGATCCTCGGGGTGGATCTGCTCGCGCCACCAGGCGAGGCACGGCTCGACCTCGTCGGGCGCGTAGCCGAGCACCTCGTGGAGGCCGGCGGAGCGCACGACGGCGTTCGTCGCCACGTCCCAATCGTAGACGAAGCCGCGGAAGGCGAGGGTGGCGAGGCGATAGCGCTCCTCGCTCGCCCGCAGCGCCTCCTGCGTGTCCTTGCGATCGGTCACCTCGCGCAGCACGCCGACGAGCCGCCGGTCCCCCTCGACGGACACCACCTTGCCGCTCCACGCGATCCAGCGTCGGCCGCCATCGGCGAGGGGTATGCGGAATTCCTCGGCGAAGGCCCCGCCGGTCCGCGCCACCTCCGCGATCGCCGCCTCCACCCGCGCGGCGTCGTCCGGGTGGATGCGTGCGAGGAGCGTGCGACCGTCTTCGTCGGCGGCGTCGGGCGCGAGGCCGAACATGGCGTCGACGGACGGGGAGCGAATGCAGCGCAGAGTGTGCAGGTCGAGCTCGGCGTCGCCCATGCCCGCGGCTTCGAGCGCCAGACGCAGGCGCGTTTGCGTGTCGAGCGCCGGCGGCGCATGTTCGCGATCGATCGACCGAGCCGTCACCGTCCCGCCCTCGAGAGCCGCTCGCGCGGGGCTTTCCGCCCGCTTCCGGCGATCATCCTAGGCCATGCCCGCGAGCGTCGCAATCGCGGCGAGCGCAGGTGGTTTTCGCGACGCCTCTTTCGTCCCGGCGCGGGGCTTCCTATCTTCCCCTCTCGAAAGTCGGAGAGGACCATGAATACCACCGCCACCTTCTCGCCGTCGGAAATCCTCCGTCGGTTCAAGGCCTGGGAGATCGTCTTCGTTCTCCTCGCCTTCCTGATCTTCTGGCCCGTCGGCCTCGCCTATGTCGCCTGGAAGCTCTGGCGGCTGAAGGAGGAGGGCGTGTGGGACTGGCCGAAGACCGGCAACGGCGCGGCCTCCTGGAACATGCGCTTCGACCAGTTCGGCGGCACCGGCAACGCGGCCTTCGACGAGTACAAGCGCATGCGCATCGCCGAGCTCGAGGCCGAGCGCCGCCGCCTCGAGGAAGAGAGCCGCGCCTTCGCGGATTTCCTCGACGAGCTCAAGCGCGCCCGCGACCGGGAGACCTTCGACCGCTTCATGCACGAGCGCCGCGCGCGCCGTCAGGAGACGGGCGAGCCCCGCAGCGAGGGCTGAGAGTTCGGAGATTTCTCTCGGGGTGTCATCCCGGACGCCGAAGGCGATCCGGGACCCAGAACCACGACGCGTCGGTCGCAGCCTTTAGGCTGCGTTTCTCCGACGAAAGCTGCTCAAATGTAGCGGAGCGAGCGCGGCATGCGCGCTCGAGCTTTCGTCGAGTTTATGGGTCCCGGGTCCGCTTCGCGGCCCGGGATGACAGCCTTCGAGCGGGTTCCGAGATATGACGCCGGCGGGTCTCACCCGCGATACGACGGAGAACGAGGGCGGCGTGCGCAGCGCCGCCCTTTTTTCGTGGTGCGCGCCGCCGGCCGCCGTCCTTAACCCTTCGTCAAGGACATCGCGACGATTCTCGCCTCATGTCGCGTCGCGTATCGACTGCCCTCCTCGCTTTTACGGCCGTGCTCGCGCTCGCGGGCTGCGGGTGGTTCGATTTCGAGGAGCGCGAGGCCTGGCGCGGGCAGGCGGAGGCGCAGTGCCTGCGCGAGCGCCGGGTCGAGCCCTCCGCCTACATGTCGTTGCGCCCGGCGATCAACGGACCGGGCATCTGCGGGATGGACCATCCCCTCCAGGTCACCGCCCTGTCGGGCGGGGCGGTGTCGCTGCGCCAGGACGCCGTCCTCAATTGCCCGACGGTCGCTGCGACGCAGGATTGGCTCGACGCCGTCGTCCAGCCCGCCGCGATGCTGCATCTCGGGGCGCGCGTCACCGAGATCCATTCGGGCTCCTATGCCTGCCGCACCCGCAATTCCCAACGCGGCGCGCGCAAGTCCGAGCACGCCTTCGGCAACGCGGTCGACGTGATGTCCTTCACCCTGGAAGACGGCCGCACGATCACCGTCGCGCGCGGCTGGCGCGGAGCGCCGCAGGAGCGCGACTTCCTGCGCGAGGCGTTCGTCGGTGCCTGCGGAATCTTCACCACCGTGCTCGGGCCGGGCTCGGACGCCTTCCACCACGACCATTTCCACCTCGACCTCGCCCGCCACGACGCCCGCGGCGAGCGCCGCGTCTGCCGCCCGCAGATCGATTTCCGCTCGCGTCTCGACGAGATCCCGGTCGCGCAGACCCCTGCGGCGCGCACGCCGAGCCCGCTTCCCGACGCTCCGCGGGCGGGGACGCTCCCCACCGATCCCCTGCGCCGGGCGCTGGGGATCATCGGCCTCTATTGAGCCCCCTCACGCGGGCAGGCGGACCGTGGCGCGAAGGCCGCCGAGCGGGCTGTCGTCGAGCGAAATGTCGCCGCCATGGGCGCGGGCGATGTCGCGGGCGATGGCGAGGCCGAGGCCGGAGCCGCCCTCGTCCTGGTTGCGCGCCTCGTCGAGCCGCACGAAGGGCTTGAACACCTCCTCGCGCATCGCCTCGGGGATGCCGGGGCCGTCGTCGTCGACCGTCACCGTGAGCCAGCGCCCCTCGTGGACGGCGTCGACGGCGATGCGCTCGCCGTAGCGCGCGGCGTTCGACACGAGGTTCGACAGCATGCGCCGGAAGGCGTCCGGCCGCACGATCACCGTCGCGTCGCCCTCGATACGGACGGTGGCGGGGTGGCCGTGGCGCATCGCGTCGCCGACGAGCTCCTCGACGAGCGCGCGCAGATCCGTCTCCACCGCCTGCTCGCCGGCGTCGCCGCGGGCGAAGGCGAGATAGCCCTCGAGCATGCGGCTCATCTCGTCGACGTCGCGGCGCAGATCCTCGATCTCCTCGCCCTTGCCGATCAGCGCGAGCGAGAGCTTGAAGCGGGTGAGGATGGTGCGCAGGTCGTGGCTGACGCCGTTGAGCATGGTCATGCGCTGGTCGCGCGCGCGCTCGATGCGCCGCTTCATCTCGATGAAGGCGTGGCCGGCCTTGCGTACCTCGCGGGCGCCGCGCGGGCGGAACTCGACGTCGCGCCCCTTGCCGTAGCTCTCCGCGGCGTCGGCGAGCGCGGTGATCGGGCGGATCTGGTTGCGCAGGAACAGGATCGCGATGCCCATGAGGACGAGCGAGGAGCCGACCATCCACAAGAGGAAGATGTGCGAGTTCGAGGCGTAGGTCTGGCTGCGCCGCGCCATGACGCGCATGACGCCGTCGTCGAGCTTGACCCGGATCTCGACGAGATTCGAGCGCCCGACCGTGTCGATCCAATAGGGCCGCGAGATGCGCGCGCCGAGCTGCTCGGAGAGCGCGGCGTCGAGGATCGAGAAGAAGGGTTTGGGTCCCGGCGGCGGCAGGTCGACGCCGCGGATGATCTCGACGTCGAGCCCGAGCCTCTGGGCCGCGATGCGCCGCAGGGTGCGGCCCTCCGGATCCTGCGGATAGGTCTCCCAGACGTCGATGAGCGCCGCGACGTCCGACGACACGGCCGAGGAGAGCCGCATCGTCACGGTCTGCCAGTGCCGCTCCATGAAGATATAGGCGATGATCGATTGCAGGAGCACGATCGGCGCGATGATGATGATCAGCGAGCGCGCGTAGAGGCCCTTCGGCATCAGCGAGGCGAGCCAGCTCGCGCTTCTGTCGTAGGCGGCGCCGGAGGTCGCGAGCGGACGCCAGAGCGCGCGCAGGACGCCCCGCCCGCGCGGGCGCGCTCCGCCGTGCTCCGCGCCCGTCGCGGTGTCGGCGCCGATGCGGCTCATCGATCGACGACGAGGCGGTAGCCGATGCCGCGCACGGTCTGCAGGATCAGCGGGTTGGCGGGGTCGAGCTCGATCTTGCGGCGCAGGCGGTTGATCTGGACGTCGACCGTGCGCTCGTTGAGGGCGCCGCCCTGGCCCGCGAGCTCCTCGCGCAGCACGTTCGCGCCGGCCTTGTGGCCGAGGATCGTCAGGATCTCGCGCTCGCGCTCGGTGAGGCGGATCGGCTCGTCGCCGCGGCGCAGCTCGCCCCGATCGAGCCGGAAGACGAAGGGGCCGAAGCGGAGCTCCTCGGGATCGGCGACCGCAGGCGCCGGCTCCTGGGTGCGGCGCCGCAGCACGGCGGAGAGCCGAAGGACGAGCTCGCGCGGCTCGAAGGGTTTCGCGATATAGTCGTCCGCCCCGATCTCGAGGCCGGTGATCCGATCGGCGGTCTCCGAGCGGGCGGTCAGCATCAGGATCGGCACGTCCGAATCCGCGCGCACCGCGCGGGCATAATCGAAGCCGGTCTCGCCGGGCATCATCACGTCGAGCACGAGGGCGTCGAACACGAGATGGGCGCTCTTGGCGCGGGCCTCGGCGGCGCTCGCGGCGGAGGTGACGCGAAACCCGTTCTCGACGAGGAAGCGGCCCAGGAGCTCGCGCAGGCGTCGGTCGTCGTCGACGACGAGCACGTGCGGCGCGTGATCGGGCACCTCGACGCGGATCTCGCCGCGCGTCTCCCCGATCTCTTGCCCGGCGATGTCCCCCATCCGCTACCCTCCTCGGCTCTCGACCGCGCGCGGCGACGGCCTGGCGATGCGGCGCGCGACCTCGGCGCGCTCGTTCGGTTCGATCATGCCCAGAAGATAGGCCGAAATCGCGGCACGCGCCTGCGGAGACGCGTCGGCGAGCGCGCGGCGCACCCGAGCCGATTGCAGCCGCGCGAGCTCGAGGCCGAGTTCGGCGCCCGCGCGCGTCGTGAACAGGAGCCGCTGGCGCCGGTCCACCGTCCCCGGCCGGCTCTCGACGAAGTCCTTCTCGATCAGCTCCTTCAGCACCCGGTTGAGGCTCTGTTTGGTGATCTTGAGGATCTCGAGGAGCTCGGCGATCGTCAGCCCCGGATTGCGGGCGACGAAGTGGAGGACGCGGTGGTGCGCCCGCCCGAAGCCGTAGCGGTCGAGGATGCGGTCCGGCTCGCTGACGAAGTCCCGATAGGCGAAGAAGAACAGCTCGATGAGGTCGTAGGCCGGCGCGTCGTCGCCCGCGGCGTCCTGCCCGTCCGCTCGGCTCCCGTCCGCGGCGGGCGCGAAGAGCGCGCGCGGCGTCTCTTCGAGCGCGGCTTGCGTGTCGAGCGGTCCCGGTGCGGGGGCCGGCTTTGCGGCTGCCTGTGTCACGCCGAAAAATCCATCCGTCTCTTATGTCAGCCTTGTTGACATATCTCAGGCCGATTGTTACTCGTCAACCCCGATCGGCGAAACGATGGTTCGTTATCGCTGCCCTACCGGCAACGGCGTGTCTCGTGCGCCGCCGTCGCCGCATCATTCCTGTGCACGCTCATCACGGAGTTGCGATCCATGTCACCGGTTCCCTTCCATCAACGGGACGGCTGGATCTGGCTCGACGGCGTCCTCACGCCGTGGGCCGAGGCCAAGCTGCACGTGCTCTCTCACGCGCTGCATTATGGCTCGGCGGTATTCGAGGGCGAGCGCGCCTATGGCGGGGCGATCTTCAAGTCGACCGAGCATTCCGAGCGCCTGCGCCGCTCGGCCGAGCTCCTCGATTTCGAGATCCCCTACAACGTGGCGGAGATCGACGCGGCGAAGGACCTCGTGCTCGCCAAGAACGGCCTCGTCGACGGCTATGTGCGCCCGATCGCGTGGCGCGGCTCGGAGATGATGGGCGTCTCGGCGCAGGCGAACACCATCCACCTCGCGATCGCGGCGTGGGAATGGCCGAGCTATTTCAATCCCGAGGAGCGGCTCAAGGGCATCCGCATCGACATGGCGCGCTACCGCCGCCCCGATCCGGCGACCGCCCCGTGCCATTCCAAGGCCGCGGGCCTGTACATGATCTGCACGATCTCGAAGCACGAGGCCGAGCGCAAGGGCTATGCCGACGCCCTGATGCTCGACTGGCAGGGCCGCGTCGCCGAGTGCACCGGCGCGAACGTGTTCTTCACCCGCGACGGGGCGATCCACACGCCGATGGCCGATTGCTTCCTCGACGGCATCACCCGGCGCACGGTGATCGACCTCGCCAAGCGGCGCGGCTTCGAGGTGATCGAGCGGCGGATCCTGCCCGAGGAGCTGGCGACCTTCAACGAGTGCTTCATCACCGGCACCGCGGCCGAGGTGACCCCGGTCTCGGAGATCGCCCGGCACAAGTACCAGCCGGGCAACATCACCCGCACGCTGATGGAAGACTACATGGCCGAGGTGCAGCCCAAGGCGCGCGCGGCCTGAGCTTCGGCTGACGGTTCCCGCGCTGTCATCCCGGGCTCGCTTCGCGCCCGGGAAGGACAGCGTGGAATGATTTGCAGGCTTCGAGCCGATCGGGCCTCGCGCTCACGGCTCGTCGACCGAGCCGCGCGAGGCGGCGAACGAGGCGATCGGCTCGACCCGATAGCACGCCCCCTTCGCCTCGCCCATCTCGAAGCGCTCGTCCGCGAGGAGTCGCTCGCGCAGGCCGTCGAGACCCCCGGCGGCGTGCTCGGCGACGAGGAGGACCGCGCGGCGCGTCGCCTCGGGAAACTCGGGCGAGGGCATCGCCACGCCGATGTCGAGCCCGTCCGGGCAGGTGTCCATGAAGGCGGGCAGGCTGCAGGCGCCGCAGGCGAGATACCGGCCGCCGCCTCCTTTCCATCTGTAGAGCGCGTCGAGGACGCATTCGTGCGTTCCGAACAGGACCACCACGTCCCCCGGAGGAGCGACGGGGTCGTCGAGCCGCCCGAGGGCGCTCACACGACCGGCCACGCGCGGATCGTCCAGGAAGAGCGTCTCGAGACGCCGACCATGGGTCGCGCGCTCGCTGGCGATCGCGATGCGTGCGCACGGCGCGAGCGCCTCGAAGAGGGCGTCCATCTCGGCGCGCGCGCTCGGGCAGAGGCGCAACGCACCGGTCTGCGCCGCGAGGAGCGGCCGGGTGGCCGCGGTGATCAGGAGGGGCACCGACGCGTCGCGGTAGAGGGGGGCCGCGGCCGCCGCGGCGTCGCTGTCGCAGTGCCCGATCACCGCGTGCACGCCCGCCGCGAGGAGGCTGCGCGCGGCGATCATCGCGAATTCGGGATCGTTGCGATCGTCCGCCGCCTCGAGCGCGATCCGCAGGCCCGGAACCGAGGTCCGGGCGGCGACGAGGCCGCGCGACGCCGCTTCCATGAGAAGCGCGCCGTGTTCGGATTGCGGCCCCGTCAGGGGGCCCACGACGCCGATGCGAACGAATGCCGTCAAATCAGGCTCCCCGATCCGCGCCACCGGAGGGACGCTCGCCGGCGCTCCCGGCAATTCTGAATTATAGCGCGATCCGACACGGATTCGCAACCCTCGCGCACATCCGCCCGGTGCCTCGCACGAAGACCCGCATGGTCTCGCCATCCCCGCACGGGAGGGCGCATTGCGGGGCGCGGGTGCCGATGCTTCCCTGCCCGACGTCATGATCTTCGCCGTCCTCGTCCTCGCCTATGTCCTGAGCCAGTTCTACCGCGCCTTCCTCGCGGTGGTGGCGGGGGACCTGTCGGCGGATCTCGGGCTCGATGCGGCGATGCTCGGCGCGCTCTCCGCCGTCTGGTTCGCCGCCTTCGCGCTCGCCCAGATCCCCGTCGGCTTCGCGCTCGATCGGCTCGGACCGCGGCGCACGATCGCGCTGCCGCTCCTCCTCGCGGTCGCGGGCGCCGTGCTCCTCGCCACGGCGAGCGGCTATGCGCAGGCGCTCGCGGCGATGGCGCTGATCGGGCTCGGCTGCTCCTCGGTCCTGATGGGCGGGCTCTACCTCTTCGCGCGGGCAGCGGACGCGCATCGGTTCGCGGCGCGCGCGGCCGCGCTTCTCGGCCTCGGCAATCTCGGCAATCTCCTGTCGGCGACGCCGCTCGCGCTCGCCACCGAGGCGATCGGCTGGCGCGCGAGCCTCGGGACGATCGCCGGCATCACGCTGCTCGCCGCTCTCCTCGTCGCCCTCGTGGTCCGCGACCCGCCGCCGGTCGCGCCGGACGAGGCGCGGGGCAGCGGCGGCTTTCTCGGCGGCCTGCGTCGCATCCTCGCGATCCGCGGCCTGTGGCCGGTCCTGCCGCTCGTCGCCGTCGGCTATGCCGTCGTGATCGCCGAGCGCAGCCTGTGGATCGCGCCCTTCTTTCGCGACGTGCACGGCTTCTCGCTCGCGCAGACCGGCAACGCCGCCCTCCTGATGGCGGCGGCGATGGCGGCGGGCGCCTTCGCCTACGCCCCGCTCGAGCGGCTCGTCGGCGAGGCGAAGCGCACCGCGCTCCTCGGCAGCCTCGTGACGGCCGCGTCCTTCCTCGCGCTCGGCGCCTTCGGGCACACGAGCGCGGCGCTCGCCCTCGGGCTCGTCGCGATCGCGGGCTTCGCCGGGCTCACCTACGGCGTCCTGATGGAGCACGCGCGGCTCTTCTTCCCGCCCGATCTGATCGGCCGCGGGGTGACCTTCCTCAACCTCGTCTTCATCGGCGGCGCGGGCATCCTGCAATGGCTGTCGGGCCGGGTCGTGCGGGAGGGCCTCGCGGCGGCGGGGCCGGAGCCGACCTTCGCCGCGCTGCATCTCGGCTTCGGCGCGCTCCTCCTCGGCGCGTGCCTCGTCTACGGGATCGCCCCCTCTCGACCGAAGGCGCCCGGTGCTGCGACACTGAGGTGAGGCGCAGGAACAAAATCGTTCCTCGTGCGTCTTCGTAATGGCGTTTCGCGTGCCGCGTTCCGTCGCTCGCCAAAAAAGAAGGAAGTCGTTCTCCCGCCATTCCTCGGCATCTCCAGCTCCCGGAGGGCATCCCCCATGCCGACATCCGCGCAAGCGGCACCCTCAGCCGCAGACGTGCACTATCGCGCCTACAAGCCGGCCCCCATCGCCAGAGCCGAGCGCGACAAGATCGAGATTGTCTTCGGCGGCCTGCATTGGCGAGCCGAGCGCCTGATCCAGGCGAATTTCGAAGGGCTCGGCTACAAGGCCCGCGCGCTCCCCGTCGCGACGAAGGCCGATCTCGCGACGGGCCGCGAGCTCGCCGATATCGGCCAGTGCTGCCCCACCTCCTTCACCACCGGCAATCTCGCGAATTTCCTGCGCGACGAGAGCGGGCGCCTCGGCAAGGAGGCGGTGGCGGAGCGCTACGTCTACGTGACCGCGGGCTCCTGCGGCGCCTGCCGCTTCGGGCAATACCACCAGAGCTACGAGCTCGCTCTGCGCAATCTCGGCCTCGATTCCGTGCGCATGCTGCTGCTCGCGCAGGACGAGCCCTCGCAGGGCAGCGTCGAGGGCGGGGGCATCGAGGTGAACATGCCGCTCACGCTCGGCGCCGTCTGGGCGATCCTGTGCGCGGACGTGATCCAGAGCCTCGAATACCGCATCCGTCCCTACGAGGTGCATGCCGGCGAGACCGACGCCGCCGTGAAGGAAGCCGTCGCGATCCTCGAAGAGGCGTTTCGCGAGCGCCCCGCCGCCGCGCGCTTGGCCGGCAATTCCTGGGGCAGCGCCGCCTGGTTCTTCACCACCCGCCATTTCGAGAATGCGCTCGCGCGCGCCTTCACCCGCTTCGCCGACATCGAGGTCGACCGGCTGCGGGTGAAGCCCGTCGTCAAGATCACCGGCGAGTTCTACCTGCAGACGGTGGAGGGCGACCCGAACTACAACATCCATTCCTGGCTCGAATCCGAGGGCGCCGAGGTGATCCCGGCGCCCGTCGCGGTGTGGCTCGACTATCTCATCCGCCACAAGCTCGGATCCGTCGAGGCGATGGTGGGGATCGAGAAATGGGCGGGCGCGCAGGTGACCGCGCTCAAGCTCGTGCAGAAGCTCTTCCGGCGCACCTTCGACCGGCTGCGCGCCGCCCTCGGCGGCCTGCCCCACGAGATGCCCGACCAGGAGGAGCTGCGCCGGCTCGCCGCGCCCTTCTACAATCACCGCCTGTCGGGCGGCGAGGGCGACATGCTGATCGGCAAGGCGCTCTACGCGCATTACCGGCGCCGCGCCCACATGATCTGCGAGCTCTCGCCATACGGCTGCATGCCGAACACGATGAGCGTCGGCGCCATGGCGGGCGTGCTCGGACGCCATCCCGACATCCTCTACGCCCCGATCGAGGTGAAGGGCGATGCCGAGATCCACGCGCTCTCGCGCTGCCAGATGATCCTCACGGAGGCCAAGAAGCGCGCGGTGCGCGAATATGTGGAGGCGATGGAGACGACCGGGCTCGATCCCGAGAGCGCCAAGCCTCTGCTGGACGACCGCCGAGATATCCGTCGCGCCGGCTACGCGATGCCCCATCGGGGTGCTGCCGGAATGGCGGCCTCGACGCTGCTCGAACTGGCCGATCGCACCCTGCCGCTCCCCAGCCACCCGGAGATCTCATGACCATCCTCGTCGGACTGGACGTCGGCTCGACCACGGTGAAGGCGGTCGCGGTGCGGGACGGGGAGATCCTCTTCCGCGCCTACGAGCGCCACAACACCAAGCAGGCCGAGCACGCGCGCGGGCTCCTCGCCCGCATGGAGGCCGAGATCGGCCTCCGGCCCGAACGCGACCGCGTGTTCTTCACGGGCTCCGGCGCGGGGCTCCTCGCGCCGCTCGTCGGCGCGCGGCTCGTGCAGGAGGTGGTGGCGGTCGCCGCCGCCGTCGAGAAGCTGCACCCGGACGTGCACTTCGTCTCCGAGATCGGGGGCGAGGACATGAAGACGATCTTCTTCACGAAGACGGAGGGCGATCGCTCCAAACAGGTCTACATGCAATCGGCCTGCTCGGGCGGCACCGGCACCTTCATCGAGAAAACCGCCCGCAAGCTCAAGATCGCGCCCGAGCGCCTCGCCGAGATGCCCTACGAGGGCTTGAGCCTGCACAAGGTCTCCTCGAAATGCGGGATCTTCGCGGAGACCGACGCCAACACGCTGCTGAAGGGCGGCGTGCCGGTCGAGGAGATCATCGCGAGCCTGTTCGAGGCGGTCGTCTACCAGAACCTCGCGACGCTGACGAAGGGGAACACGCCCTTCCCGCAGGTGCTGCTGCTCGGCGGCCCGAACATGTTCTTCCGCGGCCTGCGCGAGGCCTGGATCCGCCATCTCGGGCGAGTCTGGGCGGAGCGCGGCCTCCGGGAAGAGGCCGCCGACCCCGCGCGCTTCATTCTCGTGCCCGAGGACGCGCTCTATTACGCCGCGCTCGGCTGCGTCGAGGTGGCGCTCGGCGAGAGCGAGGAGGCGGGGCGCTATCTCGGCACCGAGCGGCTCTCCTGGTGGATCGACGAGGGCCAGCACCAGGCCAAGGCGTCCGAGGGCGCGCGCGGCCTCGTCGAGAAGCCCGACGCGCTCGCCGCCTTCCGCGCCAAATACGGGGGACCGAAGGCGGCGCCGGTCGCGGCGAATCTCGACGCGCGCCGGGGAGAGCCGCTCTTCGTCGGCTGCGATTTCGGCTCGACGACGGCCAAGGCCGTCGTCCTCACCCGCGACGGCGAGCTCGTCCACACGGCCTACGCCCCCTCGAAGGGCAACCCGATCGAGGACGCGAAGGCCCTCTTCCGCGACATCCGCGCGGGCGGCGTCGAGGAGATCGCGGGCCTCGCGCTCACGGGCTACGGCAAGGACCTCCTCAACGACATTTTGGGCGCGGACCAGGCGGTGGTCGAGACCGTCGCCCATGCCCGCTCCGCGCTCGAGGTCTTCCCCGATGCGGACGTGATCTGCGACGTCGGCGGCACCGACGTGAAGATCATGATCCTGCGCCAGGGCACGGTCGCGGATTTCCGGCTCAATTCCCAATGCTCGTCGGGCAACGGCGCCTTCCTGCAAGGCGTCGCCGAGCGCTACGACGTGCCGCTCGAGACCTATGCCGAGGAGGCCTTCGCCGCGCGCGCCATGCCCTCGCTCGCCATGGGGTGCGGCGTGTTCCTCCAGTCGGACATCGTCAACCAGCAGCGCAAGGGCTGGTCGGCGCAGGAGATCATGGCTTCGCTCGCCGCCGTTCTGCCCTTGAACGTGTGGATCTATGCCGGGCAATTGCAGAACCTGCGCTCGGTGGGCCGGCGCTTCGTGCTGCAAGGCGGGACGCACCGCAATCTCGCGGTCGTCAAGGCGCAGGTGGACTTCATCGAGGCGCGGGTGCCCGATGCCGAGATCCTGATCCACCCGCATTCCGGGGAAGCGGGCGCGATCGGCGCCGCGCTCTGCGCCCGCGAGGCCTGGGTGCCGGGGGCGAGGAGCCGTTTCCGCGGCTTCGACCTCATCGAGACGCTCACCTATCGCAGCACCACCAGCGAACAGACCATCTGCAAGTGGTGCCCGGTCAATTGCAAGCGCGCCTTCATCGACGTCCAGCTCGAGGGCGCCAAGGGCCGCTCCTGGAGCCAGGTGCCGCTGGAGGCCGGATGGGAGCGGGTGATCTCGGGCAATTCCTGCCCCAAGGGGCTCGTCGAGGATGCCGCGGAGATGCGCGCGGTCAAAGCTCAAATGGAGGATCAGCGCCGTGCCTATCCCAACATTGCGGAGCTTGTTCGAGATGGCGCTTTCGCGCGCGCCTTCAAGCGCGAGGACGAGCACGCCGAGACCTGATGCGGACGTCCTCGCCGCGCGCGCCAAGCACCGGATCGGCATTCCGAAGCTCCTCAATGTGTGGTCGACGCACCAATTCTGGCTCGGCTTCTTCGAGGCGCTCGGCGTGCCGCCGAACCGCGTCGTCTTCTCGGGGGACACCTCCGAGGAGCAGATGCGCGCGCATGGGCGCGGGCGCGGCACGGTCGATTGCTGCTATCCGGTCAAATGCGGGGCGGGTCATTACGGGGAATTGGTCTTCGGGCTGAAGCGCAAGATCGACATCCTGTTCTCGCCGAAGATCTACTCGCTCGACAGCTACATGAAGGGCCACGTCGTCGACAGCCTGTCGTGCCCGCGCGTGATGGCCGCGCCCGAGAACATCCAGGCGGGCTTCATCAAGGAGGGCGACGTCTTCGCGCAGAACGGCATCCGCTACGTCGCCCCGCTCGTGACGCTGGGCGATCGCCGGCTCGTGCCGCGCGAATTGTTCTCGGCGCTCGACGGCGTGATCGAGGGGCTGAGCCTCGAGGAGACCGCGGACGCCGTCGAGGCGGGCTATGCCGCGCTCGACGCGTTCAACGACGCGATGCGCGCCAAGAGCCGCGCGGTGATCGAGTGGTGCGCCCGCGAGAACCGCCCGGCGATCCTCGTCCTCGCGCGCCCCTACCACATGGATGCCGGCATCGGCCACGAGATCGAGGCGGATCTCCAGGCCTACGGCTATCCGATCCTGTGGAGCCAGTACCTGCCGACGGACCCGGAGCTCCTCGCCTGGCTGTTCGGGCCCGATCTCGCGGCGGGCTACATCAAGTCGCCGCTGGACATCGCCGACGTGTGGCCCTCCTCCTACAGCGCCAACACGAACGAGATCCTGTGGGGCGCGAAGTTCGGGGCGCGCATGCCCTGGATCTCGGCCGTGGTGCGGCTGACGAGCTACGAATGCGGCATGGACCAGCCGACCTTCACGCCCGTCCAGCAGATCGTCGAGCGCTCGGGGACGTTGTTCTTCTCGTTCCAGGAGCTCGATTCGACGAAGCCCGCAGGCTCGGTGAAGATCCGCACCGAGACGATCGCCTATTATCTCGGGCGCTCCTCGGCGGACATCATCGCGAAGAAGCGCGCCCGCCTCGCCGCGCGCGCGCCGCTGCCCGAGGCGACGAGCGAGGAGCCCGTGCGCGCGGCGGGTTGACCGGACGCTGTCATCAAGGCCGTCGCGCCGACAGGGCGAGTACTCCACCGGTGTCATCCCCGGCCGGAGGTCGCTTGCGACCGGAGGGAAAGGGGACCCAGCGCGAAGACGTGTGCGGAGCACACTATCCTGCCGCCGACCAGGCGGCTCGTCGCCGCCGCAAGCGCTTGCTCCGCAAGCGATTCACGCGCTGGGTCCCCTTCCCCTGCGCACGCTGCGCGTGCTCCGGCCGGGGATGACACGGGGGAGCCGCGGGGCTGACTTCACGACAGCCCTGATCTATTGCGCCAAATGCTCGGCGCGCCGCAGGAAGCGCGCGTTGACGGGGCTGTGGGGGCGCAAAGCCAGGCGCTCGCGGGCGAAGGCGACCGCCTCCGCGCGCAGGCCGCCCCGCAAGGCGGCCTCCGCCATCGTCCAGTCGATCACGTCCCGCTGGGCGTGGCTGCCGCCGAAGGTGTTCGCGACGTGCCGCGCGCCCGAGAGCGCCTCGACGGCCGCCTCGTAGTCGCCGCGATGGAAGGCGGCGAAGCCCTCGATCAGCGGAAGCCCCGTCTCGCGCGCCCAGGCGCTCGCCTCGCGGGTGGTGTCGCTCGCCTCGCGGTAGCGGGCGAGAATGCGCGCGACGTGGCCCGTCTTGCCTGCGCCGAGATGGGCCATGGCGGCATGCCAATCGTTGAAGGGGTAGAGATGCCCGTCGGCATGCGCCTCCCAGGCCTCCGAGAGCTCGTCCCACCGATCGCCGACGTCGATCCCCGACGCGGCGAGCCGCCACAGGAGCGCGGAGGCGTCGACGAGATCGACGGCGATGGCGCTGCGGCCGCCGCGGATCGGTCCGTCGTAGAGCGCGAGCGCGCTCGCCGCGTCGTCGGTCTCGAGATGGCAGAGCGCCATGTGCCACCAATTGTGCACCTGGAAGAAGGCATCGTCGCCCGTCCAATGCGGCGCGCGCCCCTCGATCCAGGCGAGCCCGTCCGCGGCGCGGCCCTGCATCTCCATGACATGGGCGACGGCGTGGTGGGCCCAGGCGTCGCGGGGCTCGGCGGCGCAGGCCTCGCGGCCGGCCTCCTCCGCCCGCCCGTAATCGCCGCTCTCCTCGAGCCCGAAGGCGTACATGCCGAGGACGAAGGAGCGCCCCGGCACGTCGCCGGCGAAGGCCGGGAGCGCGCGGGCCATCCGGTCGCGCAGGCTGCGCGCGCTCGCCCGGAAGAAGTCGACGAGGTGCCCCACCTGGAGCGCGAGGAGATCGCGCGGCCAACGGATCGCGTGGCGGTCGAGGATCCGCGCCGCGGCGGACCAGTTTCCGGCGAGGATCGCGTCGATCGCCGCGACATGGCTCGCCTCGCGCTCGTCGAGGCGCCGGCCCGCGAGACCGTCGAGGATCGCGCGCCCCTCGCGTGCCGCTGCGGGCTCGGTGGCGAGGGCGTAGAGCGCGGCCTTCATGATCGGCGCCATCGCGCAATCGGGCGCCTCCGCGGCCATGGCGTCGAGCGCCGCGAAGGGGTCGCCGCGATAGAGATTGAAGGCGAGGAGCGCGTCGTCGTAATTCGCGGCGGCGCGCGCGCTGGCGCCGGGGAGGGGATTGCCTTGGCGGTCTTGGTGCATCTCTTGGCCTCGTGCGTTCGGAGATGGCGCCATTGTGCGCGCTCGCGCGGCTCGCGCCAGCGAGAACGTGGTCCAGTCCAGCGCCGCCGAGCGGCAAAGCCCGACGCGGCAAGGGCTCGGCGAATGCGCGTCCCCGGCCGCGCGTGCCCTTTCCCCCGCGTGGCCGGCGCGATTAGTGTACCCTCGGTACGGTTTTCCGGCGAGGGGAGGGGCGGCCATGGCGGAAGGCAAGGGCGCGCAGACGCGCGCGCGCATCCTCGACGCGGCCCAGGCGCTCGTCGTCGCCAAAGGCTTCGGCGCGACCTCCATCGAGGAGCTGATCGTGGCGACGGGGCTCACGAAGAGCGGTTTCTTCTACCATTTCAAGGACAAGAACCAGCTCGCCAAGGCGCTGCTCGAGCGCTACGTCGAGGCCGACGAGCGCGTCTACGACGAGGTCTTCGGCCGCGCGCGCGAGCTCGCCGAGGACCCTCTCCAGGCCTTTCTGATCGGCCTCAAGCTCCTCTCCGAGGTGCTCGCCGACATGCCCAACGGCCATCCCGGCTGCCTCGTCGCCTCGAGCTGCTATTACGATCGCCTGTTCTCGAAGGAGATCCAGGACATCAACCGCGAGGCGGTGCTGCTGTGGCGCAGGCGCTTCCGAGCGATGTTCGAGGAGATCGCCGCGACGCATCCGCCGCGCGCCGCGATCGATCTCGACGAGCTCGCCGACATGGTCTCGACCGTGCTCGAGGGCGGGATCGTGATGTCCAAGGCGCTCGGCGACCCGCGCAGCATCGAGCGGCAATTGCTCGTGCTGCGCACCTTCGTCAGGCTCCTGTTCGAGAAGCCCGCCTGAGGCCGCTCTCCAGCGGGCCGCTCGCGCTGGCGGGCCTCACCCCGCCTTCGTCGCGAGCACCGCCTGCGCCGGGCGGCCGGTCAGCTCGGCCATGTGGTCGAAGCGGGCGCGGAAGCTCGCGACGCCGGCCGACGCCGAGCGCAGCTCGACGATCATGCCGTCCATCTCCGCCTCCGGCACCAGAGCCGAGACCACGTCCCAGCCGTCGAAGCCGGGCCTTTGCGAGAAGCCCTGGATCTGGCCGCGGCGCTGGGTGAGGATCTGCGTCGCCTTCGACATCGCCTCGCTCGGCACCACCACCTCGACGGCGAGGATCGGCTCGAGCAGGACCGAGCCCGCCTTGCCGAGCGCGTCCGCCACCGCCGCGCGCCCGGCCGCCTGGAAGGCCGCGTCCGAGGAATCGACCGCGTGATAGCCGCCGTCGGTGAGCGTCACCGACACGTCGACGACCGGAAAGCCGAGCGGCCCGGACACGAGCGCGGCCTTCGCGCCGGCCTCGACCGAGGGGATCCATTGCTTGGGCACGACGCCGCCGGAGATCGTGTCGCCGAAGGCGAAGCCCTCGCCGCGCGGCAGGGGCGCGATGCTGACGGCGACGTCGGCGAACTGGCCGTGGCCGCCGGTCTGCTTCTTGTGGCGGGCGCGGGCGTCGGCGCGGTTGCGGATCGTCTCGCGATAGCCGATCGCCGGGCGGCGCGTCTCGACCGCGATGCCGAAGCGGCTCTGCAGGCGCTCGATCGCGAGCCGCAGATGCATCTCGCCCTGACCCATCAGCCGCATCTCGGCGCTCTCGGCATCGTGGCGCACGCACAGCGAGGGGTCCTCGTCGGCGAGCTTGGCGAGGCAGGCGGCGAGCTTCACTTCGTCCTTGCGGTCGGGCACCGAGACGGCGAGCGCGTAGACGGGATCGGGCGGGATCACGGTCGCGACGGCGGCGGGGCGGTCCTTGCCGACGGCGACGCTCTCGCCGGTCTCGATCGTGTCGAGCCGCGCGAGGCCGGCGAGCGCGCCCTCCTCGGCGGCGCCGATCCGCGTCGTCGCCTCGCCCGAGAGCGAGACCACGCCCGCGATCCGGGCCGACGCGCCGCGCGAGCCGACGATCCCGTCGCCTTCCTGGAAGCGGCCGCGCAGCACGCGGGCGACGGAGAGCTTGCCCGCATGGCTCGTATGGCGGGTCGCGATCACCTGGGCCAGGGGCGCGCCGTCGGTGGCGACGCCGAGGCGCGCGCGCGTCTCGGGCAGCCGCGGCGCCTCGTGGCGGATCGCCTTGAGGAGACGGGTGACGCCGTTGCCGCGCTCGGCCGAGCCGATCAGCACGGGCACGACGTGGCGCTCCTTGAGCTCGCGGGCGAGGTCGTCGAAGACGCGGTCGCGCGGGGGCTCGATGTCGGAGAGGAGCTCCTCCATCAGGGCATCGTCGTAATCGGCGAGGCGCTCGAGCATCTCGAAGCGCGCGTCGCGGGTGGCGCCGGTGCCGAGATCGTCCGCCTCCGAGCCCTCGACGACGCGGCTCGGCGCGTGCTCGCGATAGACGAAGGCGCGCTCGAGCGCGAGATCGACGAAGCCCACGGCGATCCCGTCCTTCCAGATCGGCATCTGCCGCAGGAGGAGCGGCGTGCGCGAAGCGGTCTGGAGCAGCTTGAGGGTCTCGCCGACCCGCTGGCTCGCCTGGTCGATCTTGTTGATGAACAGGAAGCGGGGGATGTCCGCCTCCTCGAGCTCGCGCAGGATCAGTGCGAGCGCCGGGATCTTGCGCTCGTCGGCCTCGCAGACGACGATCGCGGCGTCGCAGGCGGGCAGTGCGGCGCGCATGTCCTGCGACAATTCGATCGAGCCCGGGCAATCGACGAAGGCGATCTCCTCGCCGAGGAAGGCGAGGCTCGCGATGTTCGGCTCCACGCTCATCGCGTGGGCGCGCGCCTCGCGGCTCGAGTCGCCGACGCTCGTCCCCTCGGCCACGCGTCCGGCGCGGGGGACGGCGCCCGCGCGCTCGAGCAGGGCTTCCAGGAGCGTGGTCTTCCCGCTCTGGAACGGCCCGACGATGGCGACGCACCGCGCGCCGCCCGCACCTGCAGATCCCGACATGATGTCGCCTCCCGCGATTCCGGCCCCTGATGGCGGACGCGCGCCTTCTGCGGGCGCTTGCGAGGCCTGCCATCGTCGACCCGTTGCCGGCTTTTGGCAACCCCCTCCCGCGCACCGCCGCCTGCGATCGGCGACCGATCGGTCGCCTCGGCCGAACCCCGACGCGCCTCGCGCGTTCGGCCGCCAACCCCACACGAGACGAGGAGATCGACGCATGAACGCAGGACCCATGAAGGCCGATGCACGCCAGCTGATGATCGACGGTCTCAAGAACGCCCACGGGCTCGAGACGCAGGCCGTCGAGATGCTCGAGCGCAACACCGAGCGGCTCGAGCATTATCCCGACCTCAAGGCGCGCATCGCCCGGCACCTCGAGGAGAGCCGCAGCCAGCGCGATCGGCTCGGCCAGGCGCTCACCGACCTCGGCGAGAAGCCGTCCACGGTGAAGGACACGGTGATGGGCCTCGCCCAGAATCTCCAGGCGATGGCCCACTCGGTCGCCGGCGACGAGGTGCTCAAGAACGCCTATACGGGCTACGCCTTCGAGCATTTCGAGATCGCGACCTACAAGGCGCTGGCCGAGATGGCGAAGGCCGCGGGCGAGCCGCGGGTCGAGAGCCTCGCCAAGGACATCCTCAAGGAGGAGGAGGAGATGGCGCATTGGCTCGAGAGCCACCTCCCAGGCGTCGTCCACCGCTATATCGAGCTGATGCCCAAGGGCCAGGCCAAGCACTGAGCCGGCATCCACGCAGACGAGGGGAGGGCGGGCGCGAGGGTGCCCGCCCTTTTCCTTTGCGGATCGCGAATGCGCGTCTCCCCTCTCCCGAATGGGAGAGGGGCCGGGGGTGAGGGGGCTCGGGCGGTGGTCCGGGCGTCGTTCCTCCATGCGTGCGACGGATCTCCACGCCGTCATGCGGGCTCGGCTATCGCGCCCCGGAATGACGGCCTCGAAAGTTTTGGATCGATGCATCAAGGCGCCGCCGCTCTCCTTCCCCCGAGAGCCTGTGACTCTTTCGGAGGTTGTCATCCCGGGCCGCGAAGCGGACCCGGGACCCATATCCTCGACGATCATTCGAGCGCGCATGCCGCGCTCGTTCCGCGACCGTTGGGCAGCGTCCGTTAGAGAAACGCAGCCTACAGGCTGCGACTGAGACGTCGTGGATATGGGTCCCGGATCGCCTTCGGCGTCCGGGATGACGCCGCAACGAAAGATTTTCAAACTCTCAGGGGAAGGAGAGCGGCCGCACGGCTTCGTCTAACGCATGCACGAACGCCGACGTGTGCACTCCCTCTCCCTTCCGGGAGAGGGGTTCTCTCCGCCTCATCGGAACGCCCGCACGAAGCGGGCGAGGATGGCGGCGATCAGAAGGATCACGGCCGTGACGGCGAGCCAGAGCGCGATCACGGCGAAGAGGCCGAGATCGCGCAGGGCGCGAAACAGGCGGGCGATGCCGTCGACATGGGCGGGCTCCGTCGCCGTCGTGCCGGCGCGGTCCACGGCGAAGGTGCCGAGAAGATCGATCGCGCCGTAGCCGACGAGCGCCGCGAGCGTCCACAGGCCCACCAGGATCATCGCGATCACCCAGACGGTCGTGCGTGCCATTGCCTTGTTCTCTCCTCATTCCCCGTGGTTAAGTCCACCTCGACAATGACCGGGGCGGTCGATCCGATCCCGGTTCCCTCGGCGCGAAGGCGTCGACGGCTTCTCCCGCGCGCGCTCCCCGCCGCGCGGCAAAAGGCACGTCATGCGTGTCGCGGACGGCCGAAAACGGCTGCCATTCGTATGGGGGCGTCTGTCCGACGGAGGACGCCGGATGTTGCTGCGTATCGCGCCCGCGATCCCGCTCGCACTCTCTTTCGTATTCATCGTGCCACCTCCCGCCGCAGCTCAGAACGACGATCGCTACGCCATCTTCCGCGCCGATGCGGAGGCCGAGGAGGCGCAGGCCGGGTCCGTGACGGCCGAGGAGCCCCGCGAACCGAGCCCGGCGGCGGCGGCTCCTGCGGCTGCCCCTGCGCCCGCAGCCGCGTCGGCGCCGGCTCCTGCCGCCGCCGAGGCCGCGCCGCCGCCGATCCCCGGCGACGTCGACCAGCGCTTCGCCCTCATGCGCGACGCCGCCGAGCTCGACGTGGAGACGACGGGGTCGATCGGCGCCGCCGCGGCCGCGCCGACGCTGACGGGCTTTCGCGCCAAGGTCGATGCGGGCACGATCTGGGTGCGCGACAGCGCGCCGACGCGTTGCCTGCCGGGCGATCTGCGCGGGGGCGTCGCCGAGATCGCCACGCATTTCGGCGAAGTGCGGATCATGTCGACCCATCGCAGCCCCGGGCACAATCGGCGCGCCGGCGGCGCCCGCCGCTCGCTTCACCTCGAATGCCGCGCGATCGATTTCCGCGTCGCGTCGCGCGCGGGCGAGGTGATGGCGTTCCTGCGCGATCATCCCGCGGTCGGCGGCCTGAAGCGCTACCGCAACGGCATTATCCACATCGACAACGGCGAGCCGCGCCGCTGGTGAGCGGCGGCGGCGCTCACCTGAAATTCCGCCCCTTCGGCATCACCCGCGCCACGCCCGATCGGACCGCCCGCTGGGTTTCGTGCGCCTCGATGTCGGCGAGGAGGCCGGGCTCCTCTCGCGCGAGGGCGGCGAGGCGGTCGGCGCGCTCACGCTTGCGCTCGCCGTCGCGCTGATCGGGGCCGGAGCGCGCGACCTCGTCCGCCCGCGCGAGCGCCTCCGGCATCGGCCCGCCCGCGCCGGCGATCTCGGCGAGGAGGCCCGAGCGGTCCTCGAGCGTGTCGGCGACGACGTGCGTGACGCCGTTCGCGCGCTGGAGGCGCCCGCGCACGCCCACCAAGCGCGCGCCGATCACGACGGGCCGGAACGCCTCGAACACTTTGGGCCAGACGATCAGGTTGGCGATGCCGGTCTCGTCCTCGAGCGTCATGAAGATGACGCCGCGCGCCGAGCCCGGCCGCTGGCGGATCAGCACGAGGCCCGCGACCGACACCCGCGCGCCGTCGCGCAGGCCCGCGAGATCGGCATTGCGGGTCACCCCGCCGCGGGCGAGCGTCCCGCGCAGGAAGGAGACCGGGTGGGCCTTCAGCGAGAGGGTGAGCGAGCGGTAGTCCGACACCACCTCCTGACCGAGCGGCATCGGCGGCAGATCGGCGTCCGGCTCGCGCTCCGCCATGGCGGCGGCGGCGAAGAGGGGCAGGTCGTCCTTGTCGCCAGACCGCCGCAGCGCCTTCACCGCCCAGAGCGCGTCGCGGCGCGAGAGCCCGAGCGAGGCGAAGGCGTCGGCTTCCGCGAGCCGCTCGATCTGCGCCGGCGAGAGCCCGGTGCGCAGCCACAGATCGCGCACGGAATCGTAGCCCGCCCCGCGCCGCGACGCGACGAGGCGCAGATCGGCCTCGCTCGCGCCCTTGATGGTGCGGAAGCCGAGCCGCAGCGCGTGCGTCGCGTGGATGTCCTCGCGCATCGAGCAATGGGCGGGATGCAGCCGCTCGGCGGCGGGGGGGCCGGGCTCGAGCGTGCAGTCCCAGTCGGAATGGTTGACGTCGGGCGCGCGGATCTCGACGCCGTGCTCGCGCGCGTCGCGCACGATCTGCGCGGGCGCATAGAAGCCCATCGGCTGAGCGTTGAGCAGGGCGGCGGCGAAGACGTCCGGATAGCGCGCCTTGACCCAGCAGGAGGCGTAGACGAGGAGCGCGAAGGAGGCGGCGTGGCTCTCCGGAAACCCGTATTCGCCAAAGCCCTCGATCTGCTTGAAGCAATGTTCGGCGAAGCTGCGCTCGTAGCCGCGCGCGACCATGCCGTCGACCATCTTGGCGGCGAAGGTGCCGATCGTGCCGACCCTGCGGAACGTCGCCATGGCGCGGCGCAGCCGATCGGCCTCGGAGGGCGTGAAGCGCGCGGCGACGATGGCGATCTTCATCGCCTGCTCCTGGAAGAGCGGCACGCCGAGCGTCTTGCCGAGCACCTGCGCGAGTTCGTCGGGCGGGCCGTGTTCGGGGGCGGGGGAGGGGAAGACGACCGGCTCGCGACCCTCGCGGCGGCGCAGATAGGGATGCACCATGTCGCCCTGGATGGGGCCGGGGCGCACGATCGCGACCTCGATCACGAGATCGTAGAAGCATCGGGGCTTCAGGCGCGGCAGCATCGACATCTGCGCGCGGCTTTCGATCTGGAAGACGCCGAGCGTGTCGGCGCGCTGGATCATCGCGTAGACCCGCGGGTCCTCGGCGGGGATCGAGGAGAGCGTGAGCTTACGGCCGTAATGCTCTGCGAGGAAATCGAAAGCGCGGCGCAGGCAGGAGAGCATGCCGAGCGCGAGGAGGTCGATCTTGAGGATGCCGAGCGCCTCGAGATCGTCCTTGTCCCACTCCACGGTGGTGCGTCCCTCCATCGCCGCGGGCGCGATCGGCGTCACCTCGTCGAGGCGCGTGCGGGTGACGACGAAGCCGCCGGTGTGCTGCGAGAGGTGGCGCGGGAAGCCGTTGAGCTCTTCCGCGAGCGCGAGCACGCGGCCGAGCCGCGCCTCCGCCGGGTCCATGCCGAGCCGGCGCACCT
Source organism: Salinarimonas sp. (assembly GCF_046292825.1). Taxonomy (GTDB): domain Bacteria; phylum Pseudomonadota; class Alphaproteobacteria; order Rhizobiales; family Beijerinckiaceae; genus Salinarimonas. The sequence goes on along the minus strand of NZ_JBKBQG010000012.1, from coordinate 25,353 downwards.
CGCGCTCCTCGACCGATGCCTTCGACCAGCCCCAGATCGAACCCGAGAGCGCGGAGACGGCGTCCTCCGACAGGCCGAAGACCTTGCCGACCTCGCGCACGGCCGAGCGCGCGCGATAGGTGATCACGCTCGCGGCGAGGCCGGCGCGGTCGCGGCCGTAGCGCTCGTAGACGTATTGCATCACCTCCTCGCGCCGCTCGTGCTCGAAATCGACGTCGATGTCGGGCGGCTCCTTGCGCTCGTTCGACACGAAGCGCTCGAACAGGAGGTCGTGCTTGGTGGGGTCGACCTCGGTGATGCCGAGGCAGAAGCACACGGTGGAATTCGCCGCCGAGCCGCGCCCCTGGGCGAGGATGCCGCGCGAGCGGGCGAAGCGGACGATGTCGTGCACGGTCAGGAAATAGGGCGCGTATTGCAACTCGCCGATGAGGGCGAGCTCGTGGCGGATCGCGGCGGCGACCTTGTCGGGCACCTCGCCGCCATAGCGGGCGCGCGCACCCTCCCAGGCGTAATGGGCGAGCGCGCTCTGCGGATCGGCGAAACCCTCGCGGCCCTCCTCCGGATATTCGTAGCGCAGCTCGTCGAGGGAGAAGGTCAGGCCGCGGGCGAATTCCAGCGTCTCGCCGATGGCGTCGGGCGCCTCGCGGAAGAGCCGCGCCATCTCGGCGCCGTCGTGGAGATGGCGCTCGGCATTGGGCGCGAGGAGGCGGCCGGCCGCGTCGAGCGTCACGCCATGGCGGATGCAGGTGATGACGTCCTGCAAGGGACGCCGCTCGGGCACGTGGTAGAGGACGTCGGCGGTGGCGATGAGCGGCACGCCCGCCGCCCGCGCCGTCTCCCGCGCCTGGGCGAGGCGCCGACGCGGATTGCGGCCGAAATCCGCGCGGACGGCGAGCCAGGCGCCGGCGGAGGCCTCGTTCAACGATTGCAGGAGGCCTTCGCCGAGCGGCGCGAGCGGCGCGTCCGGGGCGGGCAGGATCGCGAGCTGCAGCCCGTCCGCGCGGGCGAGGAGATCGGCGAGGACGAGGCGGCACTCGCCCTTCGGCGCCCGGCTCTTGCCGAGCGTGAGGAGCCGGCAGAGCCGGCCCCAGGCGGCGCGGTCGCGCGGATAGGCGAGGATGTCGGGCGTGCCGTCGGCGAAGACGAGGCGCGCGCCGACATGCAGCCCGAGCGTCGCCGCCCCCGCGTGCTCGGCGCGCCATTCCCGCAGGGCCACATGGGCGCGCACCACCCCCGCGACGGAGTTGCGGTCCGCGATGCCGATCGCGGAGAGCCCGAGCCGCGCGGCCTGCGCGACGAGCTCCTCGGGATGCGAGCCGCCCTCGAGGAAGGAGAAGTTCGTCGCGATCCCGAATTCGGCGAAGGGCACCTGCGCTGACACGTCCGCCCTCCCTCTTGGACGAGCCCGCCTCCTGGACGAGCCCGCGAGCCCGGCCGCACGCGGCCTCAGATGTCGAGGTCGATCGTCTCCGCGAAGGCGGCGCGCTCCGAGATGAAGGCGAAGCGGGCCTCGGGCTTGTTGCCCATCAGCCGCTCGATCGCGTCCGACGTCGCCTCGCGGTCGTCGCTCGCGATGGCGACGCGCAGGAGCGTGCGCGTCTTGGGGCTCATGGTCGTCTCCTTGAGCTGGGCGGGCATCATCTCGCCGAGACCCTTGAAGCGCGAGACCTCGACCTTGGCGTTCGGGCGGAACACGCTCTTCGTCAGCCGCTCGCGCTCCGCCTCGTCCTGGGCGTAGACGGTCTTCGTGCCCTGCGTGAGCTTGTAGAGCGGCGGCACGGCGAGGAAGAGGTGGCCGCCGTCGATCAGCCGCGGCATCTGGCGGTAGAAGAAGGTGATGAGGAGCGAGGCGATGTGGGCGCCGTCGACGTCGGCGTCCGTCATGATGATCACCTTCTCGTAGCGCAGGTCCGCGTCGCGGTAATGCGCGCCGGTCCCGCAGCCGAGCGCGAGCACGAGATCGGCGAGCTGCTGGTTCTGCGCGAGCTTGTCGCGGCCCGCCGAGGCGACGTTGAGGATCTTGCCGCGCAGGGGCAGCACCGCCTGCGTCGCACGGTCGCGCGCCTGCTTCGCCGACCCGCCGGCCGAGTCGCCCTCCACGATGAAGAGCTCGGAGCCCGCCGCGCCCGCGTTCGTGCAATCGGCGAGCTTGCCGGGGAGCCTGAGCTTGCGGGTCGCGGATTTGCGCGCGACCTCCTTCTCCTGGCGCCGCCGCAGCCGCTCCTCGGCGCGGTCGATCACCCAGTCGAGCACGCGGTTCGCCTGTTGGGGGGAGGCGGCGAGCCAATGGTCGAAGGCATCGCGGATCGCGTTCTCGACGATGCGCGAGGCCTCGAGCGTCGCGAGCTTGTCCTTGGTCTGGCCCTGGAATTCGGGCTCGCGGATGAAGACCGAGAGCATCGCCGCGCAGGTCACCATCACGTCGTCGGTGGTGACGGCGGCGACGCGCTTGCCCTGGTTGACGCGCTCGGCATGCTCGCGCAACGCCCGCAGCAGCGCCACGCGCAGGCCCGCCTCGTGGGTGCCGCCCTCGGGGGTCGGGATCGTGTTGCAATAGGAGGAGGAGAAGCCGTCCTCGCCCGTCGCGAGCCAGGCGATCGCCCATTCGAGCGAGCCGTGGCCGCCGGGCTTCGTGATCTTGCCGGAGAAGATCTGGTCCGCGACGAGCTCCTTGCCGGCGATCTCGGCCGAGAGGTAATCGGAGAGACCGTTGGGGAACTTGAAGACCGCCTCCGCCTCGAACCCTTCGCCCGGCACCACGAGCGCGGGATCGCAGCGCCAGCGGATCTCGACGCCGCCGAAGAGGTACGACTTCGAACGCGCCATCTTGAACAGGCGCAACGGCGCGAACTTGGCGAGCGGGCCGAAGATCTCCGGATCGGGCCGGAAGCGCACCTTCGTGCCGCGGCGATTGTGCACGCGACCGATCGTCTCGAGCGGCGTGATCGGCGCCCCGCGCGAATAGACCTGGCGGTAGAGCGTCTGCCCGCGCGCGACCTCGACCTCGAGCCGCTCGGCGAGCGCGTTGACGACCGACACGCCGACCCCGTGCAGGCCGCCGGACGTCTCGTACACCTTCGAATCGAACTTGCCGCCCGCGTGCAGCGTCGTGAGGATCACTTCGAGGGCGGACTTGTCCGGGAATTTCGGATGCGGGTCGACCGGGATGCCGCGGCCGTTGTCGGTGACGGTGACGAAGCCGTCCGCGGACAGCTCCACCTCGATGAAGGTCGCGTGGCCGGCGACCGCCTCGTCCATCGCGTTGTCGATCACCTCGGCGAAGAGATGGTGGAGCGCCTTCTCGTCGGTGCCGCCGATATACATGCCGGGGCGCCGGCGCACGGGCTCGAGCCCCTCCAGCACCTCGATCGCGGCTGCGGTGTAGCCGGCCTCGCCCGGCGTGCCGGCCTCCTGCCGCGAGGAGGCCTGCGCCTCCTTGGCGTCCGCGCGCGCCTCCTTGCTCTGGCGCTTCTCGGGAAGCTTGCGCGCCGCCGCGCCACCGAACAGGTCCTCAGCCATCGCGCCTCTCAGCCGCCTCGTCGAAACCGGTGCCCCCGCGCGGGCGAGACCCCCGCGCGTCCCCTCTATACGAGAACAAAAGACAAACCGCAAAAGCCTCCTTCGAGTTTTCCACGCGAGAGTGAAATTGCGCAGTTAGGACGGAACGCCGCGCAGAGCGGAGCGTTAGGCAGCCACGAGCTCTTAAGGCGACGAGCTCTCCAACAGACAGATCTCTGAAGGAGACCAAGATGATCAATAAGACTTTTCTCTCGACCTGCGCGCTCGCGGCCATGCTCGCCGCGACCCCGGCCCTCGCCCAGCAGACCACGGATCAGCCGATCCCGCAGCAGCAGGGCGGCCAGGCCGGCCAGGCCGGCCAGCAGGTCGAGACGATGCCGGCCGCGCCGGAGACGACCGGCGGTCAGCAGCAGATGCAGGCCCAGGACCCGGCCACGACGCAGCCCGGCCAGCAGCAGCAGATGCAGGCTCAGGACCCGGCCGTTCCGCCGGCCGACCAGCAGATGGCCATGGACTCGCAGCTCGAGCTGCAGGGCGGCTTCGTGATCCGTCAGATGCCCGGCCAGGTGCTCGGCTCGAACCTGATGGACGCCGAGGTCGTGACGATCGCCGACGAGTCGCTCGGCTCGGTCAACGACGTCCTCCTCGACGACCAGGGCCGCGTCGCGGCGGTGGTCGTGGGTGTCGGCGGCTTCCTCGGCATCGGCCAGAAGGACGTCGGCATCCCGCTCGAGAATGCCCAGGTGCTGTTCCGCGGCGCCGAGCAGGCCGGTCAGGATTGGTGGGGCGGCTCGGGCCAGATCGAGCGCATCGTGGTCGACTTCACCCGCGAGCAGCTCGAGGACGCCCCCGAGTTCGCCCGTCTCGAGGACGGCGACACGATGGCGACCGGCGCCACCGGCACCGGGACCGGCGCGACCGGCACCGGCACGACCGGCACGACGCAGCCCGGCACGGCGCCGGGTGCCGCGCCCGCGCAGCAGTAATCCCACGGGAAGCCAGCGGTGGCGCCGCACGGCGCATCCCGCGGAGAAGGGGAGCCCCACCGGGCTCCCCTTTTTCTTTGGGTGAGCGCGGCATGGGACGGAGACGCCGACGAGGCGCCGCCGCTCTCCTCCCCCTGAAAGTCGGTGAATCTTGCGGTGGTTGTCATCCCGGGCCGCGAAGCGGACCCGGGACCCATAACCTCGACGACAAGTCCGAGCGCGCATGCCGCGCTCGTTCCGCTACCTTTGGGCAGCCTTCGTCGGAGAGACGCAGCCTACAGGCTGCGACTGAGACGTCGTGGCTATGGGTCCCGGATCGCCTTCGGCGTCCGGGATGACGCCGCAACCTAAGATTATAAAACTCTGAGGGGAAGGAAACGGAGCCCGTCCCCCGCGCGAGGGATTTCCATCGCGCCCCCTTCATGCTTATTCACGGGCCATGACGCAGCTCTCGGCGGGGCCGCGGGCGACGCGGCTCGTGCTCCAGGATTTCCGCTCCTACGAGAGCCTCGACCTCGCGGTCGAGGCGCCCCTCGTCGCGCTCGTCGGCGAGAACGGTGCGGGCAAGACGAACGTGCTCGAGGCCCTGTCCCTGCTCTCGCCCGGCCGCGGGCTGCGCCGGGCCGATTACGGCGCGATGATCCGCGACGGGGCTCAGGGTTTCGCCGTCTTCGCCGTGCTCGAGGGCGCCTATGGCGAGCACCGCCTCGGCACCGCCACGAGCCAGGGCGGCGAGGGGAGGGGGCGGGTGTGCCGGATCGACGGCCAGAACGCGTCGGGTCCCTCCGCCTTCGCCGAGTTCGTGCGCCTCGTCTGGCTCACCCCCGATCTCGACGGCCTCTTCCGCGGCCCGGCCGGGGACCGCCGCCGCTTCCTCGATCGCCTCGTCCTCGCCGTCGATTCCGAGCACGGCAGCCGCGCGGCCGCGCTCGAGCGCGCGCTGCGCACCCGCAACCGTCTCCTGGAGGAGGGCGGGGAGGCGCGCTGGCTCGACGCGGTGGAGCGCGAGACGGCCGAGCTCGCCATCGCCGTCGCCGCCGCCCGGCGCGAGACCGTCGCGCGCCTCGCCGCCCTGATCGCGGAGGGCCGCGACGACGCCTCGCCGTTCCCCCATGCCGAGATCGCGCTCGAGGGCGAGATCGACGCGCTCGTCGCGAGCCTGCCCGCGCTCGATGCCGAGGAGCGCTATCGCGCGATGCTGCGCGAGGGCCGCGCGCGCGACCGCGCCGCCGGACGCACCCTCGTCGGCCCGCAGGCGAGCGACCTCGCGGTCCGCCACGGTCCCAAGGACATCGCGGCCTCGCTCGCCTCGACCGGCGAGCAGAAGGCGCTGCTCGTCGGCCTCGTCCTCGCCCATGCGCGGCTCGTCGCGGCGATGACGGGCATGGCGCCGCTCGTCCTCCTCGACGAGGTCGCCGCCCATCTCGATCCGCGCCGGCGCGCCGCGCTCTACGAAGCGCTCCTCGCGCTCGGCGGCCAGGTCTGGATGACGGGGGCGGACGAGGCGCTGTTCGCGGAGATCGCGAACCGGGCGGACATCGTCGCCGTTGTCGAGGGAAGCGCGGCGCGCCGCGCGCGGTGAGCGGGGGACCGCTCGCACCCCTTCCGGCCCCTCCTTCCAGAGAAGAGCATGCGCTTCCTCCTCCCCTTCGCCGCCTGGTTCCTGATCGGCTTCGTCGGCATCGTCGCCATGGCGACGCAGATCGGCCTCGACGATCTGCGCGCGGTGGAGGGCGCGCCGGAGATCGGCGACATGGGCCTGCGGATCGTCCTCGTGATCCAGCCGGCGATCCTCCTCGCGATCGCGGTGGCGGCGGGCGTCGCGCTGCAGGACCGCGCGGGGCTCGCCTCCTGGCTCACGGCCCGGCTGCGCGGGGAGCGGGTGCCGCTCGTCTCGGTCCAGAGCGTCGGCGGCGCGCTCGCGCTGACGGCGGCCCTCGCGCTCGTCGCGCTCTTCGTCGATCTCGTCTTCCGGCTCGCCGCGCCCGCCGATTTCGCCGGCCTGCCGGGAGCCCCGCTGGCGACGCTGCCGCGCGTCTCGGCGCTCCTCTACGGCGGCATCACCGAGGAGCTGATGCTGCGCTACGGCCTGATGACGGCGCTCGCGGCGATCGGGACCATGCTGTTCGTCCGCAAGGAGGGACGCCGACGCCCGGCTCTGATGTGGACCGTCGTGATCCTCGTCGCGCTCGCCTTCGGCGTCGGGCACCTGCCGGCGCTCGCCGCGATGGTCGAGCCGTCGGGCCTCCTCGTCGTGCGCACGGTGCTGCTCAACGCGATGCTCGGCATCCTCTACGGCTGGCTCTATTGGCGCTACGGCCTCGAACACGCGATCCTCTCCCACGGCTTCACGCACGGCGTATTCTGGCTCGCGGGTCCGTTCATGGCGGCGCTCGCCGGGGCGGTTTGAGCGGGGAGGCGTCTCAGCTCTCCTTCCCCTCGGAGTTCGATAATCCTCCCCTGCACGTCATTCCGGGGCGCGAAGCGAGCCCGGAACCCAGAACCACGACGGTCGTTCGAGCGCGCATGCGCGCTCGCTCCGCAACCGAAGGAGATTGTTACAGTGGAAGGACGCAGCCTATAGGCTGCTCGGCCGAGGTCGGGAGTCTGGGTTCCGGGCTCGCTTCGCGCCCCGGAATGACGGCGTCGAGGTACCAGGCGAAAGCTTCACATGCCCTTGGGAAAGGGGAGGGAGCGCGCCCTATGTGCGCTCTGTAGCCCAGACCACGACAGCCCTCCACCTGCCCGCTTGGCACTCTCCCCCGGAGAGTGCCAAATTTTTTCGCGCACCCTCTTGAAGCCGCCCGGGCGCCGAAATATCTCCGCGCTCGGCAAGCGGGGCGGTGCGCGCTGCACGCCCCGTCGGCCGTGAGGATCGCTTCGATCTCGAAAACCTACACGGAGACGAAAGACCATGAAGTTCCGTCCCCTGCACGATCGCGTCGTCGTCCGCCGCGTCGAGGCCGACACCCGCACCGCCGGCGGCATCATCATCCCCGACACCGCCAAGGAGAAGCCCCAGCAGGGCGAGGTGGTCGCGGTCGGGCCCGGCGCCCGCAACGAGAAGGGCGAGATCGTCGCGCTCTCGGTCCAGGCCGGCGATCGCGTGCTGTTCGGCAAGTGGTCCGGCACCGAGGTGCGCATCGACGGCGAGGATCTCCTCATCATGAAGGAGAGCGACATCATGGGCGTCCTCGACGCCACGGAAGCCGCGAAGAAGGCCGCCTGAGGCGCTTCGCAACAACGTCATGTCTCTGAGGGAGTGACAGAAATGGCTGCCAAGGAAGTCAAGTTCTCGGCCGACGCGCGCGAGAAGATGCTGCGCGGCGTCGACATCCTCGCCGACGCGGTGAAGGTCACGCTCGGGCCGAAGGGCCGCAACGTCGTGATCGAGAAGTCGTTCGGCGCGCCCCGCATCACCAAGGACGGCGTCACCGTCGCGAAGGAAATCGAGCTTTCCGACAAGTTCGAGAACATGGGCGCGCAGATGGTGCGCGAGGTGGCGTCGAAGACGAACGACCTCGCCGGCGACGGCACCACGACCGCGACCGTTCTCGCCCAGGCGATCGTGAAGGAAGGCGCCAAGGCGGTGGCCGCGGGCATGAACCCGATGGACCTCAAGCGCGGCGTCGACATGGCGGTCGAGGCCATCGTGGCGGATCTCAAGAAGAACGCCCGCAAGATCTCGTCCAACGACGAGATCGCCCAGGTCGGCACCATCTCCGCCAACGGCGATGCGGAAATCGGCCGCTTCCTCGCCGAGGCGATGGCGAAGGTCGGCAACGAGGGCGTGATCACGGTGGAGGAGGCCAAGAGCCTCGAGACCGAGCTCGACGTCGTCGAGGGCATGCAGTTCGACCGCGGCTATCTCTCGCCCTATTTCGTGACCAATGCCGAGAAGATGCGCGTCGAGCTCGAGGACGCCTATCTCCTCATCCACGAGAAGAAGCTCTCGAACCTCCAGGAGCTGCTCCCCGTGCTCGAGGCGGTCGTCCAGTCCGGCCGTCCCCTCGTGATCGTGGCGGAGGACGTCGAGGGCGAGGCGCTCGCGACGCTCGTCGTCAACAAGCTGCGCGGCGGCCTCAAGGTCGCGGCGGTGAAGGCGCCCGGCTTCGGCGATCGCCGCAAGGCCATGCTCCAGGACATCGCGATCCTCACCGGCGGCACCGCGATCTCGGAGGATCTCGGCATCAAGCTCGACAAGGTGACCCTCGACATGCTCGGCCGCGCCAAGAAGGTCGTCATCGAGAAGGAGAACACCACGATCGTGGACGGCGCCGGCGCGAAGGCCGACATCGACGCCCGCGTCGCGCAGATCAAGGCGCAGATCGAGGACACCACCTCCGATTACGACCGCGAGAAGCTCCAGGAGCGGCTCGCCAAGCTCGCGGGCGGCGTCGCGGTGATCCGCGTCGGCGGCGCGACCGAGGTCGAGGTCAAGGAGAAGAAGGACCGCGTCGACGATGCGATGCACGCGACCAAGGCCGCGGTCGAGGAGGGCGTGCTGCCCGGCGGCGGCGTGGCGCTCCTGCGCGCGGTCAAGGTGCTCGAGGGCCTCTCGCCCGCCAACGACGACCAGAAGACCGGCATCGACATCGTCCGCCGCGCCATCCAGGCGCCCGCCCGCCAGATCGCCCTCAATGCCGGCGAGGACGGCTCGGTGATCGTCGGCAAGGTGCTGGAGCACGCGGACTACGCGTTCGGTTTCAACGCGCAGACGGCGGCTTACGGCGACATGTTCAAGTTCGGCGTGATCGACCCCGCCAAGGTCGTCCGCACCGCGCTGCAGGACGCCGCCTCCGTGGCGGGCCTCCTCATCACCACCGAGGCGATGATCGCCGAGAAGCCCAAGAAGGCCGCCCCCGCCGCCCCCGCCGCGCCGGACATGGACTTCTGATCCGGGTTTTCGAAGCGCTTCTAGCGAGACGAGCGCCCCCTCCGCGAGGAGGGGGCGTTTTTTCGTGCAGCGGAGGGGCATTCCCGCGCGCGAAAACGCGCTTCGGCCCCGTGCCCCTGGACGCGTCGCCCCGCCCTTGGCTAGGGATTGGGTGCGCGCGCGGGGTGCGCGGGAGGGATCGATGCGCAAGGACGAGCCGGCGGCCGCCGAGGCGGCGCCCCCTTACTGGCCCGCGCTCCTCGCGGTCCTCGTCGGCATCGGGCTCGGGCGCTTCGCCTACACGCCGCTCCTGCCGCTTCTCGTCGAGCGCGGCTGGGTGAGCGAGGCGGGCGGCGCCTTCGCGGGCGCGTCGAACCTCGCGGGCTATCTCCTCGGCGCGCTGGCCGCGCAGGCGCTCGCCGCCAATCCGCGCCGCGCCGCGATCCTGAACGGGGCGATGCTCGCCGCCGCGCTCTCGCTCGCCGCCTGCGCGCTGCCGCTCGGAACGGCCTGGCTCAGCGTCATGCGGTTCGCGGCAGGCATAGCGGGGGGACTCGTGATGGTGCTCGGACCCTCCGCCATCCTGGCGCGGACGCCGGCGCTCGCGAAGGGCCGCGTCTCGGGGGCGATCTTCGTGGGCGTCGGGCTCGGGATCATCGTGTCGGGCGCGCTCCTGCCGAGCCTCGCCGCGCTCGGCCTGTCGGCCGCCTGGGCCGCGCTCGGCCTCGCCGGCCTCGTGCTCACCGCGCTCGCCTGGCGGCACTGGCCGAGCGCGCCGCTTCCGGCCCAGGCGGCGCCCCCCGGACCCAAGGCGCCCCTCGCGCTCGTCCTGATCGTCGTCGCCTATGCGACCGACGGCATCGGCTTCGTGCCGCACACGCTCTTCCTGTCGGATTTCGTGGCGCGCGGGCTCGGGCTCGGCGAGGCGGCGGGGGGGCTCGCCTGGGCGTTGTTCGGCATCGGCGCGGTGATCGGCGCGCCCGCCTGCGGCCTCCTCGCGACGCGGATCGGGCTCGGGCCCGCCCTCGTCGCCGCGCTCGCGACGAAGGCGGCGGCGGTCGCGCTGCCGCTCGTCTCGGTCGCCCCCGTGGCGCTCGCCGCGTCCGCCCTCGTCACCGGCGCGCTGACGCCGGGCATGGTCGCCCTCGCCGCCGGGCTCGCCGCGCAGCTGATGCACGGCCCCGCCCAGGCGCGGCTGTTCGGCACGATGACGATCGGCTTCGCCCTCGCCCAGGCCGGCGGCGCCTATGCGCTGAGCGCGCTGTTCGCGCAGAGCGGGAGCCACCTGCCGCTGTTCGCGGTCGGCGCGGGCGTGCTCCTCGCAGGCGCCGTTCTGGCCGCCGCCGGGCTCGCGCTCGCGGGGCGGGCGCGGCGAGGGGCGTGACGAGGGCGGGCGGCGGGCGCATTTCACACGTGTCGACTGTTAGACTTTCTGCTAGCATCCCCTGAACCGAAGCGTCTCGGTTTCGTTGACGTTCCGAGTTCCCGCTTCATGGAGGGCGGCATGCTGGAGATCGTCGCCATCGTCGTCGCCTGCGCCCTTCTGAACGCGCTTGCCGCGAGCGACCCCGCGCTCGAACCGGGGACGCCTGCGGATCTCCCGCGCGATCCGGACCGGCTCGCCGCCTGGCGCTCCATCGGCATCGCCGGCTTCGCGCTCCTCGCGCTGACCCTCAAGCCGCTCGCCCCGGCGCTCGTCCTCGCCGCCGTCTTCCTCGCCTGGCGCCGCCCGAGCCTGCCTCATCTCGAGGCGGGCCCGCGCCGCGGCGAGGAGCCCGTCCGCGCGCCGAGCGGGCTCGAACAGGCGCTCATCGATGCGGGCTCCGGAAACAAGCGCGTGTCGCTCTTCGCGCGCCATCTCGTCTTCATGCTGCCGGGCTTCTCGCTCGTCGGCTTCGTCGCCGGCAACGGCTTCCTCGTCGCCCTCGCCGTGCCCGCCGCCTTCCTGGCGATGGCCCTGCGCGAGATCGCCCTCGCGATCGGCGAGCGCGCGCCGCCGCGGACCGCCGATTATCTCGTCGGAGGCGTCTGGGGCGCGGTGCTGCTCGTGGTGTGACGATCGGCGAAGGGTCTCTCGTCAGCACCTCGACGCCGTCGTTCCGGGGCGCGATAGCGAGCCCGGAACGACGGGCGAGATATGCTCACCCGAGCCGGGAGAGGTCGATCGGCCCGGCCTGGGCGCGGCGGACGTTGTCGAAGAACTCGCGCGCGCTCTCGGCCCAGGAGAAGCGCTCGCCATAGGCGCGGCAGCGCTCGCGCGGGATCTCGAGCGCGCCGAGCGCGGCCTTGCGCAGATCGGCGTCGAGCACGCCGCAGCCGGAATCGCCGAGCACGTCGAGCGGCCCCGTCACCGGATAGGCGGCGATGGGCAGGCCGGAGGCGAGCGCCTCGAGCAGCACCATGCCGAACGTGTCGGTGAGGCTCGGGAACACGAACACGTCCGCGGACGCATAGATTTCGGCCAGCGCCTCGCCGGTCTTGACGCCGAGGAAGCGCACGGCCGGATATTTGCGGGTCAGCTCCTCCCGCGCCGGACCGTCGCCCACGACGACCTTCGTGCCGGGCAGGTCGAGCGCGAGGAAGGCCTCGAGATTCTTCTCCACCGCGACGCGGCCGACATAGAGGAAGACCGGGCCGGCGACGTCGAGCACCGAGCGTTCGCGCGGCCGGTAGAGCCGCGTGTCGACGCCGCGCCCCCAGCGCATGATGTGCGCGAAGCCGCGCTCGCGCAGCTCAGCCTCGAGCGAATCGGTCGCCACCATCACGCCGCAGCCCGTATTGTGGAAGCGGCGCACGATCCGGTAGACCCATTCCGCCGGGATCGGCACCCGCGCCGAGACGTATTCCGGGAAGCGGGTGTGGTAGCTGGTCGTGTAGGGAAAGCCGTGCTTGAGGCACAGGCGCCGCACGCAGAAGCCGATCGGCCCCTCGGTGGCGATGTGGATGTGCGTCGGCGCGAGCGCGCGCACCCGCCGCGCGGTGTCGCCCGGGGGAACGAGCGCGAGCCGGATCTCGGAATAGGTGGGCAGCGGCACGCTGCGGAAGTCCTGCGGCGAGATCAGCACGGTCTCGGCGCCCTGGGCGGGCGCGTGCTCGATCATGTGCTCGATCGAGCGCACCACCCCGTTGACGAGCGGCTGCCAGGCATCGGTCGCGATCAGGAGACGCATCGGCTCGGAGGCTTCCTTCGGGCGGGCGGGCGCGCGGGCGCGCGACGAGAGGCACGCGCGAGCGGTACACGATTTTCGCGCATCGCTGCAAATCCGCGCGCCCTGCCCGCGCCCTGCCCGCGTCCGGCATGCGCGAGGTGCACACCCGGCAATGCGCCCGACGCGCTTCACGCGGCGGGCCGCGCGTGCGCATGATGCGGCTTCCCTGCCGTCGGATCCCCCTGCTTTGCAACCCCTTCTCGGAATCTCGCTCAAGGTCCTGTCCGCGCTCGCCTTCACCCTGATGGCGGCGTCGGTGAAGCTCGGCGCGGACACCTATCCGACGGGCCAGCTGATCTTCTTCCGCTCCGCCTTCGCGCTCGTGCCGCTCCTCCTCTGGCTCGCCCTGACGGACCGGGTCGTGAACGCGGTGCGCACGCGCAACCTGAAGGGACACGTGCGGCGCTCGCTCATCGGCGCGACGGGGATGATCCTCGGCTTCACCGCGCTCGGCTTGCTGCCGCTGACGGAGGCGGTCGCGATCGGCTACGCCGCGCCGCTGATCGTCGTCGTGCTGGCGGCGATCTTCCTCAAGGAGACGGTGCGCGCCTATCGCTGGAGCGCGGTCGGGATCGGCTTCGTCGGCGTCGTCGTCATGCTGAGCCCGCGGCTCGGCGCGGAGGCGGTGGGGGAGGGCGCGAGCCTCGGCGTCCTCGTGGCGCTCGCGGCGGCGATGTGCACGGCGATCGCGACGATCGAGGTGCGCCGGCTCACCGCGACCGAGCGCACGGGGGCGATCGTCTTCTACTTCACCGCGCTGACCACCCTGATCGGCCTCGCCTCCGTCTTCCTCGGCTGGGTGATGCCGACGCCGCGCGACCTCGCGCTCCTGATCGGCATCGGCTTTCTCGGCGGCATCGGGCAGATCCTGCTCACCGAGAGCTATCGCTACGCCGACGCCTCGCTGATCGCGCCCTTCGAGTACACGACCATGATCTGGGCGACGCTGCTCGGCTGGTTCCTGTTCTCGCAATTGCCCGCGCCGGCGGTGATCGCGGGGGCGTCCCTCGTCACCGCGGCGGGGATCCTGGTGATCTGGCGCGAGCGCCGGCTCGGGATCGCGCGCAAGAAGGAAGCGGAGATGTCGTCCAAGCGCTTCGGGTGAGCGCAACGACGGGCCCCTCCGGCTCTTGCCTGCGCCGCCGCGCTCTGCGAGCCTTCCGCGGCAAGCAAGAGGCCCGCGCGGGAGGCGTATCATGGCCCTGATCACCTACCTCACCACGATTCGTTTCGCATCGGGCGCCGTCGCCGAGCTGCCCGCCGACCTCACCGAGCTCGGGCTGCGCCGCCCGCTCGTGGTCACGGATGCAGGCGTGGTGCGGGCCGGGCTCGTCGCGCGCGCGCTCGCCCCGCTCGGCGCGGCCGGGCATGGCCTGCCGCGCTTCGAGGGAACGCCGACGAACCCGACCGAGCAAGCCCTCGCGGCCGCGCTCGCGCTCTATCGGGACGAGGGATGCGACGGCGTGATCGCCATCGGCGGCGGCTCTCCCATCGATCTCGCGAAGGGCGTCGCGCTGATGGCGACGCATGCGGGGGAGCTTTCCGACTACGCCGCGATCCTCGGCGGGGTCGCGCGGATCACATCGGCGGTCGCGCCCGTGATCGCGGTGCCGACGACGGCGGGGACGGGTTCGGAGGTCGGCCGCGCCGCGCTCGTCACGCTCGCCGACGGCCGCAAGCTCGGCTTCATCTCGCCCCATCTCATTCCCAAACGTGCGATCTGCGACCCCGATCTGACGCTGGGCCTGCCGCCGATGCTCACCGCGGCGACCGGGATGGACGCGATCACCCATTGCGTCGAGACTTACTTGAGCCCGCGCTTCAACCCGGTCGCCGAGGCGATCGCGCTCGACGGGCTCGCGCGTGCGGTGGCCCATCTCGAACGCGCCGTCGCCGACGGCTCGGACGCCGCCGCGCGCGCGGAAATGCTGATGGCGGCGCTCGAGGGCGGGCTCACCTTCCAGAAGGGGCTCGGCGCCGTGCACGCGCTCTCGCATCCGCTCGGCGGCCTCGCCGACGTGTCGCTCCACCACGGCACCCTGAACGCCGTGCTCCTGCCCCACGTGCTCGCCTTCAATGCGGGTCATGTCGGCGGCAAATACGACACGATCCGCGCCCGCCTCGGCCTCGCGCCCGGCGCCGACCTTCCCGCCTTCTTCGCCGACCTCGCCCGCCGGCTCGGCCTGCCCCGCGGCTTGTCCGAGATGGGGCTGCCCCGCGACCGGCTCGATGCGATGGCGCACGCCGCGACGCAGGACCATTCGGGGGCGACGAATCCGCGGCCGGCGAGCGCGGGGGATTATCGACGGCTCCTTGAGGCGGCGTATTGAGGGGGAGTGCCTCCCTCGACCGGGGGGCGCGCCCCGATCAGCGCAACGCCTTCTCCAGCTGCGCCTTCGACATCTTCGATCGCCCTGCGATGTCGCGCCTCTTCGCTTCCTCGTAGAGCGCGGCCTTGGTCTTGCCCGAGCCGGAGGAGCCGCCGTCGCGGTGCTTGGCGGTCTTCTCGGCGATCGCGGCGGGCTGTTTCGAGTGCTGCTTGCCCTTCTTCGTGTCGGCGCGCTTCTTGGCGGTGGTGCGGGCGTACTCCTCCTTCGAGAGGTCATCGCGAGCCTTCTTCGGCAGGTAGCGCTCGCCCGTCTCGCCGCTCTTCTTGCCGGATTTCGTGCCCCAATCCTCGTCCTGCCATTGCTGCAGATGGTTGTCGTCGCTCTTCTCGCCCGCGTAGCCGCCGCCCTTCTTCTTGTATTCCTGCGTGGCGAGCTGCGCCTTGCGGGCCGACCATTGGCCGGGGCGCCCGCCCTTGTCGCCACGGGTGACCTTCGTCTTGACCCGGTCCCAGAGCTTCGGATCCGTCTTCTTCGCCGTCGCGCCCATCAAGGCCTCCTGTCTCGCCTGTTCGCGTGGGGAGCGAACCGGAGCGGCGCATGCGGGTTCCGAGGCGGTTGACAGGCGCGACGCTGGGGCGCATAGGAGCGCCATGAGCCACGCGCCCGCCCGCATCCGACGTTCGCCCGCCATCGCCCTGCGGCGAGGTTGACGCGCGCGTCCATCGGACAACGCCGTTGTGACCGAGAGCCGCGCCCCCTGCGCGGCTTTTTCTTTGTCGACCATCGCAAGCCCATCCCCCACCGGAGCAGAGCCCATGTCGAAGCCCACGCTCTTCATCGACGGCGAAGCCGGCACGACCGGCCTCGAGATCCGCGAGAAGCTCGCCCCGATCGCGGGCCTCGAGATCCGCTCGATCGACCCGGCTCTGCGCAAGGACCCGGCCGCGCGGCGCGACATGATGGCGTCCGTCGATCTCGTCGTGCTCTGCCTGCCGGACGCGGCCGCGAAGGAATCCGTCGCGCTCGCCGCCGAGCTCGGGGCGCGCGCCCCGCGCATCCTCGACGCCTCGACGGCCTATCGCGTCGATCCCGATTGGGTCTACGGCTTCGCGGAAATGGCGCCGGGTCAGGCGCAGGCGATCGCGCAGGCGCGGCGCGTGTCCAATCCCGGCTGCTACCCGACGGGCGCGATCGCGCTCCTGCGTCCGCTCGTCGAGGCGGGGCTGATCCCGGCCGATTTCCCCGTGACCGTCAACGCGGTCTCCGGCTATTCGGGCGGGGGGCGGCAGATGATCGAGGCCTACGAGGCCGGCGAGGCGCCCGCCTTCGAGCTCTACGGCCTCACCCTCGAGCACAAGCACGTGCCGGAGATCGCGCTGCACGGCAAATTGGTTCGCCGGCCGATCTTCGTGCCCTCCGTGGGCAATTTCCGCCAGGGCATGCTCGTCAGCCTGCCGCTCCATCTCGACGCCCTGCCGGGGCGCCCGAAGGCTGCCGATCTCGAGGCCGCGCTCGCGGATCATTACGGCGAGGGCGGGCTCGTGCGGGTCGTGCCGACGCAAGGAGAGAGCCGGCTGGAGCCGCAGGCGCTCAACGGGACGGACATCCTCGAGCTGCGCGTCTTCGCCAACGAGCCGATGCGCCACGCGCTCCTCGTCGCCCGCCTCGACAATCTCGGCAAGGGCGCCTCGGGAGCCGCGGTGCAGAACATCACCCTGATGCTCGGCCTCGATTGAGAGGGCGGATCCCTCCCTCACCCGTCATTCCGGGGCGCGAACGCGAGCCCGGAATGACGGCGTTGGGGAAAACGGAAACACTTACACGTACAAAGAACCCCGCCCTCACCGCCGCAGGACGAGCTCGCCGCCGCTGCCGCCGCCGCGCAGGGCGTGGGCGGAGGGGCCGAAGCGCCAGGACGAGGTGCCGTTCATGATCAGCGAATTGAAGATCATCGTCACGCTGTCGCTGTCGATGCTCGTCGCGCCGTTGAAGGTGACGTTGCGGCTCGGCAGGTAGAGGAGCCCTTCGAGCTTCTGGCCCGTGCCGCCGTTGATGGTGATCGGCGAACGCTGGGCGATGCCCGTCGGCTCGTAGATCAAGACGCCCGTGAGATTGCCGCTCGTCGGGGCCGAGAGCCGCGTCCGCGCCTGTCCGTTGAGCTGGAGGAGCGCGCGCTCGTTGGCGAGGTGGAAGGTCACGCCCGTGCCCGTGAGGCTCGAATTGCCGTTGACGATGAACGAGCCGTCGCGGATCTCGTAGAGGCCGGCTTCGAGCACGATGTCGTGATTGCCGTTGAAGGTCGTATTCCCGCAATAGACGCCGGGCTGGAGCCGGGTGGGCCCGCTGCCGCCGCCGTTGAAGATCGCGTTCCGGTGCGTGCAGGGCTTGGGATCGGGCGCCGGGAGCGTGCCGGCGATCGTGTCTTGCGCGGCGTTGCAGCGCGTCTCCACCGGACCGATCTGCGGCCTGCCGTTGGCGATGTAGCCCGGCCCGGCGAGGCACACGCGGGCAACGTCGAAGACGCTGCCGCCGTTGAAGATCGCCGCGGTCGAGGCTCTCGTGCGCACGTGCACCTCGCAGGCCGGCGCGCGCACGCTCGTATTGCCGTTGACGAGGAGGGTCTGCGAGGCGGTTTGGTCGAGCAGGAGGAGGCACACGCGCGTGCTCGCCGCCCGGAACGCCTCCGCCTCGGCGCCGACGCGGATCTCGTCGAAGCCGAGGAGGCCCGCCATCGTCGTGTCGACGCGCAGGCTCGCGCGGCCGTGCAGCGCGCCGTCCGTGCCGAGCGTGAACGCGCGGCTGTCGACGGGGCCGCGCTGGGCCGCGTCGAAGGCGCGTTGCGCCGCCGCCTCGTGATCGCCCTCGGCCCGCAGCCCGGCGAGCACCGCCATGTCGAGATTGGCCTGGAGGGCCGTGCGCGCGTTCGTGGCGCGCGTGTAGTCGACGCCGAGCCCGACGACGCCGATCACCGGAATGGCTGCGAGCGCGAAGGCGACGGCGACGCCGCCGCGCAGGTCCGCCCCGAAGCGGCGGCGACGTTCTCTCATCCAGGCGCGGATCGTGCGCATGGGAAGTCTCCCGAAATTGCTACCGTGGCTTCTCGCACGCCCCCCGCGAACAATTCGTCGCTCAATCGACGAGAATTTTACGCGATCGCGCGGCGAGCGTGGGCGCGCATCCACCCTGCGGAAATGGCCGATGTGCGCGGACCCGAGCCGGGCTATGGAGGGGAGGGAGCGAATTGGCGGAGGTGGCGGCGGCGGGAATGGGAAGCTTCATCGCAGAGCTGCGCTCCGGGCTCGCCGCGCTCGCCCCGACGCGTTTCCCCTATGCGCGCTTCCTCGCCGCGCTGATCCTCGGCACGGCCGGCGGCGTCCTCTTCTACCAGGCCGGCCTGCCTCTGCCCTGGATGCTCGGGCCGATGACCGCCTGCACGCTCGCGGCCCTCCTGCGCGCGCCGATATCCGCCCCCTCCGTCGTGCGCCCGCCGATGAGCGCGGTGATCGGGGTGATGCTCGGCGCGGCCTTCTCGCCCGATCTCCTCGCGCAGGTCGCGACCTGGACGATCTCCGTCCTCGGGCTCGCTCTGTTCGTCGTGGTCTGCGGGCTCGCCTGCGTCGTCTATTTCCGCAAGGTCGGCGGCTTCGATCGCACGACGGCCTACTTCGCCGGCATGCCCGGCGGCCTCGTCGAGATGGTGATCGTGGGCGCGGAGCGGGGAGGGGACGCGCGCACGATCGCCCTCGTCCATTCCGCCCGCATCCTGCTCGTCGTGATGACGCTGCCCTTCCTGGTGCAATGGGTCGAGGGGGTGAGCCTCGACGCGCGCGGCGCGGGCGGGCCCTCGATCATGGACGTGCCGCTCTCGGCGGAGATCTGGATCCTCGTCTGCGGCCTCTCGGGTGCCTTCCTCGGACATCTCCTCAAGCTGCCGGCGAAGACGCTGCTCGGGCCGATGCTGGTGAGCGCGGCGGTGCATGTCGGCGGCATCACGGATTTCGTGCCGCCCGTCGAGATCGTGTCGGCGGCGCAGGTCGTGCTCGGCGTGACGATCGGCGCGCGCTTCCTCGGCACGGCCCCGCGCGAGATCCTGCGCATCCTGTGGCTCTCGGTCGGCTCGACGATCATCCTGCTCGCGCTCACCCTCGCCTTCGCGACCGCGATCGGCGCCCTGATGGGGCTCGGCACGATCCCGCTGATCCTCGCCTATTCGCCGGGCGGGCTCGCCGAGATGAGCCTCGTCGCGATCGCGGTCCAGACCGAGGTCGCCTTCGTCGCCGCCCACCACATCATCCGAATCGTCTTCGTGATGGCGGGCGCCGGGCCGGTCTTCGCGCTCCTGCGCCGATTCGAGCGCGAGAAGGAGTGAGCCGCCCGTTCAGAACAGGCTGCCCTGCTCGCCGCCGGCCGGGCGCGGGGGCGCTGCCGGGCGCGGCGCTTGCGCGAGGGGAGCGAGGTTCTCCGGGCCGTCGTTCGCGACGCGGTTGACGCGCGGGGAGACGGGATAGAGCACGATGCGCTCGTCCGCGCAGGGCCGCGCCATCGCGACCGCCGCCCTCTCGTCGACGCCCGCGCAATCGAGCCAGGCGCCGATCTCCTCGCGCGGGAGGATCACCGGCATGCGGTGGTGGATCGCGGCGAGCGTGCCGTTGGCCGAGGTCGTGACGATCGCGGCGGTGTCGATCTCCCCGCCGTCCGGGTCGCTGTAGGTCTCCCACAGCCCCGCGAGCGGCATCGGCCCGCCATCCGCCATCCGGATCGCGAACGGCGCCTTCGCATTGCCCTCGCGCCGCCACTCGTAGAAGGCGTCCGCGACGAAGACGCAGCGTCGGCGGCGGATCGCGGCCTTGAAGGTCGGCTTCTCGAGGAGCGTTTCGGCGCGCGCGTTAATGACGAGGGGGAAGTCCTTGGGGTCCTTCACCCAGCCCGGCAGGAAGCCCCAGCGCACGAGCCTGAACCGGGGCGCGCCGTTCTCCGCAAGGACGATCGGCACGGGCTGGGTGGGCGCGACGTTGTAGCGGGGCGGGAAGTTCGGCTGCTCGGGATAGCCGTAATGCTCGCGGAAGACCTCCGGGGCGAGCGTGATGGCGAAACGGCCGCACATCGTCGGATCCTCTCTTCGTCTTCGGCGCGGGGCGGCGCGTCGGATGGCGGGACGGTGCCGTCGGGGCGGCGTCAACGCTTTCTTGGCGGATCGCAGCGCACCATGCCCGCTCACGCAACGCGAGTCGATTCCGAACACCCATGCACCGGCCGCTCGACACCCTGCCAGACGCCGCGCCGACGCCGCCCCCGGCGGCGCGCGACGACGCGCCGGCGCAGGACGGGCTGTCGAACGACTATCTCAACCTCTACAGCGAAGTCCTGATGCTGATCGAGCTCGCGCCCCTCGATCCGGAGGTCGTCGAGGATCTCGGCGCGTGGCGGGCGATCCCCTATCCGGATTATTTCGACGCCTCCCATCTGCGCCGCGCCCCGCAGGCCCGCGCCGCTTGGGACGCGCTCGATCCGGAGCGCCGCGCCGCCTTCGAGGCGCTCGTCCGGGCGATGGACCGCCTCGCGACGACCGCCATCCGCGCGCTGCGCCCGCCCTGCGCCGCCGACGACGCCGCCCTCGTCGCGGAGGTCACGGCGCCGGCTCTGCGCCGCCTGATCGAGCGCGCCGGCGCCTTTCTCAATTCGAACGGTCGCGTCCTGCCCGACGACAGCCATGTCGAGGAGGCGCAAGGCGTCATCGACCGCCTGATCGCCCGCGGCGTGGTCGAGCATTCCGCCGCCTGACGCAGCGTTTGAAGAGGCGCAGCCCGGTCGCGACCCGGCCGGCCTTGCCAGCGGCGGTGCAGGCGTGGAAGAACACCGGGTAAATCACCGGAGGAACGCCCCCATGATTCTGCGCACGTCGCCGGCCTCGCCGTTCGGACGCAAGGTCAAGATCGCAGCCGCGGTGCTCGGACTGGCCGATCGCATCGAAATCGTCGCCGCCGATACGAACGATCCCTCCGACACGCTGCGCACGCAGAACCCGCTCGGCAAGATCCCCGTCCTGATCACGGACGAGGGGAAGGCCCTGTTCGATTCGCCCGTGATCGTCGCCTATCTCGATCATCTGGCGGGCGGGGGCCGGCTCGTGCCCGCGGGCCCCGAGCGGTTCGAAATTCTGTGCCTCGAGGCGCTCTGCGACGGGCTGATGGACGCCGCGCTCCTGCAGGTCTACGAGGGCCGCTTCCGGAGCGAGGACAAGCGCGACGCGAATTGGCTCGGCTATCAATCCGCCAAGGTCGACCGCGTGCTCCGGGTGCTCGAGGATCAGGCGGACGGCCTCGGCGACAGGATCGACGCCGGCACCATCGCGCTCGCCTGCGCGCTCGGCTATCTCGATCTGCGCTTTTCGGGGACCTGGCGGGAGAGCCACCCGCGCCTCGTCGCCTTCCTGGAGCGCTTCGCCGCGGCCGTGCCCGCCTTCGAGAAGACCCGCGTCGCCGCCTGAACAGCGCGGGGATCGCGGCAACAGGCCGGAACCAGTCCCATGCATCTCCTCGTCCTCGACGTCGACGGCACCCTCGTCGACAGCCAGGCGATCATCGTCGAGGCTCAGGTCCGCACCTTCCGCCGTCACGGGCTCGTCCCCCCGACGCGCGAGCGCTCCTTGTCGATCGTCGGCCTCTCGCTGCCCGAGGCGTTCCGCGTGCTGGTGGGGGAGGCGGGGCCCTATCGCGAGATGGTCGACACCTATCGCGAGGTGTTCTTCCACCTGCGCGCGGACCCCGCCTTCGAAGAGCCGCTCTATCCCGGCGTGAAGGAGACGCTGGAGGCGCTCGCGCGACGCGACGACCTCGTGCTCGGCATCGCCACGGGCAAGAGCCGACGCGGCGTCGCCCATCTCGTCGAGCGCCACGGCTGGCACCTCCTGTTCTCGACGATCCAGACCGCCGACGACGCGCCCTCGAAGCCGCATCCGGGCATGATCCACAACGCGCTCGCCGAGACCGGCATCCCGCCCGAGCGCGCCGCGATGGTCGGCGACACCACGTTCGACATGGAGATGTCGCGCGCGGCGGGCATCTACGCGATCGGCGTCTCCTACGGCTTCCACGGCGTCGGCGCGCTGCGCGACCGCGGCGCGCAGGTGGTGGTCGACCGCTTCCCCGACATCGTCCCCGTGATCGACGCGCGCTTCGCCGCCGCGTGAGCGGGGTCGGCGCCGAGGGTGTCATCCCGGACGCCGAAGGCGATCCGGGACCCAGACCCACGAGGCTTCAGTCGCAGCCTGCAGGCTGCGTTTCTCCGACGCTCGCCGCCGCGAGGGTGAGGAACGAGCGCGGCATGCGCGCTCGGGCGATCGTCGAGGTTATGGGTCCCGGGTCCGCTTCGCGGCCCGGGATGACAGCGGCCCGTGAGGTTTGCACCTTTTCGGAGGGGAAGGTGAGTGGCGGCGCATGGCGCTCTCGACCTCGCACCGATCATCCCTATCTGAGGGCCTGGCGCCGGAGGCGAGCGAGACGACATGACCGACGACGATTTCTGGCGCGATCTCGCGCCGCGGCCCGACGAGGCGAGGCGCGATCCGCGGGAGGCCGCGCGCGCCACCTCGGCTCCGCAATTGCCCAAGCGCTTCTACGCGCGCGCGACGAGCGCGCCGGCGGCAGGGGGCGGCTTCGCGCTCCTCCTCGACGGCCGCGCCGCCCGCACCCCGGCCAAGCGCCCGCTCGTCGCGCCGAACGCCGCCGCCGGCGCCGATCTCGCGGCCGAATGGGAGGCGCAGGAGAGCGTGGTCGACCCGGCACGCATGCCGCTCACCCGGCTCCTCAACTCCGCCATCGACGGCGTCGCGGACAAGATGGACGAGGTCGCCGCCGAGATCGTGCGCTATGCGGGCTCGGACCTCGTCTGCTACCGGGCGGGCGAGCCCGAGCGTCTCGTCGAGGCGCAGGCCGCGGCCTGGGACCCGGTTCTCGACTTCGCCCGCGAGCGCCTCGGCGCCCGCTTCGTGCTCGCGCAGGGCGTGATGTTCGTCGATCAGCCGCCCGCCGCGCTCGAGGCCGTCGCCGCGCGGGTCTCGCGCGAGCGCGAACCGGCGGCGCTCGCGGCGCTGCACGTCGCGACCACGCTCTCCGGCTCCGCCCTGATCGCGCTCGCCCTCGCCGAGGGCGTTCTCGACGCGGACGCCGCCTGGGAGGCCGCCCATGTCGACGAGCTCCACCAGGAGCGGATCTGGGGCGAGGACGCCCTCGCCCGCGCCCGCCGCGACGCCCGCGCCGCCGACTTCCGCACCGCCGCCCGGCTGTATCGGCAGGTGAGCGGGGGATAGGCGCTCACCGCGACGCCACCAGCCGATCCGGCTCCAATCGGGCGGAGCCGTCGTAGGGGTGGGCGTGGAGGGCGAGGAGATAGAGGCTCATCACGGCCGCGACCGCGAACAAGGCCAGCGCCGGGCGTCCCGCGGAGGGGCGGTCGGCGTGGACGATGGCGATCGCGATGTGTGAAAGCACCGTCATCACGAGGAGGAGGTGCCACTTGTAGGTGCTCAGCGTCGTGTTGCCGAGGCCCAGGCGATGGTTGCGCGCGTCCTGGAGCTCGTCGAAATCCGAGATCGTCTTCGCCGCGAGCACCTCCGGCACGCCCGCGCGCACCGCGGCGACGATCGCGCCCCGGATCAGCTCCACCGCCCGCTCGGCCTCCGGGTCGGGGCGGCGATTGCGGCCCTCGCCCCATTCGCCCGCCACCACCGCCCGGCGATAGGCCTCGACGGCGGCGTGGAGGTCGGGGCGGTCGAGGAGGTCTGGTTGCGCGATGCCCTCGAGCCGCAGGATCGCCGAGCGCTCCTCCTTGAGGAGCCGCGCCGCGTCGGCGTTCGCGTTCCAGGTATCGGCGCCGACGAAGCCGAGGAGGAGCGCCCACACGACCGTGACCGCCGAGAGGAAGGTCGTCACCGGCACCTTCATCAGCCCCTCGTCGATCGCCCGGTGGAACAGCGCGAGCGAGACGAGGCCGAGCAGGAAGCAGGCCGCGCCGAAGGCGATCGCGACCCCGGCGAGCGGCAGGGCGGTGAGGCTGAAGAGGGTGTTCATGAGGTCTCGCGTGGCGATGATCTCGCGGCAGAGTGCCGGATCGGAGTGAAATTTCGGTTTGCCGTCCGCGAGCGCGCCGCCGGGGACCTCGGTCAGCCGAGGATCGCCTCGACGGCACCGCGGCGGGGGAGGGGGGCGACGGCGCCGCGACCCGTCACCGAGATCGAGGCCGCGACATTGGCATAGGCGCCGGCCCGGAAGGGGTCGCCGTGGCGCAGATACTCCGCGAGGAAGGCGCCGTCGAAGGCGTCGCCCGCGCCCGTCGCGTCGACCGCCTCGACCACGCGCGCGGGGATCGTGCGGCGCTCCTGCGGGGTGGCGACGAGGGCGCCGTCGCGGCCGAGGGTGAGCGCGACCACGCGCGCGCCGCCCGCGAGATAGAAGTCGCAGATCGCGTCCGGATCGTCCCGCCCCGTGAGCTGGCGCGCGTCGTCGTGGCCGGGGAGCACGATGTCGGCCATCGCGGCGGCCGCGTTGACGATCGCGCGCGCCCGATCGAGCGGCCACAGGCGCAGGCGCAGATTCGTGTCGTAGGAGACGAGGCCTCCCGTCTCGCGGGCATGGCGCATCGCGGCGAAGACGGCGTCCGCGCAGCTCTCCGAAATCGCCTGGCTGATGCCGGAGGCGTGCAGCACGCGCGCGCTCGCGATGGCGTCGTAGGGCAGCTCCGCGCTCGTCACGAGGCTCGCCGCCGAGCCCGCCCGATAATAGCTGAAATCGTGACCGTCGGGTCCGTAGGAGATCATGTAGACGCCGGTGCGCGCGCCGGTGCGCACCGTCACCCGCGAGCGGTCGACGCCTTCGCGCTCCCACAGATCGATGAAGGAGCGCCCGAACGCGTCGTCGCCGACGGCGGTCAGCATCGCCGCGCGCGCGCCGTGCCGGGCGGCGGCGATGGCGACGTTCGAGCAATCCCCGCCGTGCCCCGGCTGGTAGAGCGTCTCCCCCTCCCGCTCCACCTCCGCGAGCTCCATCAGGGGCTCGCCGAAGGATAGGATGTCGATGGTCTTCTCGGTCAAGGCGTTGTCTCCCGTTCTTCATCCCTCCCCGTAGGAGAGGGTGGACTTTCGAGGCGGAGCCGAGAAAGGCCGGGTGGGGCCCGAGGTTTGCGGATTTCTCACCACCCGGGCCCCACCCGACCCCTTTCGCTTCGCTCAGGGGCCACCCACCCCTCCGGGGAGGGATGGAGCCGCCCCCATCCCTCCCCGAAGGGGAGGGTGGACTTTCGAGGCGGAGCCGAGGAAGGCCGGGTGGGGCCCGTGGCGCGGAGGTTGCTCACCACCCGGGCCCCACCCGACCCCTTTCGCTTCGCTCAGGGGCCACCCTCCCCACCGGGGAGGGATGTCGCCGCCCCCAACCCTCCCC
>NZ_JBKBQG010000011.1:0-101405 GCF_046292825.1 Salinarimonas sp. | reverse complement strand
GGGGGGCGGCCCCCGTGCAGGAGGCACCGTTACGCCTCATCCTGCACGACCCCCATCCGTCTCCGGTCGGCTGACGCCGCCCGGAGCCACCTTCCCCCAAGGGGGAAGGACAAGAGCGGCCTTCGTCGACGTCGATCGCAGGCAAAGACAGCGATGTGTGCACTCCCTGGCCCTTGAAGGAGGGGTCGGCGGTGGGGGTCGTGCAGGAGGCACCGCTACGCCTCATCCTGCACGACCCCCATCCGTCTCCGGTCGGCTGACGCCGCCCGGAGCCACCTTCCCCCAAGGGGGAAGGACAATCGGGCGGCTCTCATGCAGCGCCGTGCTCGATTGCCAGCCGTACCCCCTCACCCCTGCCCCTCTCCCGTTCGGGAGAGGGGTTCTCTCGCCCTCACAGCCCGAGCTTCATGCCCTCGTGGCTCGCGACGAAGCCGAGGCGGGCGTAGAAGCGGTGGGCGTCGGTGCGGGATTTGTCGGTGGTGAGCTGGACGAGGCCGCAGCCGGCCGCGCGGGCGATGGCGATGGCGTGACGCACGAGCGCCTCCCCGATGCCGGCGCCGCGATGCTCGGCTGCGACGCGCACGCCCTCGATCTGGGCGCGCGTCATGCCGCGGCGGGAGAGGCCGGGGATCAGCGAGAGCTGCAGCATGCCGATTGCCCTCCCCTCGCGCTCGGCGACGAGGAGCCGCTCGCCGGGCGCGGCCGCGATCGCGGCGAAGGCGGCCTCGTAGGCGGGGTCGAGCGGCTCGGCCGAGCCCTCGCGGGACGCGCCGAGGGGATCGTCGGCGAGCATGCGGACGAGGTCGGGGAGATCGGCGCGCGTGGCGTCGCGCATAGTGACGGGGGGCATGGCGTCGTCCTCGCGAGCCGTCGCGCGGCCTTGTCGGACCGCTTCGTCGCTACTTTCGCTGGGGAAGACGATGGCGCGGGCGACGGGGCTCGAACCCGCGACCTCCGGCGTGACAGGCCGGCACTCTAACCGACTGAGCTACGCCCGCGCTCGGCGCCGCGTCGTCCGCGGCGGTGGTGGGGGTTTACGGCCCCACGAGACCCCTGTCAAGCGACCCGACGCGAAACCGCGCGGATTTTTCGAGAAAGCCGAAAAAGACAGGATTTTCAGCGTTCTGGTGGGCGGTGAGGGGCTCGAACCCCCGACCCTCTCGGTGTAAACGAGATGCTCTACCGGCTGAGCTAACCGCCCCGCGCCAAGGCGCGCCCACAGGCACGCTCGGACGTCTCTCACATAAAAGCCGAAGGCCGGCAGCGCAAGCGCCGCCGGCCTCCTGGTGTCTTCGTGACGCGTTCGCGTCGCCGGTTCGGGATCAGCCGTTGACGGCGTCCTTGAGGCCGGCGCCGGCCTTGAACTTCGGCGTCTTGGAGGCAGGCACCTGCACCTTCTCGCCGGTGCGCGGGTTGCGCGCCTCGCCCGCGGGGCGATCGGCGACCAGGAAGGTGCCGAACCCGACGATCTTGACCTCGTCGCCGGACTTCAGAGCGTCCTGGATCGCACCGAGCGCGGCGTCGAGAGCATCACCGGCCTGCGCCTTGCTCAGACCCGCCTTCTCGGCGATCGCGCTGACGAGCTCGCCTTTGTTCATCGCATCGTCCTCCAAAGGTTACGACGGCCGCAAAGCCTTTGTCCGCCGTCGTTTCGTGTCCGTCCGGACTAAGCGAGAAGCTTGGCTCCCGCAAGACGGAAAAAGCGAGTTTGCCTGTGGATAGGAGTTTTTCCGGCACGAAAAGGCCCCCGGAGCACGCTCCGAGGGCCGCTGTTGCATCCGTGCGACGCCAGTCGCGAACGGTTCCGGACTGGATCAGTGGGCGACGAAGCCCGCCTGGTCCTCCTCGGCGCTGGCGCGGCGCGGCGCCGGCAGGCTCGATTCGTCCCACTCGATCGCCTCGGGCATGCGCAGGAGGGCGTGCTCGAGCACCTGCTCCATGCGCGTGACCGGCACGATCTCGAGGCCGGACTTGAGGTTCTCCGGCACGTCGGCCAGGTCCTTCACGTTCTCCTCGGGGATCAGCACCTTCTTGAGGCCGCCGCGGAGCGCCGCGAGCAGCTTCTCCTTGAGGCCGCCGATCGGCAGCACCCGCCCGCGCAGGGTGACCTCGCCGGTCATGGCGATGTCCTTGCGGACGGGGATGCCCGTCATGATCGACACGATCGCCGTCGCCATCGCGATGCCGGCCGAGGGGCCGTCCTTCGGGGTGGCGCCCTCCGGCACGTGGACGTGGATGTCCTTGCGGTCGAAGAGCGGCGGCTCGAGGCCGAAATCGACCGCCCGCGAGCGCACGTAGGACGCCGCCGCCGAGATCGATTCCTTCATCACGTCGCGCAGGTTGCCGGTGACCGTCATCTTGCCCTTGCCGGGCATCATGACGCCTTCGATCGTGAGCAGCTCGCCGCCGACCTCGGTCCAGGCGAGGCCGGTGACGACGCCCACCATGTCCTCGGCCTCCGCCTCGCCGAAGCGGTACTTCGGCGCGCCGAGATAATCCTGCAGCTTGCGCTCGTCGACGACGACCTTCTCCACCTTCTCGAGCAGGATCTCCTTGACCGCCTTGCGGGCGAGGTTGGAGATCTCGCGCTCGAGATTGCGCACGCCCGCCTCCCGCGTGTAGCGGCGGATGAGGAGCATGAGCGCGTCGGCGTCGATCGCCCATTCCTCGGACTTGAGGCCGTGCTTGGCGATCGCGTTCGGGATCAGGTGGCGACGCGCGATCTCGGCCTTCTCGTCCTCGGTATAGCCCGCGATGCGGATCGTCTCCATGCGGTCGAGCAGCGGCGCGGGGATGTTGAGCGTGTTCGCCGTCGTCACGAACATCACGTTCGAGAGGTCGTAGTCCACCTCGAGGTAATGGTCGTTGAAGGTCGAGTTCTGCTCGGGATCCAGCACCTCGAGGAGCGCCGCGGACGGATCGCCGCGGAAGTCCTGGCCCATCTTGTCGATCTCGTCGAGCAGGATGAGCGGGTTCGAGGTCTTGGCCTTGCGCATCGACTGGATGATCTTGCCGGGCATCGAGCCGATATAGGTGCGCCGGTGCCCGCGGATCTCCGCCTCGTCACGGACGCCGCCGAGCGACATGCGCACGAACTCGCGACCCGTGGCGCGGGCGATCGACTTGCCGAGCGAGGTCTTGCCGACGCCGGGCGGGCCGACGAGGCAGAGGATCGGACCCGTGAGCTTGTTGGCACGGCTCTGCACGGCGAGATACTCGACGATGCGCTCCTTGACCTTGTCGAGGCCGAAATGATCGGCGTCGAGAATGCCCTGCGCGGCGGCGAGATCCTTCTTGACCTTGGAGCGCTTGTTCCACGGGATCGAGAGCATCCAGTCGAGATAATTGCGCACGACGGTCGCCTCGGCCGACATCGGCGACATCTGGCGCAGCTTGCGGACCTCGGCGGTGGCCTTGTCGCGGGCCTCCTTGGAGAGCTTCGTCTTCTCGATCTTCTGCTCGATCTCGGCGATCTCGTCCCGGCCCTCTTCGTCGCCGAGCTCCTTCTGGATCGCCTTCATCTGCTCGTTGAGGTAGTACTCGCGCTGCGTCTTCTCCATCTGCCGCTTGACGCGGGTGCGGATGCGCTTCTCGACCTGCAGGACGGAGATCTCGCTCTCCATCATGCCGAGCACCTTCTCGAGCCGCTCGGCGACGGTCGGCGTCTCCAGGATGTCCTGCTTGTCGGCGATCTTGACCGCGAGATGCGAGGCGACCGTGTCGGCGAGCTTCGCCGGGTCCTCGATCTGCGTGACCGCCGCCACGATCTCCGGCGAGACCTTCTTGTTGAGCTTCACGTAGTTCTCGAACTCGGCCACGACCGAGCGGGCGAGCGCCTGCGCCTCGATCTTGTCGCCGAGCTGGTCTTCGAGGACGGTCGCGGTCGCCTCGTAATAATCCTGCGTGCGCAGGAAGGTGCCGATCTGCGCGCGCCCGGCGCCCTCGACCAGCACCTTCACGGTGCCGTCGGGCAGCTTCAGGAGCTGGAGCACGTTGGCGACGGTGCCCACCGCGTAGATGGCCTCCGCCTCCGGATCGTCGTCGGCCGCGTTCTTCTGCGTCGCGAGCAGGATGTGGCGATCGGTGCGCACCACCTCTTCGAGGGCGCGAATCGACTTCTCCCGGCCGACGAAGAGCGGCACGATCATGTGCGGGAAGACGACGATATCGCGCAGGGGGAGCACCGGATAGGTGCCCTCCGTCCCCGGAACGACGGGCTGACGCGTCTTGGACTGGGTCATGCGATGAAATCCTCGGGCTTAGGCGCTCGGACGAGCCTCTTGCAAGAAGCAGGCCGTGACGAGCAGGAGAGCACCGCGCTCCCGCTTCGAGAAGCGGCGTTGCGGGACGCGAGGGGCGTCACCTCGGCAGGAGCGTGCGCGCCCCCCGCGCAAGAGGTAAGGTGGCGCGTTCGGTAGCCGGTTTCAAGCGCGAGGACGCGATCTCGCCGCCCCGTCGACAGGCGTCTCGCGGGGCGCCCGCCCGACGACGCGACGAAGGTCGCAGCGGCCGTGTCGCGGTCGCCGATCGTCAGCCTTCCGCGATGTGGATCGTCTTCGGCGCCGCCTTCGCCTCTTCGGGCTTGGGCACGCGGATCTTCAGGACGCCGTCCTTGAACTTCGCCTCGACGCGGTCGGGCTCGGCCTCGAAGGGCAGCGGGACGGTGCGCACGAAGCTGCCGTAGCTGCGCTCGAGCAGGTAGGCGCCCTCGTCCTTGCGCTCCTCTTCGCGCTTCTTCTCGCCGCGGATCACGAGGCCCGAGCGGGTGAGCTCGATCGACACGTCGTCGCGCGACACGCCCGGCAGCTCGGCGGAGATCTCGACGGCGTCCGCCGCCTCGGTCACGTCGAGGGCGGGAAAGCGCGCCTCGCCGATCGCGACCGGGATGCCGAAGCGACCGAACATCCGGTTCATCTCGTTCTGGAGGCTCTCGAAGGGGTCGCGATCCTCCCGGCGGATCACGGGAAACAGGCTGCGCATGGTGCACCTCCTCGAATGCGGTTGCGCGCGCGCCGAGCGAGACGGCGGCGGGCCCGGAGGATAGGCTCGCCCCCGCCCGCCGCATTGCGAATCGTCAACGCGGCCGTGGCGTCCCCTCGCCTGCGACCGAGAACCGGTGGAGCACAGGACCCGATGAGCCTCGACAGCGTGCGCGCCTTCTTCGCACGGGAAGCCCCCGACATCGCCGTGATCGTCACCCCCGAGCCGAGCGCGACCGTCGCCCAGGCGGCCGCGGCGCACGGCGTCGCCCCCGCGCAGATCGCCAAGACGCTCGCTCTCGCCTTCGGAGAGCGCGTGGTGCTGATCGTCGCGCGCGGCGATGCGCGGCTCGACAATCGCAAGCTGAAGGACGCGTTCGGCGCGAAAGGCAAGATGCTGCCCCCCGACGAGGTCGCCGCGCTGACCGGCCACCCCGTCGGCGGCGTCTGCCCCTTCGGCCTCGCGCGCCCGTTGGACATCTATTGCGACGTCAGCTTGCGCGCCTTCGACGAGGTCATCCCCGCCGCCGGCGCCATCGACGCGGCCGTGCGGATTGCGCCGGAGCGGATGGCGGAATTGACGGGGGCGGTGTGGGTGGACGTGTGTCGGGAGGGGGAGGGTTAGAGGGTGTGGGCGGCGTTGCCGGCTTGGTCGCGCTGGATGATGGTGACTGGGACGGGGCCGAGATCGAGGATGGTCATTCGGTTGTCGAGGAGCTCGGCGAGGAGGCGCTCGCGTTTGGTGGGCGGCTTGCCCAATTGTCCCTTGAACCCGATCAGCGAAGGGTTGCCGGCCGGGGAAATCTTCTCGGTTTGAAGCGCCAGATAGATACACACGTGCGTCGCGGATGGGAGGCCGAGGACGCCGATCAGCGCGTATACGTTCTGAACCATGCCTTCGATCTGAAGCAGGATCGACTCGAGATCACCGACGCTGACGGTCTTCTTCATTTCGAAGACGTGGATCGTCGTTCCGCGGGGGCAGATCGTAAGCAGAGCCGCATCGGCGCAGCTCTTCCCCTTCAGCCAAGCGATCTGCCCTTTCTTCTCGCGACCGATCAGCAGAAGCGCATCGGTTTGCAGGGCGACGCTCAGCGTCCCCGCCCCTGCGGCCGCCTTTTCGCTGATCTGGGCCTGCCCATTGCACAGGGTTATGTAGTCAGGGTTGAGACGCGAGGCACGATTCGAGTGGAATACTGCGAGCATCGCGGGGCCTCACGACTTGTCGAATTCGTAGAGCTCTTTCGCCAGATCGGCGAGCGTCTCGTTCAGCGACGGCACGACGAAGCCCTCTTCTTCCTTCGTCAGCTCTCTCGCGACGGTACGCCCGCTCCCGTCGTCGACGAACTCGTAAGCGCGCGCCTTTTCCGGATCGAGGGTCTCGTTCGCCTCGTAGCCGAACTTCGCCATCAGCTCGTCGCGGCGCTTGTGCCCGTGCAGATGCATGAGGAGGTTGATCTGTTGCACGAAGGTGTCGCTGTGCGTCGTGATGACGACGGGAATGCCGAGATTGACGATCTTGACGAGCGCACGCGCCATCTCCCGCTGGGCGGAGAGGTGGAGGTGGGCTTCGGGTTCTTCGATGATAAATGCCGACATCTTAAAGTGCGACCGCAACAAGATTAAGAACGGCGCGAGTTCCGCGACCATCGATGAACTCAAAAATAAAGGGAGCTCCCGGTCCGTATTCCTCGGCTTGTAGGCTACCCCTCCCAATCCATCTATTTTTGAGCGAACACGTCCGGCCAAAACCGAACTCTCTAGATGTTCGGCGATTTCACGGGATTCCGATCGCTTGTCTTCTTCCGCCATTACCATCATTTGAAGAAATTGTACCGCTGGAAGCGTAAATCGTATATTCTGGGGATTGTGAAGCGGGCGCATATTGTCTACAAGCGACGACATCAAAGATTTCAAAGACATCAGAATGCCGGTTCTCGCCGCAGGTAGGTAGATCGGCCTAAAGAGCATTGGCCAGCCCGCAAGACCAAGAGCCTTATGAACAACGAAATCACTAATCATCTGCGCGAAGTGAGACTCTTCCCCTGATTCTATTCCAGATCCCAATGAAAACGAAAGTTTGTCGCCCTGGAGGAACGGGGCGCCGTCGAAGGATATGTAGGAATCGCCATATTCCGATGAAGATATGCCAATCTGCTTAAAGGCCATTCTTTTGATCTTCACCACTATCTTTTTTGCGACTAATTGATCGTCTGAAAATATCTCTGCAATGAACGCAGGATCCTCAATAATTCGATTGAGAGAACCGGAGATGTGTTCGGAATCAGACTGAGAAACTGCATGATGCACAGACCCACGACTTGTCCGGACCTTCTGCAAATCAGCTAAAATCCATTCGAGCGCCTGGGTGCGCCGCGCCGCGGCTCGTGCTGATGAAGGGATATTCATCAACCCCCACAACAGCGAAGCCATATAGCTCTTCCCGCTGTTGTTCTTTCCCACGAGCACGATCAGCGGCGCCTGCTCGATGCGGGCGTGGGCGATGCGGCCGAAACCTTCGACTTCGAGAGACCAGAGCGGGTCCACCTCGTCACTCCCACATCTGCGGCCGCCCGCCACCGCGAGCCCGGCGCGATTGCGGCACCCTACTCAATACCCCACCGCCGGGTCCACCACGTTCGCCAACTCCCCCCGCTCCTCGTAAGCCCGGATCTGCTCCGCGATCAGCCTGCCGATCGCATCCGGGTGGCTCATGGCCGCGTTGTGGGGGGTGACGATGACGCGCGGGTGGGTCCAGAGCGGGCTGTCGGGGGGGAGCGGCTCGGTCTCGAAGACGTCGAGGCTCGCCGCCTTCAAGGTGCCGTCCTCGAGCGCGGCGAGGATGTCGGCCTCGACCTGGAGGCCGCCGCGGCCGGCATTGATCAGGACGGGGCCGCCGAGCGGGCCGTCCTTCGCGAGCCCCGCGAGCAGCGTGCGGTCGATGAGGCCGCGCGTGTCCGGCGTCAGCGGCAGGAGCGACACCAGGATGTCGGTGCGCGCGAGGAAGGCGAACAGGGCCTCCGCGCCGGCATAGGTCTCGAGCCCGGCGATCTCCTTACGCCGCCGCGACCAGCCCGCGACGCGAAAGCCCATCGTGGACAGCTTGCGCGCGGCGTCCTCGCCGAGCACGCCAAGCCCCATCACGCCGACGCGGACGTCCCCCGCCGCCGGCTGGAAGCGGTCGTCCTCCCAGACGCGCGCGGCCTGCTGGCCGAGATAGCGCGGCAATTGGCGCAGATGCGCGAGCGCGTGCAGGACGACGTACTCGCTCATGCGGTTCGTCAGGTCCGGATCGACCACGCGTGCGACCGGAACGTCCGGCAGGCGCGGGTCGGACATGATGTGGTCGACGCCAGCACCCAGCGAGAAGATCGCGGCGAGGTTCGGCAGGCCGGCGAGGGCGCCGGGCGGGTGCTTCCAGGTGACGACGTAATGCACGTCGCGCCGGTCGAAGGGCTCGCCGAGCGCGACCACCTTGCGGTCCGGCAAGAGCTTCGACAGGCGCGCCACCCAATCGTCCACCTCCCAACCGGAGATCGCGACGAGCACGGTCATGGTCACCCCTCCAGGCGATCGTGGATCACGGGCCGGGGCGCGGGTGCCGCCTCCCCGATCCGGTAGGCGGCGCGCAGGGCCGCCGCGGCCGCGTCCGCGCCCGCCTCGTCGCGGGCATGGACGATGGCGAGCGGGCGCTCGGCATCGACGCGCGCGCCGATGCCGGCGAGGTCGACGAGGCCGACCGAATGGTCGATCGCGTCCTCCGCCCGGGTGCGCCCGCCGCCGAGCGCGACGACCGCCACGCCGACGTCGCGCGTCGCGATCCCCGTCACCACGCCCGCCCCCTCCGCATGGACGGCGCGGACGACGCCCGCGCGGGGCAGATGGTCGGCTGCGCGCTCCAGGATGTCGGCGGGACCGCCGAGCGCCGCGACCATGCGCGCGAAGCATTCCGCCGCCCGCCCCGACGCGATCGCCTCCTCGGCCATCACGGCACCGGCCTCGCGCGTGTCGGCGAGGCGCCCGAGCACCAGCATCTCCGCGGCGAGCGCGATCGTCACCGCGTGGAAGCGCTCCTCGCGGCGCGCGCCCGTGAGATAATCGATCGAATAGGCGACCTCGACGGCGTTGCCGGCGGCGCTCGCGAGGGGCTCGTCCATGTCGGTGACGAGCGCGTTCGTCGGCAGGCCCGCCCCGTTCGCGACGAGGACGAGGCTCTCGGCGAGCGCGCGCGCGTCCTCCGCCCGGCTCATGAAGGCGCCGGAGCCCACCTTGACGTCCATCGCGAGGCCCTGGAGCCCGGCGGCGAGCTTCTTCGAGAGGATCGAGGCGGTGATCAGGTCGAGCGATTCGACCGTGCCGGTCACGTCGCGGATCGCGTAGAGGCGCTTGTCGGCGGGCGCGAGATCGGCGGTCTGGCCGATGATGGCGCAGCCGGTCTCGCGCGTGACCTTACGGAAGGTGTCGATGTCCGGCTGGGTCGTGTAGCCGGGGATCGAATCGAGCTTGTCGAGCGTCCCGCCGGTGTGCCCGAGGCCGCGCCCGGAGATCATCGGCACGTAGCCGCCGCAGGCCGCGACCAGCGGTCCGAGCGCGAGCGAGACGCAATCGCCGACGCCACCGGTCGAATGCTTGTCGAGCACGGGGCCGGGCAGGTCCCAGGTCAGGACCGCGCCCGAGCGCATCATCGCGCGGGTGAGCGCGACGCGCTCCTCGACCGCGAGGCCCCGGAAGAAGATCGCCATCGCGAAGGCGGCCGCCTGGCCCTCGCCGACCCGGCCCGCGGTGAGGCCCTCGATCATCGCCTCGATCTCGGCATCGGCGAGGCGCCCGCCGTCGCGTTTCTTGCGGATGATCTCCTGGGGAAGGATCGGCGTCGTCATCTCAATAGCTCCCGCCTTCGGGGGATTGCGGGGCGGACGCGGCGCGGGAGGGCGCGGACGCCGCCTCGCCGGCGATCGCCGCGACGAGGGCGGCGTGCAGCCCGCTCGCGCCGATGCGGAACGTGTCGGGCGTCGGCCAATCGGCGCCCATCACCTCCTCGGCGAGCGCGAGATAGGTGCGCGCGTCCTCGAGCGTGCGGATGCCGCCGGAGGGCTTCAGTCCGACGGGGCGCGTGCTCTCGCGGATCGCATCGAGCATGAGACGGGCGGCCTGCGGCGTCGCCGAGACCGGGATCTTGCCCGTCGAGGTCTTGATGAAATCGGCGCCGGCCTCGATCGCGAGCCGGCTCGCGCGGGCGATCGCCGCGTCCGAGCCGAGCGCGCCGGTCTCGAGGATCACCTTGAGACGCGCCTCGCCGTCGAGCCGCTCGCGCACCGCCTCGATCATGGCGCGCGCGGCGGCCTCGTCTCCGGCGAGGCAGGCGGCGTAGGGCATCACGAGATCGATCTCGTCGGCGCCGTCGCGCACCGCCTCCGCCGCCGCCTCGACCACGCGCTCCACGTTCTCGGCGCCCGAGGGGAAATTGACGACGGTCGCGACCTTGACGGGGAAGCCCGAGAGCCTGCGCGCGGCGATCTTCACGAAGGCCGGCCAGATGCAAACGGCCGCGACCGGCGGCACGCCCTCGCCGCCCAGAGCCTTCATGCAGAGCGCCTCCACCGCGCTCTCGGTGCAGGTCTCGTCGAGATTGGTGAGGTCGAGATGCGCCACGAGCCGGCGGGCGAGCTCGGCCTCGGGCTCGGTGCGGGCGGGGACGTCACGGTTTCCGGAATCGGTCATGGGCAGACCCTAATCGAGTTTCGCGACGAAGGCGCGTACCAGGCGCTGCAGATCGGCGCTGGCATGCGCGCCGACCTCCTTCGTCTCGGCATGGCTCGGATTGGCGCCCTCGATGCCGGCGGCGAGGTTCGTCACCGTCGAGATGCCGGCGACGGCGAGCCCGTGATAACGCGCGAGGATCACCTCGGGTACCGTCGACATGCCCACGAGATCGGCGCCGACCGCCTGCGCGAGCCGGATCTCGGCCGGCGTCTCGAAGGAGGGGCCCGAGCACCACATGTAGACGCCCTCGCCGAAGGGCACGCCGATCTCTTCCGCCGCGGCGGCGAGGCGGGCGCGCAGGGCTTCGTCGTAGGCGTCGGTCATCGGCACGAAGCGGCGCTCGTCGGCCTCCCCCACGAGCGGGTTCGGGCAGAAGAGGGCGATGTGGTCGGCGATCGCGACGAGGCGGCCGGGGCGGATCTCGGCGCGCGTGGAGCCCGCGGCGTTGGTGAGGAGGAGCGGCGGCGCGCCCAATCCCGCGATGGCGCCGATCGCGACGCGCATCACCGCCGGGTCGCCGTGCTCGTAGAAATGCGCCCTCCCCTGCAGCGCGAGCACGCGCTTGCCCTCG
Source organism: Salinarimonas sp. (assembly GCF_046292825.1). Classification (GTDB taxonomy): domain Bacteria; phylum Pseudomonadota; class Alphaproteobacteria; order Rhizobiales; family Beijerinckiaceae; genus Salinarimonas. The sequence goes on along the minus strand of NZ_JBKBQG010000011.1, from coordinate 90,092 downwards.
AGCGATCCCGCGACGAGCCGCCCGGCATGGCCGGAGACGCCGCTTCTCGGGAAATGCGGGATCTCGGAGAAGCGGATCGCGACCGCGTCCTCGAGCGCGTCCGCGAGCGGGCCGAGCCCGGTGCCGAGCACGATCGCGAGCGCGAAGGGCCCCTCGATGCCCCCGGCGCGGATGGCGTCGAGCGCGTGGGCGATGCGGGTCGGATAATCGGGGCTGTCGGTCATCGCGGGGTTCCGCCGTCGAGATTGTCGGGGCCGAAGGAGGCGGGCAGGAGCTCGTCGAGGGTGAAGGTGCGGCGCACGCCCTCGGGGCCGGCGATGTGGATCGCGACGCCGGGCGCGGCGAATTCGCGAATGCGCTGCCGACAGCCGCCGCAGGGCGTGCAGAGCACCGCCCCCTGCCCGATCACCAGCATCTCGGCAATGCGCGTGCCGCCCTCGCAGATCATCCGCGAGATCGCCCCCGCCTCCGCGCAGGCGCCCACCGGATAGGCGGCGTTCTCGACGTTGCAGCCGGCATGCACGCGCCCCGCCTCGTCGCGGATCGCGGCGCCGACGGGGAAGCGCGAATAGGGCGCGTAGGCGCGGGCCATCGCGGCCGATGCCGCCTCGAAGAGCTCGTCCAATGCGACCCGTCCTTGCACCTCATCGCTCCTTCACGTAGGGCACGCCCGCCGCGCGCGGGGGGATGGCGCGGCCGACGAAGCCCGCGAGGATGACGACCGTCATCACGTAGGGCAGCGCCTGGATCGCCTGGACCGGCACCTCGCCGACGCCCGGAATCACGGCGCCCTGCAGACGGATGCCGAGCGCCTCGAGGAAGCCGAACAGGAGGCAGGCGCCGAGCGCGGGCCAGGCCCGCCACTTGGCGAAGATCAGCGCGGCGAGCGCGATGAAGCCCTTGCCCGCCGTCATTCCCGGCAGGAAGCCCGCCGAGAGCGCGGTCCCGATGAAGGCGCCGCCGATGCCGCAGAACACGCCCGCGATCATCACCGCCACGTAGCGCAGCCCCGTGACCGAGATGCCCGCGGTGTCGACCGCCGCCGGCTTCTCGCCGACCGCGCGCAGCCGCAGGCCGAAGCGGGTCTTGGCGAGCACGAACCAGGTCAGCGGCACGAGGAGGAGCGCGAGATAGACGAGCACGGAATGGCCGAACAGGATCGGCGTGAAGCGCGCATCCCCCTCGAGCGCGGGCGTGCGCCCGCCCTGCCCGTACCAGGCGTTTCCGAGCACCGCCGTGAGGCCCGCGGCCAGCATGTTGATGGCCACGCCCGAGACGATCTGATTGCCCCGCTGCGAGATCGCGGCGAAGCCGTGGATCAGCGCGAACAGGGTCGAGGCGCCGATGCCGGCGATGAGGCCCACATAAGCGTTGCCGGTCGAGAAGCTCGCGGTGGCGGCCGCGAAGGCCGCGATCAGGAGCTTGCCTTCGAGGCCGATGTCCACGACGCCCGAGCGCTCCGACCAGAGCCCCGCGAGGCAGGCGCAGAGCAGCGGGATCGAGAGCCGCAGGGAGGAATCGAGGAGTGGAAGGAGGCCTTCCATGGCTCAGGCCTCCTTCGTCTGCGGCGCGCCGACCCGCGCGCCGAGGAGGAAGCCCGCCCGCACGATGCGCTTGAACAGCCCGTCGAGCGCCCCCGCGAACAGGATCAGGACGCCGCCGATCACCACGATCATGTCGCGCGTGATCGCCGGCACCTCGAACGCGAGCTCGGCGCCGCCCTGATAGAGCATGCCGAACAGGAGCGAGGCGAGGATGATGCCGACGGGATGCCCGCGCCCCATCAGCGCGACCGCGATGCCGACGAAGCCGTAGCCGGAGGTGAATTCGAGGATGAGCCGATTGTGGAAGCCCATCAGCTCGTTCACCGCGAGCCCGGCGGCGAGCGCGCCCGAGATCGCCATCGCGACCACCGTGACCCGCTGCGGCGAGATGCCGGCATAGACCGCGGCCGTCGGGTTCGCCCCCACCGTCCGGATCGCGTAGCCGAGCCGCGAGCGGAAGATCAGGAGCCAGACGAGGAAGGCCGAGATCAGCGCGATGAAGAGCGAGGCGTTGAGCTGCGAGCGCGGCAGCGAGAGGCCGAACAGCGCGCCGATCTCGTGCATCGACGGCAGCCAGGCCTCGCGCGGGAAGAGCACCGTCTCCGGGCTCATCGAGCCCGGCGGGCGCAGGTGGTTGACGAGGAGATAGACCGACAGGATCGCCGCGAGCCAGTTGAACATGATCGTCGTGATGACGATGTGGCTGCCGCGATAGGCCTGCAGATAGCCCGGCACCACCGCCCAGAGCGCCCCGAAGGCGGCCGCGGCGAGAACGCCGATCGGGATCACGAGAAAGCCCGGCAGCGGCAGGAACAGGACCGCGAGGGCGAGCCCGATCCCGCCGAGCATCGCCTGCCCCTCGCCGCCGATGTTGAAGAGCCCGGCATGGAAGGCCACCGCCACCGCGAGCCCGGTGAAGATGAAGTTCGTCGCGTAGAACAGCGTGAAGCCGAGGCTCTCGCCCGTCCCGAGGCTGCCGAAGATCAGGACCCGCGTGACGGTGAGCGGATCCTCGCCGATGAACAGGACGACGATCCCCGCGACGAGGAAGGCCGCCGCGACGCTCACCGCGGGCACGAGCGCGACGTCCGCCCAGCGCGGCAGGCTGACGGGCGCGCTCACGGGATGGCCCCCGTCGCCCCGACGCTCGCGCGAGCGTCCCCAGACCACGCCTGCATGCCCCACCTCCGAATGCCGAGGCCGCGCCCTCGGGGGGCGGCTCCTGTCGTCTGCGTGCAAGTCAAGCAGGCTTTCGGGTCGTCTCGCAAGCGGGCGATCGCGCGATGCGACGTTTGGGCGTGGAAATCGCGCTCGGTCTTGATCGGCGCGCTGTCCACCGGGGGGCGTCGTCCCCTAGAATCCGTCCATGCGATTCCCCTCTCCCCTCGTCGAGGCGCGGCTCCTGCGCCGCTACAAGCGCTTCCTCGCCGACGTCGCCTTCGCCGACGGCCGCGAGGAGACCGTCCACGTGGCCAATCCCGGCGCCATGCTCGGGCTCGACGCGCCGGGCGCGCGGGTGCTCCTGTCGCGCTCGGACAACCCCAAGCGCAAGCTGCCGCTCTCCTGGGAGGCGGTGGAGGCGGCGCCGATCGCCGGGGTGCCGCAATGGGTCGGCGTCAACACCGCCAATCCCAACCGCCTCGTCGCCGAGGCGCTCGCGGCGGGCACGCTCGCGCCCTTCGCCGAGTATGGCCGCGTCCGGCCGGAGGTCGCCTATGGCCGGGCGAGCCGGGTCGACTTCCTGCTCGAGGGCGACGGCCTGCCGCCGCTTTATCTCGAGGTGAAGAACTGCCATCTGATGCGCCGGGAGGGGCTCGCCGAGTTCCCCGATTGCAAGGCCGCGCGCTCCGCCCGTCATCTCGACGAGCTCTCCGCGATGGTCGCGGCCGGCGCCCGCGCGGCGCTCGTCACCATCGTCCAGATGCGCGCCGAGCGCTTCCGTCCCGCCGCCGACATCGACCCGGCTTACGCCGCCGCCGTCGCCCGCGCCCGCGCGGCGGGCGTCGCCCTCCACGCCTTCGTCTGCCGGGTCTCGCCCGAGGAGATCGTCATCGACCACGAGATCCCCTTCGAAGCCGGGTGAAAGCCCACCGGCCTTGCGGCGTTGACCGCGCCCGCGCGCGCGCTTATCTCGGCAGAGCAATGGAAAAGGCCCGCCCCGTGAGACCGATCGTCAAGCTGCCCGACCCCCGCCTGCGCCTCGTCTCCGAGCCCGTCTCCGCGACCGACGCGGACACGCGCGCGCTCGTCGAGGAGATGTTCGAGGCGATGTACGCCGCCCGCGGCATCGGGCTCGCGGCGATCCAGATCGGGGTGGCGAAGCGCGTCGTCGTCTGCGATCTCGGCCGCGAGGTCGAGGGCGCCGATCTCGACGACGAGGAGCGCGAGCGCGAGCCCGATCCGATGGTGCTGATCAACCCGGAAATCCTCTGGTCGAGCGAGGACAAGCGCGTCTACGAGGAGGGCTGCCTGTCGATCCCCGATTATACCGAGGAGGTCGAGCGCCCCGCCCGCATCCGCGTGCGCTTCCAGGATCTCTCCGGCGCGGTGCACGAGCGCGAGGCCGAGGGGCTGCTCGCGACCTGCATCCAGCACGAGATCGACCATTGCGACGGCCGGCTCTTCATCGATCACCTCTCGCGGCTCAAGCGCGAGCGGGTGATGCGCAAGTTCGCCAAGGCGGCGCGCCGCGAAAACGAGACCGCGTGACGCGATGAGCCTGCGCGTCGTCTTCATGGGCACCCCCGATTTCGCGGTGCCGACCCTCGCGGAGATCGTCGGCCAGGGACACGAGGTCGTCGCCTGCTACACGCGCGCCCCCGCCCCCGCCGGCCGCGGCATGGCCGAGCGCCCCTCCCCCGTCCACAAGCTCGCCGACGGCTTCGGCATTCCGGTGCTGACGCCCAAGAGCCTCCGCACGCAGGACGCCGCCGAGATCTTCCGCTCGCACGGGGCCGACGTCGCCGTCGTCGTCGCCTACGGCATGATCCTGCCCCAAGCGATCCTCGACGCGCCCGAGCTCGGCTGTCTCAACCTCCACGCCTCCCTCCTGCCGCGCTGGCGCGGCGCGGCGCCGATCCAGCGCGCGATCATGGCGGGCGATCGCGAGACGGGCGTCGCCGTGATGAAGATGGAGGCGGGGCTCGACACCGGCCCCGTCGCCATGGTCGAGCGGGTCGCGATCTCCCCCGACATGAATGCCGGCCAGCTCCACGACGCCCTGATGGGGCTCGGCGCCGATCTCATGGTGCGCGCGCTCGCCGCCCTCTCGCGCGGGGCGCTGACCTTCACGCCGCAGCCCGAGGAGGGCGTCACCTACGCCGCCAAGATCAATGCGGGCGATGCCGAGCTCGGCTGGAGCCTGCCGGCGCGGCGCGCGCACGACCAGGTCCGCGGCCTCGCCCCCTTCCCCGGCGCCTTCTTCCGCCTCGATGCCGGGCGCGGCCCCGAGCGGGTGAAGGTCCTCGAGACGCGCGTCGTCGAGGATGCGGAATCCGGCGGCGCGCTCCCCGGCACGCTCCTCGACGGCGAGGGCACCGTCGCGTGCGGGCAGGGCGCGCTGCGCCTCGTCACGGTCCAGCGCGCCGGCAAGGCGGCGATGAGCGCGGGCGAGTGGCTGCGCGGCGCGCGGATCGCGCCGGGCACGCGCCTCGTCGCCGATTGACATGCCCCGCTACAAGCTCGTCGTCGAATATGACGGCACGCCCTATTCCGGCTGGCAGCGCCAGGCGAACGGCCGCTCGGTCCAGCAGGTGCTCGAGGAGGCGATCGAGGCCTTCTGCGGCCATCCCGTGCGGCTCCATTGCGCCGGGCGCACCGATGCGGGCGTGCACGCGACCCACCAGGTCGCCCATGTCGACCTCGACCGCCCCTTCCGGCTCGACACGATTCGCGACGCCGCCAACGCCCACATGCGCGACGATCTGATCGCGGTGGTGCGCGCGCAGGCGGTGAGCGAGACCTTCAACGCGCGCCTCTCGGCCGTGCGCCGGCATTATCGCTACCGCATCCTCAACCGCGGCGCGCCCGCGACCCTCGACCGGACCCGCGTCTGGCACGTGCGCCAGAGGATCGACGTCGCGCTGATGCAGGAGGCCGCCGATCAGCTCCTCGGCCATCACGACTTCACCACCTTCCGCGCGAGCCAATGCCAGGGTCGCACGCCGATGAAGACGCTCGAGCGGCTCGCGGTCTCGGCCCATGGCGAGGAGGTGCATGTCGAGGCCGCCTCGCGCTCCTTCCTCCACAACCAGGTGCGCTCGATGGTCGGCACGATCCTGCTCGCCGGCATCGGCCGCTGGAGCGTCGCGGAGGTCCGCGCCGCGCTCGAGGCCCGCGACCGCACCCGCTGCGGCGCGCTCGCGCCCCCGCACGGGCTCTATTTCGTCGGCGTCGACTATGCGCCGGGCGCGGAAGACCCACGCGAGGGTTGAACGGCCCTCCCCCGCGCGATCGTGCGGGCGCGCCTCGCGCTTGCCTCGCCGCGCGCGCCGGTCCATCGTCGCGCCACGTTCCGTTCGCGAAGTATCCCAATGTCGCTGCGCCCCTCGATCCTCGATCCGCTGTTCGCCCCGGCGAGCACGCTGCCGGGCGTGGGGCCGAAGGTGGCGGCCAATGTCGATCGGCTCGTCGGGCCGCCGGGGGAGCCGGCGCGCGTCGTCGATCTCCTCTTCCACGTCCCCGTCGGCGGCGTCTCGCGCGCGCTCGCGGGGCGGATCGTGGACGCGCCCGTCGGCGAGACCGTGACCCTCCTCGTCACCGTCGTCCACCACCAGCCCGCCGCCCTCAACCGCTCGAAGGCGCCCTATCGGGTCGTGGTGGAGGACGACACCGGCGACGTCGCCCTCGTCTTCTTCGGCCTGCCGCGCGCGCGCATCGAGCGGCTCCTGCCGATCGGCGCGCGCAAGGTCGTCTCGGGCAAGCTCGAGGTCTGGGACGGGCGCCGGCAGATGGTGCATCCCGATCGCGTCATCGACGAAAGCGAGCTCGGCAAGCTGCCTGCGGTCGAGCCCGTCTACGGGCAGACCGAGGGGCTCACCTCGCGCATGATCCACCGCCTCGCGAGTGCCGCCCTCGAGCGCGTGCCCGAGATGCCCGAATGGCTCGATGCGGCGCACCGCGCCCGCGAGCGCTTCCCCGCCTTCCGCGAGGCCTTGCGCGCGCTCCACGAGCCCCCGGACGCCGCCGCCCTCTCCGAGGAGGGCTTTGCGAAGAACCCCGCCCGGCGCCGCCTCGCCTACGACGAGGCCCTGTCCTCGCAGCTCGCGCTCGCCCTCGTGCGCGCCAAGATGCGCCGCAAGCCCGGGCGCGCGAATGCCGGCGACGGGGCGCTCGCGCGGAAGGTCGAGGCGTCGCTGCCTTTCGCGCTCACGGGCGCGCAGACGCGGGCGATCGCCGAGATCCGCGCCGATCTCGTCGCGCCGACCCGCATGCTGCGCCTCCTCCAGGGCGATGTCGGCTCGGGCAAGACCGCGGTCGCGCTCCTCGCCATGGCGAGCGCGATCGAGGCCGGGCGGCAGGCGGCCTTGATGGCGCCGACCGAGATCCTCGCCCGCCAGCATTACGAGCGGCTGCGGCCTCTGGCGGAGGCGAACGGCCTCTCGATCGGCCTCCTCACCGGCCGCGAGAAGGGGCTCGAGCGCCGCGCGATCCTCGCCGCGCTCGCCGAGGGCGCGACCTCGATTCTCGTCGGCACCCACGCGCTCTTCCAGGACGACGTCGTCTTCCACGATCTCGGGCTCGCCATCGTCGACGAGCAGCACCGCTTCGGCGTCCACCAGCGCCTCGCGCTCGGCGCCAAGGGCGAGGCGGTGGACTTCCTCGTGATGACCGCGACCCCGATCCCGCGCACGCTCGCGCTCACCTTCTTCGGCGACATGGACGTCTCGGTCCTCGACGAGAAGCCGCCCGGCCGCCAGCCGATCGCGACCCGCCTCGTCTCGACCGAGCGCATCGGCGAGGTCGTCGCCGGGATCGGGCGGGCGATGGCGGGGGGCGCGCGGGTCTATTGGATCTGCCCGCTCGTCGAGGAGAGCGAGGTCATCGACCTCGCCGCGGCGGAAGAGCGCGCGGAGGATCTCGCGAAGCATTTCGGCGCGAAGGTCGGGCTCGTCCATGGGCGCATGGCGGGCCGCGACAAGGACGCCGCGATGGCCGCCTTCCAGGCCGGAGAGACGACGCTGCTGGTCTCCACCACCGTCGTCGAGGTCGGCGTCGACGTGCCGGAGGCCACCATCATGGTGATCGAGCACGCCGAGCGCTTCGGCCTCGCCCAGCTCCACCAGCTGCGCGGCCGCGTCGGCCGCGGCACCGGCGCCTCCACCTGCCTCCTCCTCTACAAGGGGCCCTTGGGCGAGACCGCCCGCGCGCGCCTTGAGATCATGCGCGAGACGGAGGACGGTTTTCGCATCGCGGAGGAGGATTTGAGGCTGCGCGGCGAGGGCGAGGTTCTGGGGACGCGCCAATCGGGGCTTCCGGGGTTCAAGCTGCTGCGGCCGGAGATCGACGGGGATCTGCTGGCGACGGCGCGCGACGACGCGCGGCTGGTGGTCTTGCGCGATCCGGATTTGCGCGGGGAGCGGGGGGAGGCGCTGCGGGTGCTGTTGTATTTGTTCTCGCGGGATGCGGCGGTGCGGACGCTGGGGGCGGGGTGAGGGTCGGTGCCCGCCAAAGGCGGAAGGGTGTCATTCCCCGGCCAAAGCACGCAAAGCGTGCGCAGGAGAAGGGGACCCAGCATGTTAATCGCGCCGCAGACGCTCGGAATCCAGCCGACGAGGCGGATCGTCGCCGCCGCAAGCGCTTGCTGCGCAGCCGGATTCTATGCTCGGTCCCCATTTATTTCTTGCACACCTCAAGCGCTCCGTCTTCAGCGCAACCTAATAACGTATTCTATTGACTTGAAGGTCAAACGGCCATCGCGCTCGGGCACGAGGCTGAGATCGACAAATCTCGGGCTACAAACTTGCTCAACCGACGTTGCATTATCGGGTATGGCGGCACCACCACTAGAGACAAACCTTATCGATCTAGCCTGCTCACCATAGATCAGTAGCTCCGTTGATCCTGTTGTGAAGAATTCTACGATTTCGCTACCGCCTTCATAGGTCATAAAGCGACCATCTTCACCCCTAAACCTGCACATGTACTTCGCATCTATAATTGCAGGCCGCAATCCAAAGTTTGCGAAAACGACGTCACGAACCTCAAAGCCACCTTGAGGGATGCTAGAACCCGTTGGCTGCGCACGTATTATAGGCTCGTTACAGCAGAGAACCTTTCTGATTTCGGGCAAGTTCACGTAGGCAAATGTAGCCAGCGTCGTTGTCGATACCAGTATAGCGAGTATAGCCGCGATTAGCGCTACCATTGCCCAGCCCCCCTCGTTCCATCCCAAATGCTACCAAGAATAATTGCATTTTACAACTCGGACATCACCCCAAATGCCCCCGCTCCCGCAGCCATTCCGTCACGATCCGCCGGATCATCTCCGAACGGCTCGGCGTGTCGGTCTGAGCCTTGGCGGCGCGCTCGATCGCTTCCGTGACCTCGGGGGGAGAGCGGAAGGAGAGGTGGGGGTCGGTGCCGGTGGCGGGGCGGCCGCGCTTTTTCGGTGTCACGGGAATCGAACTTGCTTTACTCGTGTGTGCGATCTCTCTCCGCGAGCCATTCCTGCAACGCCCGCCTTATCATCTCCGGCCGCCCCGGCTTCGGGTCGGGCTCCTTGGCGATGGCGTCGTCGAGCTGGCGCAAGAGGTCGGAGCGCAGGCGCACGCCGATGAGGGTGCCGATCTCGGTCGGGGCGGGGCCGCGCTTTTTTCTGTTATCAGGGTTTGACACGTCGGATAAACTCTGTTAACAGAGAAATGGCGAGGGCGACAGGATAGCCTTTCACGCACGCCCACGACCACCCCCATCGGAGACGGACATGGCCGAGACGACGGATACCACATCCGCGTGCGATCGCGCGCGCGTGGAGGAGCTCGTGCGCGCGCTTCTCCACGGGCGATCGGCGGCGCAGGCCGAGCGGCTCGTGCGCGGCGCGCAGGCTCTGGCATCGGTTCTCTTCGACGAGGAGCCGCCGCTGCGCGCCCCCCCTCCCCTCGCCCGCGACCTCCTCGATCTCGAGGACGCGCTCAACGCGGCCTCGCGCCTCGCCGAGGGGCTCGCGCTCGCGATCGAGGGGCTCGGCGAGGGGTCGGAGCGGGATGCGCTCGGGCGGATCGGGGAGATCGTGTTGCGCGAGCTGGGAGCGGTGCGCGGGGAGCTGCGGCGGATCAGTGGCACCCATCCCTCCCCGGAGGGGAGGGTGGACCTTCGAGCGGAGCGAGAAGGGCCGGGCGGGGCCCGGGTGGAGAATATCTTGCATGCGTCGGGCCCCACCCGACCCCTTCGCTGCGCTCAGGGGCCACCCTCCCCTACGGGGAGGGATGTGCTCCGCGCGAGAACCCCTCTCCCGGAAGGGAGAGGGGCAGGGGTGAGGGAATACGGCGTCAGGACTGGCCAATGGGCAGCGGCGCGACGTCCGCGGCAAGACCGCCAGCCGTACCCCCTCACCCCCGGCCCCTCTCCCATCCGGGAAAGGGGAGACGCGCACCCATCCCTCCCCGGAGGGGAGGGTGGACCTTCGAGCGGAGCGAGAAGGGCCGGGCGGGGCCCGGGTGGAGAATATCTTGCATGCGTCGGGCCCCACCCGACCCCTTCGCTGCGCTCAGGGGCCACCCTCCCCTACGGGGAGGGATGTGCTCCGCGCGAGAACCCCTCTCCCGGGAGGGAGAGGGGCAGGGGTGAGGGAATACGGCGTCAGGACTGGCTGCTGGGCAGCGGCGCGACGTCCGCGGCAAGACCGCCAGCCGTACCCCCCGAACCTTTGATACCCGCATCCGATCCGGAAGCGCGGCTCAGCAGCCCTCCGAGGGAACCAACGGCGACAACACTCGATTCCGGCGCTTCTCGAAAACGATCGCCGTCTCGATCTGCTCGACGCCTTCTCGGCTCGTGAACTCGTCGAGAGCCAAATCGCGCAGGTGCGCCACATCGCGAACGACGACGTGGGCCACGATATCGTAGCGCCCGGAGATCAGGAACAGCGCTCGCACCTCGTTGATCTGCGCGACCTCTGACATGAATCTCTCCACGACCTGCCGATCGTGTTTGGTCAAGGTCACGAGGAATAGTGCCTCGAGCCCGACGCCGTAGGCCGCCGGATGCGGCTCGATGCCACCGGGGCCGATGATGCCGGCTCCTTCGAGGCGCTTGATTCGCTCGTGCACCGTCGAGCCCGCTAGCTCGACTGCTGCAGCGATCACCTTGTTAGGTGTCCTCCCATCCTCCTGCAGAATGCGCAGAATCTCGAAATCCTTTCGGTCCAGGCGCATTGATCCCCGCTCCTCATCGACAATCATTCGCGTGCATCAGCGCAGCAATTCAGCTGTAATGCAATCTTGTGTGGGGATCCAGCTTCACCGCGCGTGTGGAATAGCGATCACGTTAGACAACGAACGGAGCTCTTCATGTTGATGACGTTGATTAATCATCCCACCCCCTCGTTCAGCCTCATTCCTCATGGCGCTCCACAAGAGCGGATCATTCTCGGCAACGTGTATCGCAACACGATGCCAGTGAGCTTGGCCCGAGTGGCTGCAATCATCGAAAGTACGACAGACCATCATGTTCAAATCGTTGATCTGAGAGCACAAGATTCAGAATATGAGTTCGAATACAAGACTGTTGATCTCGGCGACCGATATGTACTGATCAAGCGTGTCGGCGCCCCCTTCGAATTTGCCCGGCAGGCGATTGAGAACTCGGACCTTGTCGGTTTTTCCAACCACTTCACTTACGAATCTGGAATTGTCCGCGATCTGATATCTTACTGCCGCGAGGTGAAGCCGGAAATCAAGATAATAGTTGGGGGAGCAGATGCAAAAGTGCGCCCACAATTTTACATCGGGTGCGGTGCCAATCTTGTCTTCCGCGGCGATGTGAACCCCTCTGAGTTTTCAAACAACGATTGGACGACGCCAAGAGTCGTCAATGAGCATCGTCATAGCTTTGAAGATATCGCGAAACCGGCCTTCAATAAACTAGAGCCTCTGGACCGGTACATTAACAGTCATGATGGCCCGGTTCCGAAAGGTGTTAGCACTCCAGTGGGCTTCATCTACTTCACACGCGGATGCCCTCGAGAGTGCGATTTTTGTGAAAGCAGGCGCACGAAGTTCGAGTCGATGAACTTCGAACTTGCACTGTCAATGATTGATCACTACGAGAGGCATGGGATCAAGACACTGAACTTTTCAGATGATAACCTGCTATTACTAAAACGTGATTACATCGAGAAATTGTTTTCAATATTGTACGAACGCGGATTCGCTTGGGAATTTCCGAACGGACTTGAAATCGGACGCTTCGCTAAAGGCGACGAAATCGACTACGGGATGATACGCGCCCTTTTCCAAAGCAACTATGATGAACGCAAAGGCACCCACGTTGGTGCCTACAGACTCTTTGTTCCACTAGAGAGCTTCGAGCATAGAGACAAATACAAGAAACTTAAGTCACAAGAAATTACAAATAGGATCATCAATGCTATTCTAGGACAGGGCCTGAGAGAGATCAACTTCGGCGTCGTACTTGGACCTGACGCTACCGAGGATAGCTTCATCTCTATAGAGAAGGGGTACAAGGAGATAAAGGCTATTGTCGGAAGATATCACACAAAAGCTCGATACTCGATTTTCCACTTAATTCCTATTGCTTTTTTTCGTGGCATGAAAACAAACTTCCACGTCGATGAGTTTCCTGAAGGGTGGAATTTCTATTTTCCGATCTATGACGGTCACAGTCTAACAGCGATGCAACTATTCGATAGACGGTTGGCTGCGGTGAGATCGATCGACCCTGCCGTGACCTTCGGCATGAAGACCGGCACTTACTCCTACGCGTGATCTAGAACGAGGGTTCTCAAATGCAGCCGGAATTCTTTGTCTTCTTAGTTCTCGTCATCAGCCTGATCGTTGTTCCTGGACCGGATATGCTTTACGTCGTCGGACGATCGCTCGTGCACGGCAGGTCGGGCGCACTATATGCATCAGCGGGTATCGCAGCGGGTTACTTGCTGTTCACGGGCCTTGTCGCGGTCGGCGTTGGAGTTCTCTTCGCGCTCGATGAGACCGTTTTCCGCGTCGTTCAGATTTGCGGCCTCGCCTATTTGACTTATCTAGCGTGGCGGCTGTTCCGGGCGGACGGGATGATGCCGGAGGGAGCGCCCAACTCGACCGCGTCGAAAAGCGGCGATTTCCTTTTCGGCGTGGCGACAAGCGCACTTAACCCGAAGGGAATTCTCTTCTACTTTTCGATCTTGCCGCAATTCATCGTTCCGGCCGGGGGCGCGCTGTGGCGGCAGGCGTTGATACTCGGCTCCACGACGAGCTTCCTGTGCCTCGTGATCTACTGCGCCGCCGGCCTGTCTGCGCATGCCGGGAGTAAACGATGGGTGACTAGCGCCAGCCGCAGGCGCACGGTCGCCCGCCTGGCTGGTGTGATGTTGATCCTCGCTATAGCGATGATCGCAGGTGCGCGCTTTCATTGACCCCTTGCCCGCCCCCCTCCCCGCCCCCACATCCGTCGCTTCGGCTTTTCGCCTTGGAATAGCCGCGGGGCTCGTGCTAGAGCTCTGGCCAACGTGGAACGCGAGCGGCGCGGGCCGCTCTGGGCTTTTGTGATGCAGACCATCCTGATCATCATCCATCTGGTCATCGTGCTCGCGCTCGTCGGCGTGGTGCTCCTGCAGCGCTCGGAGGGCGGCGGGCTCGGCATGGGGGGCGGGTCGTCGGCGGCCGGCGGCTTCATGACCGGTCGCGGCCAGGCGAGCGCGCTGACGCGCACGACGGCGATCCTCGCCGCTCTGTTCTTCGCGACGAGCCTCGGGCTCGCGATCATGGCGGGCTCGGCGCGGGCGCCGACCTCCGTGTTCGACACGATGCCGCTCTCCTCGCCGCCGGTGCAGCCGGGCGCCGATCCGGTGGCGCCGCCGACCGGGCCGGGCGTGCTCGAGCAGCTCCAGCAGATGCAGGGCCCGGCGCAGAACAACGGCGCTCCCCAGGTCCCGCAATCGCGCTGAGCGACGGGCCGCATCGAGACGTCTCGAAGGGCCGGGAGACCGGCCCTTCTCGCTTGCGTGCGCAGGCGAGCCCCTCATCCTGTGGAACGACACGCCCGAACGCGATTCCCTCTTGCGAATCGCGCGGCGCGCATTAGGGATCAAGGTCCATGACGCGGTACGTTTTCATCACCGGCGGCGTGGTGTCGTCTCTCGGCAAGGGCCTCGCTTCGGCGGCGCTCGCGGCCGTCCTGCAGGCGCGCGGCTACAAGGTCCGCCTGCGCAAGCTCGATCCCTATCTCAACGTCGATCCGGGCACGATGAGCCCGTATCAGCACGGCGAGGTCTTCGTCACGGACGACGGCGCGGAGACCGACCTCGATCTCGGCCATTACGAGCGCTTCACCGGCGTGCCGGCGACCCGTCAGGACAACATCACCACGGGCCGCATCTATCTCGACATCATCACCAAGGAGCGCCGCGGCGATTATCTCGGCGCGACGATCCAGGTGATCCCGCACGTCACGAACGCGATCAAGGATTTCGTCGTCTCCGGCAATGAGGGCTACGATTTCGTGCTCGTCGAGATCGGCGGCACGGTGGGCGACATCGAGGGCCTGCCCTTCTTCGAGGCGATCCGCCAGCTCGGCAACGATCTGCCGCGCGGCCAGGCGATCTACATCCACCTGACGCTGCTGCCCTACATCCCCTCCGCCGGCGAGCTGAAGACGAAGCCCACTCAGCACTCGGTCGCCGAGCTGCGCTCGATCGGCATCCAGCCCGACATCCTCCTGTGCCGCTGCGACCGCCCGATCCCCGCCGACGAGCGCCGCAAGCTCGCGCTCTTCTGCAACGTGCGCGAGACCGCCGTGATCGAGGCGCGCGACGTCGACACGATCTACGAGGTGCCGCTCTCCTACCACGCGGAGGGCCTCGACCGCGAAGTGCTCGCGGCCTTCGGCCTCGACGAGGGCGGGGAGCCCGATCTCTCGCGCTGGACGGACATCGTCGAGCGCGTGAAGAACCCCGAGGGCGAGGTCACGATCGCGATCGTCGGCAAGTACACGGGCCTCAAGGACGCCTACAAGTCGCTCATCGAGGCGCTGACCCACGGTGGCATCGCCAACCGTGTGAAGGTCAATCTCGACTGGATCGAGAGCGAGATCTTCGAGCGCTCCGACCCCGCGCCCTATCTCGAGGGCGTCAACGGCATCCTCGTGCCGGGCGGCTTCGGCCAGCGCGGCGCCGAGGGCAAGATCGCCGCGGTGCGCTTCGCGCGCGAGCGCAACATCCCCTATTTCGGCATCTGCTTCGGCATGCAGATGGCGGTGATCGAGAGCGCGCGCTCGCTCGCTGGCATCGAGAAGGCGGGCTCGACCGAGTTCGGCCCGACGCCCGAGCCGATCGTCGGCCTCATGACCGAATGGATGCGCGGCAACGAGCTCGAGCGGCGCGCGGCCGCGGGCGATCTCGGCGGGACGATGCGGCTCGGCGCCTATCCGGCGATGCTGGTCGAGGGCTGCCGCGTCGCGGAGATCTACGGCGCCCGCGAGATCGAGGAGCGCCACCGCCACCGCTACGAGGTCAATATGGGCTATCGCGAGCGGCTGGAGGAGGCGGGCCTGCGCTTCTGCGGCCTCTCCCCGGACGGCCTCCTGCCCGAGATCGTCGAGCGCACGGACCATCCCTGGTTCGTCGGCGTGCAGTTCCACCCGGAACTGAAATCGCGCCCCTTCGAGCCCCACCCGCTCTTCCAGAGCTTCGTGCGCGCCGCGCTCGAACAATCGCGGCTCGTCTGAGGGGCCGATACTTCTCCCTTTTCCGAGACGCCGGCGGTCCGGGCCCCGGAAAGACGGGCCGCTCGGCTCCTCCGGCCTGTCCATTAACCTTGACGGAAGCGAGCACGAAAAGAGAACTTTTGTTCCGAACGAATATGGAACAAACTAGAACGGTCTCGACGAGGGCTCATCGCCGCTGAGTCGGGATCGTCCCGATCGGGGCGTCGTCGAAGCCGTTCCGGGAGTTCTCCGCCATGCTTGCAACCCTCCTGCGCCCGCTCCTCGAAGCCGCCGCCGAGATCGCCTCGCTCGGCGTGTTCGTCACGATGATCGGCATGCTCGCGCTGATCGCGACGGGGAGCTGATCGCTCTGCTGATCGCGGGCGCGCGGCGCCCGCAGCCGCCTTACTTTCGCGACCCGCGCCCTCGCGCACCGTCCCGCGCGCCGCGCCATGATCTGCGTCAACGCAGGCGACGCCGTCCACGGGCACCGTCCCCGGGACGATCCGAATGCCGAGCGGATCGGCGAGACACAACGACAACGAGATCGGAGGCGCGTCCCATGGCGGGGCGACGACCTTCGCCGATCAGGGAGACGGGCCTTGAGACATCGCTTACCGGCGCGCACGAGCGCGCAGGCGAGACGCCCTTGCGGCGTCGTCTACAACCTGTTCTCGCGCGAGGACATGCCGGATCTCGTCTGCGCGGTCCCCGAGGATCGCGCGGTGCCGGCTTTCCTCGGCGATGCGTGGCTCTATCGCGGGCGCATCGCGGAACCGAGCCGGGCGCTGCCGGGGTTCGACATGCGGGCGGCCGCCGCGGGCGTGCGCCTCGTCGGCTATTACCTTCTCCACAATCTCGCCGTGCGGCGGGTGCGCACGGGCGAGCCGCGCATCGGCCGCCGCTCCGATTGCGGGACCCGCGCGCTGCCCGAGCGCCCGCGCGCGATCGGCGCCGCGCGCCCGCAAACGAGCGGGCGCAACGGCACCGGCGGGGTCAATACTCGGTGACGATCAGCTGCGCGGGCCGCCCGCTGCCGCCGTCGAAATGGCCGATCCAGACGTCGTACTGACCCGAGAGCGGCTTCTCGAAGCGCAGCATCGGGTCGAGATCGCCCGCGCTGTCGTCGTCGCAATACCAGCGCCCGTTCGGATCGTTCACGACGAGCGTCGTGTCGACCCGCGAGCGGACGGTGAAGCTGAGCGGGAAATCGCCCGCGCGGTAATTGATGCGCACGTCCGGCGCATCCGCGATCGATCCGCTGCAGGCAGACCCGAGGGTCGACGCGTCGCGGCTGCCGCCGGCGCGGACGTCGATGCGGTAGGGATCCGGCTCGAAGCCGGCTGCGAGATCGTGCGTCCCGAAAGCGGGATTGCGGTTGAAGTTCTGCGCGCTTCCCGGCAACGCGACGAGGCACGTCACGCCGAGGATGGCCGCGAGGATACCGACGCGGTTCATGTCTGCCCCCGAAGAAAGCGGCCCGGACATCCGGTCCGGGCACGCGACCACGGTCACGCCCGCGCCGATCGTCGTTCCGAGACGCGGACGTTCCGTACGGGCACGATACAGCGGGGCGCGACCGTCTGCCACAGGGGAAAATGCGCATCGCGCGCCGGTCAGAGGCGCGGCCTCCCCTCGCCCTCGCTCGCGCGCAGGATGACCTCGCGATGCGGGTAGGGGATCTTGATTCCCGCCTCCTTGAACGCGTCCCACAGCCCGATCAGCACCGCCCCGCGCACATTGGCGAGGCCCTCGTGCGGATCGTGGATCCAGAAGCGCAGGAGGAAATCGAGCGAGGACGAGCCGAAGGCCTCGATGTGGCAGACGGGCGCCGGGCTCGCCTCGACCCGCGGCGTCGCCCGCGCGATCTCGACGGCGATGCGCCGCACGAGATGCGGATCGCTGTCGTAGGAGACGCCGAAGGTCACGTCGATGCGCACGAGGTTGTCGGTGAAGGACCAGTTCACGACCCGGTTCGTGACGAAGTCCTCGTTGGGGATCAGATATTCGACGCCGTCTCGCGTCACGATCGAGACGAAGCGCGCCCGGATCGAGCGCACGAGACCGATCTTCTCGCCGAGCGAGACGATGTCGCCGGGTTTGATCGACCGGTCGGCGAGGATGATGATGCCGCTGAGATAGTTCGAGACGACCTTCTGCAGGCCGAAGCCGAGGCCCACCCCGAGCGCGCCGGTGAACACGGTCAGCGCGGTGACGTCGATGCCCATCGCGGTGAGCGCGACGAGGCCGGCGATCGCGACGAGGACGATGCGCGCGACCTTGCCGAGGAGCACCCGCAGGCCCGGCGTCACGTCGCGATTGCGCGCGAGCCAGGCCTCGAGCACCCGCCCCGCCATCAAGGCGAGCCAGATCGCGATCGCCGCGACGAGGAGGCCCTCCAGGATGAACAGGGCGGAGACCCGCGTCTCGCCGACATCGATCGCCGCGCGCGCAAGCCCCGCCCGCACGCCGCCCCAGAGCCCGGTGATCTGCAGCGCGATCAGCGTCCAGGCGGCATAGGCGAGGAGACGCCCCAGCGTGCGGTTGCGCACGAGCCGCGCGAGGACGGAGATCGCGACCCAGGCGGTCGTCAGCCAGGCGGCCACGAGGAGGAGGTCTCCGGTCGGCGGCGGGACGAGGAGGCGCGCTGCGATCGATCCCGCCCAGAGGCAGGCCGCGGCGATCATCGCCGGCGTGCGCCGCAGGAGGATCGCGGCGATGCGGATGAGCCGCGGATCGCCGCGGATCTCCCGCACCCGCGGCTCGAGCCGCGCCTCCGCGCGCCGCCCGAGGGCGAGCCCGGCGAGCGCGAGGGCTGCGAGCGCGACGAGTTCGGCGAGCACCGTCGGCTCGCCGAGATAGGCGAGTGCCGCCCGCGCGAGCGCGGCGAGCGCCGCTCCGATCCATTCGAGAAGGTTCGCGAGAGCCGTGTCCATCGCGGGGGAGAACGGCGAAGCCGCGCCGAGGGGTCCAGCCGAGGGGTCCACGAGCGAGCCCGGAACGCCCGCGCTCCTGCCGCGTTAGGATTCGCGCGAAAGCTCAGGACAGGACTCCTGAGATCGGCGAAAGTGAGCCGCACGCGCCCGAAAAATCGGAACCCCTCCCCGTGGGAAGACTTTTGCGGTCGCCGTGTCCGAAGCGAGGACACGGCCGCGCGGCGTCCGTCGCGTGGCCTTTTCGAACCGCAAACCCGGGAGGGAGAAACATGCTCAAGCGCACCACGGTTGCCGCGATGACCGCCGCCTTGATGCTCGCCGGCGGCTCCGCCGCGGCTCAGCAATGGGGCCAGCAGGACCAGGATCAGCAGCGTTGGGGCCAGACCGGCCAGCAGCAGACGGGCCAGTTCGGCCAGCAGGACCAGCAGCGCTGGGGTCAGACCGGCCAGACGGGCCAGACGGGCCAGACGGGTCAGCAGTTCGGCCAGACCGGCCAGACGGGTCAGTGGGGTCAGACGGGCCAGACCGGCCAGACCGGCCAGCAGCAGTGGGGTCAGACGGGCCAGACGGGTCAGTTCGGCCAGGGCCAGCAGGGTCAGCAGTTCGGCCAGACCGGCCAGACGGGTCAATTCGGCCAGGGCCAGCAGGGCCAGCAGTTCGGTCAGGCGGGCCAGATGGGTCAGCAGGGCCAGCAGGGCATCCAGCAGGTCGAGCAGCAGCTTCGCCAGGCCGGCTTCCAGAGCGTGCAGCGCATGGACCAGAACCTGCTCCAGGCCCGCACGCAGGACGGCCAGATGATCTACATCCACGTG
Source organism: Salinarimonas sp. (assembly GCF_046292825.1). GTDB lineage: Bacteria > Pseudomonadota > Alphaproteobacteria > Rhizobiales > Beijerinckiaceae > Salinarimonas. Next base: position 70,922 of record NZ_JBKBQG010000011.1, on the reverse strand, counting down.
CACGACCAGATGGCGACCGGCGCGCTCGGCGGCGGCCAGGGCGGTCAGTTCGGCCAGCAGGGTCAGCAGGGCTTCGGCCAGACCGGCCAGTTCGGGCAGGATCAGGACCAGCAGCGCTGGGGTCAGACGGGTCAGACCGGCCAGACCGGCCAGACCGGCGGCCAGTGGGGCCAGAACTGAGCGGGCACGTCCGCGTGACCGCCTCCGCATGAAGCGGAAATGGGAACGGCGCCGTAAGGCGCCGTTTCTGTTGCTAGGCTTTCCCGAGCCCCCGGTGACTCACGCAGCGATGCGGAGCTCCGAAGTGGCAACGTTGTCGTTGGCACTTGTGATTTGCACTGTCAGGGCCGTAGCTCAGCCCGATCGCAGCCTGACCTTTACCACGCCCAGTCGAACCCATGTCGCCCCCATCAGGAGCGCAGCCCGCGCGGAGAACGCCGCCGATCTGCGCTCCTGGTGGAGGCGGCGGGAATTGAACCCGCGTCCTGAACGTCTATTCCGTCCTGCCTCTACGATCATAGTCGGGTTTCCCCGACAGATCCGATGTAGCGATCGCCCGGGGGGATGACAAGGGGTGTCCGGGGCGGGCGACCATGCGGGGCAACCCGCGTGCGACTGTAACGTCGCCCCCTCTCCTTCGACCGAGTTTTGAGAATCCGTCTGCCAGAACCTCAACGTCGTCATTCCGGGGCGCGAAGCGAGCCCGGAACCCAGAACCCCGACGCAAGTCCGAGCGCGCATGCGCGCTCGTTCCACAACCAAAATACCGAGAATAGGTCGAGCGACGCAGCCTATAGGCTGCTCGTCCATCGTCGGGAGTCTAGGTTCCGGGCTCGCTTCGCGCCCCGGAATGACGGCGACGAGGGTACCAGGCGACAGATTTCCAGCTCTCGGGGGGAGGAGGAGGAAGCCTCTCGAGGCAGGTCGCGATTCTCGGATCTCGTCGCACTTGGCCCTTCACTTGGCCCTTCATCGCTCACGGCACCGCCAGCGCGGCGCAGGGCACCCACCATTGCATCGACACGGCCGCCTCGGTGAGGCGGTCGAGGATGCCGGGGTCGGTCTGCGGGCTCAGGTCGATGACGCAGACGGGCTCGGCGCCGTCGATTTCGATGCGGGTGACGGCGATCTCGCGGCAGCCGTCGGGGGTGAAGGCGCCGTCGCTGCCGAGGAGCTGCTCGAGCTCGGCCTGCGTCTCGCAGGCGGGAACCGTCGCGCTCGGCTGCGCGGCGGCGGGGGCGGCGAGAAGGAGGCCTGCGGCGAGGGCGAAGGGAAGGGCCGTGGCGTTCATGGGGTACTCCGAACCGTGTCCGTGCATCGTGCTCGGCAGTTCGAACGCGCGAGCGCCCGGCTTCGATCCGCGACCGCCCGCACGAAAACGGGGCGGATCGCGGTCCGCCCCGTTCGTCTGCGTGTCCGGCCCCGCGGCGCGGCGCGTCAGCGCGACTTGCCGCCCGGCAGGTAGTCGTTGACCATCTCCTTGACCGTCTGCGTGACGATCTTCACCTCGTCCGGGTCGCCGGTGAGCAGGGTCGAGGTGAGCGCTTTGGCGTTCTCGAAGGTGATGTGCGGCGGCAGCGGGGGGACGTTCGGATCGGTGACGACCTCGAGCACCACCGGCACCTTCGCCGCGAAAGCCTCGTCCCAAGCGGGCCCGATCGATTCGGGATCGTCGACATAGATGCCCTTGAAGCCGAGGAGCTCGGCATAGCGGGCGAAGGGGAAGCGGGGCACCTCCTGGGAGGCCTCGAATTTCGGATCGCCGGCTTGAGCGCGCATCTCCCAGGTGACCTGGTTGAGATCCCCGTTGGCGAGCACGAGGAAGATCATCTGCGGGTTCGCCCATTTCTTCCAGTACTTGCCCACCGTGATCAGCTCGGCGAGGCCGTTCATCTGCATCGCCCCGTCGCCCACCATCGCGACCACGGGGCGATCCGGGTAGGCGAACTTCGCCGCGATCGCGTAGGGCACCGCCGGCCCCATCGTCGCGAGCGTGCCGGAGAGCGAGGACATCATGCCCTTGCGCATCTTCACGTCGCGCGCGAACCAGTTCGTGCCCGAGCCCGAATCGGCGGTGATGATGCAGCGGTCCGGCAGGCGCGGCGACAATTCCCAGAACACGCGCTGCGGGTTGATCGGGTCGGCGCTCGTCATGGCGCGGCCCTCGAGCACGCTCCACCAATCCTCGATCCCCTTCTCGATGCCCTCGCGCCAGGAGCGATCCGTCTTGGCGTCGAGCAGCGGGAGGAGCTTGCGGATGGTCCCGGCGCTGTCGCCGATGAGGTTCACCTCCATCGGGTAGCGGATCGAGACCATCTTCGGATCGAGGTCGATCTGGACGCCGCGCGCCTGGCCGACGGGGGGCAGGAACTCCGAATAGGGGAAGCGCGAGCCGATCATGAGGAGCGTGTCGCAGCCCATCATCATGTCGTAGCTCGGCCGTGTGCCGAGAAGACCGATCGAGCCCGTCACGAAGGGCAGATCGTCGGGGAGCGCCGCCTTGCCCAAGAGCGCCTTGGCGACGCCCGCGCCGAGCTTCTCGGCGAGCTCCGTCACCTCGTCGCCGGCATGCAGCGCGCCCGCGCCGATCAGGATCGCGACCTTCTTCCCCGCATTGATCACGTCGGCCGCGCGCTTCAGATCCTCGTCGGCCGGGAGCACGACCGGCGGCGAATAGCCGACGCCCGAATGGATCGTGCCGTGCTTCTGCGGCGGCTCCTCGACGGCGTTCATCTCCTGGATGTCGTTGGGGATGATGATGCACGTCACGGCCCGCTCGGCCTTGGCGATGCGCATCGCGCGGTCGACGAGGTGGCGGATCTGGACGGGGGAGGACGCCATGTGCACGTACTCGCCGGCGACGTCCTTGAACAGGGTGAGGAGATCGACCTCCTGCTGATAGTTGCCGCCGAGCGCCGCGCGCGATTGCTGGCCGACGATCGCGACGACGGGCTGATGGTCGAGCTGCGCATCGTAGAGACCGTTGAGGAGATGGATCGCGCCCGGCCCCGAGGTCGCGAGGCAGACGCCGACCTCTCCGGTGAATTTCGCGTGCGCGCAGGCCATGAAGGCCGACATCTCCTCGTGGCGCGACTGCACGAATTCCAGCCGATCCTGCGCGCGGTCGAGCGCGCCGATGAGCCCGTTGATCCCATCGCCCGGATAGCCGAAGATTCGCTTCACCCCCCAGGCCGAGATGCGTTCCCAGAAGAAGTCGCCGACGGTCTTTGCCATTCCTGATCACCTCGCGGTTCGCCGCCCACGAGCCGGGCCGGCGCGTCGGCGGACTGATGGGGCAGGGCTTCGAGGGGCAAAGAGGAAAGCGGCAGGAAGTTCCGTGCGGAGGACGCGCGAGGGGGCGCGGCGGGCGCGGATGCGCGCCGATCGAAGTGGCCCGGACGGAAGAACGAGGAAGATGGTGCCCAGGGGCGGAATCGAACCACCGACACTGCGATTTTCAGTCGCATGCTCTACCAACTGAGCTACCTGGGCGGAGCACCGGAGGCGCGGGAAGGCGCGTCTCGGCGTTGGTGGGGTGCTTTTAGCCGGGGCCGCGGACGCTGGCAACCGGTTTTTTTCGGCGCGCCCTCCCCCTAGCGAACGCGTCCGCGCGCAGGAGCGTTGTCTCGCTCAGGGAGGTGGCGGCCATGGAGACGATGCGCGGCGAGCACACGGATCGCAAGGTAACCGTCCTCGTGCTCGAGGAGGAGAAGCACGAGCGCGACTATATCGGCGCGCTCCTGCGCCATCACGGTTTTCGGGTGTTGCGCGTGGAGGATTCGGACGCGGCGCTGCGCCTCCTCGAGGGCGAGGAGCCGATCGACGCCCTCGTCGCGGACGCGCACGTGCCGGGCTCCATCGACGGGAACGCCGTCGTCGCGACGACCCGGGCGCGCTGGCCGCGAATCGCCGCCGTGATGATCTCCGGTCATTCGGACGAGACGAGCGGCGCGCTGCCGGACGGCGCCCATTTCGTCGCCAAGCCCTACCTGCCGGACCGGCTCGTTCCCCTCTTGGAACGGCTTCTTTCGCGCGAGACGCGCTGAGCGCCCGGCTGCGCTTGCACTCTCAATCGTTTTGTTTTTTACCTCTCGTTAACCAATCCGGGGCGAGGCTCCGGGGGTCGCGCTCTTCCGAACGGCTTCGCGCAAGCCTGCCGGTGCGGAATGAAGCTTACCTTTGGTTAGTCGGCCCGCGCTCAGGCGGGGGTCGGCTTCGCTGGATCGAGATGGGAGGTCCCATGCAGATCGTCGTCCGCGCCGTGCTCGCCGGCAGCGCCCTCGCCGCCCTCGCCGGTTTCGTCGGAACCGCCGCGCTCATCGCCTCGATCGCGATCGTGGCGCTCTGAGCCGGGTCACACGAGGCGGGATCAAACGAGGCGGGATCAAACGAGGCGGGATCAAACGAGGATCGACTCCCCGGCGTCGATCCACACCGGCGAGCCGGTGATGTGGCGGGCGCGCTCGCTCGCCAAGAAGGCGACGAGCTCGGCGACGTCGAAGCTCGAGCCGGGCCGGCCGCCGGTGAGCGGGATCTCGCCCTTGGGGAACTCGACCGGGTATTCCGCCCGTTCCAGGTTGCGCGGCCGCGTGTTGTCGTCGATCTGCGTGTCGATCCAGCCCGGGCACACCGCGTTCACGCGGATGGCGTGCGGCGCGAGTTCGAGGGCGAGCACCCGCATCATCGCGACCTGCGCGGCCTTGGTGGCGCTGTAGGCCGTCGTGCCCGCATTGGAGAAGCTGCGGGTCCCGTTGATCGACGAGCACACGACGATCGCGCCCCCGCCCGCCGCCTTCAGATGCGGCACGGCATAGCGGATCGTCAGGAAGGTCCCGCGCTGGTTCACCGCGATCGTCCGGTCCCAATCCTCGGGCTCGAGCTCGTCGATCGGCGCCCAGACGCCGTTGATGCCGGCATTGGCGAACACGACGTCGAGCCGGCCGTATTCCGACGCAAGCCGATCGATCGCCGCGCGCATCGCGGCGGCGTCCGAGACGTCGGCGCAGAGCGGCAGCGCCCGCCCGCCGGCCTCCGCGATCTCGCGGGCGGTCTCTTCGATCTCGCTTTGCGTGTCCGAGAGGACCCCGACGGCGGCGCCTTCGCGGGCGAGCAGGACGGCCGAGGCCTTGCCGATTCCCGACCCTGCGCCCGTCACCAGCGCGACCTTGCCGCCGAATTCCGCCATGGCTGCCTCCTTGGCCCGTAGGGTCGGAGCCAATGCCCGCCGACGCGCCCCGGTTCCGTACCGTCAGACACATAGTTTATGTATAGTTAAATTACTTTCAATTATCTAATATAGATTGATATTATGCCGCTTGGCGCGTAACCTTCGCCGGTCAATTCGGACGCGAGGTGCGCGCCATGAAGATCGAGGATGCCGGCACCGCCGGTTCGGCCGCAAGCGGGCGCCGCGAGGCGCGCGACGGCAAGGATTTCTCCCGAGCGATCCAAGGGGCCGGCAGCCGGCCGCGTCCGCAGGACGGCGAGCCGGTCGAGCGGCCGGGGCGGCCGACGCCGCGCCCGACCGGCCCTGCTCGGGAGGCGCCGGAGGATCTCGGCCCCGCGCAGCGCCCGTCGAACGGGTCGGCAGCCGGCCGACCGCCCGCCGCGAGCAGCGCCCCACCCTTGTCCGCCGCGCCGGCTCCGACGGTCCCGACGCCCTCGACGGCCACTCCCACCCCGACGGCGACCGCACCCGTGCCTGCACAGACGGGAGCGACGCCGGCGATCCCCGATCCGAGGCCGACCCCGACGCCCCCCGCCCGGAGCGAGAGCGCCCCGACGCCCGCGCCGAACGCGGCCGCGCCGGGTCCCGGTCCCCTCGACCGCGCGCTCGAGACTCTCGCCTTCCTCGCGCCGGACGCCCTCACCTACGGAATCGATCTGCCGCGGCGCGCACCGATCAACGGCTCGATCGGCGTCTCGATGCCGGTCGGCGCGCACGGCGTGAACGGTCCCTTCGACTTCACGACGAGGGACGGCACGCCCGCCAATTCCGTCACCGCCGTGCTCCGCCAGGGGCCGACCGATTGGACCAGCACCGTCCCCGTCGATCGGCGCAGCGTCGTCACCACGATGACGGTCGACCGCGGCGCGATCGCCGACGTCCTCGCGGGCGAGGCGCCGCTCGTTGGGGAAGGCGGCCTGTTCCAGAAGACGGAGAGCGGTTTCAGCAACGCGATGGCGTTCTCGACCCCCACCGCGTTCCGGGGGCGCCTGCCGTCCGCGACGCTGACGGCGATGCTGCGCCGTGGCGTCGATTTCGAGACGCAGACGAGCCACCAGAGCGTCACGATCGCCGGTTCCGTCGGCGTTCTCTCCGCCGCCTCGGCGCTCGGGCAGGCCGTGTCCGTCCCGATGATGCGCGCCCCCCTCCCGCAAGTCGCGATCGCCGGAGCGGTCCTGGCGGGCGCCTCGCGCGCGCTCGGCCATTTCGACGATACCGTGCTGCGCGAGCACGTCGGCACGCCGACGGTCGGTGCGGCCTACACGCTCTCGGTCCGCCACCGCCTGCCCGAGCACCCGGAGGGTCCCGGCTTCGACGGCGTCTACAAGGGCGAGCGGCGGATCGGTTTCGCGAGCGACATCGTCGCCGCGGAAGACGCGAGCCCGCTTCTGCGCAATTCCGATCCGCGCGCGAGCCTCGCCGCACGCACCGCCCTCCACTTCGCCGACGGCGCGATGGCGCAGCGCGGGTTGCCGACCTTCACCCAGATGGGCGGCGCCGTGCCCGCCCCGATCCGCGCCGAGCTGCGCGACTTCGACCGGGATCTCGGCGACGCCTGGCGCGTCGGGACGCTCGCGGGTCGTGCGGCCGCGGAGAGCGGCATCGGCAACCCGCTCGCGATCGGTGCGGCCGCCGGCCTCGCCCATGCCGCGGGTGCCGGGTTGGCGGCGATCGATCGCGGCCTCGAGACGATGCGCGCGGAGGCCGAGCGCGCCCGCGCCCCGGCGCCCTTCGTCCCGCCGCTCGTGCCGGGCCTCGGACCGGCCCCCTCGCCGACCGCCCTTCCGCTCCTGCCGACCCCGACGGGAACGCCGACGCCGGTCCCCGCTCCCTGAGCGCTTGCGGAGGCGCGCGCGAGCGGCTAACCAAGCTCTCGTGATGCGCCGCACCGCCCTCTATACAGGCTCCTTCGACCCCGTGACGAACGGGCATGTCGACGTGCTCGTCCAGGGCGCGCGCCTCGTCGACCGCATCGTGGTCGGCATCGGCGTGCATCCCGGCAAGGCGCCTCTGTTCTCGCCGGACGAGAAGGCGGACATGATCCGCGCGGTCGCGGCCGATCTCGCGCTGCCCGTCGTCATCGACGTCGCGACCTTCGACGGGCTCGCGGTCGAGGCCGCGCGGCGGGAGGGGGCGAGCGTGATCCTGCGCGGCCTGCGCGACGGCACCGATCTCGATTACGAGATGCAGATGGCGGGCATGAACGCGGCGATGGCCCCCGACGTGCAGACCGTCTTCCTCCCCGCCTCGCCGGGCGTGCGCCACATTACCGGCACGCTCGTGCGCCAGATCGCCAAGATGGGCGGCGACGTCGCCCCCTTCGTGCCGCCCTCCGTCGTCGCGGCGCTGAAGGCCAAGCTTTCGTGACGCCGCCGCGCGCGGCCCCCGAGGAGATCGCAATGAAGAAAACGCTCGCCGCACTCGCCTTCGCCGCCGCTCTCGCCGTGCCCGCGCTCGGCGCGTCCGCCGACGAGAACCGAATCGTGATGACGACGACGAAGGGCGAGGTGGTGCTCGAGCTGCGCCCCGATCTCGCGCCCGCCCATGCGGAGCGCCTGCGCACGCTCACCCGCGAGGGCTTCTACGACGGCGTGCCCTTCCACCGCGTCATCGACGGCTTCATGGCCCAGACCGGCGATCCGACGGGCACCGGCACGGGCGGCTCGCAGCTGCCGAACCTGCAGGCCGAGTTCACGGACACGCCCTTCGTGCGCGGCTCGATCGGCATGGCGCGCGCGCAGAGCCCGAATTCGGCCAACAGCCAGTTCTTCATCATGTTCGACCGCGGCCCCTGGCTCGACGGGCAATACACCTATGTCGGCGACGTCGTCTCCGGCATGGAGGTGGTGGACGCGCTCGAGCGCGGCTCGGGCCAGAGCGGCATGGTGCGCAATCCCGATCGCGTCCTCGAGATGCGCATCGCCGACTAATCGCCAGAGAGAGAAAAGGAGGCCGCGCCATGGCCGATCCCGAGAACACCCTCGTCATGGAGACCACCAAGGGCAAGGTCGTCATCGAGCTGCGGCCCGATCTCGCGCCGGGCCATGTCGAGCGCATCAAGAAGCTCGCCCGCGAAGGCTTCTACGACGGCATCGCCTTCCACCGCGTCATCGAGGGCTTCATGGCCCAGACCGGCTGCCCGAACGGCACCGGCACCGGCGGCTCGTCCTATCCGGACCTGAAGGCCGAGTTCAACGCGGAGCCGCATGTACGCGGCACCTGCTCGATGGCGCGCACCTCCGCCCCGCATTCGGCCAACAGCCAGTTCTTCATCTGCTTCACCGACGCCCGCTTCCTCGACCGCCAATACACGGTCTGGGGCAAGGTGACCGAGGGCATGGAGAACGTCGACCAGATCAAGCGCGGCGAGCCCGTCCGCGACCCGGACCGCATCGTCTCCATGAAGGTCGCCGCCGACGCGGCGTGAAACACGCCGTCGCGAGAGCGACGGGAAGCGTGATCGGCCCGGGACGCGTGGAGAGCGCGTCCCGGGTTTTTTCATGGGACTCTCGCTCAGTGGTGTCATCCCGGACGCCGAACGCGATCCGGGACCCATAACCACCACGTCTCGGTCGCAGCCTGTAGGCTGCGTATCTCCGACGATCGATGCTGCCGCACGGTCGTGCACCGAGCGCGGCATGCGCGCTCGGACGGTCCTCGGAGGATATGGGTCCCGGGTCCGCTTCGCGGCCCGGGATGACAGCCGCTTGAAACGCCCGCGACGACGCGCTCTCGAACGGCTACCGGATCTGACCCGCCGGCCGTACCGTCCCGTACGAGCCCCGACGGAACCACCCTCCCCTACCCCGCATTGGCCCAGTCGGCGCCGGGTGCCCCCGACTTGCGCACCCGCGCCCTGTCGTCAGCGTGGGATTCCATGGATCGCTCCTATCTCATCGCCGGCCTGATCGCGGCCGGGCTCGTCGCCTGGATCGCGAGCGGCTATCTCTTCGCCGAGCCCGAGCCGCAAGCGGCGCCGCGCGCGGCCGAGGGGCGCGCGCCCTTCGCGGTCGAGGCGCGGCGCCTCGTGGCCGAGCCGGTGACCCGTCACATCGTCAGCCAGGGCGAGGCGCATCCGAGCCGCGAGGCGAGCCTCGTCGCCGAACTCGCGGGGCCGCTCGAGGAGATCGTCGCGCCCCAGGGCAGCCGCGTCGCGCAGGGCGACGTCGTCGCGCGGATCGGCCTCGGCGATCTGCCCTCGCGGCTCGAGGAGGCGCAGGCGCTCGTCGAGGAGCGCGAAGCCGCCTACGAGGCCGCCGTCCAGCTCGGCGAGCGCGGTTTCGCCGCCGAGCAGACGCTGCGCGAGCGGCGCACCGCGCTCAGCTCGGCGGTCGCGACCCGCACGCGCATCGAGCGCGAGATCGAGAACGCGACGATCCTCGCGCCGTTCGTCGGCATCGTGGACGAATTCGCCTTCGACGAGGGGGCCTTCGTCACCATGAATTCCGAGGTGGCCCGCCTCATCGACATCGACCCGCTCGTCGTGCGGATCGCCGTGCCGCAGCAGAGCATCGGCGAGGTCGCGATCGGGCTGCCGGCGCAGGTCACCTTCGTCGACGGGCGGCAGGCGGAGGGCGAGGTCGCCTTCGTCTCCGCCCGCGCCGACCCGCAGACGCGCACGTTCCGCGTCGAGATCCGCGTGCCCAATCCCCACGGCGCGATCCCCGCCGGCATCAGCGCCGAGACGCGGATCCCCGTCGAGACCGTGCCCGCCCATTTCATCTCCCCTGCCCTCCTTTCGCTCTCGACCGAGGGGCTCCTGGGCGTCAAGACCGTCGAGCCCGACGGCACGGTCGCCTTCCACGAGGTCGAGATCGTCCAGGCGCAGGCGATGGGGCTGTGGGTCGCGAACGTGCCCGAGGAGATCCTGCTGATCACCGTCGGCCAGGGCTTCGTCCAGGAGGGCGAGGTCGTGCGCGTCGTCGAGGGCGCACCGGGGACGCCGACCGAGGCCGACGGCGCGCCGGGCGACGCGGTCCCGACGGGCGCGCTCGGGGCGACGCGATGAGGGCGCTCGTCGACGCGGCCTTCTCGCGCACGCGCAGCGTGGTGCTCCTGTTCGTCTTCATCCTGGCGCTCGGCATCGTCGGCTATCGCGCGGTCCCGAAGGAATCGGCGCCGGACGTCGCGATCCCGATCGTCTTCGTCTCGGTCGCCTACGAGGGCATCGCGCCCGAGGATGCCGAGCGGCTCCTGATCCGCCCGCTCGAGGGCGAGCTGCAGGCGCTCGAGGGTCTGCGCGAGATGCGCGCGACGGCGGCGGAAGGCTTCGCCTCGCTGACGCTCGAATTCGAGGCGGGTTTCTCGCCCGAGCTCGCGCGCCAGAACACCCGCGAGGCGGTCGACCGCGCGCAGCCCGATCTGCCCGCCGGCGCCGAGGAGCCGGTGGTGCAGGAGCTCAACATCGCGCTCTTCCCCGTGCTCACGATCGTGCTGTCGGGCTCGCTCCCCGAGCGCGCCCTCGTCAACACCGCGCGCGACCTCTCCGACCGGATCGAGGCGCTCGCGGGCGTGCTCGAGGTCGAGATCGGGGGCGACCGCGAGGAGGTGCTCGAAGTCCTCATCGACCCCGTCGCCTTCGAGACCTACGGCATCTCCTTCGAGGAGCTCGTCCAGCAGATCCAGCGCAACAACCGGCTGATCGCCGCGGGCGCGCTCGAGACCGGCGCGGGGCGGCTCGTCCTCAAGGTGCCGGGCGTCATCGAATCCGTGGAGGACGTGCTCTCGATGCCGGTGCGCGTCGTCGGCGACACGGTCGTGACCTTCGCCGACGTCGCGGTGCCGCGGCGCACCTTCCGCGATCCGGACGGCTTCGCGCGCATCGACGGCGAGCCGGCGGTCGCGCTCGAAGTGCGCAAGCGCATCGGCGCCAACATCATCGAGACGGTGGCGGGGGTGCGTGCCCTCGTCGAGGAGGCCTCCGTCGACTGGCCGGATTCGCTCACGGTCTCCTACCTCCAGGACGAATCCGAGCAGGTCGAGACCATGCTCGGCGATCTCGAGAACAACGTGCTCGCGGCGATCGCGATCGTCATGATCGTCATCGTCGCGACGCTGGGCATCCGCACGGGGCTCCTCGTCGGCCTCGCGATCCCCGGCGCGTTCCTGGCGGGCATCCTCGGCATCTGGGGGCTCGGCTTCACGCTCAACATCGTCGTGCTGTTCTCGCTCATCCTCGTCGTCGGCATGCTCGTCGACGGGGCGATCGTGACGACGGAGCTCGCCGACCGGCGCATGAGCGAGGGCGTGCGTCCGCACGAGGCCTATGCCTACGCGGCCAAGCGCATGGCCTGGCCGATCGTGGCGGCGACCGCGACGACGCTCGCGGTGTTCCTGCCCCTGCTGTTCTGGGGCGGGGTGGTCGGCGAGTTCATGAAGTTCCTGCCGATCACCGTGATGCTGACCCTCGGCGCCTCGCTCCTGATGGCGCTCGTCTTCATCCCCGTCCTCGGCGGCCTGTTCGGACGCCCGAGCGCCCGCTCGCGCGCGCAGGCGGAGACGATCCGCGCCGCCGAGACCGGCGATCTCGACGCGATCCCCGGCGCCACGGGCGCCTATCTGCGCCTCTTGCGCAAAGCGGTCGCCTGGCCCGGCACGACGCTCGCGATCGCGGTCGCGGTGCTGATCGGGGCGGGCTTCGCCTATGCCCAGTTCGGCCGCGGCGTGACCTTCTTCCCGACGATCGAGCCGGAATTCGCGCAGGTCCAGGTCCAGGCGCGCGGCAATCTGTCGATCTGGGAGCGCGACGCGCTCGTGCGCCGCGTCGAGGCGCGGCTCCTCGACGATCCGAACGTCGCCCACGTCTATGCCCGCACGGTCGGCGTCGGCGGCTCGCGCACGCTCGCGGAGGACGTCGTCGGCATCATCCAGCTCGATCTCGTCGATTGGCGCCGCCGCCCGCCTGCGCGCGAGATCCTCGACGAGGTGCGCGCCCGCACGGCCGACATTCCCGGGATCCAGCTCGAGATCCGCGAGCAGGAGCAGGGGCCGGGCACCGGCAAGCCGGTCGAGGTGCGGCTCGTCGCCCAGCGCCAAGGCGCGCCGCTCGGCCCCGCGGTCGAGGAGGTGCGCCGGGTGATGGACCGGCTCGGCGGCTTCGTCGACGTCACCGACGACCGCCCGCTCCCCGGCGTCGAGTGGGAGCTCGCCGTCGACCGCACCGAAGCGGCTCGGTTCGGCGCCGACGTGACGCTGCTCGGCCAGGCGGTGCAGCTCTTCACGGCGGGCCTCGAAGTCGCGACCTACCGCCCCGAGGACGCCGCCGACGAGGTCGAGATCCGCGTCCGTTTCCCCGCGACCGACCGGAGCCTCGCGAGGCTCGAGCAATTGCGCGTGCCGACCGCCCAGGGCCTCGTGCCGATCCGCAATTTCGTGACCTTCCGCCCCGCCCCGCGCACCGGCACGATCGAGCGGATCGACGGGCGGCGCGTGATGAACGTCTCCGCGGACGTGGAAACGGGATTGCTGGCGAGCGAGCGGATCGACGCCTTGCGCGCCGCGCTCGCGCAGGCCGAGCTGCCGCCCTTCGTGGAGGTGGTCTTCGCCGGCCAGGACGAGGACCAGCGCGAGGCCGCGCAATTCCTCACCACCGCCTTCGCGGCGGCGATCCTCTTGATGCTGATCATCCTCGTCACGCAGTTCAACTCGATCTACCAGGCGCTCCTCGTGATGAGCGCGATCGTGTTCTCGACCGCGGGCGTGCTGATCGGGCTCCTGGTGACGGGGCGGCCCTTCGGGGTCGTGATGGGCGGGCTCGGCGTGATCGCGCTCGCCGGCATCGTCGTGAACAACAACATCGTCCTCATCGACACCTATAACCAGCTGCGCACGCGCGGGCTCGATCCGGTGGAGGCCGTCCTGCGCACGGGGGCGCAGCGCCTGCGGCCGGTCGTGCTCACCTCCGCGACGACGGTGCTCGGCCTGATGCCCATGGTGATCGGCGTCAACATCGACATCGTCGGGCGCGAGCTCCTCTTCGGCGCCCCCTCGACGCAATGGTGGACGGAGCTCGCGAGCGCGATCGCGGGCGGGCTGTTCTTCGCGACCGTGCTGACCCTCGTCCTCACCCCAGCGATGCTCGTCCTCGGCGCCCGGGCGTCGGAGCGGGTCGCGCGGCTGCGCGAGCGCATGCGGGGGAGACGGGTCGCGGAGGATCCGGCTCCGTAGGGCTAAGGGATTCGAGCGTCGGGAGCAGCGCTCGAGGTCGAGACCCGAGGGCCGCGCGTCGCTCCTTCTCCTGAAAGCCTGTGATTCTTTCGGAGGTTGTCATCCCGGGCCGCGAAGCGGACCCGGGACCCATAACCTCGACGACCATTCGAGCGCGCATGCCGCGCTCGTTCCGCGACCTTTGCGGAGCTTTCGTTTGAGAAACGCAGCCTACAGGCTGCGACTGAAACGTTGTGGATATGGGTCCCGGATCGCCTTCGGCGTCCGGGATGACACCGCAACGAGCCACCCTTCCGTTGGCAACGATCCGCCTCGCACATCTCCGAGCCACCACCTTCCGCAAGGGGAACGGAGAGCGCCGGCGCCCCCCGGACGCGCGAAATGCCGCGGATCCCGGCAAGCTTTCGTTAACCGACTTCTGGCTTCCTCGAACGGCAAGAGGCCGGTAACCTTTCGTTCGGCCGCCATTCAGGTTCGAGCCGTCAAGCTCGGGTCGGTGATCCTTCGGGGAGGGTTCTCGCCCATGTCCGCGTACGAGACGTCCACGCCGATCCGGCCGGCCCGCCATGCCGCGCTGCCCGCCATGCCTCTGTCCGCCGAGCGCCGCGACGACGCCGAGCGCGGCAATGGCGGACTGATGCGCGGGCTCGGGCTCGCGGTCGCGCCGATGCTGCTCTTCGCCTCGATCCCGGTCGGGCTCGTCGGCGCATTCCCCATCGCGGGGCTGTTCATCGCGCTGAGCCTCATCCTGCTCGGCCTCGACGCCGTCCTGTTCGGCCGCGAGCGGCGCTGATCGGGCCCGTGTCCGCGGCGGGCGAGGGAATTCCTTTCCTCCGTCGCGCGAACATGCTCTAGAATGGCGCACGAGCTTATGGAACGTGCGTCATGGTGCCGGGCTGGGCTGTCGTCGTCACGGCCCTCTTCTACCTCTCGCTGTTGTTCGCGGTCGCGCATTGGGGCGACCGCTCCGGCGGCGCGCTCGTGCGGGGGCCGGCGCGGCCGTGGATCTATGCGCTCGCGCTCGCGGTCTATTGCACCTCCTGGACGTTCTACGGCTCGGTCGGGCTCGCCACCAATACGGGGCTCGACTTCCTCGCGATCTATGTCGGGCCGATCCTGGTCTTCGCGCTCGGCTATCGCATGCTCGCGCGCATCGTCGCCATCGCCAAGGACCAGAACATCACCTCGGTGGCGGATTTCGTCGCCGCGCGCTACGGCAAGTCGGAGCGCGTCGCGGCGCTCGTCTGCGTCATCGCGGTCGTCGGCTCGATCCCCTACATCGCGCTCCAGCTGAAAGCCGTCTCCTCCTCGCTCGACGTGTTCCTGGCCAACGACGAGAACATGGCCTATGCGCGCGACGCCTTCCCGATCTTCGGCGATCTCGCCTTCGTCGTCTCGGTGGTGCTCGCCTTCTTCGCGGTCGGCTTCGGCACGCGCCACGCCGACGCGACCGAGCACCAGAACGGGCTCGTGCTCGCCATCTCGCTCGAGAGCGTGGTCAAGCTCGTCGCCTTCCTCATGGTCGGCTTCTTCGTCGTCGCGGTCTATCTCGGCGGGCTGCCCGGCCTCGTCGAACGTCTGACGCGACCCGCCGAGGGCCTCGAGACCCTCGGCGCGCTCGTCGGGGAGACGTCCGGGCTCGGCTACGTCGCGACGCTCACCCTCCTCTCCGCCTTCGCCATCGTGATGCTGCCGCGGCAATTTCACATGGCCGTCGTCGAGAACCGCGCGCCCGAGGACCTGCGCCGCGCGGCCTGGCTGTTTCCGCTCTATCTCGTCCTCATCAACATCTTCGTCATCCCCCTCGCGCTCGTCGGCGGCGACGTGCTCGCGCCCGGCGCGGTCGAGCCGGACATGTACGTGCTCGCGCTCCCCCTTGCGCAGGGCGCGAGCGCGATGGCGCTCGTCGCCTTCATCGGCGGCCTCTCGGCGGCCACCGCGATGGTGATCGTCGAATCGGTCGCGCTCGCGATCATGATCTCGAACCACCTCGTGATGCCGCTCGTCCTGCGCCGGCGCTCGAACGAGCCCGACGAGGCGAAGCCGGGGAAGGGCCGCGCGGCCGACGATCTCGGCGGCTTCGTGCTCAACGTGCGCCGAGTGGCGATCGTGAGCGTGATCATGCTCGGCTACCTCTATTACCGGGTGGGCGGGGACGCGGCGCTGGCGGCGATCGGGCTCCTCGCCTTCGCGGCCCTCGCCCAGATCGCGCCCGCCTTCATCGGGGCCCTCGTCTGGCGGCGGGGCACGTCGACGGGGGCGGCGGCCGGGCTCGCGGTCGGCTTCGCGGTGTGGGGCTACACGCTCCTCCTGCCCTCGATCTCCTGGGGCTCGGGCGGGGTCGACGGCATCCTCGCGATAGGCCCCTTCGGCATCGAAGCCCTGCGCCCCACCGCGCTCTTCGGGCTCGACCTGCCCGAGCTCACCCACGGCGTGATCTGGTCGCTCGGCCTCAACATCCTCGCTTACGTCGGCGTCTCGTACATGCGCCCGCTCACCGCCCTCGAGCGCGTCCAGGCGGCCGCCTACATCCCGAGCACCGACCTTCCGACGACGCCCTCCTTCCGCTTCTTCCGCGCGACCGTGACGGTCGAGGAGCTGCGCGCGAGCGTCGCCCGCTATCTCGGCGAGGAGCGCGCGCACCGCTCCTTCGAGGGCTTCGCGCGCGCGCGGGGCGGGGGGCTCGACCAGAAGGCGCAGGCCGACATCCACCTCCTGCGCTACGCGGAGCATCTCCTCGCCTCCGCCATCGGCACGGCCTCGGCCCGCCTCGCGCTCTCGCTCGTCCTGAAGCGGCGCAACGTCTCGACGCGCGACGCGCTGCAGCTCCTCGACGACGCCTCCGCCGCGATCCAGCAGAACCGCGATCTCCTCCAGCACGCGCTGGACCATGCCGAGCAGGGCATCACCGTGCTCGATGCGGGGCTGCACATCCTGTGCTGGAACCGCGCCTTCGTCGCGCTCTACGAGCTGCCGCCCGATTTCGTGCGGGTGGGCATCAGCCTCGACGAGATCGTGCGCTTCAACGCCCAGCGCGGCTCCTACGGGCCGGGCGTGATGGAGGAGCAGATCGCCGCGCGCATCAACAGCTTCATGCACGAGCGGGAGCCGGTGCGGCTGCGGCTCTACCCGCGCGAGCGCGTCATCGAGATCCGCACCAACCCGCTGCCCGGCGGCGGTTTCGTCACCACCTACACGGACGTCACCGACACGGTGGCGGCGGAGGAGGCGCGCGCGCGCGTCGCCGAGGAGCTCGAGCGGCGCGTCGCCGAGCGCACGGAGGAGCTCACGCGCCTCAACGAGGCCCTGATCCGCGCGAAGGCGGAGGCGGAGGAGGCGAACGTCTCGAAGACGCGCTTCCTCGCGGCTGCGAGCCACGACATCCTCCAGCCGCTCAACGCCGCACGCCTCTACGCGACCTCCCTCGTCGAGCGAGACCGCGTCGGCGGCGATGCGACGCTCGCGGAGAACGTCGATGCCTCGCTCGACGCGGTGGAGGAGATCCTCACGGCGCTCCTCGACATCTCCCGCCTCGACACGGGGGCGATGAAGCCGCAATGGTCGAGCTTCCGGCTCGACGAGATGATGAAGCAGCTCGCCCGCGAGTTCGAGCCGGTGGCGGCGGAGAAGGGTCTCGACCTGCGCTTCGTACCCTCCTCGCTGACGATCCGCTCCGATCGGCGGCTCCTGCGCCGCCTCCTGCAGAACCTCGTCTCGAACGCGGTCAAGTACACGCCGTCGGGCACGGTGCTCGTGGGCGCGCGGCGGCGGCCGGGGCGGCTGCGCATCGACGTCATCGACACCGGCCTCGGCATCCCCGCCTCCAAGCAGCGGATCGTCTTCCGCGAATTCCAGCGGCTCGACCAGGGCGCGAAGGTCGCGCGCGGGCTCGGGCTCGGCCTGTCGATCGTCGAGCGGATCGCGCGCGTCCTCGACCACAAGCTCGACCTGCGCTCCGAATCCGGCCGCGGCTCGCGCTTCAGCGTCCTCGTCCCCGTCGTGGCGCCGCTGCCGGCGATGGCGCAACCGGCGGAGAGCCCCAACCTGCCCATGACCCCGCTCGCGGGCCTGCGCGTGCTCGCGATCGACAACGAGCCCGCGATCCTCGAGGGCATGCGCACGCTGCTCGGCGGCTGGGGCTGTCAGGTCGCGACCGCCGCCTCGCTCAAGGAGGCGCAGGAGCGGATCAAGACGATGGGCGCCCCGGTCGAGGTGATCATCGCCGATTATCACCTCGACGAGGGCACCGGCATCGAGGCGATCGCGGCCCTGCGCTGGAAGCTCTCGCGCGACCTCCCCGCCGTCCTCCTCACCGCCGACCGCACCCTGCCCGTGCGCGACGAGGCGACGGCGAAGAACATCCACGTCCTCAACAAGCCCCTCAAACCCGCCGCCCTGCGCGCGCTCCTCGCCCAATGGCGCGCGCAGAGACAAGCGGCGGAGTGAGGCGGGCGCCCATCCCTCCCCGGAGGGGAGGGTGGACTTGCGAGGCGAAGCCGAGAAACGCCGGGTGGGGCCCGGGTGGAGATTGTTCTTCGAGCGAAGGGCCCCACCCGACCCCTGTCGCTGCGCTCCAGGGGCCACCCTCCCCTACGGGGAGGGAAGTCGGGCGCCCATCCCTCCCCGGAGGGGAGGGTGGACTTGCGAGGCGAAGCCGAGAAAGGCCGGGTGGGGCCCGGGTGGAGATTCTTCTTCGAGCGAAGGGCCCCACCCGACCCCTTCGCTTCGCTCAGGGGCCACCCTCCCCTACGGGGAGGGACGGGCGCCGCACGCGTCGCGGCGCCCTCCCCTCATTCCGGCAGGTTCAGCCGGATGTGGAGCTCGCGCAGCTGCTTGGCGGTGACCTCGGAGGGGGCGCTCATGAGGAGGTCTTCCGCCTTCTGGTTCATGGGGAAGAGGGTGACCTCGCGCAGGTTCTCCTCGCCGCACAACAGCATCACGATGCGGTCGATGCCCGGCGCGATGCCGCCGTGGGGCGGGGCGCCGTAGGAGAGCGCGCGCAGCATGCCGCCGAACTTGGCTTCCAGCACGTCCTCGCCGTAGCCCGCAAGGCCGAAGGCCTTCTTCATGATCTCGGGCTTGTGGTTGCGGATCGCGCCCGAGGAGAGCTCGATGCCGTTGCAGACGATGTCGTACTGGAACGCCGTGATCGACAGGATCTCGTCGGCATCGGCCGGGTTGAGCGCCAGGAACTTCTCGTGGTCGTAGTTCGGCATCGAGAACGGGTTGTGCGAGAACTCGATCTTCTTGTTGTCCTCGTCCCATTCGTACATGGGGAAATCGGTGATCCAGCAGAACGCGAACGTGTTCTCGTCGATGAGCTTCAGCTCGTGGCCGATGCGGATGCGCGCCTTGCCGGCGAGCGCCACGGCCTTGGTCTTGTCGCCGGCGGAGAAGAACACCGCGTCGCCGGCAGAGAGGCCCGCCGCCGCGACGATCTGCGCCAGCGCCTCGTCGGGCACGAACTTGGCGATCGGCCCCTTGCCGTGGAGAAGCCCGCCCTCGCCCGCTTCGAGCACGATGTAGCCGAGCCCCGGCGCGCCTTCCGTGCGCGCCCAGTCGTTGAGCTTGTCGAAGAAGGAGCGCGGCTGCGCGGCCGCGCCCGGGGCGGGGATCGCGCGCACGATGCCGCCGTTCTTGACCACGTTCTTGAAGGCGTTGAAGGTCACGTCCTCGCGCGCGAACACCTCGGAAACGTCGGCGATGACGATCGGGTTGCGCAGATCGGGCTTGTCGACGCCGTATTTCAGCATCGCTTCCGCATAGGGAATGCGCGGGAAGACGTCGGTGACGCTGCGGCCCTCGGCGAATTCCACGAACAGGCCCCGCAGCACCGGCTCGACCGCCTGGAACACGTCCTCCTGCGTGACGAAGCTCATCTCGACGTCGAGCTGGTAGAACTCGCCCGGCGAGCGGTCGGCGCGGGCGTCCTCGTCGCGGAAGCAGGGCGCGATCTGGAAATAGCGATCGAAGCCCGAGATCATGATCAGCTGCTTGAATTGCTGCGGCGCCTGCGGCAGCGCGTAGAACTTGCCCGGGTGCAGACGCGAGGGCACCAGGAAGTCGCGCGCGCCTTCCGGAGAGGAGGCGGTGAGGATCGGCGTCTGGAACTCGAAGAAGCCCTGCTTCTTCATGCGCGCGCGGATCGAATCGATGATCGCGCCGCGCTTCATGATGTTGGCGTGCAGCTTCTCGCGGCGCAGGTCGAGGAAGCGGTGCTTGAGGCGGATGTCTTCCGGGTAGTCGTGATCGCCGAAGACCGGCATCGGCAATTCGGCCGCCGGCCCGAGCACCTCGAGATCGGTGACGAAGACCTCGATCGCGCCGGTCGGCAGGTCCGCATTGTGCGTGCCCTCGGGGCGCTTCTTCACCGTCCCGTCGATACGGATCACCCATTCCGAGCGCACGCCCTCGGCCGCCGCGAAGGCCGGGCTGTCGGGGTCGGCGACGATCTGCGTGATCCCGTAATGGTCGCGCAGATCGATGAACAGGACGCCGCCATGGTCGCGGATGCGATGGCACCAGCCCGACAGCCGCACGGCCGCGCCGACGTCGCTCTCCCGGAGCGCGCCGCAGGTATGGGTGCGGTAACGGTGGCGATGGTCGGACATGGGAAGCGGCCTCGAGACGGAGCGGATGTGACGTCGCGCGCACCATTCATGCGCGGGTGTGGATGTCAAGGGAGGGCGGCGAGGGGATGGGGGGGAGCGGCGGCCGCGCCCCTCGACCACGCGGGGCGAAATGAGCGTGGTCGCGTCCGCAGGGGCAGCACCCCCGCCCCTACGAGCGCCGTTCGATCGCCTCGACACCCGCCCATTCCGTTAAGGAAACGCCCACGCTCGCCGCCCTAAGGTCCTGACGACAATCATGAAAGCGCGGGGACGAAGCGATGACGATCAGCCCATTTTCCGTGAAGGACTTCAACGGGCAGCTGCAGCGGACGCTGGGGAAGGTGTATCTGGGCGCCGCCTGCCTCGGCGAGGTCCTCGCGCTCGCGGAGACGATCGAGGACGGCAGCGCGGCGAGCTGGCACGCGGCGTGGAGCGGGCTCGGTGAGCGGCTCGCGGCGCGGGCGCAGCAGGTCGAGGCGGACGGGGGGCGCGCCTCCGCGCGCGCTCTCTGGTTGCGCGCCTGCGAGGCCTTCCGCCAATCGGGCTTCTTCCACCGCGCCGCGCTCGACAGCGCCGAGCTGCAGGCGGCCTGGCGGGCCAGCGAGAGCGCGTTTGCGGCGGCGATGGCACTGGGCCCGTGGCGCTCGCGCGCGGTGCGCATACCGTTCGAAGGCCGCTTCCTCCATGGGTGGTTGAGCCTCCCCGAGGCCGCCGAGACCCCCTGCCCCACCCTGATCGCGCCCTCAGGCTACGATTCGTCGGCCGAGGAGACCATGCTGCTGGCGGGTTTTCCGGCGCTCGCGCGCGGCTATGCGGTGCTCTCCGTCGACGGCCCCGGCCAGGGCAAGACGCTCTACGATCGCGAGACCCGCGCCTTCATGCGCCCCGATTACGAGACCGTGATGCGCGCCGTTCTCGACTTCGCCCAGGCACAACCCGAGATCGACGAGCGGCGCATGGCCGCGATCGGCTGCAGCTTCGCGGGCTATCTGGTGCCGCGCGGCGCCGCCGAAGAGACCCGGCTTTGCGCGATGATCGCCGATCCGGGCCAGTACGACATGGGAGCGGCGCTCCTCGCGCGGCTGCCGCCGAATATGGCCGCGCGCCTCGACGACGAGAGCGAGGAGGCGCAGGCGATGTTCGAGGCGCTCGCGCAGAGCCGCGACGGCGCCCTGATGTTCCGCCCGCGCATGGCCGCGCACGGGGCTCGCAGCGTGCAGGATTATTGCCGCATGCTGCGCGACTTCCACAACCGGGACGCAGCCCCCCGCATCCTCTGCCCCAGCCTGATCTGCGACAACGAGCTCGATCCTGTCTCGACCGGCCAGGGCGAGCGCCTCGCCGCGGCGATGACGGGGGCGCGGGTGACCTTCCTGCGCTTCACGCGCGCGGAGGGCGCAGGTGGTCATTGCGAGGGGATGGGGCGCGAGATCTTCGACGAGCGCGCATTCGCCTGGCTCGACGGCGTGCTCGCGCGCAACGGGTGATCGCCTCGTCCCGCCCCTATTCCGCCGCGCGCGCGACGGTGCCGCTCTCGCGGGCGGCGGCGCGCATCCAGGCGTCGAGGCGAGCGATCTCCTCGGCGCTCATCCGCAGGCCGAGCTTCGAGCGGCGCCAGACGACGTCCTCGGCGCTGCGGGCGAATTCCTCGGCCATCAGCCAGCGCACCTCTCGCGCGAACAAGCCGGCGCCGAAAGCCTCGCCCAGATCCGCGGCGGCGCGCGCGTCGCCCAAGACGTCGCGGGCCTGCGTCCCGTAGGCGCGGACGAGCCGCCGCGCGGTCGCGGCCTCGAGGAACGGGTAGGCGCGCGAAAGGTCGGCGACCAGAGCCTCGACGCCGTCCACCGGGAAATCGCCCCCCGGTAGCGGCACGCCGGCCGTCCAGGCCCCGCCCGCGGCCGGGAAGAAGCGGCCGAGCTTCGCCATGGCGGCCTCGGCGAGACGACGGTAGGTCGTGATCTTGCCGCCGAAGACGTTGAGCAGCGGCGCGCCGTCCGCGTCGAGCGAGAGCACGTAGTCGCGCGTCGCCGCCGTCGCCGACTTCGCGCCGTCGTCGTAGAGCGGGCGCACGCCGGAATAGGTCCAGACGACGTCCTCGCGGGTCACGTCGCGCGCGAGATAGCGCGAGACGAACCCGCACAGATAGTCGATCTCGGCATCCGTGCAGCGCACCGCGTCCGGGCCCCCCTCGTGATCGACGTCGGTGGTGCCGATCAGCGTGAAGTCGCCCTCGTAGGGGATCGCGAAGACGACGCGCCCGTCCGCGCCCTGGAAGATGTAGGCGCGATCGTGGTCGAAGAGCTTCCTCGTGACCACGTGCGAGCCGCGCACGAGGCGCACGCGCTCCCGCGAGGCGATGCCGAGGCGCCCGGCGATGATCTCGCCCACGAAGGGGCCGCCCGCATTGACGAGAGCGCGGGCGCGCACGACGCGCCTGCCGCCCTCGGCCTGCGCGATCTCGACGCGCCAGAGATCGCCCTCGCGCGCGGCGCGCACCACCTCCGCGCGCGTCAGGATCTCGGCGCCGCGCGCCTGCGCGTCGCGCGCGTTGAGGACGACGAGGCGCGCGTCGTCCACCCAGCAATCGGAATATTCGAAGCCGCGGACGAAATCCCCGCGCAGCGGCGCGCCCGCCGCGTCGCGGCGCAGGTCGAGGCTCGCCGTGCCCGGCAGGATCTTGCGCCCGCCGAGATGGTCGTAGAGGAAGAGGCCGAGCCGCAGGAGCCAGGCCGGGCGCATGCCGGGCGCGTGCGGCAGCACGAAACGCAGCGGCCAGGAGATGTGCGGCATCGCGGAAAGCAGCGTCTCGCGCTCGATCAGCGCCTCGCGCACGAGCCGAAATTCGTAATATTCGAGGTAGCGCAAGCCGCCGTGGAAGAGCTTCGTGGAGGCCGACGAGGTCGCGCTCGCGAGATCCCCCTTCTCGGCGAGGAGGACGCTCAGTCCGCGCCCCGCCGCGTCGCGCGCGATACCGCAACCGTTGATCCCGCCGCCGATCACGAGGAGATCGACGATCGGCGCGTCCGGCTCGAGGGGATTCGTCGTCACGTGCGGCACCGGCTTGCTCCCGATCATGGGCCGGATATGCGCGCTGATGTTCGTTGCGTCAAGGACAGAGGTTCGACTTCGTTCGGTTTCTGTTAAATCGAACCCGCCTTTCACGCCTGTACCGCGCGGATCGACAAACGCGGCCGGGGCTGCCACTCTCCGCGCCCGAGCGAACGAGAATCGAAGACGACCGCGCGATGCCGCAGAATTTCCGCCAACAGGAGATCCTCGATCTCGCCAAGCGCGACGGCAAGGTCGTCGTCGAGGAGCTCGCCGCACGCTTCGACGTCACCGTCCAGACGATCCGCCGCGACCTGACCGAGCTCACGGAAGCCGGCCGGCTCACGCGCGTCTATGGCGGCGCGATCCTGCGCTCGGGCACGACGCCGATCGGCTACGAGGACCGTCGCGCCCTCATGGCGGAGGAGAAGGAGCGCATCGCGCGGCTCTGCGCGGAGGCGATCCCCGACGAGGCCTCGCTCTTCCTCAATATCGGCACGACGACGGAGGCGGTCGCGCGCGCGCTGATCGGCCACCGCAACCTGATGGTGGTGACG
Source organism: Salinarimonas sp. (assembly GCF_046292825.1). GTDB lineage: Bacteria > Pseudomonadota > Alphaproteobacteria > Rhizobiales > Beijerinckiaceae > Salinarimonas. The sequence continues at coordinate 47,313 of NZ_JBKBQG010000011.1, read as the reverse complement.
AACAACATCAACGTGGCGAGCATCCTCTCCGTCAACCCGGAGATCGAGATCGTCGTCGCGGGCGGGGTGATGCGGCGGCCCGACGGCGGCCTCGTCGGCGACGTCACGCTCGAGATCGTGCGCCATTTCAAGGTCGACTTCGCCGTGATCGGCGCCTCCGCGCTCGACGTCGACGGCGACCTCCTCGATTTCGACTTCCGCGAGGTGCGCGTCAGCCAGGCGATCATCGAGCAGGCGCGGCGCACGATGCTCGTCGCCGACGCGACGAAGTTCCAGCGCAACGCCCCGGTGCGGATCGCCTCCCTGTCGGACATCGACGTGTTCTTCACCGACGCCGAACCGCCCGAGCCCGTGCGGACGCTCTGCGAGGGCTGGGGGACGCAGATCGTGATCGCGTGAGGGCGCTCAGCGGCGCGGGCGGCTCGCGTCCGACGCGCGCAGCCGCGCCCAGGAATCCTCCTGGGTGATCATCGATCGGATCGCGGCGATGCTGTCGGCGACCTCGTTCGGCGAGAGGTCGCGCGCGAGCACGCCCTCCGCCTCGTCGAACTTGCCCTGGAGGCCGAGCACGAGGGCGAGGTTCTGGCGCACGCGCTGGTCGGCCCTGGGATCGGCGGCGGCCGTCCGCAGCTTCGCCTCCGCCTCCGGCAGCTTGCGCGAGAGCGCGAGGGAGAGGCCGAAATTCGACAGGACCGACGGCTCGCCCGGGGCGAGGTTGAGGGCCGCCTGATACAGCTCCTGCGCGCGCGCCTGGTCGCCGAGCTGGTCGGCGACGGTGCCCTGCGCCGAGAGGATGCGCCAATCGGGCTGCTGGGGCGAATGGGCGCGGGCGAGCACCTCCTGCGCCTCGCGCAGCCGGCCCGAATCGGCGAGCGCGCGGCCATAGGCGCCCATCAGCGCGCGGTCGCTCGGATTGCGGACGGCCGCCTGCTGAAGAACCGCCACCGCCTGCGCGCGCTGATCGAGCCGGCGCAGCACCGCGGCATAGGCGATCGCGGTGCGCGGCTCGGTCGGATTGGCGGCGTTGCGGCGGGCGAGCGAATCGGCGCTCGCGCGCAGGTCGCGCTCGCTCATGGCCGCGACGCGCGTCGGGTCGATGGAGCCGGTCGTCGCGGGGCCGCGCGTGAGACAACCGCTCGTCGCGAGCGCCAGGGCCGCGACGAGCCCGAGCATCGCGAGACGGGGGGCGCCTTGTTGCGCGTCGGCAGCCGCGAGGTGCATCGGGGGGAACTCCGCTCGTTCACTGGAAAACGAAGTAATCTCTTAACCCTAACGCCGCGTTAACGGCGTCTCCTCGCCTTGCCAAAGCGCTCCTCGCGCCCGATACCTTCTCGCGTCACGCACCGGAGGGACCATGACGCACCCGCTGATCGAGGCCGACGCCGCCGCGCCCGCCATTCCCGTAGAGATCGTCGAGGCGAGCGGCTGGGAGGCCTTGCGCGAGCGCCTGTCGGCGAGCGAGCGCCGCTTCGCCGACGCCCTCGGCTTTTCGCCCAAGCCCGGCCGGCACGCGATCCTCCCGGATGCCGAGGGAGGGGTCGCGCGGGTGCTCGTCGGCCGCGAGACGGGCTCGCCGGAGGAGGAGGCCTTCGCGCTCGGTCGCCTCGCGAGCGTGCTGCCGGAGGGCACCTATCGGCTGGAGCCGACGCCCGAGCGCGCGGATCTCGCGCTCCTCTCCTTCGCCCTCTCGGCCTATGCCTTCACGCGCTACCGCAGCGCGAGCATGCGCCGCGCGCGGCTCGTGGCGCCGGTCGGGACCGACGTCGCGGCTCTAGCGCGCACGATCGACGCGGTGGCGCATGGCCGCGACCTCGTCAACACGCCCGCCAACGATCTCGGGCCGGACGGCATCGCGGACGCCGTCGTGGCGCTCGCGAGCCGCCATCAGGCCGAGGTGTCGGTGATCGCGGGCGAGGATCTCATCGCGCGCGGCTTTCCCATGGTTCACGCCGTCGGGCGGGCGGCGGACCGGGCGCCGCGCCTCGCCGATCTCGTCTGGGGGCCGGCGGACGGGCTCAAGGTGACGCTCGTCGGCAAGGGCGTCGCCTTCGACACCGGCGGCCTCGACATCAAGCCGTCCTCGGCCATGGCGCTGATGAAGAAGGACATGGGCGGGGCCGCCGCCGCGATCGCCTGCGCGGACATGATCATGGGATCGGGCCTGAACGTGCGCCTACGGCTGATCGTGCCCGCCGTCGAGAACGCGATCTCGGGCGCGAGCTTCCGCCCGGGCGACGTCCTGCCGAGCCGCAAGGGGATCAGTGTCGAGATCGGCAACACGGACGCGGAGGGGCGCCTCATCCTCGCCGACGCGCTCGCGCTCGCCGACGAGGAGGCGCCCGATCTCCTCGTCGACTTCGCGACGCTGACGGGCGCCGCGCGCGTGGCGCTCGGCCCCGATCTGCCGCCCTTCATGACCGACGACGAGGCGCTCGCCGCCGATCTCGCGCGGCTGTCCGCGCGCGTCCACGATCCGGTCTGGCGGCTGCCGCTCTGGGGGCCTTACGACAGGCTGCTCGACTCGAAGATCGCGGACGTCAACCACATCTCCGGCGGCCCGCATGCCGGCGCCATCACGGCGGCGCTCTTCCTGCGCCGCTTCGTCTCCGCGGCGAAGGCGTGGGTCCATTTCGACGTCTTCGCCTGGAACCCCTCCACCCGCCCCGGCCGCCCCGAAGGCGGCGAGGTGCAAGCGGCACGCCTGATCCACGCCCTCGTCGCCGAGCGCGCGGGGGGGTGATAGCGGGGTGCCGCCTGGTCGGCGGCATGAGGAGCGCCTGCGGCGCCAATCTTGTGCTGGGTCCCCTTCCCCTGCGCACGCTTTGCGTGCTTCGGCCGGGGATGACACCCTTTGGGGGCCTCACGGTGTCATCCCCGGCCGGAGGTCGCTTGCGACCGGAGGGAAAGGGGACCCAGCACGTAAAGATGCTTGCGCAGCAAGCGTCCGCTGCGGCGACGAGCCGCTTTTCCGGCGGCAGAGGGTGCGCCGGCGCCGGGAGTCTCAATCCCGCGCCAGATCCCCCAACAGGCTCGCGGCGACCGTCAGCTTCGAGAGCGTCAGCCCGGACGACACGATGCCGTCGACTGCGGAGCGGATGCGCGCGACGTCGGGGCGCGTGGTGCACCAGGCGTCGACGGCCTCGCGACCGCTCTCGGGCGCCTGCGCGATCTCGGCGGTGAGGCGGCGCTGGGCGTCGGCGACGCCGCCGAGCGCGCGCTCGAGGGCGAGGCGGTCGTAATAATCCGCCACCGCGACCTCGCTGCCCTGCGCGGTCAGCGCGCCGAGGCGGAAGGTCTCGTCGACGGCGAAATAGGTCGCCGTCACGTCGCGGATCGGGCGGCCGCTCTCCTGGGCGATGGCGACGATGTCGGGCGCCGAGCGCAGGATCGGCAGGGCGGCGAGCCGGCTCGCGAGCGCCTCCGGCACCCCCTGGGCGGCGAGGGTCGTCGCGCGCTCGCGCCAGGAGGCGAGCACCGCCTGCGGCAGGCACGACTCGAGCGCGGCCTCGACCTCGGCGATCCCGTCCCGGAAGCGCCCGACGACGCTCTCGAGCGGGGCGTCCGCGAAGTCGACGTTGCGGATGAACCAGGCCATCCGGTCGGTCGCGAGGTCCTGCGCCTCCGCGTAGAGCCGCAGCTGGAGCGCGCCGGGGATCGTGGTGTCGAGCGCATCCACCGCGGCGTTGAGATCGACGAGGCCGAAACTGTCGCGCACCGCCGCATAGGCCGCGGCGATCGTCGGCGCGTCCGCCCCGGTCGCGTCGGCGAGGCGGGCGATCACGGTCGGGCCGCCCCTGTTGACGATCGCGTTCGAGAGCTGCGTCGCGATGATCTCACGGCGCAGGCGATGGCTCGCGATGGCGTCGGGGAAGCGCTCGCGCAATTCGGCCGGGAAATAGCGGTCGAGCTCGCGGCCGAGATAGGGATCGTCCGGCACCGTGCTCTCGAGCAGGCGATCGTAGAGCTGGAGCTTGGCATAAGCGAGGAGCACGGCGAGCTCGGGGCGCGTAAGGCCCTCGCCGGCGAGCGCCCGCTCGGTGAGCGCCGCCTCGTCGGGGAGATATTCCACCGCACGGTCGAGCCGGCCCTCGTGCTCGAGATCCTGCATCAGGCGCCGCACGAAGCCGATGTCGCCGGGCCCCCGCCGCTCGGCCAGCGACAGCGCGAGCGACTGGAGATAGTTGTTGCGCAGGACGAGGCCGGCGACCTCCTCGGTCATGTCGGCGAGGAGGACGTTGCGATCCTGCGCCGAGAGCCGGCCCTCGCGCTCGGGCGTGGCGAGGGCGATCTTGATGTTGACCTCGACGTCCGACGTGTTCACGCCCGCCGAATTGTCGATCGCGTCCGTGTTGAGCTTCACCCCGCGCCGGGCTGCCTCGATGCGGCCGAGCTGGGTCGCGCCGAGATTGGCGCCCTCGCCGATCACCTTCGCGCGCAGATCGGCCCCGGTGATGCGGATCGTGTCGTTGGCGCGGTCGCCGACCTGGTCGTCGGTCTCGTTCGTGGCGCGAATATAGGTGCCGATGCCGCCGAACCAGAGGAGATCGACCTGCGCCTTGAGGATCGCCTGCATCACCTCGGGCGGCGTCGCGCTCGCCTTGTCGAGGCCCAGCAGCGCGCGGATCTGCGGGGAGAGCGGGATCGACTTCGCGCCCCGCGAGAAGACGCCCCCGCCTTCCGAGATCTTCGCGCGATCGTAATCCTGCCAGCTCGAGCGCGGCAGCGCGAACAGGCGCTCGCGCTCGGCGAACGAGGTCGCCGGATCGGGATCGGGGTCGATGAAGATGTCGCGATGGTCGAAGGCGGCGACGAGCTTGACCGCGCGCGAGAGCAGCATGCCGTTGCCGAACACGTCGCCCGACATGTCGCCGACGCCGGCGACCGTGACCGATTGCGTCTGGACGTCGACGTCGAGCTCGCGGAAATGGCGCTTGACGGCCTCCCAGGCGCCGCGCGCGGTGATGCCCATCTTCTTGTGGTCGTAGCCGTTCGAGCCGCCCGACGCGAAGGCGTCGCCGAGCCAATGGCCGCTCTCGAGCGAGAGGGCGTTCGCGGTATCGGAGAAGGTCGCGGTGCCCTTGTCGGCGGCGACCACGAGATAGGGATCGTCGCCGTCGTGGCGGACGGTGTCCGGCGGCGGGCGGATGGCGTCGCCGTCGATGTTGTCGGTGAGCTGCAGGAGCGTGCGGATGAAGATGCGGTAGCTCTCCTGCCCCTCCTCGAACCAGGCCTGGCGGTCGCTCATGGGCGGCAATTGCTTGGGCACGAAGCCGCCCTTCGCGCCGACCGGTACGATGACCGCGTTCTTGACCTGCTGCGCCTTGACGAGACCCAGCACCTCGGTGCGGAAGTCCTGCGGCCGGTCCGACCAGCGCAGGCCCCCGCGCGCGACCTTGCCGTAGCGCAGATGCACGCCCTCGACGCGCGGCGCGTAGACGAAGATCTCGGTATGCGGCCGCGGCAGCGGCATGCCCTCGACGCGGGCACAATCGAGCTTGAAGGCGATCGTCTGGCGCGGCAGGCCGTTCTCGCCGATCTGGAAATAGTTCGTGCGCCAGGTCGCCTCGATCAGGTTGGCGAAGCGGCGCAGGATGCGATCGTCGTCGAGGCTCGTGACGTCGGACAACAGGCTCTCGATGCGCGCGCGCGCCTGCGCCTCCGCCTCCTCGCGGGGACGGGTGTCGCCCACGCGCGGGTCGAAGCGGGCATAGAACAGATCGACGAGGGCGCGCGCGACGTCCGGGTGGCGGGCGAGCGTGTCGGCGATGTAGTCCTGCCCGTAGGCGATGCGCAATTGGCGCAGGTAACGGCCGAGCGCGCGCAGCATGGCGACGTCGCGCCAGCCGAGCCCCGCCTCGAGCACGAGCGTGTTGAAGCCGTCCGATTCGGCGAGCCCGCGGAAGAGCGCGAGCAGCGCCGCCTCGATCGGCCGTTCGATCGTCTCGATGTCGATGGCGCCGCCGGTCGCGCGCTCGAGCGTCATGTCGTGCAGCCAGACGCGATCGGCCTCGGCGCCCTCCGCCGGGGCGACGCGGTAGGTCCGCTCGTTGACGACGTGGAAGCCCATGTTCTCGAGCATCGGCACGCGCACCGAGAGCGGCAGCCCGCCCCCGCGCGAGAACACCTTGAGGTGAACCCGCGTCTCCGGCTCCCCCTCGCGGCGGTAGAGATCGACGGCGCGCGGGCGCAGATCCGAGAGCCGCTCGATATTGGTGAGGTCGCGGATCGCGTCCCTGGCCGAGAAGGCCTCGCGATAGGCGGCGTTGAAGGCGGTCGCGTAGCGCGCGGCGAGCGTGCGGGCACGCGGGCCGCCGACCTCCTCGACGAGCGTGTCGCGAAGCGCGTCGCCCCAGGTGCGCACGATCGCCGAGACGCCCTCCTCGAGGCTCTCGCGGGAGATGATCGGCGTCGTGCCCTCCTCGCGCCCGATGATGTAATGGGTACGCACGAGCGGGCCTTCGATATAGGCCGGGTAGGCCGCCGAGACGCGCCCGCCATAGACGCCGGCGAGGAAGTCGCCGACGCGTCGGCGCGCGAGCGTGTCGTAGCGATCGCGCGGGATGTAGGTGAGCACCGAGACGAAACGGTCGAACTCGTCGGGCCGGGCGAGCACGCGCACGCGCGGCCGGTCGGCGAGGTTCATGATCTCGCGGGCGAAGGCGTAGAGCGTCTCCTCGTCGATCTGGAACAGCTCGTCGCGGGGATAGCTCTCGAGCACGTTGATGAGCGCGCGGCCCGCATGGGTCTTCGGGTCGAAGCCCGCGCGCGCGACCGTCTTCGCCACCTTGTGGCGCAGGACCGGCACCTGCACGGTCGAGCCCGTATAGGCGCTCGAGGTGAACAGGCCGATGATCCGCAATTCGCCGACGAGCTCGCCGGCCTCGGAGAACAGCTTCACGCCGACGTAATCGAGATGGACGCGGCGGTGGACGCGCGACTTGACGTTCGCCTTGGTGATGATGAGCGGCTCCTTGCGGAGCAGGAAGGCGCGGATCTCGGGCGTCATCACCACGAGCTCGCGCCCGCGGCGCAGCACCTTCACCGAGGGGTCGCGCAGGATGCCGAGCCCCGACGCCTGGACCGGCTCGGCGGCGACGTCCCCGTCCGGGAAGCAATATTCGCGCATGCCGAGAAGCGTGAAATTGTCCGCCGCGATCCAGTCGAGGAAGGCGAGCGCCTCCGCGAGCTCCTCCGCCGGGAGAGCGGGCGGCGCGTCGCGATATTGCGCGATCAGCTCGACGAGGCGCCCGCGCATCGGCTGCCAATCGGCGACCGCGACGGCGACGTCGACGTAGATGCGCCCGAGCGCGGCGCGCAGGCGCTCGCGAGCCTCGTCGTCGAGGCGCTCGATGTGGATGTGGATCAGGCTCTCGCGCGTCGCGTCCGCGGGCGTGTCCGCACGAGCGGGGCCGAGCAGCTCGACGAGGCGCCCCTCCGCGTCGCGGCGCACGGCGAGGATCGGGTGGGCGACGAGGCGCGGCTCGTGGCCCTGCTCGACGAGCTCGGCCAGCGTCGAATCGAGGAGGAAGGGCATGTCGTCGTTGACGATCTCGACGACCGTGATCTCGCGCGAGCGCCCGTCGCGGCGGAACTCGACGTCGACCACGCGCACGTCGTGGCGCGGGCCGTCGCCGCCCGCGGACCGGGGCGCGCGCAGGTGATCGTAGGCGGAGGCGGCGAGCGTCGCGAGCTCGGCCGGCTCGTAGCGGCCGAGATCCTCGGCGGGGGTCTGCCCGAACAGATCGTCGACCATGCGCGGGGGCGCCTGACGGCTCTGCTCCTCGGCGAGGGCGGCTGTGGCGGCGGCGATGGCGCCGAGAGCGGCGTCGGTCTCGATCCGGTTCATTTCAGGGATCCCCCCATTAGTCCTTCGTCTAGGATCGGTGCGGGAGGGTTGGCACAGCCCGCGGGCCGCTGCAACCATCCCGGCACGGGAAACGCTCACGGACACGAGGAAAAGCACATGTCGATGAAGGAATCGCGAGAGAGGCGGCCGGAGAGCGGGGAAGTGCCGTTGCGGCAGGACGAGGGGTCCGATCGCCCGACCGCGCTCGACCTGCCGAGCCCGCCCCTCTCCCCCGAGATGGCCGCCTATCTCGACAAGTGCCGCGAGAAGATCGGCTTCGTGCCGAACGTGCTGTCGGCCTATGCCCACGACGACGCCAAGCTCTCCGCCTTCGCCGCCTTCTACAACGGCCTGATGCTCGCGCCGTCCGGCCTCTCGAAGCTCGAGCGGGAGATGATCGCGGTCGTCGTGTCGGCGGCGAACCACTGCTTCTACTGCGTGAGCGCGCACGGGGCGGCGGTGCGCGCCCTGTCGGGCGACCCGGTGCTCGGCGACACGCTCGCGGTGAATTGGCGCGCGGCCCACCTCTCCCCGCGCCATGCGGCGATGCTCGCCTTCGCGGAGAAGGTCGCCTACGGCTCCTTCGCCATCGGCGAGCCCGACCGCGAGGCCCTGCGGCTTGCCGGCTTCTCCGACGTCGACATCTGGGACGTCGCGGCGGTCGCGTCCTTCTTCGCCATGTCGAACCGGCTGGCTTCCGCCACGGGCATGCGGCCGAACGGGGAGTATTTCGGGATGGGGCGGTGAAGGGTCGCCGCGCTCAGGCTTGACGCGGCGCCCTCTATCCGTGATGTTGGATTGAGGCCACTTTCGCGCCGCTCGAGAGGGTTCAAGGCATCATGGCGAACACGAGCCGCATCGTCGAGGCGCCGCCGGCGGCGGTCGAGGACGCGCTGAGGCGGCTCGGCCGGAACATTCGCACCGCACGCCTGCGCAGAAAGCTCAGGATCGAGGATCTCGCAGCGCGCATCGGGACCTCGCGCTACACGGTGGCCGATCTCGAAAAGGGCAAGCCGGGCACTTCGGTCGCGGCGTATTTCGGAGCGCTCTGGGCGCTCGGCCTGCTCGACGCGGCGCACGCGCTCGGCGACCCCGATCGCGACGAGGAGGGCAAGGCCCTCGAGAGCGCGCGCCGACCGCGGAGCGCCCGCCGCGCGAGGGTGCTGGACGATGACTTCTGAGTGCTTCGTCTACATCGTGCTGCCGGGCGCGACCGAGTTCGTGACGGCCGGGCGCTTTCGAGTGTCGGACCCGCGCGACGGCGCGCCCGTCGGAGCGTTCGTCTACGGCCGCCGCTATCTGGCCAGAGCCGACGCGGTCGAGCTCGATCCCGTCGAGCTGCGCCTCGCGGCCGGCTCCTACGAGACGGCGCGCATGGGCGGCTTCTTCGGCGCGATTCGCGATTCCATGCCGGATTATTGGGGTCGTCGCGTGATCGAGAAGCACGGCGGCCGCGGCGAGACCGCCGAATTCCACTATCTGCTCGACGGCCCGGACGACCGGGCCGGCGCTCTCGGGTTCGGCCTCGGGGTCGAGCCGCCGGCCCCGCGACGTCGCTTCAACCGCACCCTCGACCTCCCGCGGCTCCAGGCCGCCGCCGATGCCATCCTCGCCGACGAACCGGCTCGCGCCGGCTCCGCGCGCGATCAGGTGGCGGAGCTTCTGCTGGACGGCACGTCCATGGGCGGCGCCCGCCCGAAAGCGGTGGTCCAGGACGACGATGCCTTGTGGCTCGCCAAGCTCGGCCGCCGCGACGATCGTTGGAACCACCCTCGCGTGGAGCACGCGCTGCTTCTCCTCGCGCGGGAATGCGGGATCGAGGTGGCCGACAGCCGCATCGACACGATCGGCGGACGCGACGTCCTGCTCGTCCGGAGGTTCGACCGCGACTTCGCCGGCTCCGGCTATCATCGACACCGGATGGTCAGCGCGCTCACCCTGCTCCAGGCGGAGGAGAGCCCGACCGCACGCGACCGGTGGTCCTACCTGTCCTTGGCGGACGAGGTTCGCCGGGCGAGCGCCAGCCCGGAGCGCGACCTGCGCGAGCTGTTCGCGCGCATGTGCTTCAACGCCGCCGTCTCGAACCTGGACGACCATCCGCGCAATCACGCCCTCCTCGCGAGAGGTCGGGCCTGGCGCTTGAGCCCGGCCTACGACCTCACGCCGATGCCGACCATCGCGATCGACCGGAGGGACCTCGCCATGGCCTGCGGTCCGCAAGGGCGATTTGCGAACAGGGCCAACATCGTCTCCGGCGCGGGTCGGTTCCTGCTGAGCCGCACGGATGGGCAGGCGATCTTCGACCGGATCGTCGACGTGGTGCGCGGCTCGTGGCATGCCGCGATGCGCCGCGTGGGCGTGAGCGACGCGGACTGTGCCACGATCGCGGGCGCTTTTCTCTACGACGGCTTGTTCTACGAGCCCGGGAGGGGCGCAGGGCCTTAGCCTTGATGCCTCACAACATCGACGGCAGCACCCTGTCCGGCGGGCGGTGGCCGTCCATGAAGGTCTTGATGTTGACGATGACCTTCTCGCCCATGTCGACGCGGCCCTCGTGGGTGGCCGAGCCCATATGCGGCAGGAGCACGACCTTGCCCTGGCGCGCGAGCTTGACGAGGCGCGGGTTCACGGCGGGCTCGTGCTCGAACACGTCGAGCCCCGCGCCGGCGATGGCGCCCTGCTCGATGAGCCGCGCCATGGCGTTCTCGTCGATGATCTCGCCGCGCGCCGTGTTGACGATGATCGCCTCGGGCCGCATCAGCCGCAGATGGCGGGCCGACAGGAGGTGATAGGTCGCGGGCGTGTGCGGGCAATTGACGGACACGATGTCCATGCGCGCGAGCATCTGGTCGAGCGAATCCCAATAGGTCGCTTCGAGCTCCTCCTCCACCGCCGAGGGCACCCGGCGGCGGTTGTGGTAGTGGATCGACAGGCCGAAGGCCTTGGCGCGGCGCGCGAGCGCGGTGCCGATGCGGCCCATGCCGATGATGCCGAGCCGCTTGCCGGTGATGCGGTGGCCGAGCATCCAGGTCGGAGACCAGCCGTCGAAGCGCTCCTCGGGGATCACGCGCGCGCCCTCCGCGACGCGGCGCGCCACCGCGAGGATGAGCGCCATCGTCATGTCGGCGGTGTCCTCGGTGAGGACGCCGGGCGTGTTCGTCACCGTGATGCCGCGCGAGAGCGCCGCGCCGACGTCGATATTGTCGACGCCGTTGCCGAAATTCGCGATGAGCTTCAGGTTCTCGCCGGCCTGGGCGAGGAGCGCCGCGTCGATCTCGTCGGTGATGGTCGGCACGAGCACGTCCGCCTCGCGCACGGCGGCAACGAGGTCGGCCTGGCTCATCGGCGCATCGTCGTGGTTGAGGCGCGTCTCGAAGAGCTCGCGCATCCGCGTCTCGACGACGCCTGGGAGCTTGCGGGTCACGACGACGAGTGGCTTCTTGCGCGTGGGCATCGCAATCCTCGAATCTCGGGCCGGCCCCGATCCCGGCGAGCGGGTATACCGCGCGTTAACCGAGATCCGGCGACAGATTGTGGGCGGGCTCCGCGCACGAGCGCGGCGCCGCACCTGTAGCTTCTCTAACAGAGGCGCAGGCAAACACAATCCGACGGGAGACCACCTTGACGAAGCGCTCGACGCGACTGCGGCTCGCCCCGGGTGCCCTGCCGGCGCGCGCGGCCGCGGCCCCCCTCGCCCTCCTCTTCGGCCTCGCCTTCGCCGCGCAGGCGGCGGCGCAGACGACGGTCGGACCAGAGACGCGCCTGCCGCTGCCGCGCTTCGTGAGCCTCAAGACCGACAAGGTCAATCTGCGCGAGGGCCCCTCGAAGGACCACGCCACCCGCTTCGTCTATGCCCGCTCGGGGCTGCCCGTCGAGGTGATCGCCGAGTTCGACAATTGGCGGCGCGTGCGCGATGCGGACGGCACCGACGGCTGGGTCTGGCATTCGCTCCTGTCGGGCCGGCGCACGGCGATCGTCGCGCCCTGGTATCGCGGCGGCGAGCCGCTCGAGCTGCGCGAGAGCGAGCGCGGCGACGCGCGGATCGTCGCGCGCATCGAGCCGGGGGTCGTCGTGGGCGTGCGCGGTTGCGGCGGCGAGACCTGCCGGGTCGTCGTCGACGGCCCGGGCCGCACCCAGATCAACGGCGTGCTGCCGCAGGACGCGCTGTTCGGGGTTTATCCCGGCGAGCGGTTCGAGTGAGCCGCAACATTTCGTTATCTCTCCTGTGTTAAGTCCGAGCGTCGGCTCAAGAACGCGGGACGCCATGCACCCTCCCCGGGATGCCTCGAGATCCGGATCCGTCGCCGCGACCGCGGGCGCGACCGAGATCGCGCAGGCGCTCGGGGCGAGCCTCGCCGCGCTCGGCATGGGCGAGGCGGCCTTCGCGCTCGTGTGCCGCGAATCGGCGCGCGAGGGGGTGCCGCGCACGATCGCCGCCTCCGCCGATGCGCCCGACGCGATCGCGCGCGATCCGCGTCGGATCGAGCGGGCTCTGCCCGAGACCGCCTGCGTCCTCCACCTGCTCCCCCGCGAGGGCGTCGCCCGCGCCCCGATCGAGGCCGCTCTCGAGGCGGCGCTGCCCGCGATCGCCGCGCTCGCCCGCCTCGCCTCGCACAGCGCCGCCCTCGCCCGCAGCGAGGCGCGCCTCGTCGCCGCCCTCGACGGCCTCCCGCATCCGTTCTGGATCCTCGACCCGAGCCACGCCTACGCCGTCCAGAACCGGCACGACCGCGAGGCCTTTGGCGATCTCGTCGGGCGCACGCTCGCGCAGGTCGACCTCGCCCCCGAGATGGTCGCGCAATGGCAGGAGACGTACGATCGCGTGCTCGCCGGCGAGACCCTGCGGATCGACATGGTCAAGGAGACCGCTTCGGGCACCATCGTCGGCGAGACGGTCATGGCGCCGATCCGCATCGGCGAGGAGGTGGTGGGCCTCGTCGGGCTCTCGATCGACCAGACCGAGCGCGTGCGCGCCGAAGAGGAGCTGCGCCGCAGCGAAGCGCGCCTGCGCGACTTCCTCGCGAGCACGAGCGACTGGCTCTGGGAGACCGATGCCGAGCACCGCTTCACCGCGGTCTATGCCGATGCCGGCCGGCGCGGCGGCGGCTACAAGCACTGGATCGGCCGCACGCGCTGGGACGTCTGGGGCGTCGATTGCGACGCCGACCCCGCCTGGGCGCGGTACCGCCGTCTCGTCGAGGCGCGCGAGCCCCTGCGCGGCCACGTCCTGCCGATCGTCGACGTGGACGGGACGCGCCGCTTCGTCGAGCTGACGGCCCGCCCCATCCACGACGAGGCCGGCGCCTTCGCCGGCTATCGCGGCGCGACGCGGGACGTGACCGATCGCGAGCGCATCGCCGAACGCCTGCGCCGCTCGGACCTCGTCGCGCAGCTGACCCGCAACCCCGTCATCGTCGCGGACGCGCAGGCGCGGATCGTTTGGGTCAATCCCGCCTTCGAGGAGCTGACGGGCTACACGCTCGTCGAGGCGCTCGGCAAGCGGCCGGATGAATTGCTCGACGGCCCCGAGAGCGACCCCGCCACGACGCGCCTCATCCGCGAGGCGCTCGCGCGCGGCGAGGGCGTGCGCACGCAGGTGGTCAACCGGACGAAGGACGGCCGCTCCTATTGCGCCGAGCTCGACCTGCGCCCGATCCTCTCGGATGCGGGACTGGTCGAGGGCTTCGTCGCGGTCGAGACCGACGTCACCGCGCTGCTGGCGGCGCAGGCCCGCATCGCGGCGATCGTCGACAACGTCGCCGCGGGCATCGTACTGCAGGACGAGACCGGCACCGTGATCGACTGCAACGCCGAGGCCGCGCGCCTCCTCGGCCTCACCCGCGAGGAGGCGACCGGGCGCACCTCGGTCGATCCGCGCTGGCGCACGGTCTACGAGGACGGCAGCCCCTGCCCCGGCGACGACCATCCCGGCATGCGGGCGCTGCGCCTGCGCGCGGACGTGCGCGACGCGACGATCGGCGTGCACACGCCCGACGGCAGCTTGCGCTGGCTGCGCGTCAACGCCAAGCTCCTGACCGACCTCGAGGGCAAGACCACGATCCTCTCGAGCTTCACCGACGTCACCGCCGACCGCAACCACAGCCGTTCGCTCGCCGCCGCCAAGGAGGAGACGGAGCGGGCCCTCGCCGAGCTCGACGCCTATCGCGCGGCGCTCGATCGCCACTCGATGGTGGCCGTGCTCGACGCGCGCGGGCGCGTGGCCTACGTCAACGATCTCCTGTGCGCGACGACCGGCCACGATCGCGCGGCGCTCGTCGGGCGCCGGCCGCGCCTCGTCGCCCGCACGAAGCCCCGCGGGACGCTCGCCGACGCCCTGCGCAGCCTCGCACGCGGCGATTCCTGGCGCGGCGAATTGTGCGCGCGGGGCGCGGACGGGACCTGTCTGTGGGTGGACACCACGCTCGTGCCGATGGGCGACGCGAAAGCGGGCAGCCTCGGCGCCCGTGCGGTCGCGATCTGCTACGACATCAGCGAGCGCAAGCGCGCCCAGGCCGCCGTCGAGGCGGAGATGACGCGGCGCGCGGACGCGGAACTCCTCCTGCGCGACGTGCTCGACACCATCCCCGACGCGGTCGCCGCCTTCGACCGGAACGACCGCCTGATCCTCTTCAACGAGGCCTACAAGGACTTCTACGCGAGTTCCGCCCCCGCGATCCGCCTCGGCGCGACCTTCGGCGAGATGCTCCGCTACGGCGTCGAGCGGGGGCAGTATCGCGACGCCGGCGAGACGCCGGAGACGCGCGAGGCGTGGATCGCCGAGCGGCTCGAGGCGCACCGGACCTGCCGCAACGGCCGCCTGATCCAGGAGCTCGACGACGGCCGCTGGCTGCAGGTGCGCGAGCGGCGCTCGCGCTCGGGCAACGTGGTCGGCGTGCGCACCGACATCACCTCCCTGAAGCTCGCCGAGGCCGCGATCAAGCGCAGCGCCGAGCAGGACGCGCTCACCGGCCTCGCCAATCGCCGGGTGCTCCTCGACAGCCTCGAGCGGCGCCTGGCGGGCAAGCGCGCGGAGGACGGCGCGGGCGCGCTCGCGCTCCTCGACCTCGACCATTTCAAGGACGTCAACGACACGCTCGGCCACGACATCGGCGACGAGCTCCTGAAGGGCGTCGCCGATCGGCTGCGCCAGGGCGTGCGCGGGAGCGACGTGGTGGCGCGGCTCGGCGGCGACGAGTTCGCGATCCTGCTGCCCGGGCTCAGCGATCCGCGCATCGCTCAGGGGCACATCGCGGCACTGCATCGGGCGGTGAACGCGGAAATGACGATCGCGGGGCACACGCTGCGCCCCGGCGTCTCGATCGGCGTGACGCTGTTTCCCGCCGACGGCGTGCATGCCGGCGACCTCATCAAGAACGCCGACATCGCGCTCTACCAGGCCAAGGCGCGCGGTCGCAACGGCTGGAGCTTCTTCGACCCCTCGCTGCGCCTGCGCGTCGAGCGGCGCCACGCGCTCGCCGAGGCGCTGCGACGGGCGCTCGCGGAGGAGGACGCGATCGACGTCGCCTTCCAGGCGCAGGTCGAGACCGGCAGCGGGCGGCATGCGGGCTTCGAGGCGCTGGTGCGCTGGAACCTCGACGGCTGCCCCGTCTCGCCGGCGGAATTCGTGCCGCTCGCGGACGAGACCGGGCTCGCGCCCCAGCTCGGCCGCCAGGTGATCGCCCGCGCGCTCGCCCGCATGCGCACGCTCGTCGATGCCGGCCACGAGCCGGGCTACGTCGCCGTCAACGTCTCGGCCGGGCAGCTCAAGGACCCCGCCTTCCCGGAGACCGTCCGCGAGCTCCTCGCGCTCTACCGCCTGCCGCCCGAGCGCCTCGAGATCGAGGTGACCGAGACCGTGCTCCTCGACCGCTCGAGCGACAAGATCGGCGCCACCCTCGCCGCGCTCCACGCCCAGGGGCTCGCCATCGCGCTCGACGATTTCGGCACCGGCTACGCCTCGCTCACCCACCTCAAGCGCTTCCCTGTCGACCGGCTCAAGATCGACCAGAGCTTCGTGCGCGACATCGGGCTCGATCCGGAGGACGCGGTGATCGCGCGCACGATCGTCAACCTCGCCCACTCCCTCGGCATGAGCGTGGTGGCCGAGGGCATCGAGACGCACGACCAGCTCGTCTTCCTGCGGCTGCACGGCTGCGACCTCGCCCAGGGCTACCTGATCCACCGCCCCTCGACCTGCATGGAGAACCTCGTCGCCCATCTCGAGACGACCCGCGCCCCACCCAAGAGGTATTATCGGGGCACGCCGATCGGGTGAGGCGCCGGCGGGGAGGGCCTTGCCTCCCGCCCCGATCCGCTGCATAGAACAAACCAGAAACAGTTCTACGGAGCCGGTCATGGTGGTGCGCAAGCGGGTCTTCGACGAGGCGGAACAGGCGCGGCTCATCGAGAGCCTCGCGCAGGCGCGCAACGCGCTCGTGCGGGCGGCGGAGGCGATGCCGCGGCGCTCGCTCGCGCGGGCGGGGGCGGACCAGATCGTCGCCAATATCGACGAGCTCGCCTTCCTGCTCACCGGGTCGCGCGAGCGCTTCTGGGAACCGCCGCACGCCACGCCGGGCGGGTAGCGCGCCACGAGAACGGGGCGCGAACATCTTGACGCGGGAGACCCGTCTGCCATAATGAACATATGAAGAACGAGCAACCGATTCCCTTCTCCCTCGGCTCCGACGCCCGCGTGCGGGAAGAGCCGCTGCGCGCGGTCGCGGGCCTCGCTTTCGCCCGCACGCTGGGCGCCTGGCGCGGCCGCTCCGGGCGGCGCTACGTGGTCTGCGTCCGGCAGCTCGACGGGGCCGATCGCGGCCGCGCCGATGTCGGGAAAGCCGATCTCGGGGGCGCCGATCCGACGGACGCCGATCTCGCGGACGCGGATCTCGGGGACGCGGTCCTGATCGCGGTCGCCCGCGGGCAGGACGGCGCCGGCCACGTGGTGGCGGTTGCGAGCGCCGGTCGGCTCCTCGCGCGAGGCCGCCGCCGGGCCTGGCTCACGGCGCTCGCGGATCGCGGGGCGGTCGAGCTCCACCTGCACCGGCTCGCCGCGAGCGAGGCCGAGCGGCGCGCCATCGCCGCCGATCTCGCGCCGCGTCGGGAGCGCGCGCGCGAGGCGGCGCGCCGACGCGGCGGCGACGCGCGGGGGATTCGTCAGCGCGGGGCGGATGCGCCGGAGGTTGCAGAGAACGGGTCCACAGAGAATGGGCTAAAAACGAGCGGGCCCACGGGGAGCGGGCCTACTGCGAGCCGGGCGGCGGCAACCGGGCCCACGGCGAGCGGGTCAGAAGCGGGCGGAGCGGTTGCGCGATCCCGCCTCCCGGACCGCGTCGGCGACCGGGTCGAGCCCGTCCTGCGCCGCGCCTGAGAGCGCGAGCGCCTCGGCGGTGGCGCTGCCGCCGGTCTCGGCGAGGGCGCCGGCGAGGCGGGCGAGGCGCGGATCGCTCACGCCGATCTCGACGAGATGGGCATGCGTCGAGATCACGTAATCGGGGTTCGCGCCGGAGACGCCGACGCCCTGGCGGACGAGACGCAGGAGCTCGTCCTCGTCGAGGCGCCCGGCATATTGCAGATGCGCGCGGTCGACCACGTAGGCGAGCGCGTGGACGGTGCGCCCGTCGGCGAGCCGCGCCTCGAGCCGCCGCTCGTGGTAGACGCTCGTCGCCTGTTCGCGAGCGCGCAGATAGGCGATCGTGTCGGCGGCGATCGCCGCCTCGACGCGGAAGGCGATGCCGCGGCAGGAGCCGCCGCGATCGAGCCCGAGCACGAGGCCCGGCCGGTCCGGCGTGCCGCGATGGACGTGGGAATAGACGCACAAGGCGCGGTGATAGCCCCGCACCCGCGCGGGCTGCCGCTCGACGAAGGCGAAGCCGGGGCGCCACATCAGGGAGCCGTAGCCGAATACCCAGAGATCGTCGCTACCCCAATCCGCGATCCGCATGCCCCCTCGCGCTCCGCTCTCGTCGCATGTCGACGCCCCCTCGCGACGAGCCGCGCCCGACGGTCCCGCCGCTCCGCGCCTCCCCGCGCTCCGCGCTCGCCGCGCTGCGCGATCCCGCCGGTCGCGCGCCGCGCGTCAAGGCGTCGCCGCTCGTGCGTCGCGCACGGCCCGCGTCGCCCGCCGCCCCTCGCCTTCCGCCACAGGCGCGCCAATTTGCCGAGGCACGATTATGCCGCTAGACCATCGTCCCACCGCGTCGATGCCGGGCGGTGGAACACGGGTGCTCGACGGCGAAGACCCGAGGCGCGCGACCCGACCGCATCGGTTCGGGGAGCGCTCCGGAGCATCGCCGCCGCGCGGCGGCGAAGCGACGAAACGACCCGTCCGGCGGGCCGGTTCGGTCGGCGGGGCTCCTAACAGGTTTCGCGCGGGGCAGCAACGGAGCGACGAGCGATGGCGGAAGACGGCGGGACGGGGGACGAGGGGCGCACGCGCCCCAGCGGACGGGGCAGCGGACGGGCTTGGCGGATCGCGCCCTTCGCGCTCGTCGCCCTCGTGACGATCGGCTGGTCGATCGGCTGGGTGCTCGTGCGCGACCGCGTCGTCACGGAGATGGACCGCGCGCTCGGCGTCGAGGCGACGCTCGGCCGCGAATGGACCTGCGCGGATCGCCGCGTCGGCGGCTTTCCCTTCCGGATCGACATTTCCTGCGCGAGCCTCGGCGTCGCCGACGCGCGGGGGACCGCGATCGAGCTCGGCCCCACCCGCGCCGTCGCGCAGATCTACAACCCGCGCCACGTCATCGTGCAATCGGCCGGGCCCGTGCGCGCGCAGGGCGGCGACGGGCGGCTCGAAGGGGAATGGCAGAGCCTCGAAGCCTCGATCCGCGATCTCGGCCGCGGCACCGAGCAGCTCGCCCTCGTCGCGAGCGGCACGCGCCTCGTGGCCGAGACATCGCAGAGCCCCGTCGGACCGGTCGAGGCGCGCGCCGACCGCGTCGAGCTCTACGCCCGCCCGATGCCCGGCAGCACGAACGGGACGGTCGACGTCGTCCTGCGCGCCGACGGGCTCGACGCGCCGGCGCTCGCCGAGGCGCTCGCCTTGACGAGCCCGGCCGCGATCGAGCTGCAGCTGCGCGCGCACGGCGTGCGGGCCGCGAGCGGATCGAGCCTCTTCGACTATCTGGAGACGTGGCGCGGCCTCGGCGGCTCGGTCGATGTGGAGGTGCTCGAACTCGATGCAGGCGGGACGCGGGTGCGCACGACGGGGACGATCGCCCTCGACGAGGAGCGCCGGCCGCTCGGCCAGATCGAGGCGAGCGCGCGCGGTCTCGGGCCCGCCGCGGCACGGCTCGTCGGCGACAATCCGGGCTTTGCCGGCGCCGCCCTCGTCGCCGCGCTCGGCGGGGCCGCGGCGCCTGACGCGCAGGCCGAGGCGCCCCTCACGCCGCTCCCCCCGGTCCGCCTCCAGGACGGGCGGGTCTTCGTCGGGCCGGTGGCGCTGCCGGGCATCGCCCTGCGCCCGCTCTATTGAGCGTGGCCGCGCGCGCATGGCACGCTCGCGCCCGACGCCTCGACGGGAGACCACGATGAGACGCCTCTTCCTCGCCGCCGCGACGCTGCTCGTCGTCGGCGCCGCGTTCGCCTCGCCCGCCCCCGCAGGCACTCCCGAGCCGATCGCCCCCGAGCCCATCGCCCCAGAGCCGATCGCCGCTCCCGAGCCCGAGATCGGCTGGGTGGAGGCGGCGCTCGCGCGCGGGGCGGCTCTGATGCCGGAGGATATCGGCTGGTGGACGGACGCCGCGATCGCGGGGATGGGCATCGGCACGACGGTCGGCACCGCGGCCTATGCCTGCGGCGCGATCGCCTCGCCCGGTGGGCCGCTCGTCGCGGGGCTCGCGACGGGCGCCTGCGCGGGTCTCGGCAGTCTCGGCGGGACCGAGCTCGTGCGCTCGGGCTATGCCTGGTTCGGCGCGAGCCCGGACGAGGACGCGCTCGCCACGGGCCGCTTCGTCGGCACGCTCGCCGGCACCGCGCTGGCGCTCGGCGTCGGCGATTTGGGCGAGGGCGCGCGCTGGGCGCTCCTCGCGCGCCGCGCGACCGAGCGCGCCCTCACGAGGCTGCGTCCCGCCCCCGCTCCCGCCGCGACGGCGGCCGCGCGTTGAGCGCCTCCCCCGCGCGCGTGCCGAACCAGGCGGCGGCGAGCCAGCCGAGGATCGAGCCGCCGACATAGAGGCCCGCCCGCACCCCCTCCCCCGCCGCGACGAGGAGGATCGTCTCGAGCCCGAAGATCGAGAACGTGGTGAAGCCGCCGCAGAAGCCGGCGAGGAGGAGATTGCGCACGTCCGCGCTCGCCGCGAACCGTCCGCCCGGCGCCGTCGTCGCCGCGGCGAGGCCGATCAGGAACGAGCCGACCACGTTCACCGCGAGCGTCGCGAAGGGGAAGCCCGGACCGAGCGTCGCGAGGTGGAGCCAGGCGACGCCTGCGCGCGCGAGCGATCCGAGGCCGGCGCCGAGCCCCACCATCGCCAGCTCCCGCAAGGCCGGCGGGCGCACCGCCCCCATCTCAGACGAGCCCGCCGAGGAGGAATCCCGCCGCCGCGGCCGCGAGCCCGAGACCGAGCGTCGCGACGACGTTCAGGGCCGCGCGGGCGCGATCGCCGGCCCGCGCCAGGGCGAGCGTCTGCAACGCGAAGGAGGAGACCGTCGTGTAGCTGCCGAGGAAGCCCACGGCGACGACCGCCGCCACGAGGCCGCCGCTCCCGCCGAGCCCGTGCGCGCCCGCGAACAGGCCGAGCGCGGCGGCGCCCGATACGTTGACGAGGAGCGTCCCCAACGGGAAGCCCTCCCCCCACCGCGCCGCGACCGCGCTCGCGACCCACACGCGCGCCATTCCCCCGAGCGCCCCGGCGCAGAGGATGGCGATGGCGGCGAGTGCGATGGTCGTCACGGATCGGCTCCATCGGGCGCGCGAATCCGCCCGCTCCGCGCGAGCGTAGTGCATCGCAACGCCGCCGACGACATCGGCGAGCGCGAAAAGCGGAACCAATTCGCATTCAGGCGCGTTCATACTCGCCGAGAGTATGAACCGCGGCCGTATTCGAAGCCCGCGCCGCTCCGCCTCTCGGACGGTTCGGCCTGTCGTGCTGGCCGAGACGAGAGCGGATGACGGGGGTCGGTCTCTTGCGCGCGTTGATCATCGAGGACGAAGTCCTGATCGCGTTCATGATCGAGGACGCGTTGCGGGAACTCGGCTATAGCGTCTTCGCGACCGCCGCGACGTTCTCCGAGGCCGTTTCGGTCGGCGGGCGGTTCGAGCCCGATCTCATCACCGCCGACGCGCGCCTCGCCGAGGGCTGCGGCATCGACGCCGCGCTCGAACTCTGCCGCGAGAAGAAGATTCCGATTGTCTTCGTCACCGGGAACGGCGAGAAGGTGCGCGCGCGCCTCCGCGATCCGATCGTCGTGGAGAAGCCGTTCAGTGCCGAAGCCTTCGCCCGCGCCGTTTCGGAAGCGGTCGCGCGCCCCGGCGTCTTTCCGCTGCGGGCCTCCTGATGCCGATCTTCGCCCGCCTCCTCCTGATCGTCCTCGTCGCGCTCCTGCCCGGCCTCGCGGTCGCCGTCCACGGCCAATGGACCGTGCGCGAGCTGCGCGAGGCGGAAGTCTACGATTCCGCGGCGCGCCTCGGCGCGAGCGTCGCCGGGGAGCTGCGCCAGATCGTCGAGGGCGTCGAGCGCCTCGCGATCACCCTCGCCCGCGTGCCGGCGGTCGCGAGCGCGGTGTCGAGCCCGCAGGCCGACGCCACCGCCTGCACGCGCGTCCTCGCCGAACTCGCCGGCAATTACCCCGTCGGCATCGGCCTCGCGGTCGCCGCCCGGGACGGCACGATCGTCTGCTCGGAGGCGCCGATGCCCGAAGGCGTGCGCGTGACGGGCGACCATCACGCGCGCGCGATGGCGACGGGACGCTTCGCTCTCGGCGGCTACGGTCGCGCGCCGAGCGGGGCGACGTTCCTCACCGCCGCCTACCCGCTGACGCGCGCCTCCGGGGGAGAGCCGATCGGCTCCGTCCTCGTGGGCATCCGGCTCGACTGGCTCGCCGAGCGGCTCTCGAGCCGCTTCGCCGACGACGACACGGTCGTCTCCGTCGCCGATCGCAACTTCGTCTATCTCCTGCGCGTGCCGGGGCCGGGCACGGTCGTGGGGCAGGAGGCGAGCGCCGCGCAGCGGGCCTTCGCGACCCTCGCCGAGCAGGGCGCCATCGAGGGCGTCGACCAGGAGGGCGTGCGGCGGATCGGCGCGATCAACGGCCTCGCCTTCGGCGAGCCGGGCGCCGGATTCGACGTCTATATCGGCACGGGCGTCCGGCGCGACCGGGTGATGGCGCCGATCGACGCCGCCGACCGGCAGGCGCTCGTCCTCCTCGTCGGCAGCATCGGCCTCGCGCTCGGGGCGGCGTGGTGGGGCGGGCGGCGCTTCGTCGGCGCGCCGGTCGCCGCGCTGGAGACCGCCGCGCGACGCTGGCGCGCGGGCGATTACGCGGCGCGCGTCGGGGGCGGGATCGCCCGCACGGACGAGTTCGGCCGCCTGCGCGACGCCTTCGACGGGATGGCCGCCGAGATCGAGGCGCGCAGCCTCGCGCTCGCCGCGAGCGAGGAGCGCTTCCGCACCCTCTCCGAGCTCGTGCCGTCGATCGTCTGGCTCGCGCGGCCGGACGGCACCTTCGAATACGCCAACGAGCGCTTCTTCGCCTTCACCGGCACGCGATCGCCGATCGCGCCGGGCGACATCGCCGCGCTGCTGCACCCGCAGGACCGCGAGCTCACCGTCGCCGCCTGGCGCGCGGCGATCGCGGGGCGGACGCCCTACGAGGGGCAGTTCCGTTTCCGCCGCGCGGACGGGGAATACGAGTGGTTCCTCGCGCGCGCCGAGCCCGTCTTCGACGGCGAGGGCCGCCTGACCGGCTGGTTCGGCGCGAGCACCAACATCCAGAGCCTCAAGGACGCGGAAGGGCACCGCACGGTGCTGATCGCGGAGCTGAACCACCGGGTGAAGAACACGCTCGCCACGATCCAGGGCATCGCCCAGCAGAGCCTGCGCGGGGACGACGTCGCGGCTGCGCGCCGCGTCTTCGAAGGGCGCCTCCTCGCGCTCTCCCGCGCGCACGACGTGGTCACCCGCGGCTTCTGGTCGGCGGCGCCGCTGGGCGAGATCGTCGGCGCGGCCGTCGAGCCTTTCGGCGGCGGCGCGGGCGGAGCCTTCGCGATCGAAGGGCCGGACCGGCTGCTCGCCCCGCGCACGGCGCTCGGCCTGTCGCTCGCGCTGCACGAGCTCGCCACGAACGCCATCCGGCACGGGTCGCTCTCCGCGCCCGGCGGCCGGGTCCGGATCGCCTGGTGGAGCGAGGGGGCGCATCTGCGGGTCGAATGGCGCGAGGAGGGCGGCCCGCCCGTCAGCGAGCCGACGCGCCGGGGTTTCGGCCTTCGGCTCATCGCGAGCGAGCTCTCCCGCGACGTCGCCGACGTGCGCCTCGATTTCGCGCGCGAGGGTCTCGTCTGCACCTTCCGCCTCCCGGCCTGCGACGACGTCCCCGAGCGCGCGCTCGCGGTGTAGGGCGGCGCTTTTCCCGCCCGTTTCCGAGGGCGACGCGACGACCGTGCCCGCAAAGGGCATCCATCCTCTCCTCGAAGAGCCCCCCGTGCCGGCGCGCTGGCGCGAGTCTTGCTGAGCAGGCGTCGTCGTCGCCGCTCGGAGGGACCGTCATGCGTCTGTGGATCAAGAACCCGCTCGCGATCCTCGCCGAGGACGCGGGGGGCGGGATCGTCGTGGAGGACACCCGCATCGTCGAACTCGTCGCGAGCGGGCGGGCGCCGTCCGCGCCGGTCGACGAGGCGTTCGACGCCTCGCGCCATGTGGTGATCCCCGGGCTGATCAACACCCACCACCATTTCTTCCAGACGCTCGCGCGCGCTCATCCCAAGGGCATGGACCGCGAGCTCTTCCCCTGGCTCATGAGCCTCTATCCGATCTGGGGCCGGATCGACCCGGAGATGTTCCGCCTCGCGGTGCGGCTCGCGCTCGCCGAGCTCCTGATGTCGGGCTGCACGACGGCGATGGACCACCATTACCTGTTCGCGCGCGGGCTCGAGGACGCGATCGACATCGAGGTGGAGGAGGCGCGCGCCATCGGCATCCGCGCGGTGATGACCCGCGGCTCGCTCTCGCTCGGCGTGAGCGACGGCGCCGCGCCGCCCGACCATTGCGTGCAGGACGAGGACACGATCCTCGCCGATTCCGAGCGCCTCCTGAACCGCTACCACGACCGCTCGGAGGGCGCGATGACGCAGATCGCGCTCGCCCCCTGCGCGCCCTTCGTCGTCGGCCTGCCGCTGATGCGTCAATCGGCGCGCCTCGCGGAGAAGCACGATTGCCGCCTGCACACGCATCTCGCCGAGACCAAGGACGAGGAGGCCTATTGCCTCGAGCGCTTCGGCCTGCGCCCGCTCGATTGGCTGGAGGAGGCGGGCTGGATGGGGCCGCGCACCTGGCTCGCCCACGGCGTCCACTTCACCTGCGAGGAATGCGAGCGGCTCGGGCGCGCGGGCGTCGGCGTCTGCCATTGCCCGACCTCGAACGCGACGCTCGCCTCGGGCTTCTGCAAGACGCGGGAATTGGAGGCCGCCGGCAGCCCCGTGGGTCTCGGCGTCGACGGCTCGGCCTCGAACGACAGCTCGAACCTGATGGAGGAGGTGCGCCACGCCGTCCTCGTCAACCGCCTGCATTACGGCTCGGCCTCGGCGGTGACGCATCGCGACGCTTTGCGCTGGGCGACGGAAGGCTCGGCGCGCTGCCTCGGGCGCAAGGACATCGGGCGCATCGCGGTGGGGCTGCAGGCCGATCTCGCGCTCTTCACCCTCGACGAGCTGCGCTACTCGGGCGCGCACGACCCGATCGCCGCCCTCGTCCTGTGCGGGGCGAACCGGGCCGACCGGGTGATGGTCGCGGGCACCTGGCGCGTCGTCGACGGCGTGCCGCCGGGCCTCGACCTGCGCGCCCTCGTCGAGGCGCATTCGGCGGCGGCGCGGAAATTCGCCTGAGGCGGCATTTCGCTCAAGCGATCGGTGGCGCGCGGGCCGCCGGCACGCCTCAGGGGATCGGCTTGCCGGTCTGCGCGACGGAATCGGCGCGCTCGCTGCCCTCGCGAACGATGTCCCCGCCGCCTCTCGGCGCATCGTCGCGGCCCGGGGCGTCGATCGCGGGGCGATCCCGCTCGTGGCGGCGGGCCTCCTCGGCGAGGCGGGAGCGGGTCTCCGCGAGCCGCCGCGCGTCGATGTCCTGAGGCGGAATGGGGTGATCGCTCATCGCTCGTTCGTCTCCATCGTGCCCCCTCGGGGCTCCGGGTGGCGAACGCGAGAGGCAGAGCTCAGGGTTCCCGCGACGACGCGCCGCTTCGGCCGAATCGCTCGGCGAGCGCGAGGCACGGATCCTCGCGCGCGGGCGCGCCCGTCAGCCAGACGATGTCGAAGGCGGCCTGCGGCGAGCCGAAGCCGGCGACGCTCTCCTCCGGCAGGGGCCCGTCCGCGCCGATCTCCACGAAGGCGATCGCCAGCACGCTCCGCTCGGGCGCGCGCCGCGCGAGGTAGGCAGGCACCCCCATCCCGCGATCGACGTTCAGCGCTCCCGCGATCAGCACGGCCGGGCCGTCCTCCGCGAGGAGCGCGTCGGCGAGGGTCGCATCGCGCAGACGCTGCGCGTCCGCCATGGGCGGGATGCGCTCGGCCGGCAGGAGATCGCAATGGCCGAGCGCGATCGCGCGCGACAGCCGCGCCTGCTCCTGCGCGGCGAGCGGCGCGTCGAGGGAGAGCGCCGCGCGCATCTCGGAATCGAGCGCGGCGAGGCCGTCGCGGGCGACCGCCATCAGCGGCTCGCGCGAGACGTCCCCGCCGGACAGCCGCCAGCCGGCGCCGAGCGCCGCGTCGAGGATCGGCGCGTAGAGCGCGAATTCGGGCCAGCCCCGCGCCTCCCAGGCCAGCGCTTCGCCGAGGCCGGCGACGTCCTCCGGCGCGCGCGCGCGAACGAGCGGGGCGTCGTCGGCGCGCGCCACCATCTCGAGCACCACCCTGCCCTCCGGCGCGGCAGCCGCCGCGATGCCGGTCGCCCAGGCCTGGAGCGCGTGATGATCCGGATTGCCGTGGCGCTCGCCGAGGAGGACGAGATCGGCCGCGCCGATCCGCGCCGCGACCTCCGCCGGCTCGATCGCGGCGCCGGTGCGCGCGTCGAGGATCGTGCCCGAGAGGGGATGCGCGGCCGGCAGGACCGGCTCCGGCGGCGCGGACGCTGCGGCGGGCAGGGCGAGGGCAGCGAGGAGGAGCGCGGCGGGGAAGAGGGATCGCATCGAGCCGACATAGGCGCTGCGCGCGTCGGTGCAATGGGCCTCCCTCCCCGGAGGGGAGGGTGGACTGGCGTCAGCGAGACAGGCCGGGTGGGGCCCGGGTGGAGATCGTGCTTCGAACCTCGGGCCCCACCCGACCTCCGTCGCCTTCGGCTCGGAGGCCACCCTCCCCTACGGGGAGCGATTCGCCGCCCCCTCCCTCCCCGGAGGGGAGGGTGGACTTTCGAGCGCAAGCGAGAAAGGCCGGGTGGGGCCCGGGTGGAGATTGTCCTTCGAACCTCGGGCCCCACCCGACCTCCGTCGCCTTCGGCTCGGAGGCCACCCTCCCCTACGGGGAGGGATTTCACCCGCGGATCGGCACGCCCGACAGCTCGGCCAGCGCCCCCATGTCGAGCCCTTCCACGAGGTCGCGTGCGAAAAGCCCCTCGGGGGTGACCTCGATCGTCGCGAGGTCGGTGTAGATGCGCGAGACGCAGGCGCGGCCGGTCAGCGGATAGGTGCAGTCGGGCACGATCTTCGAGCGCCCGTCCTTCGTCAGGTGCTCCATCATCACGAAGACACGCTTGGCGCCGATGGCGAGGTCCATCGCGCCGCCGACGGCGGGGATCGCGTCGGGCGCGCCCGTGTGCCAATTGGCGAGATCGCCCGCCACCGAGACCTGGAAGGCGCCGAGCACGCAGATGTCGAGATGGCCGCCGCGCATCATGGCGAAGCTGTCGGCGTGGTGGAAATAGGCAGACCCCGTGCGTGCGGTCACAGGCTGCTTGCCGGCATTGATCAGCTCCGGGTCCTCCTCGCCGGCCGGCGGGCGGGGACCCATCCCGAGAAGGCCGTTCTCGGTGTGGAGGACGATCTCGCGATCCGCCGGCAGATGGTCGGCGACGCGCGTCGGCAGGCCGATGCCGAGATTGACGTAGGCGCCCTCCGGAATGTCGGCGGCGACGCGGGCGGCCATCTCGTCTCGGGTCAGCTTCCTCATGCTCGCATCCCTCGCGCTCTCGGGTCGGTCGGCCCCGATCAAAGCGCGGAGGAGGCGCGGGGGGAAGCCCTCCGCTGGGGCATGCGTGCCTAGAAGGCCGTGCGCGGGCGCGCGAGGTGCCAGGGCCGCGCGAGGTCGGCGAGCATCGCCTCGGACGCCCGCAGGCGGCGCGCCCCGCCCGCCTCGTCGATCTCGGCGATGTCGAGGAGGCCCATCAATGTCAGCCGCGCGGCGACGCGCTTCGTCGCCCCGTCGGCGGCGGCGACGGGCAGGCCGCCGCTGCCATAGGCGGCGTCGAGGAGGGACTTCTGGCAGGGTTCTCGGAAGCGCGGAGCGAAGGCTCGGTGGTGGGAACGGGCCTTGCCGAAGGGCAGGATCTCGGCGCTGTCATGGTTCATGGAACGCTACTTCGACGACACGAATCCTCGTCATCCTGGCAAGAGCGCGTTAAGAGGGGGTGAACCATGCGCCCTCCCGGAGCCGTCCGTGACCCCCTCCCCCGACATCGAGCGCCTGATCGCGATCATGGCCGCCCTGCGCGACCGCGAGAGCGGCTGCGCCTGGGACGTGGCCCAGAGCTTCGAGACGATCGCGCCCTACACGATCGAGGAGGCCTACGAGGTGGCGGACGCGATCGCGCGCGGGGATCTCGCCGATCTGCGCGACGAGCTCGGCGATCTCCTCCTGCAGGTCGTCTTCCACGCGCGCATGGCCGAGGAGGCGGGCGCCTTCGCCTTCGGCGACGTGGTCCAGGCCATCACCGAGAAGCTGATCCGGCGCCATCCGCACGTCTTCGGCGAGGCGCGCACCCGCTCGCCCGACGAGATCAAGCGGATGTGGGGGGAGATCAAGGCCGCCGAGAAGGCCGAGCGCGCCGCCCGTCGCGGCCTCGCCCCCGAGCGGCTCCTCGACGACGTGCCGCGCCACGCCCCGGCGCTCGCGCGCGCCGACAAGCTCTCCAAACGCGCCGCGAGCGTCGGCTTCGATTGGCCGGACACGGCGCAGGTGATCGCCAAGATCGAGGAGGAGCTATCCGAGACGAAGGAGGCGCTCGCGAGCGGCGATCGCGCGCGCGTTCAGGACGAGATCGGCGATCTCCTGTTTGCGGTGGCGAACCTCGCGCGCCACAGCGGCATCGACCCCGAAGCCGCCCTGATGGGCACGAACGTCAAGTTCACCCGCCGCTTCGCCGCGATCGAGGACGCGCTCGCGGCGCAGGGGCGCACGCTCGCCGACGCCACGCTCGAGGAGATGGAGCGGCACTGGCAGGCGGCGAAGGGGGACGCGACGACCGGTTAGGCTTCGTTCCCGGCCGGACCGTCGCTCGGCGCGCAGGGAGAGCCGCCCCGTCCCCCCTCAGCCTTGCGCGCCGTCGCGGATCGGGGGCTGGAAGGTGAGGCCCATGTCCCAGGGGAAGTAGATCCAGGTGTCCTGGCTCACTTCGGTGACGAAGGTATCGACCAGCGGACGGCCGGCGGGCTTGGCGTAGACGGTGGCGAAATGGGCGTTCGGCATCATCTCGCGCACGACGCGCGCGGTCTTGCCGGTGTCCGTCAAATCGTCGATCACGAGCACCTTGCCGCCGCCCTCGCCGAGGGAGCGCACCTTCTCGGCGATGTCCTTGAGGACGACGAGCTGCCCCTGGTTCTGGTAGTCGTGATAGCTCGCGACGCAGACCGTCTCGATCAGCCGGATCTCGAGCTCGCGCGCGATGATCGCCGCCGGCACGAGGCCGCCGCGGGTGATGCAGACGATCCCCTCGAAGGGCCCGCTCTCGGCGAGCCGCCAGGCGAGGGCGCGCGCGTCGCGGTGGAACTGGTCCCAGGACACGGGGAAGGCTTTGGGCGGAACGGGGCTCATGAGGGTCGCCTCTCGGTGGGCAGAAGTGCGGATCGGTGGTCGAGGTCAGATCGGGGCGGCGTCGCCGGCGAGGCTCGCGAGGAGCGCGCGCACCGCCTCGGCCGCCGCCGCAACCGCCTGCGCGTCGCGCCCGCGCACGACGATCTGGTTGCGGAAGCCGCTGCCGGTGAAGGACGGGTAGGAGCCGAGCGAGACGCCCTCATGCGCCTTCGCGAGCGCCGCGAGCCCGTTCGCGTAGTGCCCCTCCGCGAGACCGGCGGCGTCGATCGTCTCGACGATCATGCGCGCGCCCGCCCGCAGCCGCGGGGCGACGGCGTCGAGCATGGCCTGCATGATCGAGGGCACGCCCGCCATGACGATCACGTTCTCGAGCATGAAGCCCGGCGCCTTGGAGATCGGGTTCTCGATGAGATCCGCGCCCTCGGGAATGCGCGCCATGCGCAGCCGCGCCTCGTTGAGCTCGCCCTCCGCGTAGCGCTCGCGCATCATCGCCACCGCGCGCGGATCGATGTCGATCCCGCGCCCGAGCGCCTGCGCGATGCAGTCGGCGGTGATGTCGTCGTGGGTGGGGCCGATGCCGCCGGTCGTGAACAGGTAGGTGTAGCGGGCGCGCAGCGCGTTCACCGCCGCGACGATCTCTTCGGCCATGTCGGGCACGACGCGCACCTCGCGCAGGTCGATGCCGATGCCGGTCAGATATTCGGCGATATGGCCGATATTCTTGTCCTTGGTGCGGCCGGAGAGGATCTCGTCGCCGATGACGAGCAAGGCGGCGGTGACGGGGTCGTTTGCCACGATGTCGTTTGCCATGAAGCGCTCCTCGCGCAGCAGCCTTTAGCGCCGCGCGCGGGCGGGGGCAAGCGGCTCCCTCACTCCTCCCACGGCCATTCCACCACCCGCGCCACGATCTCCACCAGCCCCACCTCGTCCTCCGAGGCGGAGACGCGCCCGCGCACCGAGATGCCGGCCGCGTGGACGCTGTCGGGGTCGCCGGTGAGGAGGGGGTGCCAGGCGGGGAGGTCGCGGCCCTCGGCGATCAGGCGGTAGGCGCAGGTATGGGGCAGCCAGGTGAGGCCCTCGACCACCTCCGGCGTCAGGCGCACGCAATCGGGCACCTTCGCCTGGCGGCTCTCGTAGTCGCGGCAACGGCAGGTGCCGGCATCGAGGAGGGTGCAGGCGACGTCCGTGTAGGCGACCTCGCTCGTATCCTCGTCCTCGAGCTTGACGAGGCAGCAGCGCGCGCAGCCGTCGCACAGGCTCTCCCACTCGGCATCGCTCATCTGCGCGAGGGACTTCCTGCGCCAGAACGGCACGCTTTCGCTCTCGTCGTCTCGTTTTGCGTCGACCGCGGCCAAGAACCCACTCCCATGGTGAACGAAACGTAAAGCCCGCGTCTCGATTTGCGACGGCAAGCCCGGCACGAGGCTTGCGGGACAGGGTCGGGGAACGCCGATCCTGCGCCGGCTGCCTATCGAACATAAACCGGTTCGGCGCGTTCTCCATGCCCGCGCGACGGCTTGCCAGGCGTGGGTGGGTCGGTCAATCCCGGGATCGCGTGCGCGAGAGGTATCGCCGCGCGGGGTCCGGTCTGCTAATTGTCGAGTTCGCGGCGTCGGGACGGGCGGGTCCGGTGCGGCACCTTCGGGGGAGTGGGGCCTTGCGTTTCGATCGCGAGATCAGCCTGTGGACGCGCGTCAAGCGCCGTATGCTCGCGCTCGACGCCTGGCTGTCGGCGTCCGCCTTCGACGGCGGGCGCGACCTGTCCGCGTTCTGGCGCCGCTTCACCGCCTTCACCGACATGTTCCGCGCCCGCGGGCCCGCGCGGGTCGCGCTCGATCTCGCGAGCGAGGCGACGACGCTCGGCCTCGTCGGCGCCTTCGTGATGCTCGGGCTCGCGATCCCCGCCTTCTATCACACCCACGACGATTGGCTTCAGACCGAGGAGCTCGCCGTCACCTTTCTCGACCGCTACGGCCAGGAGGTCGGCCGGCGCGGCATCCGCCACGACGATTCCGTCGCGCTCGACGACATTCCCGACGTGATGATCAAGGCCGCGCTCGCCACCGAGGACCGGCGCTTCTTCTCGCATTGGGGCATCGATCCGATCGGCACGCTGCGCGCGATCGCGGCGAACTCGCGCTCGGGCGGCGTGGTGCAGGGCGGCTCGACGATCACCCAGCAGCTCGCCAAGAACCTCTTCCTCTCGAACGAGCGCACCATCGACCGCAAGATCAAGGAGGCGTTCCTCGCGATCTGGCTCGAGTTCCAGCTCTCGAAGAACGAGATCCTCAAGCTCTATCTCGACCGCGCCTATATGGGCGGCGGCAATTTCGGCGTGGTCGCGGCGGCGGACTTCTATTTCGGCAAGCGCATCCAGGACGTGACGCTCGCGGAGGCGGCGATGCTCGCGGGGCTGTTCAAGGCGCCCTCGCGCTTCGCGCCGCACGTCAACCTGCCCGCCGCGCGCGCCCGCGCGAACGAGGTCCTCTCGGCGATGGTGCACGGCGGCTTCCTCTCGGAGGGGCAGGTCCAGATCGCCCGCCGCAACCCCGCCTCCGCCGTCGATCGCGGCCGGGAGACGACGCCGAACTATTATCTCGATTGGGCCTTCGAGCAGGTCCGCCGGATGTCGCGCGAGGGCACCTTCGGCCACGAGCGGGTGCTCGTCGTCAAGACGCCGCTCGACCAGGCGCTGCAGCGTCGCTCGGAGCTCGCGGTCGAGGACATGCTGCGCCAGAACGGCGAGCGCTTCCGCGTCCGCCAGGCGGCGGCCGTCCTGATGGAGCCGGACGGGGCGGTGCGTGCGATCGTCGGCGGGCGCGATTACGGGCAGAGCCAGTTCAACCGCGCCGCGCACGCGCGCCGGCAGCCCGGCTCGGCCTTCAAGCCCTTCGTCTATGCCGCGGCGCTGTCGCATCTCAACCTGCGGCCGAACTCGATCGTGGTCGACAGGCCGATCTGCCTCGGCAATTGGTGCCCGAACAACTACAACCGCTCCTTCGCCGGCCAGATGACCCTCACGACGGCGATGTCGCGCTCGATCAACACGATCCCGGTGCGCTTCTCGGTCGAACTCGGCGAGGGCAATGCCCGCGCCGGTCGCGCCAAGATCATCGAGACGACGCAGCGCATGGGCGTCGAGACGCCGATCGCGGATTCCTCCTCGATGCCGATCGGCGCCTCCGAGATCACCGTGCTCGACATGGCCGCCGGCTACGCCGTGTTCGCGAACGGCGGCAAGCGCGCCCGGCCCTTCGCGGCGCTCGAGGTGACGAACCCGCTCGGACGCGTCCTCTACAGCCGCGATCGCGACCACATTCCCGAGCAGGTGCTCTCCACCCGCGTCGTCGAGGACATGAACGTCATGCTCGCCGCCGTCCCCGAGAGCGGCACCGGCCGGCGCGCGGCGCTGCCGGGCATCCGCTCGGCGGGCAAGACCGGCACGACGAACGCGTATCGCGACGCGTGGTACGCGGGCTATACCGGCAATTACGTGGCCGCGATCTGGTTCGGCAACGACGACTTCACCTCGACGAACCGCATGACCGGCGGCTCGCTCCCGGCGATGACCTTCCACGAGATCATGGCCTTCGCCCACCAGGACATCGAGCTGCGCCCGATCCCCGGCTTGGACGGCGAGATCCTGCCGCCGGAGGCGCGCGAGCCGGTGGTGACCTCGAGCACGGACCCGCAGGTCCTCGCGCTCCACCGCAACGCGCTCTCGCGGCGCTCCTTCGAGGTGATCAACGGCATCGGCTCGCTGTTCGAGACCGCGCGCGAGCCGAGCTCGGGCTTCGGCGAGGCGCCGCGCACCCCGCGCGCGGGCGTGATCGGCCAGCAGCGCACGGCGGCGGGCTTCGAGACGATCGGCGGAGCGACCGTGCGTTGATCGGCGGTCCCGCCGCGCGCGCCAGGCGCGAAAGTCAGGCCGCGCAAGGTGTTGCACGTTCTCCACGGTCTACGAAAGAACGAGGAGAACTCCTGATGCGGGCCGAGCGTCGCCACATTCTCGTCCCGGTCGACTCCCAAGGATAGGTTCCGACGCCGCCGAAGTGGCGATCTGCCGCGCCCTCGGCGCGGACATACGGGTGCGCCCCGACTCCCAGCGCACCTCGAAGCGAGCCGGTCCGCCGAACGCGCCCCGGTCTCGCGTGCCCCCACGGACCCGCAATAGCGGGCCAGACAAGAACGAGGAGAACGAGACGATGCGAATCGCTCTCGCGGGCGCGTTTGCGCTCTGCCTTGCCGCGCCCGCTTTTGCCGGCAACGATGCTTTGTCCTTCATCCTGCAGGATGCCGCCCGCATGGCCGAGACGGAGGCGAGCGTCGAGCCCGTCGCGCTGCCGGCCGATCCGGCGGCCGCCGCGACCACGACCCCGGAGAGCGGCGCGAGCGTGCCCACCGGCAGCGTCGCGGCGATCGTCGTCGAGCGCGCCCGCGCTCACGGCATCGACCCGAGCCTCGCGCTCGCGATCGCCAAGGTGGAGAGCAATTTCCGCTGCAACGCCGTCGGCCGCTCCGGCGAGCTCGGCGTGATGCAGGTCAAGCCCGCCACCGCGCGCAGCGTCGGCGTCACCGGCAATCTGCGCGATTGCAAGACGGGGATCGAAGCCGGCCTCCTCTATCTGCGCGAGGCGATCGCCCGCCACGGCGAGGGCTGCGGCGCGATCTCGGCCTACAACATGGGCATCCACCGCAATTCCGCGCCCTGCACCGGCTACGGCCGCAAGGTGATGGCGACGATGGCGAACGTGCAGACCGCCTCCCTGCGCTGAGCGCTGGCCGACGCGGGCACCTCATCCCGGCGGGCGCGCGCCGCCCGCCGACGTGCCGAACCCTGCCCGCTCGAGGCGCACGATCGCGAGGTCGAGCGCCGAGCGGAAGCGGGAGCGATCGCGCGGGGCGAAGGGCTTGGGCCCGCTCGTCGTCGCCCCCGCCGAGCGCAGATCGGTCATCAGATCGCGCATCGCGACCGCCATCCCGATCGAGGCCTCGTCGAAGACGCTGCCGTTCGGCGCGATCGCGACCGCGCCCGCCTTCACCGCCCGTCCCGCGAGCGGCACGTCGGCCGTCACCACGATCCGCCCCGGCCCGGCCTCCTCCGCAATTCGGTCGTCGGCGACGTCGAGCCCCGCCGGCACCACGATCCGCTCGATCAGGGGGTCGCGCGGCACCGCGATCGGCGCGTTCGCCACGACGACCACCCGCACCCGGCGCCGATGGGCGATCGCGTAGATCTCCTCCTTGACCGGACAAGCATCCGCATCGACGAGGACGACGATCTCGCGCGTCTCGCTCATGACATCTCCCATTCCCGTGCGACCTCCGGATCCGTCTCGCGCGAGGCCCGCTCGGCGGCCAACGCCGCGAAGCGGTCGGCGGACACGAGCCGCGCGAGCGCCCACACCGCCATCGCCCGCACGAGCGGCGAGGCGTCGTCCAAGAGCCGCTCGGCCGCGGGCGCGAGATCGGGCGCGCCGGAATTCCCGATCGCGATCAGCACGTTGCGCACGAACCGATCGCGCCCCGTGCGCTTGATCGGCGTGCCCGCGAACAGGGCGCGGAAGGCGGCATCGTCCAAAGCGGCGAGTTCGGCGAGGGGCCGTGCGGCGAGATCGCGGCGCGCGACGAGCTTCGCCTCGCGGCCCGCCTTCGCGAACTTGTTCCAGGGGCAGATCGCGAGGCAATCGTCGCAGCCGAAGACGCGGTTGCCGATCCCCGCGCGCAGATCCGGGTCGATATGGCCCTTGTGCTCGATCGTCAGGTAGGAGACGCAGCGGCGCGCGTCGAGCACGTAGGGCTCGGGGAAAGCGTTCGTCGGGCAGATGTCGAGGCAGCGGCGGCACGATCCGCAATGGTCGCTCTCGGGCGCGTCCGGGGGCAGATCGGCATCGGTGAGGATCGCGCCGAGGAAGAGCCAATTGCCGAGATCGCGCGAGAGGACGACCGTGTGCTTGCCCTGCCAGCCGAGCCCGGCCGCCTGCGCGAGGGGCTTTTCCATCAGCGGCGCGGTGTCGACGAACACCTTCACGTCGCAGGCCCCGCGCGTCGCGAGAAAGCCCGCGAGCTCCTTGAGCTTGCCCTTGATCACGTCGTGATAGTCGCGCCCCTGCGCGTAGACCGAGATCGCCGCGTGCTCGCGCCGCGCGATCGCCGCGAGCGGGTCCTCGTCGGGGCCGTAAGCGACGGCGAGCACGATCGCGGATCGCGCCTCGCGCCACAGGCGACCGGGATGGGCGCGGCGCGCGGCCTCGCGGCCCATCCAGTCCATCGTGCCGGCATAGCCGGCATCGAGCCAGGCCGCGAGCCGCTCCGCGAGATCGGGCACGTCCGCGACGCGGGCGATGCGCACGGCGTCGAAGCCGAGCGCGCCCGCCCGCGCGACGAGCGCGTCCTTCAGGCGCTCGGGCGTCAGAAGTCCAGATCCGCGTAGGAATCCGCCGGCGCCATCCCCGGCACGCGGTCGGCGAGGAGCGCGCGCATCGAGGGCCGGCTCTTCACCCGCGCGTACCACGTCTTCGCGTGCTCGTCCTCGGCCCATGGCGCATCGCCCAGATAATCCACGCAGGAGATATGGGCAGCCGCGGCGAGATCGGCATAGGTGAGGCGATCGCCGGCGAGGAAATTCCGGCGCGCGGCGAGGAAGCCGACATAGCGCAGGTGGTAGCGGACATTGGCGCGCGCGGCGCGGATCGAGGCCATGTCGGGTGGGCCGCCGCCGGAGGCGGGGGGCACGAAGCGCTTGTAGATCTTCTCGTTGACGAGATAGCTCGTCACCTCGTCGTAGAACTTGCCGAGAAACCAGCTCATGAGCCGGCGCACCTCGACCCGCGCCGCCGGATCCTCCGGCATCAACCGGCGCTCGCCGGCCCCCGCCCCGCTCGTCTCGTCGAGCCATTCGGCGATCGTCGCGGGACCGGGCACCACGAGCGCCCCCTCCACCAGGATCGGCGTCTGGCCGGTCGGGTCGAGGGCGAGGAACTCCGCGCGGCGCTCCCACGGGCGCTCCTCCACGAGCTCGGCGGCGAGGCCGAGCTCGGCGAGCGCGAGGCGGACGAAGCGGGATTGCGGGCAGAGCGGATAATGGTGAAGGGTCGACATGTTGTCCCATGACGCGCGAAACGCAGGCGACATTAAGGCTTCGATGACTTAACGCGGAGTAACCTTCCTGCACTGGCCTCCCGCGATGCCAGCGTATAGAAGCCTTTCGCGGCGATTCGCGAGCCGTCGATCAGGATCGGATTTCGATGACCCTCACAGAGGCGGCGCAAGCCTTCTTCCTCGGCGTGCTCGAAGGTGCGACCGAATTCATCCCCGTCTCCTCGACGGGCCACCTGATTCTCCTCCAGGCGGTCTTCGGCCTCGATGCGGATGCGGACAAGACCTTCGCGATCCTGATCCAGTTCGGCGCGATCCTCGCGATCCTGTCGGTGTATTTCACCCGCCTGTGGGCGATCGCGCAGGCGCTGCCCTACGATCCGAAGGCGCGCCGCTTCGTGATCGGCGTGCTCGTCGCCTTCCTGCCGGCGGCCTTGATCGGCGTGCTCGCGCGCGACTTCATCCTGGGCGTGCTGTTCGACCCGCTCGTCGTCTGCATCACGCTGATCACGGGTGGCATCGTCCTCATCCTGATCGACCGCGCCAATCTCGCCCAGACGCACACGGACGCGACGCGATTCTCGATGCGGATGTATCTCGGCATCGGCTTCATCCAGTGCCTCGCGATGATCCCCGGTGTGTCGCGCTCGGGCGCGACCATCGTCGGCGCGCTCCTGATGGGCGCCTCGAAGCGCTCGGCGGCCGAGTTCTCGTTCTTCCTCGCGATGCCGACCATGGCGGGCGCCTTCGTCTACGAGACGGCGCGCAGCTTCGGCACGCTCGACGCCTCCGACACGCTCAAGATCGTGATCGGCTTCGTCACCGCCTTCGTCGCGGCTCTGTTCGTCGTCAAGACGCTGCTCGACTACGTGTCGAAGCACGGCTACGCCCTGTTCGGCTATTGGCGCATCGTGGTGGGCACCGCGGGGCTCGTCGGGCTGTTCCTGCTCGCGTGAGCGGGTCCCGAGTCCTCTCGCCGGTCGTCGAGCGAGTCGAGCCGACCGCCGGTGTCATCCCCGGCCGGAGCGCCGAAGGCGCGCAGGGTAAGGGGACCCAGCGCCCGACTCTGCGCCGAAGGCGCTCCAATTGCCGCCGACGAGGCGGCTGGACGCCGCCGCACGAGCGTGCTCCGCACGCACCATTCCGTGCTGGGTCCCCTTCCCCTGCGCACGCTACGCGTGCTCCGGCCGGGGATGACACGGAGAGGTCTGTTCTGCGCCCCGCGAAAGAAGCGGGTCGCCGCTCCTCACATTCCCAGCGCGCAGCCATCCTTGCGGGGGTCGGAGGCGCCGACGAGGATGCCGCGGGCGCGGTCGATCAGGATTGCCTGGGCGCCGCCGATCGGCGCGGCGACCGTCTGCGGGTTGCTGCCGCCCGCGTGCAGATGCGCGATCGTCTCGGCGTCGACGCCGCGCTCGACCTCGGTGCGCCCGCCATAGCCGAACAGGCGCGGGGCGTCGATCGCGCTCTGCAGGTCCATCCCCTCCTCGAAGAGGCGGATCATCAGGTGCGCGTGCCCGCAGGACTGGTACTGCCCGCCCATGACGCCGAAGGGCATCAGCGGCGCGCCGTTCTCCATCACGAGGCCGGGGATGATCGTGTGCATCGTCTGCTTGCCCGGCGCGAGGCGGTTGG
This sequence comes from Salinarimonas sp., assembly GCF_046292825.1. GTDB lineage: Bacteria > Pseudomonadota > Alphaproteobacteria > Rhizobiales > Beijerinckiaceae > Salinarimonas. The sequence goes on along the minus strand of NZ_JBKBQG010000011.1, from coordinate 9,562 downwards.
GATGGTCCGCCTCGAGGCTGAAGGAGGCGCCGCGGCAATTGAACAGAACGCCCGAGCGCTCGGCGACGCGCGTCGCGCCGAAGGGGTGGAAGAGCGAATTGATGAACGAGACGACGAGCCCGTCCCCGTCCACCACGGAGAGGCAGATCGTGTCCGTCTCCCACGGCACCCGCCCCGCCGCCTCGACCGGCGCGCCGAGCGGGCGCGCCACGGCGCAGGCCTCGCGCACGAAGCGCACGGAGGGCTCGCCGAGGAAATCGGCGATCGTGATCGGCATCGCGGCGGGGTCGGTGAGGCCGCGGTCGCGCAGGCGATAGGCCGCGCGCGTCGCCTCCGCGAGGAGCCGCGCGCGCTCGGCAGGGCCCGCGGCCGTCCAGGGAGCGAAGCCTTCGAGCGCGGCGAGGATCAGGAGCGCGGTGGCGCCCTGCCCGTTGGGCGGCGTCTCCAGGATTTCGCGCCCGGCGAAGCGGCCGTGGATCGGGTCGGTCCAGGTGGGGGCGACGGCGGCGAAATCGTCGAGCGTGTGGGTCCCGCCCGCCGCGCGCAGCGTCTCGACCATGTCCTGCGCGACCGCCCCCTCGTAGAAGCCGGCGCGGCCCTCGCGGCCGATCGCGCGCAGCGTCGCGACGAGGGCCGGCTGGCGGTGGACGTCGCCGACGCGCAGCGGCGCGCCGTCCTTCAGGAAGAGGCGCGCGGTCGCCTCGTGGCGGGCGACGCGCTCGGCATTCGCCGCGAAATCGAAGGCGACGCGCGGGGCGATGGCGTAGCCCTCCTCCGCGACGCGGGCCGCCGGCTCCATCAGCTCGGCGAGCGGCAGCCGGCCATGGGCCTGGTGCAGCGCGACCCAGGCCGCCACCGCGCCGGGGAGATTGATCGCATGCGGGCTGTCGTCGGCGATCTCGGTCAGGCCGCTCTCGACGAGCGCCTCGCGCGAGACGCCGCGCGGCGAGGGTCCCGAGCCCATCAGCGCGCGCGGGGCGGCGCCGGGGGCGGCGACGATCGCGAAGCAATCCCCGCCGATGCCGGTCATGTGCGGCTCGACCACGCAGAGCATCGCGCTCGCGGCGAGCGCCGCGTCCACCGCGCTGCCGCCGCGTGCCAGGATCTCGAGGCCGATGCGCGAGGCGTGCGGATGCGAGGTCGCGATCATGGCGCGCGTGCCGTAGACCGCCGAGCGGCCGGGAGATTGAAAGTCGCGCGTCATGCTCGTCTCCTCGCGGTTTCGAGAGGGGCCACGATGCGCGTGCCCCTCGCTCGCATCCCGTTGTGTCCCGGCCCGCACGCGGACGCAAGGTGCGGATGACGGGCGGGACGCCAAGGTCGTGTTGCGATCCCTCCCCGCAGAGGGGATGTGCGGGCCTGCCCCTTGGCGCTCGGGGGGTCTGTGGCCTAAATCACGTCACGACGCCCGACGAACGCCCGCCCGAGAAGGACGAAGACGCGATGACCGACAAGACCTATCCGAAGCTCGCCCTCCAGATCGCCGGCACCTGGCGCGGCGCCTCCGACGGCGGCACGATCCCGGTCGTGAACCCGGCCACCGCGGAGACGATCGGCGATCTGCCCAAGGCGACGACCGCCGATCTCGACGAGGCGCTCGCCGCCGCCGATCGCGGTTTCGCCGCCTGGCGCAAGGTCGGCGCCTTCGACCGCTACAAGATCCTGCGCAAGGCGGCCGATCTCCTGCGCGAGCGCTCCGAGCGCATCGCGACGATCGTGACGATCGAGCAGGGCAAGCCCCTCTTCGAGGCGCGGGTCGAGACGCTCGGCGGCGCCGATACCTGCGATTGGCTCGCGGAAGAGGGCCGGCGCAATTACGGCCGCGTCATTCCCCCGCGCGCGGGCGACGTGATGCAGATCGTGATGAAGGAGCCGGTGGGCCCCGTCGCGGCCTTCACGCCGTGGAACTTCCCCATCAACCAGGCGGTCCGCAAGGTCGCCGCCGCGCTGTCGGTCGGCTGCTCGATCGTCCTGAAGGGCCCCGAGGACACGCCCGCCTCCTGCGCGGAGATGGTGCGCTGCTTCCTCGATGCCGGCGTGCCGGGCGACGCGCTGCAGCTCGTCTTCGGCGTGCCCTCCGAGATCTCCGAATATCTCGTGCCCCATCCCGTCATCCGGAAGATCTCCTTCACCGGCTCCACCGCCGTCGGCAAGCACCTCGCGGCGCTCGCCGGAGCGCACATGAAGCGCGCCACGATGGAGCTCGGCGGGCACGCGCCGGCGATCGTGTTCGAGGATGCGGACGTCGAGAAGGCGCTCTCCGTGCTCTCGGCCAACAAGTACCGCAATGCCGGCCAGGTCTGCGTCGCGCCCACCCGCTTCCTCGTCCACGACAGCATCTACGAGCGCTTCGTCGACGGCTTCGTCGACATCTCGAAGAACCTCAAGGTCGGCAACGGCTTGGAGGACGGCGTCAAGATGGGTCCGCTCGCCCATTCGCGGCGCATCGAGGCGATGGAGGCGCTCGTCGCCGACGCGGTCGAGAAGGGCGCGGGCCTGCGCACCGGCGGCAAGCGCATCGGCAACCAGGGCTATTTCTTCGAGCCGACGGTGTTCACCGACGTGCCGATGTCGGCGCGGATCATGAACGAGGAGCCCTTCGGCCCGATCGCGGCGATCCAGCGCTTCTCGGACGACGAGGAGGCTTTCGCGGAAGCCAATCGCCTCCCCTACGGCCTCGCCTCCTACGCCTATACGAAGTCCGCCCAGCGCGCCTCGGCGCTGGCCTCGCGGATCGAGGCCGGCATGGTGTCGATCAACCACCACGGCATCGCGCTCCCCGAGACCCCCTTCGGCGGCATGAAGGATTCCGGCTACGGCTCGGAGGGCGGCATGGAGGCGCTCGAGGCCTATGTCACGACGAAGTTCGTGACGCAGCAGGGGTTGTGACACTTCTCACATGAACGCTGCCCGCTCGCGGGCGAGGGCGTCGGCCTGCGCGACGTCCTCGGCCGGGAGCCGGCCGAGGCGCTCGTCGAGCCAGGCGTCGGGGACGCCGCGGGCGGCGGCGAGGATGTGCCAGGAGGCGGCCTCGACGAGATCGGTCGCGACGCCGCGGCCGGCGACGAGGAGGCGCGCGAGGCGGTTCTGGGCCACCGGATGGCCGCGAAAGGCCGCGCGGCGGAACCACCCGGCGGCGGCCGCCTCGTCGGGGCGCGTCCCGTCGCCGTTGAACAGCGCGATCCCGAGTTCGACCATCGCATCCGTCTCGCCGTTGCGGGCGGCGCGCGAGAGCCAGGCGACGGCGCGCATCGGCTCGGGCGTCCCGTCGATGCCCTCCGCGAGGAGGACGCCGAGGGCGTGCTGGGCGGCGGGGATCTCGGCGAAGGCGGCGGCCTCGAGGAGCTCGGCCGCGCGCGTCCGCGCCGCGCCCCCGCCATCGCCCAGGAGAAACAGCGCCAAATTGTAGGCCGCGCGCGGATGGCCCGCCTCGGCCGCGCGCTCGAGGAGCCGGCGCGCCTCGTCGAGGTCGCGCTCGCGCCCGCGCCCCTCCACCGCCGCCATGGCGAGCGCGAAGGTGGCGTTGGCGTCGCCGCGCTCGCTCGCGAGCCGGTACCAGTCGAGCGCGCGGGGAATGTCCTGCACGACGCCGAGCCCCTCCTTGTAGAGCTCGCCGATCAGCGTCATCGCCGCCGTGTCATCGGGCACCTCCTCCAGCCGCTGCATCGCGCGGTGGAGCGCGGTGAGGTAATAGCCGCGCTGATAGGCGCCGTAGGGCAGATCCGCGTTCGGGTCGACCTCGGCGCCGACCGGCGGGGGCGCGGCGAGCGTCGTGTCGCGAAACGCGCGCGAGGGCGCGAGGGCGGGCGCGTCGGCATCGCCGGGCGCGAGCGTCTCGGTGCCCGGCGTCGCGTCGGAGGGCTGCGCGGGCGTGGCGCCGTCGATCGCGGGCGGCTCGGGCGCGTCCGACGTCTGCGCGCGAAGCGTGCCGGCGGGGGCCGCGAGCGCGAGCGCGAGCGCGGCCGACGCGCAGAGCGCCGAGCGGCGGCGAGGAGGCCGGTTCATCGCCCGCTCTCGGGGCTCGCCGCCCGCCGCGCCTGCGCCTCCGCCGCCGCGCGCTCCTCGGCGATCCGCTCGAGGCTCGCGCTCGCCCGCGCCATCGCCGCGCGCGGACCGTCCGGCGCCGCGAGCACGGCCTCGCCGAGGCCGACGAATTCCGCACCCGTGCGCGCCAGCGTCTCGACGTCGTCGAGGGACGGCGCGAAGGCGACGCAGGGCGTCTCGAAGATCTCCGCCCACCAGCCCGCGCGCTCGATCACCGAGGCGAGCGGCGGGAGCGATCCGTCCGCGCGCGGCTCGCCGAACAGGAGAAAGTCGACGCCGATCTCGCCCGCGCTCATCGCGTCGTGGCGGGTGCGCAGCGCGCCGATCCCGACGATGCGCTCCGTCCCGAGCCGCTCGCGCAAGTCCCGCGCCTCCGCGAGGCTCGCCGCATGGACGCCGTCGGCGCCGCCGCGGGTGGCGACGGTCGCGAGGTCGAGCCCGGCCGGGGGCGGACCCGCGAGCGCGATCACGAGCGCCGCGTTGCCCGCCTGCGCGATCGGCGCGAGCGCCTTCACGCGCCGCACCAGAGTGCGTTCGTCGGCGGGCACGAGCGGCAGGATCACGGCGGCGACCTCCCCCGCTTCCGTCGCCGCGGCGAGGAGGGGCGCGAGGGCGTCCGGCTCGGCGACTGGGGGCGTGATCAGGGTGACGAGGGTTCGGGACACGGTGGCTCTCTCGCTCGGGCGCGTGGCGATCGTTCTCGCATCCCCTCTTGCCGCCGCGCGAGCGCCCGCGCAAGGTCGGCGTCGCCGCGCCCCCTCCGGAGAGCCCCCCGCGATGCTGCCCGCCGCCTCCGCCCCCTACCTGTTCAGCCTCCTCCTGTCGGGGATCATGTCGCTCATCGTCTCGGCGGTGGCGACGTTCCGAGCGGTCGGGCTCGTCGACGATTTCGCGCGGATGTGGCTCACCGCCTGGCTCGTCGCCTGGGCGGTCGCCTTCCCCTGCCTGCTCCTCCTCGCCCCCGCCATCCGCAAGCTCGTCGCGCGGCTGACGGGGTGAGGGTTCCCCCTCTCCTCTCCCGCCGCTCCCCTACCCCTCTCTTCCCCGCTTGCCCAGCTCGAGCGCCCGGGCGTAGACGTCGCGCTTGGGCAAGCCGGTCTGGGCGGCGACGATGGCGGCGGCGTCCTTGACCGAATGGGTGGCGAGCGCGTCGACGAGGGCGGCGTCGAGATCGCTCTCGGCGCGGGCGCGGCGCGTCTCGCCGGAGGCCTCGCCGATCAGGACGACGATCTCGCCCTTGGGCGGGCCCTCCTCCGCGAATTCCGCGGCGAGCGTCGCGAGGCTGCCGCGGCGCACCGTCTCGAACATCTTGGTGAGCTCGCGCGCCACGACGGCGGGGCGTTCGCCGAGCACGGCGGCGGCATCGGCGAGCATTTCCGGCAGGCGATGGGGCGCCTCGAACACGAGAAGCGTGCCGGGGATCTCGGCGAGCGCGGAGAGGCGCGTGCGGCGCGCGGCGCTTTTGGCTGGCAGGAAGCCCTCGAAGAAGAAGCGGTCGGAGGGCAGACCCGATACGACGAGGGCGGAGAGGATGGCGGAGGGGCCGGGAATCGGCGTCACCGGCAGCCCCGCCGCGATCGCCTCCTCGACGAGCTTGTAGCCGGGGTCGGACACGAGCGGCGTGCCCGCGTCCGAGACGAGCGCCAGCGCCTGGCCCTCGCGCACGCGCTCGATCAGCCGCGCGCGCACCCCCTCCCCCGAATGCTCGTGATAGGAATAGAGCGGCGTCGTGATGCCGTAATGGGCGAGGAGGTGCTTCGTCACGCGCGTGTCCTCGGCGAGGACGGCATCGGCGGCGGCGAGCGTCGAGAGCGCGCGCAGCGTGATGTCGCGCAGATTGCCGATCGGCGTCGCGACCACGTAGAAGCCCGCCGCGATCGGCTCGGCCTCGGCGGCGAGCCCGAAGGCGGTGAATCGCCCGCGCTCGCCGCGTCCCGCGCCGCCCCCGGTCTTGCTCCCCCCGGTCTTGGCGCCCCCGGTCTTGCCGCTGCCACGTTCCTGCGCCATGTGCGTCCTCGCTTCGCGATCGCGGCCCCGCGACCTCGCCGGTGCCCGCGCGACGCCGCTCCTCGCGGGTGGCCCCTGTCCCAGGTCCCCCTTGCCAGGAGCCGCGTCGAAAGTGTTGAGTTTGCGTAAACGCCGCTCTCGTGTCACCACGGCGCGGCGGGTTCGGCCGGACAATGGCCGAGGAGGCGGATCGAGGAAAGGGTGGCGTATGCACGCGCGGGACGAAGACTTCGCGAGGACGGAGCGCACGCGGGGTGAATGCGGGTCTCTCTGGAGCGGTGCGGCGCGGATCGCGCGCGCGGCGGTCGCCGGTGCGGCGGCCCTCGCACTCGCCGCCTGCGTGACCCCCTTCGCGGGAGGCGGAGGCGGCGGCGGCGCGGGCGGGCCCTTCGGCGCACCGGCGGGGCCGGCTCTGCCGACGGGCGAGACGCTCTCGGAGGGCAGCGTGTCGATCGCCCTCGTCCTGCCCCTGTCGGGGCAGGGCCAGGGCGGCGCGGCCGCGCGCGACCTGCGCAACGCCGCGACGTTGGCCCTGCGCGAGTTCCGCGATCCCGATCTGCGCGTCGTCCTCTACGACGATCGCGGCACGGCCGACGGCGCGCGCCAGGCCGTCTCGGCCGCGATCGCGGAGGGCGCCGAGCTCGTCGTCGGCCCCCTCTTCGCGGCGTCCGTGGCGGCGGCGGGCGAGATCGCCCGGCCCTCGGGCACGCCGGTGATCGCCTTCTCGACCGATGCGAGCGTCGCCCAACGCGGCGTCTATCTCATCGGCTTCCTGCCGCAGCCGGAAGTCGACCGCGTGATCGACTACGCCGCGCGCCAGGGGCGGCGGTCGATCGCGGCGCTCATTCCGCAGACGACCTACGGCAACGTGGTCGAGGCGCAGTTCCGGCAGGCGGCGGCGCAGCGGGGCATCCGCGTCGTCCAGATCGAGCGCTACGCGGCGGGCCAGCCGCAGGCGGCGGTCGCGCGCCTGCAGCCCGTGATCACCGGCGCCGCGCCGCAGGCGGACGCCCTGTTCATGCCGGAGACGCCCGACGGGCTCGCGGCGCTGTCGGCGGCGCTGCAGGCGGCGGGCTTCGATCCCGCGCGCGTGCGCCCGCTCGGCACCGGCATCTGGAACGAGCCCACGGCGCTCGCTCTGCCGGCGCTCCAGGGCGGCTGGTTCGCGGCGCCCGAGCAGGCCGGCTTCGCCTCCTTCGCCCAGCGTTATCAGGCCGCCTTCAACGAGAGCCCGATCCGCATCGCATCGCTCGCCTACGACGCGATCTCGCTCGCGGCCGCGCTGAACCGGACGCAGGGCACGCAGCGATTCGCCGAGGCCGTTCTCACGAATCGCTCGGGATTCGCGGGCGTCGACGGCGTCTTCCGCTTCCGGGCCGACGGCCTCAACGATCGCGGCCTCGCCGTGCTCGAGGTGCGCGGCGGCACCACCGCGACGGTCGATCCGGCACCGCGCGCGCTGCCGGATGCCTGAGCGAGCCGCCGCGCCGCCGGTGCAATGCCCGCCTTCACGGCAAGGAGCCGTTCTCCATGCCGAACGAAAAGGCTTGAAAGGAGAACGAATCGATGGACGGCTTCGTCTCGCTGCTCGTGCCGATCGCGGTGATCGCGGTCGGCGTGGTGCTGCTGCTCGGCCTCTTGAACATGGTTCGGGGCGGCAGCGCCAACACGTCGCAGCGCCTCATGCGCTGGCGCGTCCTGCTCCAGTTCCTCGCCATCGTGGTGATCATGGGCGTCATCTGGTGGAGGGCCGTCTGACGGCCGCTCCGCTTTTGCCGGATTGTCGCCACATTTCGGGAGTCCTTCGGGCTGCGCGGCAGCAAAGTGTGAAGAAAACCGCCACGCTGCTTCCCTTTTGCCGGCGTTGGCGCTAGGAAACGTTAACGAGGAGTTCACCACGATGCGCGTTGCGCAGGTCGTCGCTTCCGCCTTGATCCTGCTGGCCGGCCACGGCGCCGCCCAGGCGGTCGACGCTCCGTTCGCGCGCACCGGCTTCGAGGGCGAGAAGCCTCCGATCCCCGTGGGTCTGCGGGGCGGCTTCCTGTCGGAGGCGCGCTTCGGCGTCTTCTCCGTCTCCCCCTTCGCCGAGAACAGCTGGGACGCCGTCGCCGTCCAGGGCGAGGTGCTCTTCGCCCGCCCGATCACGACGCAGGAGCTGTTCGCGAGCTATTTCGTCCCCCGCCCCCATCTCGGCGGCGCGCTCAACCTGTCGGGCGGCATCAACTACGCCTTCGCCGGCCTGACCTGGACGCTCGATCTGACGCCGGCGATCTTCGTCGAGGCCTCGATCGGCGGCGCTCTCCAGCAGACCCGCGCCTCCGCCTTCGCCCCCGACACGGTGCGCCGCGGCGTGCCCGCGGGCTGCGCGCCGAGCCTGCGCGAGGCCGCCGCGATCGGCTATCGCCTCAACGAGAGCTGGAGCTTCGTCGCCAGCGTGGAGCATCTGAGCAATTCCGGCGTCTGCGCCGAGCGCTCGAGCATGACGAATTTCGGCGCGCGCCTCGGCTATTCCTTCTGAGCCGGGCTGTTTCGCGAGCGGGTCTTTTCTCGGCACGGCTACGGCCTATCTCCCGCTCGCCCGATCAACCGAGGAGCGCCGCATGGTCGTCCTGAACCGCATCTACACCCGCACCGGCGACAAGGGGACGACGGCGCTCGCCTCGGGCGAACGGCGGCCGAAGAACGACCTGCGCATCGAGACCTACGGGACGGTCGACGAGACCAATGCGACCATCGGCATGGCGCGCCTGCACACGGGCGCCGATCCCGTGCTCGACGGCATGCTCGCGCGCATCCAGAACGACCTGTTCGACCTCGGCGCCGATCTCGCGACCCCCGACACCGGCGAGCCACTGCCCTACGAGCCCCTGCGCGTGATCGAATCTCAGGTCGCGCGCCTCGAGGCCGAGATCGACACGCTCAACGAGCGGCTCGAGCCCCTGCGCTCCTTCGTGCTGCCCGGCGGATCGCCCGCCGCCGCCGCCCTCCACCTCGCCCGCACCGTCTGCCGCCGCGCCGAGCGGCTCGCGGTCGCGCTCGCGGGCAGGCCCGAGGAGCGCGTCTCGGAGAATGCGGTGAAATATCTCAACCGCCTCTCCGATTTCCTCTTCGTCGCCGCCCGCATCGCCAACGACGACGGCCGCGCCGACGTGCTCTGGGTGCCTGGCAAGACGCGCTGAGGGAGATCCCTCCCTGTAGGGGAGGGTGGCCTCCGGAGCGAAGCGACGGAGGTCGGGTGGGGCCCGACGCCTGCAGTCTATCCACCATCCGGGCCCCACCCGGCCGGGCTCGCTGCGCGCGCCCGTCCACCCTCCCCTGCGGGGAGGGATGGGCGCGAATCCCTCCCCGTAGGGGAGGGTGGCCTCCGGAGCGAAGCGACGGAGGTCGGGTGGGGCCCGACGCCTGCAGTCTATCCACCACCCGGGCCCCACCCGGCCGGGCTCGCTGCGCGCGCCCGTCCACCCTCCCCTACGGGGAGGGATGGGCGCGAATCCCTCCCCGTAGGGGAGGG
>NZ_JBKBQG010000010.1:0-108880 GCF_046292825.1 Salinarimonas sp. | reverse complement strand
GCTCCAGGGGCCACCCTCCCCTACGGGGAGGGATTCGCGCCCTCATCCCTCCCCGGAGGGGAGGGTGGACTTTCGAGGCGTGAGCCGAGAAAGGCCGGGTGGGGCCCGGGTGGAGAATGTTCTTCAAGCGTCGGGCCCCACCCGACCCCTGTCGCTGACGCTCCAGGGGCCACCCTCCCCTACGGGGAGGGATTTTCGCGCAGGAGATCCCCATGAGCGCGGGACGTGCCAGGAAGCGGCTCGGGCGGCTTCTCGTCATCGGCGTGCCTTATCTCTGGCTCGGGATCTTCTTCCTGTTGCCGATGGCGATCGTGTTCCGGATCAGCCTGTCGGAGCCGCGGCTCGCGCAGCCGCCCTACACGCCGACCTTCGATCTCGGGGCCGGGTGGGACGGGCTCGTCGACTTCTTCTCGCAGCTGTCCTTCGACAATTTCGTCTTCCTGACGACGGACGACCTCTACGTCTCGGCGGTGCTCTCCTCGCTGCGCATCGCCACCACAGCGACGCTGATCCTCCTCCTCATCGGCTATCCCCTCGCCTACGCGATGGCGCGCGCGCCGCAATCCTGGCGGCCCATCCTCGTCGCGCTCGTGATCCTGCCGTTCTGGACGAGCTTCCTCATCCGCGTCTATGCCTGGATCGGCATCCTGCGCACGGAAGGGCTCCTCAACCTGTTCCTGATGTCGATCGGCATCACGGACCAGCCGCTCGTGATCCTCAACACCGAGCTCGGCGTCCAGATCGGCATCGTCTACACCTACCTGCCCTTCATGGTGCTGCCGCTCTACGCCACCCTCGAGCGCATGGACGACAGCCTGATCGAGGCCGCGCAGGATCTCGGCTCGACGCCGTTCAAGGCGTTCTGGACGATCACCGTGCCCCTCTCGGCGCCGGGGATCATCGCGGGCTGCCTCCTGTGCTTCATCCCGGCGGTGGGCGAGTTCGTGGTGCCGGATCTGCTGGGGGGCTCCGACACCCTGATGATCGGGCGCGTCCTGTGGAGCGAGTTCTTCTCGAACCGCGATTGGACGCTCGCCTCGGCGGTGGCGATCGTCATGCTGATCCTGCTCGTCGGCCCGATCGTCCTCTTCCGCGAGATCGAGGCGCGCCGCGCCGAGGAGGAGGCGCGATGAGGGGCCGTCTGTCGATCTTCAACGCGACCGCGCTGACGCTCGGCTTCGCGTTCCTCTACCTGCCGATCCTCATTCTCGTCGTCTATTCCTTCAACGCCTCGCGGCTCGTGACGGTCTGGGGCGGGTTCTCGACGCAATGGTACGCGGCGCTCTTCCGCAACGAGCAGCTCATGGCCGCGGCCTGGGTGACGCTGCGGATCGGCTTCGTCACGGCGATCATCGCCACCGTGCTCGGCACGCTCGCCGCGATCGCCCTCACCCGCTACGGCCGCTTCCGCGGGCGCGCGCTCTTCACCGGGCTCGTCTACGCGCCGATGGTGATGCCGGAAGTGGTGACGGGGCTCTCGCTCCTCCTCCTCTTCGTCGCGATCGACATGAATCGCGGGTTCTGGACGATCACCGTCGCGCACACGACCTTCACGATGTGCTTCGTCACCGTCGTCGTGCAATCGCGGCTGATCGCCTTCGACCGCTCGCTCGAGGAGGCGGCGCAGGATCTCGGGGCGACGCCGTTGCGCACCTTCTTCTCGGTGACCCTGCCGATCATCGCGCCGGCGATCGTCGCGGGCTTCCTCCTCGCCTTCACGCTCTCGCTCGACGACCTCGTCATCGCGAGCTTCACCTCCGGCCCCGGCGCGACGACGCTGCCGATGCGCGTCTACAGCCAGGTCCGCCTCGGCGTGACGCCAGAGATCAACGCCCTCTCGACGATCCTCATCGGCCTCGTCACGATCGGCGTGACGACCGCCGCGATCGTCACGAAACGCTCCGCCGTCCTGCGCGCGGGCGCCAAGGGGCAGGCGACTTGAGGGACGCTGCCGAGCGAGCGCGCATGCCGCGTGCGCTGCCGCGCCTTGCGAATTCTCCACGTCGTCATCTCGCGATAGGACCGGACCGACAAGACACCGCCCCTCTCCTTCCCCTCAGGGGAAGGTGGCTCCGGACGCGGTCAGCGTCCGGAGACGGATGGGGTTTTTCGACCCGAAGGGTCGAAGGGGCGTTGGGCTTCTCCGTACGTAAGGGGCTCTACGACGACGCCCCTTCGCAGCTTCGCTGCGAATGACCCCATCCGACCCGTCGGCTTCGCCGCCGGGCCACCTTCCCCTGAGGGGAAGGAGAGCGGCGGCGCCTCGACGATCGAATCTCGTCTTGCCACAAGGGAAGGCGCCCTCCGCCTCCCCACTCACCCCTGCACCAACAACCCCGCCGGCAGCGTCGACAGAAGCGGCCCCACCGACAATTCGCGTTCGGCGCGGGCGCTGCCCCCCTCCCCCAGCGCGTCGGCGAGATCGGCGTCGGCGAGGTCGGCGGGGAGCACGATGCGCGTGTCGCCCCACCATTCGGCGGGCGGCGCGATCGCGTCCGAGCGCAGGAGCGCGTCGGCGAGGTGGCGGCCGGCGAGGCCGACGAGCGCGCTCGACGAATGCCGCCGCGCGAAGGCGACCACATGCGCCGCGCGCGGCCCGCGCACTTCGAGCGGCATGTGGTCGCCCGCGGCGAACAGCTCAGGCAGGCGACGGCGGGCGTCGAGGGCGCGCGCGATCAGCCGCGCCTTCACCCGCCCGTCCCGCCAGCGGGTCGCGAGGTCGGTGAGCGGCGCGGCGTCGGCGAGCGCGGCCTCGCGCGCCGCGTAATCGACCGGGTCGCGATTGTCCGGGTCGACGAGGGAGAAGTCCCACAGCTCGCGCCCCTGGTAGCAATCCGGCATGCCCGGCACCGCGCAGCGCAGGAGCGTCTGCGCGAGGCCGTTCGCGGCACCCGCCGCGGCGATCTCCTCGACGAGCCCGTGCGCGGCCTCGAGAAAGGCGGGGGAGCGGCGGGGATCGAGGATGCGCTCGAGGAAGGTTCGGCAGATCTCCTCGTATTCCCCGTCCGGAGCGCTCCAGGACGAGCGCAGCTTCGCCTCGCGCAGAGCCTTCTCCTGGAAGCGCGCGAGGCGGGCGGAAAGGCGCGCGAGGCCGTCGGCGTCGTCGGGGGCGAGATCGAGCGGCCAGGCGCCGACAAGGGCCTGGTAGAGCATGTACTCGTCGGCCGGGTCGATGCCGGAATCGGCGTGGCGCTTGTTGATGTCGAGGAAGGACGCCACGCGCTCCGCCCAGAACGCGGGCAGGCCGGACAAGGCGGCGAGACGCGCGCGCGAATCCTCGCCGCGTTTGTGGTCGTGCGTCGCGGTCGCGAGCATCGCGGCCGGGTGGCTCGCCGCGCGCGCGATGCAGGCGGCGTGGAAGGCCTCGCGCGAGAGGGAGAACCGGCCCGGGTCGCAGCCGACGTCGTTGCGCGAGAGGAGCCGGCCGTAGCGATAGAACGCCGTATCCTCCACCGCCTTCGCCGCGACCGGCGCGCAGAGCTGCTGGAGCGTGGTGACGGCGCGCGCCCGCAGGCCCTGGTCGGTCACGCCGACGCCCGAGATCCACCCCGCGAGGAGGTCGACGACGGCCCCCTCCCCCGGCGCCGCCATCTCCTTCGCCGCCTCGACCGCGCGCGCGAGGATCGGCGCGTCCGAGCCCGGCGCGGCGCCCGCCGTCGCATAGGTCCGATAGGCGGGGAAGGCGGCGACGAGCTGGGTGAGCGCGCGGCGGATCGCGTGGAAGGTCACGTCGCGCGTCTCGAGGCGCGCGCGGGCGAGATCGTGGAAGGCGTGGGCGCAGGCGTCGAGCTGGCCGGCGAAGGCGCGCACCAGCATCTCGTTGCGCGCATCCAATTCCTCGCTCGCGAAATCCGGATAGCGCCCGGAGATCTCCGCCCAGAGATCGGTGAAGGTCTCCTCGCCGTCGGGATCGGTGAGCAGCGCATCGGTCTGGGCGAGGAAATCGTAGCCCGTCGTCCCGTCGACGAGCCAATCGGCGGGCAGATCCTCGTCCTCGGCGAGGATCTTCTCGACCACGAGATAGAACGGCCCCGGCTCCGCGCCTTCGGGCCGCTTGGCCGCGATCTCGTCGAGACGCGCCCGCAGGCGCCGGCAATAGCCGGCCGGATCGGCGAGGCCGTCGACATGGTCGACCCGCATGCCGTCGATCAGCCCCTCGGCGAACAGGCGGAACAGGGTCGCGTGCACCGCCTCGAACACCTCCTCCACCTCGACGCGAAGGCCGGCGAGCTCGGTGATCTCGAAGAAGCGGCGGAAATTGATCTCGTCGCCCGCCGTGCGCCACCAGGCGAGGCGGTAGTTCTGGCGCGCGAGGAGAGCATCGAGCCGGTCCGGCTCGTTCCAATGCGCGAGCGCCTCCTCCAACGTCTCCCCCGCCTGCGCGCCGAGCGCGGCGCAGGCTTCGGCGAAATCGGGCGCGCGCGTGTCGGAGGGGAAGCGGTCGGCGAGCGGGCCGAGCGCCTCGGGGCCCGCGCGCAGCACCTCGGCATAATCCTGCGGCCGCAGGGGGAAGCGGTGGTGGTAATAGGCCGCGCAGAGCCGCTTCAGGCCCGCGTCCCAGACGATGCGGATGTCCCCCGACGCGAGCGCCTCGCCATAGGGCACGCCGAGGAAGGGCGCGGCGATCTTCCCCTGCAGCGCCGGGTCGCGCGTCTCCCAATCGATGTCGAAGAGCCCGGCATGGACGCTCTCGCGGCCGTTCTCGAGCACGTCGAGCCAGAACGGGTTGTCCGCCCCACCGACCGCGACGTGGTTCGGCACGATGTCGGCGAGGATGCCGAGCCCGTGGCGTCGGCAGGTCTCGACGAGCCGGCGCAGCCCCTCCTCCCCGCCGAGCCGCGGGTCGACGCGGGTGAAGTCGATGCCGTCGTAGCCGTGGGTCGAGCCCGCGCGGGCGGCGAGGATCGGCGAGAGGTAGAGGTGGCTGACGCCCAAGGCGGCGCAATAGGGCACGACGCGCTCGGCATCCGCAAAACCGAATTCCTCGCGCAGCTGCAGGCGATAGGTGGCGCGGGGGATCATCGCGTCTGCCCCTCCTTCGTGGTGCGGCGCGGACGCTTCTTCGCGAGCCGGGCGAGCCGCCCGCGCGCCGGCTCGGTATCGAGCCCCGTCTCAGGGAGCCTGCGACGCCAATTCGGATGCTCGTCGAGGGTTCCCGGCAGGTTCGGCTGCTCGACGAGGCCGAACAGGTCCTCCGCCGGGACGATCGCGAGATCGCTCGCCGTCGCCGCCACGAAATCGAGCGCGGCATCGACGACGGGCGCCGTGTCCGCGACGGGCGGCGCCGCGCCCTCCGCCACGCCCGCCTTGACGAGGCTCTGCCAGAGCACGCCGCGATCCTTTTCGCGCTCCTTGCGCGAGCGCTCGTGGAAGGCGGCGTCGGCCTGGCCGGCACGCTCGCGCCAATCGACGTCGTTGCCCGTCCACCAGCCGGCGACGGTGGGCAGATCGTGCGTGGTGGTCATCGAGGCGGCGTGGCGGGAATAGCGGCGCGGGCTCGTGAAGGCGCCGGTCTTGCCGCGCTCGAACCAGAGGACGCGCATGCCGAGCACGCCAGCCTGATCGAGTTTCGCGCGAAAGCCCGGCGGCACGGTGCCGAGATCCTCGCCGACGACGAGCCCGCCCGCGCGTTCGCTCTCGAGCGCGACCAGCGCCAGCATGTCGGCGAGCGGATAGCGCAGATAGCAGCCCTCGCGGGATTTGTGCCCGTGCGGCACGACCCAGAGGCGGGTGAGCCCCATCACGTGGTCGATCCGCACCCCGCCCGCCGGCCCGAGCGCCGCGCGCAGGGTCGCGAGGAAGGGCGCGTATCCGGAGGACGCGAGCGCGCGCGGGGAGAAGGTGGTGAGCCCCCAATCCTGCCCGTCGGGGCCGAGCAGATCGGGCGGCGCGCCGACCGAGAGACCGCCGAGCACGTCCTCGCCCCGGCTCCAGGCATGGCTGCCGCCCCCGTCCATGCCGACCGCGAGATCGGCGACGAGCCCCACCGCCATGCCCGCCCGCTTCGCGCGTGCCTGCGCGTCGGCGAGCGAGCGTTCGGCGAGCCATTGCAGGAAGGCGTGGAAGGCGACCTCGCGCGCGTTCTCCCGGCAGAATTCCTCGACCGCAGCGCTCTTCGGATCGCGGAAGGCGGCCGGCCAGGACTGGAACCCGCCCGCGATGCCGTTCGCGTGGAAATGGCAGGAGAGCGCCTCGTAGCGCGCGTGCTCCTCGAGAAGCGTCCCGCCACGCGCCCGAAACGCGGCGAAGTCGCCGCGGAGCGCGACCTCCCCCGTCACCTCGAAGCGTTCGAAGAGCGCCCGCAGCCGCGCGAGCTTGATGCGCGAGGCCGCCTCCCAATCGACGAGCTCCCCGCGCGGCGGCGGCTCGGCGGGGAGGTCGAGCGCGCCGAAGACGGGCGTCGGGTCGGCGAAGAGGACGTTGTGGAAGAGCCGCGTCGAGGGCGCGTAGGGGCTGTAGCGCGAGGGGTCGGCGGCGAAGAGCGCGTGCGTCGGGCTCATCGCGACCGCGTCCGCCCCCGCACGCGCGGCCTCCTCGGCGAAGGTCGCGAGCGAGCCGAAATCCCCCGCCTCCTCGCCCGCGCGCGGGGGCAGCGAATAGATCTGCGCGGCGAGGCCGAAGACCTTGGCGCCGCGCGTCAGATCCGAGATCCGCCGGCCATGCGGCGGGCAGACCGCGAGCGTGACGTGCCGGTCGCCGCATTCGAGGAGGTGGTAGCCCGGCTCCAGGATCGGCGGCAGCGCGAGCCCCGCCGGCCCGGGCGCGAGGCGCATCTCGCGCCGCCCGCCGCTCTCGTGGCGCAGCATCGCGACGGGGCCGCAGGCCGCGAGATCCGTCGGCAGCGGGGTCGATTGCCCGGTGCGCGTGACGAGGAAGCCCGGATGCCCGCTCTCCTCGGAGAGCTTGCGGCGGCTGTCCGCGATCTCGCTCGCGCTCCCCGCCGGCAGCCCGAGCGCGGCCAAGACGAGGCGCAAGCTGTCGGGCGAGACCGTCTGCGGCTCGCTCTTGAAGTTCTCCCAGGTCGTCTCGAGCCCGGCCTCCTGGGCCAGGGCGACGAGGGCCTGGTCGGTGTCGCGTGCGCTCACTTAGCTTTCCTCGATGAAAACGAGCGTGGTGCGGGCTGGCAGCGTGCCGCTCGTCGGCTGCGCCCCCACGACGAGGGAGGGGGGCGAACGCGGCGCGTCGGCAGGCAGCGCGACCGCGTCGTCGGCGAGGTTCGTCGCGATCGCAAGAAGCGTCCCGTCGCCGAGTCGCCACCGGGCGAGGAGCGCCTTGTCGCCCAAAACCTGCGCCGCCTCCCCCTTCGTGCCCTTCAGACGCGGCACGATCGCCTCGTGGCGCAAATGCAGGCAGCGCGCGTAGAGATCGATCACCGACGCCTCGCCCCCCTCCCCCGCGATCTTCGGACGCGAGCGGGCAAACGTCTCCGGCGCGTTCGGATCGGGGATCTTCTCGCGCGCCTTCTCGTCGCGGAATTCGGGGAAATCCGCGAATTCGCGCCTGCGGCCCTCGCGCACGGCATCCGCCAGCGCGTCGTGGAAATCGGTGAAGAACAGGAACGGCGTGGTGGAGCCCGTCTCCTCGCCCATGAAGATCATCGGGATCTGCGGCATCAGGAGCTGGAAGGCGGTCGCGGCGTCGAGCGCGGCGGCCGGCGCCATCGCGCGCAGCCGCTCGCCCATCGCCCGGTTGCCGACCTGGTCGTGGTTCTGGAGACAGGTGACGAAGGCGGTCGGCGGCAGATGGGCTGAGGGCTTGCCGCGGGCCGAGCCCTTGCCGCGCTCGGGCGGCTCGCCCTGATAGACGAAGCCCTCCATGCAGGCGCGCGCGAGCTTCTTCGCCGGCTCGCGCGAGAAATTGCCGTAATAGCCGTGGTGCTCCCCGGTCAGCATCACGTGCAGGCAATGGTGGACGTCGTCGTTCCACTGGGCGTCGACGTCGCGCTCGAGGAAGCCCGGCTCGTTCTCCTCGTTCTCGAGGATGAGGTGGACGTGGCGTCCCGGCTCGATCGCCGCGCGCACGGCAGAAGCCGTCTCGTCGATCCAATCGGGCTCGGGGATCGCGTGGACGGCGTCGAAGCGCAGGCCGTCGAGGCGATATTCCATCAGCCACATCAGCACGTTGTCGGCGAAGAACGTGCGGACTTGCCGGCGGCGGAAATCGATCGCCGCGCCCCAGGGGGTGTGGATGTCGTTGCGGAAGAAGGGCTCGGCATAAGCGTGGAGGTAGTTCCCCTCCGGCCCGAAATGGTTGTAGACGACGTCGAGAATCACCTGCAGGCCATGGCCGTGGGCGGCATCGACGAGGCGCTTGAGATCCTCGGGCGTCCCGTAGGCCGCGTCGGGCGCATAGGGCAGGACGCCGTCGTAGCCCCAATTGCGCGCGCCTGGAAAGGCGGCGATCGGCATCAGCTCGATGGCCGTGATCCCCACCTTCGCGAGATCGGCGAGCTTCGCCTCGACCCCCGCGAACCCGCCCATGAGCCCGACATGGCACTCGTAGACGACGAGCTCCTCGATCGGACGGCCCATCCACTGCGCGTTGCGCCACTCATAGGCGCGGGGGTCGACGACGAGGCTCGGATCGTGCACGTCGTCTCGTTGCGCCCGCGAGGCCGGATCGGGCACGAGGAGGCCGTCGTCGAGGCGGTAGCGATAGGCCGTGCCGGCCCCGCACGCGACCTCCGCCGAGAACCAGCCGTCGGGCTCCTTCTCCATCGCGATCGCGGCGCGCCCCTCGATCTGCACCTGCGGCGCCTCCTGGCTCGGCGCCCAGAGCCGAAAGCGCGTCCTGTCGGGCGCGACGAGCGTCGCCCCGAACCGGGTCTCGTAGGCATGTCGCGTCATCGCCTGGTCCTCTCGTGTCTCCCCTCTCCCGGATTGGGGAGGGGCCGGGGGTGGGGGTCGTGCAGGAGGAACCGCGACGGTGCCACCTCGACGACCCCCATCCGTCTCCGGGCTGCGCCCGGAGCCACCTTCCCCCAAGGGGGAAGGACAAGCTGCCGCCACCCGACCGCAACCTCTCCACCCGCCGCCATCATCCCTCCGGCGGCGGGATCTCCACCCTCAGGATCGCTGCCGAATGGTCGGCGACCTCGTAGGCCGCCTCGGCGAGGTCCTCCTCGCCGCGGTCCGGATCGGCGCTGTCGACGAGGAGGCGCCAGCCGGTCTCGGCGCCGGGGAGGCGGAAGCGGATGGTCTCGTCGGCGGCGTTCAAGAGGAAGGCGATCAGGACGAGCGTGCCGTCGTCGCGCCGCTCGGCGCGCCGCATCGTGAGCGCGCGCCGCTCCGGGTCGTTCCAGTCCTCCGGCGAGGGCACCGCGCCCTCCTCGTCGAACCATTCGATGTCGAGCACGCCCTCCGCCACCGGGTCGCCGTAGAGGAAGCGCTTGCAGCGGATGACCGGGTTCTCGCGACGCACCCGCACGAGGCGCGCGACGAAATCGGTCAGCGCTTCGCCCTCGGGCGAGCGGGCCTCCTCCCAATCGAGCCAGGAGATCTCGTTGTCCTGCGCGTAGGCATTGTTGTTGCCGTGCTGCGTGCGGCCGAACTCGTCGCCGTGGAGCAGCATCGGCGTGCCGAGCGAGGCCATCAGCGTGGTCAGCATCGCACGCATGACGCGCCCGCGCACGGCGCGAATGTCGGGATCGTCGGTCGGTCCTTCGACGCCCCAATTGCGCGAATGGTTGTTCGAATGGCCGTCGCGATTGTCCTCGCCGTTCGCCTCGTTGTGCTTCTCCTCGTAGGCGACGAGGTCGGCGAGCGTGAAGCCGTCATGGGCGGTGATGAAGTTGACCGACGCCCAGGGCCGGCGCGCGCGGCGGTCGAACATGTCGCCAGAGCCCGAGAGCCGCGCGGCGAGATCCGGCCGCATCCCGGAATCGCCCCGCCAATAGCGGCGCACCCCGTCGCGGAAGCGGTCGTTCCACTCGGCGAAGGAGGGCGGGTGGTGGCCGAGCTGATAGCCGCCGGGCCCGATGTCCCACGGCTCGGAGATCAGCTTCTTGCGCGAGAGGATCGGATCCTGCCGCAGCGCGTCGAAGAAGCCCGCGCCCGGGTCGAAGCCGTGCGGCTCGCGCCCGAGCGTCACGCCGAGATCGAAGCGGAAGCCGTCGACGCGGTAGGACGTCGCCCAATAGCGCAGGCTGTCCATCACCATCTGCAGGACGCGCGCGTTCGACAGATTGAGCGTGTTGCCGGTGCCGGTGTCGTTGACCGCGTAGCGGCGATTGTCCGCCTGGTGGCGATAATAGCTCGAATTGTCGAGCCCGCGCCAGGACAGCGTGGTGCCGAGTTCCGAGCTCTCGCAGGTGTGGTTGTAGACGACGTCGAGGATCACCTCGATGCCGGCCGCGTGCAGCCGGCGGATGGCGATGCGCAATTCGTCGTTCCCGCCGCCGGGCGACATGTAGCGCGGCTCGGGCGTGAAGAAATTGAGCGTGTTGTAGCCCCAGTAATTCGTCAGCCCCTTTTCCTGCAGGAACCGGTCCTGGAGGATGGCGTGGATCGGCAAGAGCTCGATCGCCGTCACGCCGAGGCGCTTGAGGTGGTCGATGACGGTCGGATGCGCGAGCGCCGCGTATGTGCCGCGCTCGGGGATGCGCACCTCGTCGAGGAGCTTGGTGAGCCCCTTCACGTGCGCCTCGTAGATCACCGTCTCCGACCAGGGGACGTTCGGCGGACGGTCGTCTCCCCAGGTGAAGCTGTCGTCGATGACGACCGATTTCGGCACCGCCGGCGCGCTGTCGCGGCGGTCGAAGGTGAGATCGGCGCGCGGCGAGTTCACGCGGTAGCCGAACAACGCGTCCGTCCAGCGCGTCTCGCCGTGCAGCGCCTTCGCGTAGGGGTCGACGAGGAGCTTGTTGGGGTTGAAGCGATGGCCGTTCTGCGGCTCGTAGGGGCCGTACGCCCGATAGCCGTAGAGGAGGCCCGGGCGCACGTGGGGCAGGTAGCCGTGCCAGACCTCGTCCGTCCATTCCGGCATCGTGTAGCGCGCGATCTCGCGGCGGCCGGAGGGGTCGAAGATGCACAGGTCCATGCGCTCGGCATGGGCGGAGAACACGGCGAAGTTCACGCCGAGCCCGTCCCAGGTCGCCCCGAGGGGATAGGGCGAGCCCGGGGAGAGCAGGTCGGGGAGGATGGGCATCGACGCGAGAGCCTTCGGATCAGCCTTCGTGGCGGAGAACGACCGCCGCTAGAGGGGGAAGCGTGAGCGACAGCGACTGAGAACGCCCGTGCGCCGGCTCCGGTTGCGTGTTGCGACCGCCGTCGTTGCCCATGTTCGAACCGCCATACATCCCCGCGTCCGAATTGAGCACTTCCCGCCAGCGCCCGGCGCGGGGCACGCCGATGCGGTAGTTCTCCCGCGGCACGGGCGTCATGTTGAGGACGACGAGGAGCGGACGGTCGTCCCCCCTCCCCTTGCGCAGATAGGCGAAGACGGAATTCGCCGCATCGTCGCCGATCACCCAGTCGAAGCCCTCCGGCAGCGCGTCGGTCGCGTGCAGCGCGCCTTCCGACGCGTAGAGGCGGTTGAGATCGCGCACCAGCATCTGGATGCCCGCGTGGCCCTCCTCGCGCAGCAGGGCCCAATTCGGCTCGCCGTCGTGCGACCACTCGCGCGGATCGGCGATCTCGCAGCCCATGAAGAGGAGCTTCTTGCCCGGATGCGTCCACATGAAGGAGAGGTAGGCGCGCAGGTTCGCCCGCTTCTGCCACTCGTCGCCGGGCATCTTGCCGATCAGCGAGCCCTTCCCGTGGACGACCTCGTCGTGCGAGATCGGCAGCACGAACTTCTCGGAGAAGGCGTAGATCAGCCCGAAGGTCATGTCGTTGTGGTGCCAGGAGCGGTAGAGCGGCTCGCGCTGGACGTAATGCAGCGTGTCGTGCATCCAGCCCATGTTCCACTTGTAATTGAAGCCGAGCCCACCCTCCGAGACCTTGGCGGAGACGCCCGGAAACGCCGTCGATTCCTCCGCGATGGTGATGGCGCCCGGGCAGCGCTCGGCCACCAGGGTGTTGAGGCGCTTCAGGAACTCGATCGCCTCGAGATTCTCGCGCCCGCCGAACCGGTTCGGGATCCACTGGTCGTGGCCGCGCGAATAATCGCGGTAGAGCATGGACGCCACCGCATCGACCCGCAGCGCGTCCACGTGGAAGCGCTCGAGCCAATAGAGCGCGGAGGCCAGAAGGAAGCCCGCGACCTCGCGCCGCCCCATATTGTAGATGTAGGTGTTCCAGTCCTGGTGATAGCCCTCGCGCGGATCCTCGTGCTCGTAGAGCGCGGTGCCGTCGAAGCGGGCGAGCCCGTGCGGATCGGTCGGGAAGTGGGCGGGCACCCAATCGAGGATCACCCCGATATTCGCCCTGTGGCAGGCGTCCACGAACCGCGCGAAGCCTTCCGGCGTGCCGTAGCGGGCGGACGGCGCGAAGAGCGCGAGCGGCTGGTAACCCCAGGAGCCGCCGAACGGATGCTCGGTGATCGGCAACAGCTCGATATGGGTGAAGCCGAGATCGGCGACGTAGGGGATCAGCCGCTCGGCGAGCGCGTCCCAATCGAGCACGCCGTGCGGCTCGCCTTCCGGGCGCAGCCAGGAGGCCGCGTGGACCTCGTAGACCGACATCGGCGCGTCCGGCGCCTGGCGGGCGGCGCGGGTGCGCATCCAGTCCTCGTCGCGCCAGGTGAAATCGAGCGGTGCGGCCACCACGGATGCGGTCGCCGGCGGCTTCTCGGTGCGCCGCGCGAGCGGATCGGCCTTGGAGGGCAGCGTCTCGCCGTGGGCGCCGACGATCTCGTACTTGTAGCGCTCGCCCGGCCCGATTCGCGGCACGAACAATTCCCACACGCCGGACGCGTGGCGCAGCCGCATCGGATGGCGCCGCCCGTCCCAGGAATTGAAGTCGCCGATCACCGAGACGCGCCGCGCGTTCGGCGCCCAGACCGAGAAGGCGACGCCCTCCACGCCCTCGATCGTGCGGGGCACGGCGCCGAGCCGCTCGGAGAGGTCCCAATGCGCGCCCTCGGAGAACAAGTGCAGGTCGAGATCGCCGAGCACGAGGCCGAAGGAATAGGGGTCCTCCGTCTCCTGCACGACGTCCGGCCAGGTGATGCGCAGGCGATAGGCGACGCGGCGCGAGACGGTGCCGGCATAGAGCCCGTCGCGCACCTCGTGCAGCCGGCCGATTTCCGCACCGTCCGCGCGGGCGACGACCGCGACCTCGCGCGCACCCGGCAGGAACGCCCGCACGATCGGGCCCGACGCCGTCTCGTGCATGCCGAGAAAGGCGAAGGGATCGGTCAGGCGCCCCGCGAGCGCGTCCATCGCGGCCGACTCGACGCCCTCGAGCTCCGGTGCGGTGGTCGCTTGCATCAGGTGTCCTCCTCCGTTCGGTTCAGGAGACGCGTCGCGACGTGGGCGAAGCCCGCGAGCGGCACGTCGAGCCAGCTCGGCCGGTTGGCGGCCTCGTAGCAGATCTCGTAGCCGGCCTTCTCGAGGATAAAGAGATCGAGCAGCGCGGGGTTCACCTCGCTCGTCGGATCCCCCTCGCGATAGCCCGCGAGGAACGCCTGCTCCGCCATCTCGCTGAACTGCCCGCGCAGATGCGCCGCGCGCGCCTCCGACAACGGCCCCTGCGGGGTGTGGCGGTGCTTCTTGAGGTTCGAGGCGGCGTAATCGAAGGAGCGGATCACGCCCGCGACGTCGCGCAAGGGGCTCGCCTTGGCGCGGCGCTCGGCGAGCGGTTTCGCCGGCTCGCCCTCGAAATCGATGATCACCACGTCCGAGCCCGCCACCAGGATCTGCCCGAGATGGAGATCGCCGTGGACGCGGGTGATCGCCGTGCCCTCGAGCGCGGATGCGCGGCTATCGACGAGGTCGAGCAGCGCCTTGCGATTGTCGAGGATCGTGCGCGCGGCCGCCTCGTCCTCCTCGTCCGCGAAGCTGCGCCCTTCGATCGCGGCGAAGGCCGCCTCGAGCTGCGCCTTCACGCCCTTGCGCAGGCGATCGGCCTCGTCGCGGCCCGCCACCTGCGGCGCGAAATCGGGATCGTCCGAGCCCGCGCGCAGGATCGCGTGCATCTCGCCCAGGCGCCGGCCGAGATTGCCCGCGAAGGCGCGGTAGGTCTCGAAATCGTCGACGTCCTGCGCGTTCTCGTCGTCGCCCGCCATCGCCAGTTCGTCGATGGTCCGGTCGAGATAGTTGAGCGTCCATTCCCAGCCGTCGCCCTGGTTGAGCACGAAGCCCTGGACGATCGCGAGCGTCGTCGGCTCCCCGTCCGGAGAGGCGTGGACCACCTCGCCGAGGAGCGGCGCGACATTGCCGTAGCCGGCTTCCGTCAGGAAGCGGCTCATCTCGGCTTCCGGATGGACGCCCGGCGTGAGCTTGCGCAGGAGCTTGAACACCGCCTTGCGGCCGACGATCAGCGTCGAGTTCGATTGCTCGGCCGTGAGCCACTCGATCTCGGAATCGGCTTCGAGCTCGCATTCCGCGAAGCGGGCGCTCGCGCGGAAGCGGATCTCGCCGCGCTCGGTCTGCAGCACCGTCTCCTCGCCGATCCCGGCGATGAGGGCGCGGGCGAAGCCGGGCATGGCGAAGCCGTCGGTGAGATAGCCGACGCGCCGGCCCTGGCGCACGCGCGCCATGGCGAGTTGCGGCGCGAAGGGTGCCGGCGGCTCGTCGTCCCACGAGATCGCGAGCGGCAGGGCGTAGCGCTCCTCGCCCCCGGTCGTCGCGATCGTCGCGATGGCGACGATGACGTCCTTGCCCGAGCCCGGCAGCGTCAGCGCGAAGTCGATGGAGACGCGCTCGATCGTCTGGTCCTTGCGCTGGAACCAGCGCCGTTGCGGCACGTAGGGCGGCAGCACGTCGCGCTGGAGCGTCTCGAGCGCGCGACCCTCGACGATCTCGTCGACGCCCTTGCGCACCACGAAGGTGACGTGCTCGGGCTCGATGCCGGCGGTCGCCGTCGACCATTGCGGCGGCTCGACCTTCTCCGAAATCTCGAACCAGTAGAAGCCGTAGGGCGGCAGCGTGAGCAGATAGGGCAATTGCCCGATCGTCGGGAAGGCGGCCCCGCCCGAGAGCTCGACGGGGGTGCGCCCCGCGAATTCCCCGAGCGCGAGCTCGACCGCTTGCGCCTGCCGCGAGACGTTGGCGACGCACAGGATCGTCTCGCCCTCGTGCTCGCGCAGATAAGCGAGGATCTTGCGGTTCGCCGGACGCAGGAAGCGGATCGTGCCGCGGCCGAAGGCCGAGTGCTGCTTGCGCACCGCGAGCATGCGGCGCGTCCAGTTCAGAAGCGAATTCGGGTCGCGCTGCTGCGCCTCGACATTGACGCGGTCGTAGCCGTAGAGCGGGTCCATGATCACGGGAAGCGTCAGCTTCGCCGGATCCGCGCGCGAGAAGCCGCCATTGCGGTCGGGCGACCATTGCATCGGCGTGCGCACGCCGTCGCGATCGCCGAGATAGATGTTGTCGCCCATCCCGATCTCGTCGCCGTAATAGATCACCGGCGTGCCGGGCATGGTCAGGAGCAGCGACTTCATCAATTCCACGCGGCGGCGGTCGCGCTCGAGCAGCGGCGCGAGGCGCCGGCGGATGCCGAGATTGATGCGCGCGCGCCGGTCCGCGGCATAGGTGTTCCAGAGATAGTCGCGCTCCTTGTCGGTCACCATCTCGAGGGTGAGCTCGTCATGGTTGCGCAGGAAGATCGCCCATTGGCAGTTTTCGGGGATCTCCGGCGTCTGGCGCATGATGTCGGTGATCGGGAAGCGGTCCTCCTGCGCGATCGCCATGTACATCCGCGGCATCAGCGGAAAGTGGAACGCCATGTGGCATTCGTCGCCGTCGCCGAAATAATCCTGCGTATCCTCGGGCCATTGATTGGCTTCCGCGAGCAGCATCCGGTCCGGATAGGCGGCGTCGAGCTCGGCGCGGATCTGCTTGAGGATCGCGTGCGTCTCGGGCAGGTTTTCGTTATTGGTGCCCTCGCGCTCGACGAGATAGGGCACCGCGTCGAGCCGCAGCCCGTCGACCCCGATGTCGAGCCAGAAGCGCATGATCGAGAAGACCTCCTTCAACACCTTCGGGTTGTCGAAATTGAGGTCCGGCTGGTGGCTGTAGAAGCGGTGCCAGAAATAGGCATTGGCGACCGGGTCCCAGGTCCAGTTCGATTTCTCGGTGTCAAGGAAGATGATCCGCGTGCCGGAATACTTCTTGTCGTCGTCCGACCAGACGTAGAAGTCCCGCGCCGCCGAGCCGGGCTTGGCGTGGCGCGCCTTCTGGAACCAGGGATGCTGGTCGGAGGTGTGGTTGATCACGAGCTCGGTAATCACCCGCAGGCCCCGCGCATGCGCCTCCTCGACGAAGCGCTTGAAGTCGCGCATGCGGCCGTATTCGGGATGGACGTTGCGGTAATCGGCGATGTCGTAGCCGTCGTCGCGCCGCGGCGAGGGATAGAACGGCAACAGCCAGATGCAGGTCACCCCGAGCTCGGTGATGTAGTCGAGCTTCTGGAGCAGGCCTTCGAAGTCGCCGATGCCGTCGTTGTCGGCATCGTAGAACGACTTCACGTGCAGCTGGTAGATCACCGCGTCCTTGTACCAGAGCGGATCGTGATTGGTGATGAGAGACGACTTACGCGGCACCTCAAGCCCCCGTGTGCGGTCGGATACGCCAGATGGCGAAGGGATATTCGTGCGGATCGAGCCGCACGTGCTGGATCTTGCCGTGCCAGACGAAGGCGCGGTCGTGGATCAGGTCCTCGACGGCGAGGGCGCCGTGATCGGGCAGGCCGAATTCCCACAACGGCACCTCGAAATCCGCCTCCTGCACGGCGAACGGATTGAGGTTGACCGCAACGAGGATCATCTCGTCGCCGCCGCGCGAGGGCTTGGCGTAATAGAGGATGTCGTCGTTCCAGGCGTTGTAGAAGCGCGTGTTCACGTGGGTGTGGAGCGCCGGGTTCGCCTTGCGGATGCGGTTGAGGCGCGCGATGTCGGGGATGATGTTCCCCGGCGTCGAGAAATCGCGCACCTTGATCTCGTATTTCTCCGAATCCTTGTATTCCTCCTTGCCCGGGATCGGCTCGCTCTCGAGAAGCTCGAAGCCGGAATACACGCCCCAGAGCCCCGACAAAGTCGCGGCGAGGCAGGCGCGCACGAGAAAGCCGGCGCGGCCGGAGGATTGCAGGTAGTACGGGTTGATGTCCGGCGTGTTGACGAAGAGATGCGGCCGGTAGAATTCCTTCGGCGCCTCGTTCGCCAGCTCCTCGAAATAGGAGCGCAGCTCGTATTTCGTGTTGCGCCAGGTGAAGTACGTGTAGGACTGGCTGAAGCCGATCTTGGCCAGATGATACATCATCTTCGGCCGGGTGAACGCCTCCGACAGGAACAGCGTGTCGGGATGTTGGGCCCGCACGTCGGCGATCAACCATTCCCAGAACGGCAAGGGCTTGGTGTGCGGGTTGTCGACGCGAAACGTCTTCACCCCCTCCGAGACCCAGAACAGGATCACGTCGCGCAGAGCGATCCACAGATCCGGGATCGAATCCGGCTTGTAGAAATCGACGTTGACGATGTCCTCGTACTTCTTCGGCGGGTTCTCGGCATATTTGATGGTGCCGTCGGGCCGATAGTCGAACCAGCCCGGATGCTCCTTCAGCCAGGGATGGTCGGGCGAGCACTGGATGGCGAAATCGAGCGCGAGTTCGAGCCCGTGCTCGCCCGCCGCCGCGCGCAGAGCGCGGAAATCCTCGATCGTGCCGAGTTCGGGATGGAGCGCGTCGTGTCCGCCCGCCTCCGAGCCGATGGCGTAGGGGGAGCCCGGATCGTCGGGGCCGGGCGTCAAGGTGTTGTTGCGGCCCTTGCGGTTCTTCTTGCCGATCGGATGGATCGGCGTGAAGTAGAGCACGTCGAAGCCCATGTCGCGCACCCGCGGCAGGTGCGGGATGACGTCGCGCAGCGTCCCGTGGCGGTTCGGATCCTCCGTCATCGAGCGCGGGAACAGCTCGTACCAGCTCGCGAACATCGCCTGCAGCCGATCCGCCTCGACCGGCTGGACGAGCGAGCGGGCGCGATGCGGGCGGTCGTCGGCGGCGTGCATCAGGCTGCGCGCATGGGCCGAGAGGAGCACGTGCACGCGCTCGTGCCCCTGGGCGCCGTCGATGCGCGCGAGGAGATCGGCGAGTTCCTCCCGCAGATCGCCCGAGGCGCGCCCATGAGCCGCCTCGACGAGCTGCCGGCCCTCGATCAGGTCGAGCGCGATGTCGACGTCGGCGTCGGCCTTCTTCTTCAGATCGCGCGCGAAGGTCGCGTAGAGGTCGTGCCAGGCCTCGACGACGTATTCGTGCCGGCCCATGCGCTCGAGATAGAGCGTGCCGCGGAAGCGGTCGTTGCCGAGGGGCGCCATCTCGGCGCGCCGCCATTGCTCCTCGTCGAGGGCGCGCCATTGCAGCTCGACCCCGAGCACCTCGTGCCCGTCCATGAAGGCGTCGACCTCGACCACGATCGGGTCGCCGACGACGCGCTTGACCGGAAAGCGCCCCGCGTCGATGCACGGGTCGAGCCCGTCGACGACGATGCGCGGTTGTTTCGTCGCGGCGGCGGAGGCGGCGCGCTTGGCCGGCGTGCGCGGCACGCAGATCGGCTCGGCGCGCGCCGCCCGCGCGAGATAGACCTCGCCGGGATTGAGCGCGATCAGGTCGCCGGCGGAGGCGGTCGCGTCGGCGCGGCCCTCCTCGAGCGGCGCGAAGGCTCCGAACGAGCCGCCCATCTGCCCGCGCAGCTTGGCCGCGACGATGTCGTGGCCTTCGAGCACGTCCGGATTGACGAGGACGAGCAGCGCCTCCTCGGCGAAACGCGGGTCGGCGCTCGTGCGCAGGAGGCCGGTCACCTTGGCGGACGGGCCGGTGAGCGGGCGCAGACGGCCGGGCTCGCGCAGGATCGCGCGCTCGGCGACGAGCCGGTTCATCCGCCGCACGGCGTCCGTCAGATCGAACGGCGCCTCGTCGGCGGCCCGGTCGTAATCCTCCGGCGCGGTCGTTATCGCGTCGATCGGCCGGCGCGCGGCATGCTCGAAGCCCATCGGCATCAGCACGCCGCAGCCCGTCGCGCAGGCGGTCGCGAGCGCGCGCTCGTAGGCCGGTCGCATCCCGCGATTGTCGCGCACGCGCTCGGCGAGGCGCGCGGAGAACGGCGCTTCCACCGCCGCGATCGGCGGCGCGAGCGTCGAGAGGGCCTCGTGCTCCTCGACGAGCCAGCTGGCGCGGTAATCCCACCAGGGCAGCGAGTTCAACGTGTGATCGAAGCCGCAGCCGCGCAGAGCGAGCGCCTCGGGCCGCGGCACCGCCGTGACGTCGGCGATGGCGAGCGCATGGCGGTCGACCCCGCGCGCCGCCTCGATCAGGCGACCCCAGAGATCCGCGGTCGGGCCGGCGGGGCGGATCGCGCGGAAGCCCGCCGCGCCGGCCTCCATGTAGGCGCGCACGCGCGGCGCCCAGAACTCGGCGAGCCGCGCGCCGGCCTCGTCGGCGACGCGCGCCATCGCGGTGCCCTGCGGGCTCGCGGGATTGCGCGGATCGACGATCCCGCCCGGCGTCTCCCGCCGCACCGTGAAGGCGCCGGGATCGGCCTGGACCATCGGATGCTCGAGGGCGAAATTCTGCGGCGCGAGGTCGAGGAGGAGGCGCAATCCCGCCCGCTCGGCCGCGTCCGCGAGCCAGCCGACGACCCGCGTCACGTCGTAATCGGTCTCGAGCCCCGGATGGGCGGCGTCGTGATCGACGGGAAACAGCGTGTCGCCCGAGCGCCCCGGCGCGGCGAGCGGGGACACGCAGACATGGTCGAAGCCCAGCGCCTTCGCCCGCTCGAAATGGTCCGGAAACCGCCCCAGCGGGCCGACGAGCCGGTGGGGGACGTAATAGATGCGCGGTGCCGTGCGGTTTTTGGTTTCGGCCATGTTCGTCGGTCGTCCTCGTGTCCTCGCGATCGGGCGCGACGCGAATCGTCAAACCGGCGACGCGAAGCGCCACCTTCCGGGCGAGCCGTTTCCGAGTTCGCGCAATGAGCGGCCCGGGACCGGGCCGTTCGGATCCATGGTGGCAACGCGTCCTGGAACCACCGGTTCCGTCCACCCCGGGGGCCAGAGCTAAGCAAGTCGCGCCAGCCGGCGCAACCCCCGCCTAGGATCACGGTCCTGCGAGGCGGCGCTGCGCGAAGCGCACGGCGACGTCGTGGGGCGAGACGCCCGCATCGCGCGCCTCGATCAGGATGCTCTCGAGATTGTCCACCATGCGCGAAAGCCGCGTCTCGACGAAGGCGGGATCGTCCGAGCCGGCGATCTCGCGGGCGACGTTGATGATCCCGCCGCCGTTGATGACGAAATCGGGCACGTAGAGGATGCCGCGCGCGAGGAGCCGCTCGGCCGCGTCCTCGTCGGCGAGCTGGTTGTTGGCCGCACCCGCCACGATCGGCGCCCCGAGCCGCGCGATCGCGTCCTCGCTCAGCACGCCGCCGAGCGCGCAGGGCGCGAACACGTCCGCCTCGACGGCGACGATCTCCGCCGGCGCGACCGCGCGCGCGTCGTAGGCGGCGACCGCCTTCGCGATGCGGCCCTCGTCGATGTCGGTCACGACGAGGCGCGCGCCGGCCCCGTGCAGGAGGGCGCACAGATTGGCGCCGACATGGCCGAGCCCCTGCACCGCGACCGTGCGGCCGGCGAGCGCGTCCGACCCCGTCGCCACGCGCAGCGCCCGGCGCATTCCCTCGAAGACGCCGCGCGCCGTCACCGGGGACGGATCGCCGCTCGCATGCGCGCCCGAGGCGAGGCCGGCGACGAAGCGCGTCGACGCGTGCACCGCCTCCATGTCGGCGACCTCGATGCCGACGTCCTCCGCCGTCCAGTAGGCGCCGCCGAGCGCGTCGACGGCGCGGCCGAAGGCGCGCATCAGCGCGGGGGTCTTGGGCTTCTCCGGATCGGCGAGGATCACCGCCTTGCCGCCGCCGAGATCGAGGCCGGCGACCGCGTTCTTGTAGGTCATGCCGCGCGACAGCCGCAGCACGTCGGCGATCGCGGCCTCCTCGCTCGCGTAGCGCCAATAGCGGCAGCCGCCGGCGGCGGGGCCGAGGCGGGTCGAATGGACGGCGATGATCGCGCGCAGGCCGGTCTCGGGATCGGTCGCGAAGAGCACGCGTTCGTGGCCGTCGAAGTCGGGATGGGAAAACACGCTCACGGGTCGTTCCTCCTGCGCGACAACCTCCCGAAAACGTTGGCCGTTCCGTGGCGCGCGCCAGGTGCGTGTGTCACGCTTCGCCCGCGAAGGGAAGGCATCGGAAAGGCTTCGGAGAAGACGCCGCGGCGGCGCTTGCGGACGGGTCGGAAAGCCGGTATGCGTTCGTTATACAGAACGGAACCGCCGCCGATGACCGACACGACCACGAGACCCCTTCGCCCCGAGACGCTCGCCGTCCATGCGGGCACGACCCGCTCGCCCTTCGGCGAGACGTCGGAGGCCCTGTTCCTGACGCAGGGCTTCACCTATCCCGACATGGAAACCGCCGAGGCGCGCTTCAAGGCGCGCGCGGAGGGCACATTCATCTATTCGCGCTTCGGCAATCCGACGGTCGCGATGTTCGAGGAGCGCATGGCCGCGCTCGAGGGCGCCGAGACCGCGCGCGCCACCGCGACCGGGATGGCGGGCGTCGCCGCGGCCCTGCTCGGCCCCTTGCGGGCTGGCGATCACCTCGTCGCCTCGCGGGTCCTGTTCGGCTCGTGCCATTACATCGTCACCGAGCTCCTGCCGAAATTCGGCATCGAGACGACCCTCGTCGACGGCACCGATCTCGACGCCTGGCGCGGCGCCCTGCGCCCGACGACGCGCGCCTTCTTCCTCGAGAGCCCGGCCAATCCGACGCTCGAGCTCGTCGACATCGCGGCGATCGCGCGGATCGCCCGCGAGGCCGGCGCGCTCCTCGTCGTCGACAACGCGCTCGGCATTCCCACGGTCTCGCGCCCCCTCGACCTCGGCGCGGACATCGTCACCTATTCGGCGACGAAGCACATCGACGGGCAGGGGCGATGTCTCGGCGGTCTCGTGATGGGGGCCAAGGCGCTGATCGAGGAGCGCATCCAGCCTTATCTGCGCCACACCGGCCCCGCCCTCTCGCCCTTCAACGCCTGGGTGATGCTCAAGGGCCTGGAGACGCTCTCGGTGCGGGTGCGCGCGCAAACGCAGAACGCGCTCGCCATGGCGCGTGCGCTCGAGCGGGCGGAGGGCGTCGCCCGCGTGCGCTATCCCGGCCTCGAGACGGATCCGTTCCACGCTCTGTGCCGCAAGCAGATGACGGGGGGCGGCACGGTCCTCGCGGTCGATCTCGAGGGCGGCAAGGAGGCGGCCTTCGCCTTCGGGCGGGCGCTTCAGGTGATCCGCATCTCGAACAATTTCGGCGACGCGAAGAGCATGGTCACCCACCCCGCGACGACGACCCACGAGCGCTTCAGCCCCGCCGCCCGCGCCGAGATCGGCATCGGCGACGGGATGCTGCGGATCTCCGCCGGCCTCGAGCACCCGGATGACCTCGTCGACGACGTCCTCGCCGCCGCGCAGGCGGCCGCGCGCATGCGCTGAACGCGATCGACGAAGAGCGCTCCTTCTCCTTCCCCTCAGGGGAAGGTGGCTCCGGACGCGCACAGCGTCCGGAGACGGATGGGGTCTTTCGACCCGAAGGGTCGAAGGGGTGTTGGGCTTCTCCTTACGTAAGGGGCTCTAGGACGACGCCCCTTCGCCGCTCGCGCGGCGAATGACCCCATCCGACCCGTCGCCTTCGGCGCCGGGCCACCTTCCCCTGAGGGGAAGGAAAGCGGCGGCGCCTTTTCTCCGGGCCCCGCATCACCCCCTCCCCCAAGGCCAAAAATCGCCCTTTACCTAGCGGCCGCGCCGGTGGACAAAGCCGGCCATGGACCGCCCCTCCCCCGCACCGCCGATCGTCGGCATCGTACGTCGTCTCGCGCCGGGAATCGGGGCGGCCGCCCTCGTGGCGCTCGTCGCGAGCCTCGCGGCGCCGCTGATCGCGCCTCTGGTGCCGATCCCCGCGATGGTGCTCGCGCTCGTGATCGGCATCGCGGCGCATTCCGTCGTCAGCACCCCGCGTTACGAGGAAGGGCTCGCCTTCTGCGTGAAGAAGCTCCTGCGCTGCGCGGTGGCGCTGCTCGGCCTTCGCATCGCGCTCGGCGACATCGTCGCGCTGGGGCTCGCGACCGCGCTTCTCGTCGTCGTGGCCATGTTCGCGACGATCCTCGCCGGCTTCGCGATGGCGCGCGCGCTCGGCCAGCGGCCGGAATACGGGGCGCTCGCGGGGGCTGCGACGGCGGTCTGCGGCGCCTCCGCCACGCTCGCCACCGCGAGCGTCCTGCCCGCCTACAAGGGCAAGGAGGCCGACATCGCCTTCGTGGTCGTGGCGGTCAACGCCCTCTCGACCCTCGCGATGCTCGCTTACCCCCCGATCGCCGCGCTCGCGGGGCTCGACGCCACGACGACGGGCGTGATGCTCGGCGCGACGATCCACGACGTCGCCCAGGTGGTGGGCGCGGGCTACGCCGTCTCGGAGGAGGCGGGCAACAGCGCGGTCGTCGTGAAACTCTTCCGCGTCTTCCTGCTCCTGCCGGTCGTGCTCGCGATCGGCTGGTGGTTCGCGCGCGCGGCGAGCGGCGGGCCCGAGCGGGCGCGGGTGCCGGCGCCGGTCTTCGCCTACGTCTTCCTCGCCCTCGTCGTCCTCAACAGCGCGATGGCCGGCGTGCCGGCGCTCGCCCCCGTCTGGGAACCGATCCGGGCGCTCATGATCCACGCCTCCACCGCGGGGCTCCTCGTCGCGATCGGCGCGCTCGGGCTCACCACCTCCGTCGCGGCCATCGCCGCGCTCGGCTGGCGGCACGTGGCGACGGTGAGCGCCACGACGCTCGTGATCCTCGCGATCGTGGTGGCGGCGCTCGCGGCGGCGTCTCCGGCGCGATCGTTTTGACGTGAACGATCCGCGCGCCTAAATTCGCCCGATGACGATCGCAGACCCGATCGCCCGCGAGCCGGGCGCCCCTTCCGACGAGACCGATCCCCTGCGCGTCTGGCTGCGCTTCGTGCGGCTCCAGCAGCGGCTCTCCGGCGCGGTCGCCGCGGAACTGCGCGCGATCGGGCTCTCGATCCCGCAATTCGACGTGATCTCGACGCTGACCGAGCGCGAAGGCATCACGCAAGGCGAATTGGCGCAGCGCCTCTACGTCACCAAGGGCAACGTCTCGGGGCTCGTCGACCGGCTCGTCGATGCCGGGCTCGTCCAGCGTCGGCCCATCCCCGGCGACCGGCGCTCTCACGCGCTTCACCTCACCGATGCGGGCCGCGCCCAGGCCGAGCGCGGGATCGCGGCGCAGCGGGCCTATGTGGCGCGCACGCTCGGGCGCATGCCGGGCGCCGACATCGCGGAGCTCGACCGCATCCTGCGCGCCTGGCGCGACGTCGCCCGCGCCGAAGTGCCGGGCTGAGGCGGGGCGGATGTTCGACGCGATCGCCTTCGCCGGCGGCGGCAACCGATGCTATTGGCAGGGCGGGTTCTGGGAGGCGGCGGCGCCGCGGCTCGGGCTCGCCCCGACGCGGGTCGTCGGCGTCTCGGCGGGCGCCTGGGCGGCCTGCTACTCGCTGCTCGGCCTCGGCCCGCGCGTGCGCGAGCGCGTGATCGAGGGCTGCTCGCAGGGCGTGCCCAATCTCGACGTCGCTTCCTGGCGGCGCGGCGGGCGGCTCTTCCCCGTCGCCGATCTCTACCGCGCGCTCATCGCCGAGATCCTGGACGCGGACGCCTTCGCGCGGCTGAAGGCGGGGCCGGAGATCCTCGTCGCGGTGGCGCGCCGTCCGCGCCGGCTGCCGCTCCCCGTCGCGATCCCGCTCGGCATCCTCACCTACCAGCTCGAAAAGGCGCTCGCGGCCCCGGTCCACCCGCGCGGCGGGCGGGCGCTCGGGTTCACTGCGGATTTCGTGCCCGTCTCGCGGCTCGCGAGCCCCGAGGAGCTCGTCGGCGCGCTGATCGCGACCGCCTCGGTGCCGCCGATCATGCCGATCGGCCTCGTCGGCGGGCTGCCGGCGCTCGACGGCGGGCTCGTCGACAACGTGCCCGTCGAGCCGCTCGTCGAGATCGAGGCGCGCGGCGGGCGCACCCTCGTCCTCCTGACGCGGCGCTACCGCCGCCATCCGCAGGTGCGCGGGCGCACCTACGTCCAGCCCTCGCGCAAGATCGCGGTGGGCCAGTTCGACCTGACGCGACCGCAGGCGATCGCGGAGGCCTACGCGCTCGGGCTCGCGGACGGGGCAGCCTTCGCGGAGAGCGTGTCGAGGAGCGCCTCGAGCTCGGCGATCGACGGGACGACGTGATCGGCATGCGGCTCGATCTCGGGCCGCGCGGCCTCTGCGCGGGGACCGGTCAGCACCGCGATCGCGACGACGCCCGCAGCCCGCGCCGCATGGAGGTCGTGCAGGCTGTCGCCGACCATGCCGACGCGGTGCGGCGCGAGCCCTGTCTTCGCGACGAACGCGCCGACCATGCCGGGCGCGGGCTTCGAGCCGAAGCCCGAATCGTAGCCCGCGACGAAATCGAGGAAGGGCGTCAGCCCGAGCGCCTGCGCCTGCGCGTGAGCGGAGGCCTCCGCGTCGTTCGTCGCGATCCCGAGCGCGAGCCCGCGCGCGGCAAGGCGCCCGAGCACGCCGAGAGGATCGTGGATCGGCGTGAGATGGGCGAGCCCGTGCACGCGAAACAAGGCGTCCATCTCGGCGAAGAAGTCCGGCGTCGCCTCCCGCCCGAGGGCGCGCGCCCAGACGGGCCCGTATTCGGCCGAGGAGCCGGCGACGAGGGGCGACGAGGGCAGGAAGCGCATCTCCTCCTCGACGAAACGGCTCGCCTCCATCAAGGCCGCGAGCGCGCCCGCATCGCCGCGGGAGAGCTCGCGCATGGCGGCATAGGCGGCGGGTCCCCAGGTCGCGTCGAAATCGACGAGCGTGCCGTCCTTGTCGAAGAGGAGTGCGTCGAGGGCCATCGATGGGTCGTCCGAAGGTCGGCTGCGGGTCGGCAGCCTCTCATGGCGCGGGGAGGACTTCGGCGCAAGCGGTGCTCTGGGCGGGGCGGTCACGAAATGGTGGGGAATCGCGACGATTGTGCGACTCGGATGTTGCTACCAAAACGAGGTTGGACTAAGGCTTGAGCTAAGATTTGCTTCGATTCGTCGGCAATGCACCAAAAAACCGGCGATCGTGTAACGGAGTGATGTATGAGCACCCAAGACAATGCAGAGACGATCGATTTCGTCGCGCTCGCTGCGGATGTCGTCGCATCCTACGTCGCGAGCAATTCGCTGCCTCCGCAGGAAATTCCCGCGCTGATCGAGCAGGTCCACAGCGCTCTCGCCGGCCTCGGAAAGGCGAAGCCCGTCGAGCCGACGCCGCAGCTCAAGCCGGCGGTGCCGATCCGCAAGTCGATCACGCCGGATTACATCGTCTGTCTCGAGGACGGCAAGAAATTCAAGTCGCTCAAGCGTCATCTGCGCACGCGCTACGGCCTCTCTCCGGAGCAGTACCGCGAGAAGTGGGGCTTGCCCGAGGATTATCCCATGGTGGCGCCAAATTACGCCCGCGCCCGGTCGGACCTCGCCAAGGAGATGGGGCTCGGCCAGCAGCGCCGCCGCAAGCGCGCCGCGCCGCGCTGACGCGCCATTTCGGGCGCGTTGGGTGCGCGCGCGCAAGCGTTCGCGCGCGCACAGGTTTACGCCCAGGGCGCGCGTTCGCTATCGACCACCACGAGGTGTTGACATCGGCGGGGAAAGATGCACGCTTGTCTCCCCTGTCGCGAGGAGTGGTTTGTCGATGGAACAAAACATGAACCTGGGAGAACATGCAATGGTGGTGCTCGCGCCGCCGCGTCGTGCGGAGCAACGGGCGGTCGGAGAGGCGCGCGGCGCCGCGTCGCCGCGGCATCGGC
The DNA here is from genome assembly GCF_046292825.1 of Salinarimonas sp. Classification (GTDB taxonomy): domain Bacteria; phylum Pseudomonadota; class Alphaproteobacteria; order Rhizobiales; family Beijerinckiaceae; genus Salinarimonas. Next base: position 81,877 of record NZ_JBKBQG010000010.1, on the reverse strand, counting down.
GGTCGGCGCCCGCCCGCAGGGAGCGCGAGGCCGGCCCGACGCGCCTGCCCGCCGCGGCCGCCCGTCTCCTCGCCGCGCTGGCGGCGCCGAACACGAGTGCCGCGCAGGATGCCTTCGATGCGGCGCGCGTCGTGCTCCGCCGCGGCACGGACGGGCGGGGCGTCACCCTGTCGGGCGGCGCCCATCCGATCGCCGCGGCGCAGGCGCTCGTCGCCGCCGATCTCGCCCGCTGGGAGCGGGGCGCCGGCACGCGCGGGCGTCGCCTCGAGATCACCGAGGCGGGACGCGCCTATCTGCGCCGCGGCCTCGAGCCCGGCGCGCCCTTCGCGTCCCAGCACCGGGACGTGGTCGAGGCCCGCATCGAGGATCCGGCCGGCGCGGGCCGCCGCAGCGTCGCGCTCAATGCCGCCGAGAGCCCCCTCGCCTGGCTCGCGAGCCGCCGCACGCGCGACGGCCGCCCCTTCCTCCCGCCCTCTAGCGTCGAGGCGGGGGAGCGCTTCCGGCGCGATCTGACGCTCTCGGGGATCATGCCGGGCGTGAGCATCGACTGGTCGCGTTTCGGCGGCGGCGGCAGCGCGAGCGGCGGCCCCGCGCCGGGCGGCCAGAACGCGACGGAAGCCCTCGTTTCCGCCCGTCAACGCGTCGGCCGCGCCTGCGACGCGCTCGGATCGGAAGATGCCGACCTCCTGATCGACCTGTGCGGCTTCCTCAAGGGCCTCGAGACGATCGAGCGCGAGCGCGGCTGGCCGGCCCGCTCGGCGAAGATGCTCGCGGCCCGCGCCCTCGCCCGCCTCGCCGCCCATTACGGCCTCGCCTGCGAGGCGCGCGGGCGGGCGACGTCGCGGGCGATCCGGGTCTGGCGCTCGGAGGGGAGCGCCGACGGGGAGTTCGCCGACGCCTGAGAGCGGGCCGTCGGACCGCGAGCGTGCGGCGGGCGCCGGGCGCCACCCGCCGCACGCCATCGACGAAGGACGCGCACGCCGCTAGTCTCCCGACGCCCGTTCCGCAAGATGCGAGCCCCCGCATGCCGACAGACGCCACGACGATGCCGCCCACCACCGGACGCTCCCCGCTCGGCCGTCCCGCGCGCGAGGCGGGCGCGCGATGAGCGGCGAAATCGTAATCCTCGGCGTCTTCGTCGCCGACACCACGTTCCGCGCCGATCGGCAGCCGCGCATGGGCGAGACGCTGCTCGGACGCTCCTTCGCTCTGGGTCCGGGCGGCAAGGGCTCGAACCAGGTGGTCGCGGCGGCGCGCGCGGGCGGTCGCGTGCGCCTCGTGACGCGGCTCGGCGTCGACGCCTTCGCGGAGATGGCACGCGCCGTCTGGGAGGAGGCGGGGATCGTCGCCGACGTCGCGCAGGACCCGCAGAGCTATACGGGCGCGGCCTACATCTTCGTCGAGGAAGCGAGCGGCGACAACGCGATCATCATTGCGCCGGGCGCCGCCGCGCGCATCGACGAGGCCGACATCGAGGCGCGCCGCGCCGCGATCGAAGGCGCGCGCCTGTTCATGACGCAGCTCGAACAGCCGATCCCGGCCGCCCGGCACGCGCTCGCCATCGCGCGCGCGGCCGGCGTGCGCACGATCCTCGTCCCCGCCCCCGCGGCGCCGCTCGACGACGATCTCCTCGCCACCTGCGACATCCTCACCCCCAACGAGACCGAGGCCGAGGGCCTCACCGGCATCGCGGTCGCGGATCTCGCCGGGGCCGAGCGGGCGGCGGACGCGCTCCTCGGTCGCGGCGTCGGCGCGGTCGTCGTGACGCTCGGCGAGCGCGGCGCGCTCTACCGCGACCGCGCGACCAGCGTCCACGTGCCCGCCTTCCGCGTCGGGCCCGTGGTCGAGACGACGGGCGCGGGCGACTGCTTCGCGGGCGCCTTCGCGGTGGCGCTCGCGGAGGGGCGCGATCCGGTCGCGGCCGTCTGCTTCGGCTGCGCCGCAGCAGGCCTCAGCGTCACCCGTCCCGGCACCGCTCCGGCCATGCCGACGCGCGCCGAGATCGACCGGGTGCTCGCCGGAGCGTCTTGAGGACGTGGTTTTTCGCGCCGGGACAAGTGCCGTCCTGCGCCTACGACGAGGCCGCGTTTCGCGCTAGCGTGCCGGGAAAAGAGGGCCTGAGGGAGGAGCGGGGAATGGCTGCGATCATCGAGCTGAAGGCCGGCGACGACGTCGCCGTCGCGCGCGGGGCGCTTGCGGAGGGAACGGAGGTCGCGCCGGGTCTGCGCGTCCGCGAGCCCGTCCCCGCCGGGCACAAGGTCGCGCTCGTGCCGATCGCGGCGCAGGCGCCGGTCCGCAAATACGGGCAGATCATCGGCTTCGCCAAGGCCGCGATCGCCGCCGGCGAGCATGTCCACACCCACAATCTCGAAATGCGGACCTTCGCCCGCGACGTCGACGCCTGCGTCGACGCGCGGCCGACCGCCTTCTTCAACGACGCCGAGCGCGCGACCTTCCAGGGCTTCCGCCGCGCCGACGGGCGGGTCGGCACCCGAAATTACCTCGCGATCCTCACCTCGGTGAATTGCTCGGCGACGGTCGCCCGCCACATCGCCGAGAGCTTCGACCGCGAGACGCTCGCGCGCTATCCGAACATCGACGGCGTCGTCGCCTTCACCCATTCGACCGGCTGCGGCATGGCGGGCGCCGGCGAGGGCTACGACAATCTCCAGCGCGTGCTCTGGGGCTATGCCCGCCACCCCAATATCGGCGGCGTGCTGATGGTGGGGCTCGGCTGCGAGGTGGCGCAGATCGACTTTCTGCTCGAAGCCTACGGCATCGAGCGCGGGCCGCGCTTCCAGTTCTTCAACATCCAGGAGGCGGGCGGCACGCGGGCCTCGATCGCGCGCGGGCACGAGATCCTCGAGGCCATGCTGCCTGCCGTGAACGACGTCGCGCGCGAGCCGGTGCCGGCCTCCGAGCTCGTGGTGGCTCTGCAATGCGGCGGCTCGGACGCCTATTCCGGCATCACCGCGAACCCGGCGCTCGGCCACGCGGCCGATCTCGTCGTGCGCCATGGCGGCACCGCCATCCTCGCCGAGACGCCCGAGATCTACGGCGCCGAGCACCTCCTGACCCGCCGCGCCGCCTCGCCGGCGGTGGCCGACAAGCTGATGGAGCGCATCCGCTGGTGGGAGGACTACACCGCGCGCAATTCCGGCAGCCTCGACAACAACCCCTCCCCCGGCAACAAACGCGGCGGGCTGACCACCATCCTGGAGAAGTCCCTCGGCGCGGTGGCAAAGGGCGGGTCGACCAATCTCGTCGACGTGCTGCGCTACGGCGAGCCCGCCCGCGCCCGCGGGTTCCTCTTCATGGACAGCCCCGGCTACGACCCCTGCTCGATCACGGGGCAGGTCGCGTCCGGCTCGAACGTCGTCGTGTTCACGACGGGCCGCGGCTCCGTCTACGGCTGCAAGCCCGCCCCCTCGATCAAGCTCGCCACCAATTCCGACACCTATCGCCGCATGGAAGAGGACATGGACGTGAATTGCGGCGACATCCTCGAGACGGGCGTCTCGATCGAGGCCAAGGGCGAGGAGATCTTCGCCGAGATCCTGGCGGTCGCCTCGGGCCGGCGCTCGAAGAGCGAGCTCCTGGGCCTCGGCGACAACGAGTTCATCCCCTGGCAGATCGGCGCGGTGATGTGACTGTTGGTCCTGTCAATGCCCGTCCGAGCGCATGCGCGCTCTATCCTCCACCGGACAACGGCGATCGTGGCCGAGACGCAGCCTATAGGCTGCGAGACGAGCGTCGTGGGTCTGGGTCCCGGATCGCCTTCGGCGTCCGGGATGACAACCTCGAGGAGATCCACAAAATACGAAAACCCGCTCAGCGCGGCGCGAGGGAGACGATGAAGGCGGCGACGTCGTCGCGCTCGTGATCGAACAGGCGGAAGGTCGTCATCGGAAAGTGGTCCTCGCGCAGGAAGACCGCGAGATGGGCCCCGTCTCGGCCCGGACGCTGCGCAATGGTGCGGAAGCTCGGGGCGTCGGCGGTGTCGACGGCGATCGCATGGCAATCGGCGCACCACCGCGCCACGACCGCCTCCCCCCGCGCGATCCGCGCGCCGGCTTCGGCCGCGACCACGGGGTCAATTCCCCGCTCGGGGGCGGCGCAGCCCGCGAGTGCGAGGGCGATCGCGAGGGCCGGCATTCCGTTGCGCATCTCCACGCCTCCCCTCCCCCGCGCCGATTCGACCGTGCTCCGGCACGAGCGAGGATGGCGGCGCCCGCGATCGCGCGCAACACGCGGCCTCGCACGGTCGGACCCGTGCGCTTGCATCGGCGTTCCCGCTGGATCAGGCTCGACGCCGTCGGGAGGGACCATCATGACGCGCTCCACGTTCTTCGGCCGAACGCGGCCATCGGCGATCGTCCTCGCGGCGGCGCTCGTCCTGGGCACGGGCGGCGATGCGGCATGGGCGCAGGCCGAGCCGGCGGACCCGGCGCTCCTCAATGCGGTCGAGGGCGGGGATCCGTTGCTCTTGCGCGAGCAGCCGGATGCCGACGCGCCGGTCGTCGAGGAGCTGCCCGCCGGCACGCGCGACCTCGTCCTCTCCGGCGCCGCGGTCGAGGTGGACGGCGCGCGCTTCGTCGAGATCGTGCGCGAGGGCCGCGCCTGGGCGGACGCCGCGCGCCTCGCGCCGCAGGAGGACGAACCGGTCGCGAGCCATCCCCTCGCCTGCGCCGGCACCGAGCCGTTCTGGTCGCTCGCCATCGACGGCGAGGACGCGACCTTCGAGACCCCCGACACGCCCTCCACCGATTGGTTCGCGAGCGAATGGATGCCCGCGCGCGGGGTGCTCCACCGTTTCATGATCCGCCTCGGCAGCGGCTACGGCACCGGCTATCTCGCGCTCCTGCGCCAGACGTGCTCGGACGGAATGTCGGACATCGCCTATCCCTACGAGGCGATCCTCGTCACGCCGGGCCAGGCGGTTCGAGCCGGCTGCTGCCGGCGCGCGGGCTCGGCACTCCCGTAGAATTCGTACCTGAGACGATTATTTTCTACCTGGGGCCTTCGGGTAACGAAACGAAAAGAATTCCGTTCGCTGTGCGAATTGTAGAGGAAAGCGCACGTCGCTAGCATTCGAGATCGATGCCCGTAAGTAGGGGCACCGTTAAAGACACGATTTCGGGCGCGACAGGGGCTGCGCATGGTTTCCCTCACCAAGAGAGGTGTGCCGTCCTCAGGGGCGGACCCGAAAACGCGCGCGGCCTGGTCGGCGCCCGTGTCCCTCCTCGGCCTGATCGCGATCCTCACCCTCCTCGACGCGCTCGCGATCCTCCCCTTCTCGCCGCTCGCGCTCGATCCGCATCCGTTCTGGCTGCCGATCGCGATCGCGGCGATCGCGTACGGAACCGCCGGGGGCCTCGGCGTCGCGGCGATCGCGACGCTCGCCCATCTCGCAGCCGGGACGGTCCCGCATCTCGCCGGCACCGACTTCTACGATTGGCAGCTCGCCGCCTGGCGCGAGCCGGTCCTCTGGCTGATCGCGGCGACCGTGCTCGGCGAGCTGCGGCGCCACCACGACGCGGTCGTCGCCGACCTCGGCGCGCGCGCAGCGGCGGCGCGGGAGCAGGCGGAGCTCGCCGCGGAGCACGCGCAGCGCATGCGCGCCCACGTCGCGCGCCTCGAGCGCAGCCTCGCGCTCGGCAACGAGCGGCTCGAGGCGCTCTGCGACCTCGCCGACGCCCCCGCCCCGAGCGACGCCGCCCTCGCGGATGCGGGCGCACGGCTCCTCGGCGCGCGCTCCGCATCGGTGCTGGAGGCCGGGCACGACGCGTCCCCCGCGATCTGCGGCCTCGTCGCGACGCTCGCGCAGACGGGGCGCGCTCTGAGCGTCGACGATCCGGACAGGGGCTCGCGCCTCGTCGGCATCGGCGCGGCGGCGCTGCCCGTGCCCCGCGCGGGCGGAGGAACGGCGGCGATCGTCGTCGCGGATCTCGACCCCGCTCTGACCGGCTGGGAGGTCGCCCGCCTCGGACGTCTCTTCTCGGCGGTCGCCGGCGCGAGCCTGCCTCGGGAGGCGCATGCGCGCGAGGAGAGCCGGGAATGCGCGTGATCGCCGCCCTCCTCGTCGTCGCGAGCGTCGAGGTGGCGCTCTCGGCCGCGTTCCTCGCCGCGTTCCAAGGCGAGATCCCGCTTGCCGCGCTACCTCCGCACACGATCTTCGCCACGCTTCTGAGCGCCCATGCCGGGGCCGCGCTCCTCCTCGGGATCGTGGTGGCCCGACCGGCGGATGCGGCGCTCGGAGCGGCCTCGACGGCGGCGGTCCTGTTCGCCGGGCCCGTGGGCGTTCTGGCGGCGGCGTTCGTGGCGGCGAGCCTCGCGCGGGCGCGCAGACGCCCCTCCGCGGATCGCGAGACGTGGTACCGCTCCCTCGCCCGCCACGCGACCATCGACCCCGTCGCGCGCCTGTGCGGAGACATAACGAACGGGCGCGCCTTCGATCCGGCGCTGGCCCGCGTGGTGCCGTTCGCCCGCGTCGCCCGGGCGGGCGATCTCGCGGCGCAGCAGCGGCTCCTCGGCATCGTCGCGCGCGAGCCCGATCCGGCGCTCGCGCGTCATCTGCGCACGCTCCTGCGCAGTCCCCGGGCGGCGGTGCGGGCCTCGGCCGCGGCGGCGCTCGCCCGCCTGCGCGAGGACGTGCGGACGCGCGCCGGCGCCGTCCGCGGCTCCCGCGACGAGGCTGCGGCCGAGTCCCGCGCGCGCGTCCTCGCCGCTTGCGCGAATGCGGGCGTGCTCGACGACGCGGACGCGCAGAGCCTGCGCCGGACGGCGCTCGGCCTCCTCGCGGCGCATCCGCCCGGCGCGTCCGACGCGGCCGACGCGCTCGCGGCCGAGCTTCTCCTCGCGGAGGGGCGGTACCGCGAGGCGCTCGAGCGACTCGAGGCATCGCCGACGTGCGAGCCGGAAGCCGAGGCGCTCCTGAAGCGGGCGCGGCTCGGCGCCGCCGGAGCGGGGGAGCCCGCGTCATGAGCGCCATCGCCTTCGACGCGCTCGACCGCGCGCCCGTCGACGTCTGCCTCGTGGCCGAGGGCTGCTACCCGCACGTCTCGGGCGGCGTCTCCTCCTGGATCGATTGGCTGATCCGCTCCCTGCCGGAGAAGACCTTCGGCGTCGTCTCGATCGTCTCGGGCCGCGAGGACCTGACGCCGCGCTACGAGCGCCCTGCAAACCTCACGCGGCTCGACAGCGTCGCCCTGCACGACCGGCCTCGCCCCGCCCTGATCGGCATGCGCTCGCGGCTCGGGGCGAGCGGCGGGGACGGCGCGGCGCTCGCGGCGGATCTCGCCCTGTTCCTGCGCAGCGGCTCGCTCGAGGCGCTCGCCCGCATCGACGCCCTGGTGCGCGAGCGGGGGGCGGCGGGCGCGATCGAGGGGGAGACCGGGTGGGCGGCGCTGGTGGGCACCTACCGGGCGCTGATGCCCCACGCCTCCTTCGCCCATTTCTACTGGGCCTGGCGCTCGCTCGTCGGCGGCCTCGTGCGCGTCCTAGACGCGCCGCTGCCGCAGGCGCGCGTCTATCACGCGGTCTCGACCGGCTATGCCGGCCTCCTCGCCGCCCGCGCCGCGCTCGCGGGCGCTCGGTCCGTCTTGACCGAGCACGGGATCTACACGAACGAGCGCCGGATCGAGGTGCTGATGGCGGATTGGATCGTCGACACGGTCGATTCCGGCCTCTCGGTCGCCGATCCGCGGCCGGATCTGCGCGATCTGTGGACGATGGCGTTCGAGAGCTACGCGCGCGCCTGCTACGCCGCCTGCGCCGACATCACCACCCTCTACGGCGACAACCAGGATCTCCAGCGCGCGCTCGGCGCGGAGCCCGCCCGCCTGCGGGTGATCCCCAACGGCATCGACCTCTCCCGCTTCGACGGCGTGCGCCGCGCGCCCGGCGGGCGGCCGACGATGGCGCTGATCGGTCGGGTGGTGCCGATCAAGGACGTGAAGACCTTCGTCGCCGCCGCCGCGATGGTCCGCCGCGCGGTGCCGGACCTGCGCGCTCTCGTGCTCGGCCCGACCGACGAGGATCCGGGCTACGCCGCCCAATGCGAGGCGCTCGGCTCCGAACTCGGGTTGGGCGACGCGCTGCTGTTCGCGGGCAAGGTGGACGTGCGGGAATGGCTCGGCGAGATCGACGTCGTCGTGCTGACGAGCCTCAGCGAGGCGCAGCCGCTCAGCCTGCTCGAGGCGGGCGCCGCCGCGATCCCCTGCATCGCGACGGACGTCGGCTCCTGCCGCGAGATCATCGAGGGGAGCCGCGACGAGAGCCCTGCGCTCGGGGCCGGCGGCGTCGTGGTGCCGCTCGGCTCGACCGCCGAGATCGCCGCCGCCTGCGCGGCGCTCCTGCGCGATCCCGAGGAGCGCGCGCGGATGGGGGAGCGGCTGCGCCGCCGCGTACGCCGCTCCTACGGCTCCGACCGCGCGCGCGACGCCTACCGCGCGCTCTATTCCGACCAACGGGGCGGAGGGGCGTGACATGGCGGGCATCGGCTTCGAGCTGCGACGCTTGCGCGACCAGAACGGCCTTTCGGGCAAGGCGGTGTCGATCGGCCACGGGACGGCGATCGCCGCCGGACCCTGGCTTGCCACCGTCCTGTCGATGGCCGCGATCCAGCTTCTGACCCCCGAGCTCGACCGCGCGCAGGCCTACGCCTTCCGCGGCCTCGTCGTCTATTCCTTTATGCTCTCCCTCGTCGCCACCGCGCCGATCGTCTACGTGGCGACGCGCCAGGTCGCGGACGACGTCTTCACGGGGCGCTTCGAGGCGGTCGCGTCGCGCTTTGCGGCGGCGATCCTCGCTTGCGCGGGCGCCTGCATCGTCGTCTCCATCGTCGTTCTGGGCGGGCTCCTGGGGATGAGCGGCACGAGCCTCGCGGTCGGGATCGCGCTGACGGGACTGACGGGCATCGTCTGGCCGACGCTCGCCTTCTGCGGGGCGGTGCGGGATTTCGAGGCGATCACGGCCGGATTCGCGCTCGGCCTCGTCGCCGCCGTCGCCGGAACGGTGGTCGCGGTCCAGGCGGGGCTCCCTGCGCCGGCCCAGGTCGCTGCCTACGGCATCGGCATCGCCGTCGTCGCGGCGCGGCTCGTGGCGACGGTGCTCGCGACCTTCCCGCATCCCGTCGCGACCTGGAGGCGACCGCTCGCCGCGCTCGTACGGGACGCCCGGCGCTTCCGGCTCCTCGCGCTCGCGGGGCTCGTCGGCACCGCAGCGCTCTGGGCGGACAAGTGGACCGTGTGGGCGAGCGACGAGGGGGCACGGCTCGAGAACGGCATCTTCTACGCACCCGCCTACGACAGCGCGATGTTCGTCGCCTATCTCGCCATCGTCCCCGCGCTCGCTCTGTTCATCATCGCCGTCGAGACGACGCTGCTCGACCGGCTGAGGGCGTTCCTCGCGAGCATTCGAGAGCACGGCAGCCTCGACGAGATCGACCGGCGGGCGCTCGCGCTCGAAGTCGACGTGCGCGCGTCGCTCGTGCGCATCCTCGCCATGCAGACCTGCCTGTGCGCGGTCGCCGCGATCCTGGCGCCGGCGCTGGTGGGGTTCGTGGGACTGCATTTCTCGCAGGTCGGAATCCTGCGCCTCGGGCTCATCGCGGGCCTGTTCCAGTTCCTCTTCTTCGCCTGCGGGACGATCCTCGTCTTCGTCGAGCGCCACGGCGCCTTCCTCGCGCTGCAGGTGCTCTTCCTCGTCCTGCAGATCTCGCTCACGCGCCTCACCCTGGTGGGCGACGCGGATTATCTCGGGTTCGGCCATCTCGCGGCGTGCGCCCTCTCCGCCCTGGCGGCGGTGTGGGTCCTCGACCGGTCCCTCGCGCGGCTGACGTTCCTCACCTTCGATGCAGCTCTTTCCCGTGGAGGCGGACGATGATCACGTCACGCATGCTCGTTCGGTTCTTGTCGGCGACGGCCGTCCTGGTGCCCGCGATCGGTCTCGCGACCGCCGAGGACATCGCGCCGCGCCTCGCTCCCGGCCTCGTCGAGCCCCTCGCCGAGATGCCCGCGGTCTACGCGTCGAGCAGGCCGAGCGCCGGCACCCGCGCCTTCGCGGTGGGCGACACGCTGCGGGTGAGCTTCTTCGAGGAGCTCGACCTCGGCTCGGACGGGTCCGGCGGGGCTGCGCTGACGACCTTCTACCAGCGGATCGACCTGACGGGCGATTACGAGATCGACGTCGGCGGGACGATCTCGATCCCGACGCTCGGCAGCTTCGAAACCGATCGGCATTCCGTGCCGGGTCTCGAGGAGGCGATCGCGCGCGCCTTCCACGAGAAGGCGGGCCGTCGCGGGAGCGTCCACGTGCGCATCGTGGCGCGCCAGCCGGTCTATGTCGTCGGCGCCGTGCGCAGCCCAGGTGCCTACGCCTTCGCGCCGGGCATGGTGGCGTTGCAGGCGATCGCGCTCGGAGGCGGCGTCGAGCGCGTTCCGCCCGGCGCCCAGCACCTCGTCGACGCGCGTCGCGAGGACGAGCGGCGGGTGGCGGCGGAGGAGCGGATGAAGCGGCTCCTCGCACGCCGCGCGCGGCTCGAGGCGGAGCAGGACGGCGCCGCCCGACCGAGCGTGCCGCTGCGCCTCGAGCAGCTCGCCGGAAATCGCGACGCACGCGCGCTCCTCGAGGCGGAGGCGCGCATGGGCGATCGCAACGCGGCGGCGCGGGCGGGCGAGCTCGCGCTGCAGGACGCCAGGCTCGACACCGCCCGCTCCGAGCTGACCGTGCTGCGCGACAGCCTCCAGCGCGTCGAGGCGCAGATCGCCGTGCGCACCGCCCGCGTCGCCGAGCTGGAGCAGGTCCAGGCGCGCGGCTTCGGCAATACCGAGGTGCTCGCGGCGGCCCGGCGCGAGGTCAGCGATCACGAGCTGTCGAAGAGCCGGCTGCTCGGCGAGATCCATCGCGCCGAGCGGGCGCTCGCGGAGGCGGAGATCGCCCGCGAGCGGGTGGCGCTCGACGCGCGCGCGCAGATCGAGCGCGAGCTCATGGAGGTGAGCGACGAACTCGCGGCCGTCGAGCAGGCCGCCCGCGCCGCCGCCGAGATCGCCGGCGCGATCCTCGGCACCTCGCCCGTCGCGGCCATGAACCAGGGCGCGATGCGCATCGAGATCGCGCGCCGCGCGCCCGGCGGCGGCACCTCCGCCTTCGTCGCCGACGAGTTCACCGAACTCGAGCCCGGCGACGTCGTCAACGTCCTCGGCACCGGCGGCAGCGGTCGCGAGCCGATGCAGGCGGTGGCGCGCGGGAGGGCGATGTGAGGGATACGACCGGAGGACGCCTCGCGGCCGATCGGCCCGCCTCGCCGACGCGGCGCGGCCTCCTCGCGGCGGGCCTCTCCTTCGCCGCGCTCGGCGCTCGCCGGGCGCAGGCCGCGAGCGCGACCGGCGTCGCGCCCGAGCGCGCGCGCGGACGCGCGCTCCTCGCGGCCGCCCGGCTCTGGGGTTGCCAATACCAGGAGATCGACCCGCAGCGGATCGCCGCGAGCGACCTCGACCTCGTCGTGGTCGAGCCGATGCTCGACGATTGGTCGATGCGCGCGATCGAGCCCGCGGAGCTCGCGGCGATGCGGGTGAAGCCGGACGGCAGCCGGCGTCTCGTCCTCGCCTACCTGCCGCTCGGCGAGACCGACACGAACCGCTGGTACTGGCCGCGCCGTTGGCGGCGCAGCCCGCCCGACTGGGTCGGCGCCGAGAACCCGAGCTGGCCCGGTTCGCGCTACGTCCGCTACTGGCACCCCCGCTGGCGCTCCCTCCTTCTAGACGGCCCGGATTCGCTCCTCGGACGCATCCTCGCGATCGGCTACGACGGCGCGCTCCTCGACCGCGTCGACGCCTATCTCGATTGGCGCGACGAGCGCCCGCAGGGCATGGACGACATGGTGGCGCTCGTCGCGCAGACGGCCGCGCGCGCGCGCGCCCACGATCCCGGCTTCCTCCTCCTGCCGCAGAACGCCGAGGACCTCCTCCTGCGCGAGGATTGGCTCGCGCTGATCGACGCCCACAACAAGGAGAGCCTCCTCTACGGCCTCGCGGGCCAAGGCATTCCCAACGACGTGTCCGACGTGGCCTGGAGCCTGGTGCGCCTCAAGCATGCCGGCGCGGCAGGCATCCGCATGCTGGCGACGGAATATCTCGACGATCCGCAGGAGGTGGCGTCCGCCCGCCAGCGCCTCGCCGCGCTCGGCTTCCTGCCCTTCGTCGGCCGCCGCGAGCTCGACGTGTTCCCCGGCGACGATCGTCCACGCGATCCGGGGAGGTCGCTGTGAGGGCGATCGCGCGCATCCTCCTCGTCTGCGCGGTCGCGCTCTGCGCGCAGGCCGCGCTCGCGCAGCCGGTCGTGCGGGAGGTGCTCGCGCTCTACGATTCGCGCGTCGAGGCCGAGCCGCGGGACACGGTCGTGCATCTGCGCCTTGAGGCGGTCTTGAACCATCTCGGCTTCGTCGTCCGCTACGCCGACGTGAACGGGCCGCTGCCGGCGCCTGCCGAGACGACGCGCTTTGCGGGGGTGGTGACCTGGTTCACCGACGACGTCGCCGATCCCGGCGGCTATCTCGACTGGGCGGTCGCGACGGCCGCACGGGGCATGCCCTATGTCGTCGTCGGCTATCCGGGAATACCCGCGACGCCGGAGCACCGCGCGCGGATCGACGCCATGCTCGCCGGAGCGGGCGTCGCCCTCGGCGCCGGGTTCGTCGAGGAGACCGCAGGCTCGGCGATCGAGGCGCGCGATCCGGCGATGATCGGCTTCGAGCGCGACCTCGACCCCGTGCTCCCTCCCTTCCCCGTCCTGATCCCGACCGGACCCGAGACCCGCGCCGCCCTCGTCGTGCGCGGGCCCGCCGTCGAGGGCAGCCCGCAGAGCGTCCTCGTCGCGACAGGCCCCGCCGGAGGGCACGTCGCCGCCGGCTTCGAGATCCATTACGACGCCTTCCTCGACCGGATGGCCTGGATCGTCGACCCCTTCGTCTTCCTCGAGCGCGCGCTGGGCGCCGAGCGCTTCCCCATACCCGACACCACCACCGTCTCCGGGCGGCGGCTTTATTTCAGCCATGTGGACGGCGACGGCTGGCTCAACCTCTCGGAGCTGGAGGAGGACCGCGCCGCGCCGCGCTCCGCGGCGCGGGTGATGCTCGAGGAGCTGATCGCGCCCTATCCCGATCTCCCCGTCACGGTCGGGCTCGTCGGCTGCGACATCGATCCCGAGATCGGCGGCGGGTCCGGAGCGGCGGAGATCGCGCGGGCGATCTTCGCGCTCCCGCAGGTCGAGGTCGCGAGCCACACCTACAGCCATCCCTTCCTCTGGCCCTTCTTCGAGGATTACGAGCGCGCGCAGGAGGTCGCCGTCCTCGAGGCGGCGCGGGCGCGTGCGGAGGAGCGCTCGCTGCGCGGCTTCTTCGCGAGCCTGAGCACGGCGCTCGGGCTCGGGCGCGCCGAGCACGACCACGGCGCGGGCCTCTGGACCGCCGGCTCCGCGAGCCTTCCGCGCGCCTGCCTGCGCGACCCGTTCGACCTCGATATCGAGATCGACGGCTCGCTCGCGCTCGCGAGCGCGCTGGCGCCCGAGGGCAAGCGGGCGGCGATCTACCTCTGGAGCGGGGACACGCGCCCCTTCGAGGCGGCGGTCGCGGCGACGCGAGCTTCGGGCGTGCGCAACATGAACGGCGGCGACGGGCGCCTCGACGCGCAATTCCCCTCCGTCGGCTACATCGCCCCCCTCGCCCGCACGATCGGCGCCGAGCGGCAGATCTACGCCGTGGCGAGCAACGAGAACACCTACACGGACCTGTGGACGGGCCATTTCCACGGCTTCGGCCAGCTCGCCGAGACGATCGCCAGGACCGAGCTGCCGCGGCGCCTGAAGGGCGTGAACGTCTATTACCACACCTATTCCGCCGAGAAGCGGGTCTCGCTCGAGGCCGTGCGGCGCCATCTCGACTGGGCGCGGACGGCGCCGCTCGCCCCCATCGAGGCCTCGCGCTACGCGGCGATCGCCGACGGCTTCTTCTCGACCCGCATCGAGCGGCTCGCGCCCGGGCGCTGGCGCATCCTCGACCGCGACGGCCTCGACACCGTGCGCTTCGACGACGCGGAGGCGCTCGCGGTCGATCTCGACGCCAGTCTCGGCGTCGTCGGCACGAACCGCCATGCCGGCTCGCTCTACGTCGCGCTCGACCCCGCGGTGCCTGCGGCGGACGTCGCGATCGTCGCACGCGCGGACGCGCGCCCGCACGCCTGGCCGGGAAGCGTGGAGCTCGCCGAATCGCGCTGGCTCGCGCGCGACATGGTGCGCGCCGCCGACGGGGTGCGACTGACCGCGCGCGGCTTCGGAGAGGGCTTCTTCCGCTTCGCGGGCGTGCCCGAGGGCGTCTACCGGATCGAGGCGAGCCGGGACGGCGCGGCGATCTTCCGCGCGCGCGTCGCCGCCGACGAGGCGGGCGGCCTCGCTTTCACGATGCCGCTCGACGGGCTCGAGCCGGTGCGGCTCGCCCTCGTTCCGGAGGGCCCCGAGCCGTGATCCGCACCGCGATCCGCCCCGCGCTCCTCTCGGCCGCCCTGTTCTGCTCGGCCGGCCTCCTCGCGGGCTTCCTCGCGGTGCCCGGCGAGCCGGAGCGGCTCGCGATGCTGGTGCGCGACGGGCGCTACGAGGAGGCGCTCGACCGCCTCGCCGCGCTCCCGCCCCACCTCGCGAGCCGGCCGGAGATCCTCTACGAGGCCTTCGCGCTCAACGCCCGCTTCGGCGACCCGGACGCCGCCGACGTCGCGCTCGTCGCCTATCTCGCGCGGCGCCCCGACGACGTCGCCGCCCACCGGGTCGCCGCCGATTTCTTCCGCGCGCGCAACCGGCCGGACGCGCTCGTCGCCGCGCTCGAGCGGCTCGCGACGATCGCGCCCGAGCGCGACGAGCTCGATCGGCTGACGCGCCTGCATCGCCTCGAAGGCCGGGCCGAGGACGAGCTGCGGGTGCTCCTCGCGCGCACCCGTCTCGGCCCGCCCGAGCGCGGCGGCCTCGCGGCGCAGGACGAGCTGCGGCTCGGGCGCCTCCTCGCCGCCAAGGGCGAGCGGGACCCCGCGGCGGCCGCGCTGGCGCGCGCCCACGGCGCCGCGCCGGCCGATCGCGAGATCCGCACCGCCTTCTTCGCCGCGCTCCTCGCGACCGGACGCTTCGGCGAGGCGGCGGCGCGCGCGGGGGGCTGGATCGCGGAGCCGGAGGCGCAGACCTGGGATACGGACCATTTCGCCACCCGGCTCGTGCGCGCGGGCGCCTCCGCCGACGAGATCCTCGCTCTGGTGCCCGTCGCCGGCGACGCCCGCGCCTGGCGCCGTCTCGGCGCGCTCGCCTTCACGCTCGCCCGCGAGGGACGCGACGATCTCCTGCGCCGCGCGGTGGTGAGCTGGCTCGGGCTGGGCGAGGGCCTCGCTCCGGCCGAGCGGGAGCGCCATCTCGATGCGGTCGTCGGCGTCGCCCTCGATCACGGCCTCGCCGCGACGGTGTTCGCCCGCTTCGGCGCCGTCCTGCGCGAGGAGGGCGGGCGCGCCGAGCTCGGGGCGCTCGCGGGCGCGCTCTACGATCGCCTGGGCTATGCGGGCATCGCGCCCGTGCGCCACCTCCTCGACCAGGAGGCGATGGCGGACAATCCGCTCCTGATGGCCGGCATCTTCCACCGAGAGGGCAACCGGCGCGCCGCGCGCCACTTCCTGGAGAGCGCCGACACCGCCGCGATGAGCCGCCGCCGCGCGCTCGCCTGGTGGGGGCTCGCGAGCGAGTCGCTCTCCGACGCCGAACGCCTCGCGATCGCGCTCGCGCAGTTCCGGAGCGAGCGGCTCCACCCGGACCTCGTCCGCCCGATGGTCGGGCTCGCGCAGGCGGCGGGGCGGCGCGACGTGCTCGTCGAGGTCTGGGCGCGCGTGCGGCGCGACGCCGAGGAGCCCGCGCGCCTCGCCGAAGCCGCCCGACGCGGCGGATGAGCGCCGCTCACCCGTCGAGCGGCAGCGTCTCCTCGAGGGCGATGCCGAAGCCGGCGAGGCCGACATAGGAGCGCGAGGTGTTGCTCGAGAGGTTGCGGATCGAGACGATCCCGAGATCGCGCAGGATCTGCGCCCCGAGCCCGACCTCGCGCCAGACCCGCGTGCGCTCGGCCTCGGCGCCCGTCGTGTCCTCGGAGAAGGAGGTCAGCGGCACGCCCGAGGTGCCCTCGCGCAGATAGACGAGCACCCCCCTCCCCTCCGCCGCGAAGCGCTCCAGCGCGCGGTCGATCGCGCCGGACGCCTGGAAGACGTCGGTGACGACGTTCGCACGGTGGAGGCGCGTGAGGATCGAGCGGCCATCGCCGATGCGCCCGTGCACGAGCGCGAAATGGTGGACCGCGTCGAAGGGCGTCGCGTAGGCGTAGCCCGTCATCTCGCCGTGGCGCGTCTTCACGGGAAAGGTGCCGAGCCGCTCGACCAGCGTCTCGCGCGCCTGGCGATAGGCGATGATGTCGGCGACCGATACGCGCTTCAAGGCGTGCTTCTCGGCGAAGGCGACGATCTGGTCGCCCTTCATCACGGTGCCGTCGTCGTTGGCGAGCTCGCAGATGACGCCCACCTGAGGCAGCCCCGCGAGCCTGCACAGATCGACCGCCGCCTCCGTGTGCCCCGAGCGCATCAGGACGCCGCCCTCCTTCGCGACGAGCGGGAAGACGTGGCCGGGCCGCACGAAATCGTCCGCGCCCATATTGCCGTTGGCGAGCGCGCGCACCGTGTTGCAGCGCTGCTCGGCCGAGATGCCGGTGGTGAGCCCGTGGCGCACGTCGACCGACACCGTGAACGCCGTGCCGAGCGGCGCGTCGTTCGCCGCGACCATCGGATCGAGCCGCAGGCGCTTGGCCTCCGCCGCCGTGATCGGCGCGCAGACGATGCCGCAGGTATTGCGGATGATGAAGGCCATCTTCTCGGGCGTGCACAGCGAGGCGGCGACGATGAGGTCGCCCTCGTTCTCGCGGTCGTCGTCGTCGGTGACGATGACGATCTCGCCGCGGGCGAAGGCTTCGATGGCGTCTGTGACGGATTGGGGCATCTTGTCTCGCTTCGCTTCGTGATCGATCCCGCGGCGGCGTCTTCTTACGCGATGTCGGGCCCGGCGGGCCAGGGCCGCAGGCCGCCGACCTGCCCGCGATGGCGCAAGAACTGATCGGCGAGGACGCACGCGACCATCGCCTCCCCGACCGGCACCGCGCGGATGCCGACGCACGGGTCGTGGCGGCCCTTCGTCAGGATGTCGGCTTCCGCATTGTCGCGGGTGACGGTCGCGCGCGGGCTGAGGATCGAGGAGGTGGGCTTCACCGCGAAGCGCGCGACGACCGGCTGGCCCGTCGAGATGCCGCCGAGCACGCCGCCGGCCTTGTTCGAGGCGAAGACGGGCGCGCCGTCGTTGCCCGGGCGCATCTCGTCGGCATTCTCCTCGCCGGTCAGCGCGGCGGCGGCGAAGCCCTCGCCGATCTCGACCCCCTTGACCGCGTTGATCGACATCAGCGCCGAGGCGAGCTCCGAATCGAGCTTGGCGTAGATCGGCGCGCCGAGCCCCGCCGGCACGCCCTCCGCCACGATCTCGATCACGGCGCCGATCGAGGAGCCGGATTTGCGGATGCCGTCGAGGTAATCGGCGAAGAAGGCGGCGGCCTGCGCGTCCGGGCAGAAGAACGGGTTGCGGTGGACCTCGTCCCAATCCCAGCGCGAGCGGTCGATCGCGTGGGGGCCCATCTGGACGAGGGCGCCGCGCACGCGCAGGCCGGGCACGATCTTGCGCGCGATCGCGCCCGCCGCCACCCGCGCCGCCGTCTCGCGCGCCGACGAGCGCCCGCCGCCGCGATAATCGCGCACGCCGTATTTGACGTCGTAGGTGAAATCCGCGTGGCCGGGCCGGTACTTGTCGCGGATGTCGGAATAGTCCTTCGAGCGCTGGTCGACGTTCTCGATCAGGAGCGCGATCGGCGTGCCCGTCGTCACCGGGCTCTCCATCCGCTCGTCCTGGAAGACGCCCGAGAGGATCTTCACCGCGTCCGGCTCGCGCCGCTGCGTCGTGAAGCGCGATTGGCCCGGCCGGCGCCGATCGAGCTCGGCCTGGATCTCGTCCGCCGTCAGCGGGATGCCGGGCGGGCAGCCGTCGACCACGCAGCCGAGCGCCGGCCCGTGGCTCTCGCCGAAGGTCGTCACGCGGAAGAGATGGCCGAACGTGTTGTGGGACATGGATGCCGCCGTGGCTCGCTTCGTCGCCAGCGTTTTAGGGGAAGGCGCGGGCGCAGGGAAGGGGTGGCGCGAGGGGGTGGCGTCGGCGCCCCTCAGCCGAGCGCGAAATCCAACGCCGCTTGCGCGTGAATGGCCGTCGTGTCGAAGACCGAAAGCGCGGTGTCGTCGGCGCCGATCAGGAGGCCGATCTCGGTGCAGCCGAGGATCACCGCATCCGCGCCCTCCGCGGCGAGCGCGTCCACGATTGCGAGCACGGCGGCGCGGGAGGCGTCGGTGACGATGCCGCGGCACAGCTCCTCGTAGATCACACGGTGCACCAGCGCGCGCCCGGCCGCGTCGGGGACGAGCGCCGCGATCCCGGTGCGCGCCTCGAGCCGCGCGCGCCAGAAGGTCTCCTCCATGGTGAAGCGCGTCGCGAGGAGGACCGGGCGGCGTGCGCCGGCGCGTGCGAGCGCGTCCCCGGTCGCGTCGACGATGTGCAGGACCGGGATCGCGACGGCGGCTTCGAGGTCGGGGGCGAGCTTGTGCATCGTGTTGGTGCACAGAACGATCGCCTCGGCGCCCGCCCGCTCGAGCCGGCGCGCGTCCGCGCAGAGCGCCGCCGAGAGCCGGTCCCAATCTCCCGCGGCCTGCATCGCGGCGACGGGGGCGAAGTCGCAGCTCGCGAGGAGCAACGATGCGGAGTGGAGACCGCCGAGGCGTTCCTTCACGCCCTCGTTGAGCAGGCGGTAATAGACCGCCGTGCTCTCCCAGCTCATTCCGCCGATCAGGCCCAGCGTGCGCATCGCCGCGACCCTCGCCGGCTCAGAGCCAGCCCTGCAGCTCGCGCGCGACGATGTGGTTGATCACCGCCATGCCCTCTTCCGAATCGTTGAGGCAGGGCAGATAGGCGAATTGCTCGCCGCCATTGTGCTCGAAGATCTCGCGATTCTCGCCGTCGAGCTCCTCCAGCGTCTCGAGGCAATCCGCCGAGAAGCCGGGCGCGACGATGGCGAGGCGCTTGACGCCCTTCTCGGCCATCGCCTTCACCGTCTCGTCGGTATAGGGCTGCAGCCACTCGTCGGGGCCGAAGCGCGACTGGAAGGTGAGCTTCCAGCGATCCTCCGGCCAGCCCAGCGTCTCGCGCAGGAGGCGCGAGGTCTTGGCGCAATGGCAATGATAGGGGTCGCCCTGGAGGAGGTACTTGCGCGGCACGCCGTGGAAGGAGGCCAGAATCATCTCCGGCTCGAAATCGAGCGCGGCGAGGGACTTGCGCATCGAGCGCGCGAGCGCGTCGATATAGACCGGGTCGTCGTGATAGGGCGGGGCGACGCGCACGCTCGGCTGCCAGCGCATCTGCATCAGCGCCTCGAAGGCCTTGTCGCAGGCGGTGGCCGAGGTGGCGGCGGAATATTGCGGGTAGAGCGGCACGAGGAGGATGCGGTCGCAGCCCTGCGCGAGCAGATTCTCGATCGCGGGCTTCACCGCGGGCTTGCCGTAGCGCATCGCCCAATCGACCACCACGCGGTCGCCGGCGATATCCTTCAAATGCTCGGACGCCTGCTCGGCCTGCGAGCGGGTGATCGTCTTGAGCGGACCCTCGTTCTTCTCCTTGTTCCAGATCGTGTCGTAGTCGCGGCCCTTCTTCGAGGGGCGCGTCTGGAGGATGACGAGGTTGAGGAGCGGCCACCAGAGCCAGCGCGGCGTCTCGATCACGCGCCGGTCGGAGAGGAATTCCTTCAGATAGGCGCGCATCGAGCGGTAATCGGTCGCCTCCGGCGTGCCCAGATTCATCAGGAGCACGCCGAGCCGCCCCGCCTTCACAGGAGGATGGTCGCCCGGCAGCCTCACGGAACGGAAGGATGCCTCGCGGCTGTCGCGCGCGGAGGCGTCGAGGGAGGCGGGCGGCACGATCTTGTTCATCGATGAGCGGTCCTACGGAACTCGAGACGGAGTGCACGGACAGGCCCGAGCGCGATCCGGGCGCGACCTCGCGCGCAGCCTACATAGGGCCACGCGCGCGCACAGCAAACGATCCGCTCCGAATTTACGTGCGAATGCACCCGATGAACAAGACAAAGCGACGGGCGGGCGCTAATGTCGCGCCCGCTCCCCTCCCCTTCCGGCAACCATCGATCATCATGACGGCCCCTCACGCGCAGTCCGGCCCCGTCGGCGCGGCCCTCGCAGCCTTCCGCGCGAACGACTCCGCGGACGGCTGGACCGCCCTCCCCTTCTTCCGGGACGGCGGCGCGGAGCGGGTGGCAGCGGCGATCGACGCGCGGATCGCCGCCGGCGCCGTGCTCGTACCTCCCCCCGAGCGGATCTTCGCCGCGCTCGCGCTCACCCCGCTTTCTCGCGTGAAGGTCGTTGTGCTCGGCCAAGACCCCTATCCGACGCCCGGCGACGCCAACGGGCTCGCCTTCTCCTATGTCGGGAGCCGCCGCCTGCCGCCCTCGCTCAAGACGATTCTCGCCGAGGTCGCGCGCGATTGCGGCCTCGCCGCCCCTCCCGGCGGGGATCTCTCGGCCTGGGCGCGCGAGGGCGTGCTCCTCCTGAACACGGCGCTGACCGCCGAGGCCGGCCGCGCGGGCGCCCATCTCGGGCTCGGCTGGGAGCGGCTCGCCGACGACGCGGTCGCCGCGATCTCGGCCGCGCGCCCGCACGCGGTCTTCATGCTCTGGGGCGCCAAGGCCCGCGCCCGCGCCGCCCTCGTCGACCGCCAAAAGCACCTCGTCCTCGAAACCGGCCACCCCTCCCCCCTTAACCGTCACCGCGATTTCGAGGGTTGCGGGCATTTTTCGCGGGCGAATGCGTGGCTCGAGGAGAAGGGGGTGGGGGCGGTGGATTGGGGGGCGTGACCCTCACCGCCCTCCCCTCTGCACCGCCACCACCCCCGCGATCGCGAGCGCCATCGCGGCGAGGACGTGGACCGGAGGAGCGGCGAGGAAGGCGAGCGCGGTGAGGATCGCGCCCCAGATCGGCACGAGGTTGAGGAACACCGCCGCGCGCGCCGGCCCGATCGCCGCCACCCCCTTCGACCAGAGGAGGAAGGCGCCGAGCGTCGCGAAGACGCCCATGTAAAGCACCGCCGCCCAGTCGAACGGGCGCATCGCGGCGGCCATGACGGGCACGTCCGAGAAGACGAGCGCCACCGGCACCAGCATGAGCGCGCCGAGAACGAGGCTCCAGCCGGTCAAAGTCGCGGCGTTCGTGCGCGCGAGCGCCTTGCGGCTCTCGATCGTGTAGAGCGCCCAGACGATCGCGGCCGCGACGAAGAGGAGATCGCCCGAGAGGCTCGCGCGGGTGAAATCGGACGCCTCCCCCTCCCCCTCGACGAGCACGATCAGAAGCACCGCCGCGAAGGCGAGCGCGAAGCCCGCGACCTGCGCGCGGGTCACCCGCGCGCCCAGGAGCGGCACCGCGAGGAGCGCGGTCCAGGCGGGCGTGGTGGCGATGATCACGAGCCCGTGCAGCGGCGAGGACCAGTCGAGCGCGATCGTGAAGGCGATGTTGTAGGCGAACACCCCCAGGAACCCGATCCAGGCGAAGGTCGCGATCTCCCGGAGCGTGCGGGCGGCGAAGCCCCGCGCGAAGAGGACGACGACGCCCACCGCGAGCGCCGCGACCACGAAGCGCGCGGTCGCGAGGAAGATCGGATCGACCACTTCGAGCGCGATCTTGCCGGCGACGAACACGCCCGCCCAGAACAAGGTCGCGAGGGAGAGGTGGAGGTAGGTGAGCGCGTCCTGCGGCCGCACCACACCTCCGATGCCGCTGCTCTGCGATGCCATGTGATCTCCCTCCTGGCCGGTCGGCAGCGCCGAAGGCGACGGCGCACGCCGCGACCGCCCCGTTCTCGGGTACATGCCGACGGCGTGTCGGCGGCGGCCTCAACCCAACTGCGCTCCCGTGAGGACGCTCGCGGCCCGTTCATAGGCGGCGAGTTCCGCCGCATCCGCCGCGTCGAGCCCACTCCCTCCGACGAGCCCTTTCTGGAGCGCATAGAGCGCCTTGAAGCCCGCGGAGACGTCACCGGACATGATCGCGGTGGAGATCGGACGTGGTAGATCCGCTGGAGCGTCGGCTCGCTCGGGTCCGGACGCTCGAAGCGCTGCTGCGAGCCGTTCGTGGTTTTCGCGGAAGCGGCGTGCCTGATCGAAATGGTCGCGACGAATCACCGCCGGCTCGGAGGGTCGGGCCGCGACCGCGAGCGAAAGATCGACGATTTCTTGTTCCGCAGCAGCATCGGTCAGGAGCGCCGTGCCCTCGACGGGACCGAGGACGACGACACGAATTGCGATTTCGAGTTCGGCGAGCAGAGGCGCGAGAGCCGGCGCCGTCTCCCGCATGCAGGCAGCAGACGCCACGAGCACGGGCGGCGACGCCGCCGAAGCCGAAGCCCGTGCAAGAGCGGCCGCCGTGCGAACCGCATCCGAGAAGACGCGCGCCCCGTCGGGACCCGCGCTGGCCAGATCGGTCGGAGGCAATCTCACGTCCTCGTGCCGCTCCGCCAGCCCACGCCGCTCCAAGGTCTCGTAATAGGCGCGCGTGGCGGCAGCAACGTCCAGCCCGTCGAAGGAGCCGGTCCTCGACGCTCGCCCGGTCTTGACGACCGGAGGCATCAGCCATTGCTCGGGCTCCGCCTCGTACCCCTCGGGCGCAAGCGCGAACCGTACGGGCAGTCCGATCTTGCGCGCATAGGCGAGATCGACGCGATCGTGCGCCGGATTGACGAGAACGGCGCCGGTTCCGAAGGAAGGCTTCACCCAATCGGCGACGAAGACCGGCAGCAGGTCGCCCGTCAGCGGATGGCGCACGAAACAGCCCGTGAAACCCTCCGCGACACCTGCCGCAGCCTCGTGACCCGGATGCACGGCGACGGCGCAGGCGGCAGGACACGGCGACCAGTCCGTGATGAAGACGACGATCGCGACGCCGCCCGGCACTTCCGACGGGAAGCGGAACAACGCACCAGGCGTTCTGCGTACCGACTTGCCGAGCTTCTTCGCGAGCGCCGAGGGCCAGGCCGACGCAGCCTCTCCGCGTGCGAATGCGGAAGCGACCGCTATGCCGGGCACGAAGCGGAGGGTCTCGCCGCCGTTCTCCGACTTCTCTCGGAAGGTGAGCCCGCGCGCGAGAAGCCGCTCGCAGAGGTCCGCGCAGTCGCCGTCGGCAGCCTCGACGATCGGGCCGCCGTCACGGCGCGACAGGAACGCGGCGTAGAGTTCGGCGCGTCGGGTGTCACAGGACGCTCCAGGCGATTCGGGCCGGGAGACCACCATCGGAGGAGGTGCATCGCCCCTCTGCTGCATTATAATACCTCGACAGATCGACCAACCTATCGACCCTGCATGCCCGAACTCCAGCCGCCTCGTCTTGAAGGATCGTGCGTCGCGCCGCCCGCCTGGATCCGGGTCGCGAGCGGCGGGCCGGGGGTCGAGCGGATCGCGGCGGGCTTTTCGGGGCAGGCCTACGATCCGCACAGGCACGACACCTATGCAATCGGGATCACGCTCGCGGGCGTGCAGAGCTTCGATTATCGCGGCGCGCGGGCGGACAGCCGGGCCGGCGGCGCGCTCGTGATCCACCCGGACGAGCGCCACGACGGGCGCTCGGGCGGTGGGGCGGAGGCCTTCTCCTACCGCATGGCCTACGTCGCCCCGCGCCTGATCCGCGACGCGCTCGGCTCCCGCGCCTGCGCGCTGCCGGCCTTGCGCGATCCGGTGAGCCGCGATCCGCGCCTCGTGCGCGCAGTCCGTGCCCTCTTGTCCGATCTCGACGCGCCGCTCGAGCCGCTCGCGATGGACGCCGCGCTCGCCGATCTCGCCGACGCGCTCCTCGCGCTCGATCCGTCGGCCGCGCGGACGACGCGCCGCGAAGCGGGCATGTCGGCTGCGATCGAGCGGGCCCGCGCCTGCCTCGATGCGCATGCGGTCACGGGCGTGCGCTCGCAGACGCTCGAGGACCTCACCGGGCTCGACCGCTACACGCTCGCGCGGCAATTCCGCCGCCGGCTCGGCACGAGCCCGCACCGCTATCTCGTCATGCGTCGCCTGGACCGCGCCCGCGCCGCGATCTGCGCCGGGACGCCGCTCGCCGAAGCCGCGCTGGCCGCCGGCTTCGCCGACCAGAGCCACCTGACGCGCCATTTCGCGGCGGCGTTCGGGATGACACCGGGGGTGTGGGTGCGGGTCGTGGGGGTCGTCCGCGACGCGTGAGTCAGGCTGCCGAGGCGCGCCCGTCCAAACCGTCCTCCGGCGCCGGCCAACGCACCGGCTGCACGGGGAGCCAAGGATTCGCATAGAGAGCTTCGTAGGCGGCCGAATGGCCATGCATCTGGCCGAAATTCTCATGCCCCGGCGCCAGAGGCTCCTCCGAAATGTAAGTGAATTCCAGCCGCTCCCACAGGTTGTCGGTCCGACTGAAATCGACGTCGCGCGTCACCACGTCCGGAACGAGAACGTCGGTGTGGTAGAGCCCCGAGTAGAACGTCTGCGAATGGTCGTCCGGGATCGAGCGCGGCAAGCCCGTCAGGGGGCGGCGTCGCGCCAATCGCCTTGGACACGATTCGCGATTGAGCCAAGTACAGGATCTTCCCGGGGACATCCCGATACCACCATTGCCGATCGAGCGGAGAGCGAGATCCATGACGCGGTCCACCGCTTCGCTCAGATCGGACGCCTGCCCGTTCGCCACCTGCGTGTTCGCCCAGTGTCCGACGCTGTTGATCGACAGGAGGATGCCACCCGGCACACGCCGATCGTGGTTGGCGGTGCCATGTGCACCTGTATAGAACAGATTCGCGCCACCCCTGAAGAGGGAGAGACGGTTGCGCCGCAGCGGCACGGCCTCGGTATAGATCACATCGACGTCCACCGGTGCGAACTCGACGAAATACAGGTCGGCGAAGCGCCGACAGATGTCCACGAGAGCGGCACCCGGTAGGGCATGAGCCAGCTTGACCGAGTTCAGCATCACCAGGAAGCCGTGAGCGCGCCCCTGGGATGCCTCTCTCTTCCACGCCCGTCGGAGTGATTGGATCTTGAATCTGAGATGCTCGTCGCCGAGCGCGATATCGGTATCGTCGAGCCAGGCCACGTCGATGTCGAGGCCGCGAAGCCCGCGCGCCGCGAACCGTCCGAACAGGCACGGCTGGTTGCGCGACAACCAGGCGAGCAGCGCTTCGTACCGCTCCTGCACCGGCCGCTCGGGATCGAGGACGACGTCGTGGCAGACATCGATATCGGGACTGAATCCGGCGCCGGCCGGTCGACGCGGGCAGGCCTCGATCAACTCGGCAAATGACGGTGGGGGAGCAAACCTCGTGGTCAGCAGCATCGATACGCCTCCGAGATTGTTTCCCGCCGAGGTTGCATATACAATCGACCATGTCAATAGTCCTGAATTGTATACACTCATAAGAAAGTGTCTTAGATAGCGGTTTCTCGAGCCGATGGCTCGCTGCCGAACGGGATGTCTCATGAGCCGTAGCCTCGTGTCCGACCGCGGGTCGATGACCGCTGTTCTCGCCATGGTCGGGTCGGCGGCGTGTTGGGGGCTCGCGACGGTGATGTCGCGCGATCTCCTGAACCATATGCAGCCGACGACCCTCCTCGTCCTTCAGCTCACGGCGAGCGTCCTGTTTCTGCTGGCTCTCGCCCGACGCGAGGGCGTGGGCCGCTTGGGCCCCGGTTATGCCCGCGCTTCCTCGATCGGCTTTCTCGAGCCGGGGCTCACCTACAGCGTCGGGCTCGTTGGGCTGGCGATGACGACGGCCGCCAGCGCGTCGATCATCGGCGCGACGGAGCCGATCCTGATACCCGTCGTCGCCTTTCTCCTCTTCCGGGAGCGCCCGAGCCTCAGGCTGATCGCCTGTCTCATGGTCGCGACGGTCGGTGTCCTGCTCGTCTCCAGCGGGTCGTTCGAGACGCAGCCGGCAGACCTCCTCGGCGATGCCTTGATCATGCTCGCGACCCTGTTCGCCGCCTGCTACGTCGTTTTGTCCGCGCGGATCGCATCGCAATGGCCGGCGGCCACCTTGGCCGCGGGCCAGCAGAGCGTGGGCCTCGCCTTCGCGCTCGTCGTCTTCGCAGCGGTCACGGCGACCGGCCTCGAGCAGGAGGGCTTCTCGGCGCTGACCCTACCGCTCGTCGCCTATGCCGCTTTGTCCGGGATCGTCCAGTACGCCCTCGCCTTCTGGCTCTACTTGATCGGACTGCGGACGCTGTCGGCGGGCGCGGCCGGACTCTGGCTGACGCTGATCCCGGTCTTCGGCGTTGCCGGGGCTTATTTTTGGTTGCACGAGGTGCCAACGGCGCCGATGTTGATCGGCGCCGGCATGATCGCCATCGCCCTCCTCATGGGGCGCCGCGAGAAATAGCGGGAGACGCGACGCCACCGCCGATTCCAGAGCGGACGGGGTGCCCGCCCTTTCCCCGCCCCTCCTTTCGTGGCATCACCGCCTCCCCCCACAGGAGCCGCCCGCGATGACCTCCCCCACCGCCCTCGACGCCGCGCCGGCCTCGCTGCCGCGGGCGGCGCGCGATGCCGTGATCGGGATCGGCTTCCTGTGCGTGATGGACGCGCTGATCAAGCTCCTGTCGGCGCGCTATCCGGTGCTCGAGATCGCCTTCCTGCGCTTCGCCTTCGGCTCCCTCGCGATCCTCGCGATCCTCGCCGTCGTGCGCCCGCCGGTGCCGAGCCGGGAGACGGTGCGGATCAATTTCGTGCGCGCGCTCCTCGTCGTGGCGACCGCCGTGTGCTTCTTCTACGCGCTCTCCGTTCTGCCGCTCGCCGACACCGTCGCGCTCTCCTTTCTCGCGCCGATCTTCATGGCCTTGTTCGCCGCGCTGTTCCTCGGCGAGCGGCTCGACCGGCGCGTTCTCGCGGCGCTCGCGATCGGCTTCTCGGGCATGCTGGTGATCGTCTTCGGCGGGATCGGACTCGAGGCGGGCGCGCGCAACCTCCTCGGAATCGTTGCCGCGCTGACCTCGGCGGTCACCTACGCGCTCGCGATGGTGCTGTTGCGCGCCCGCGCGCGCCGGGACGGCATCGTCGCCATCGTCGCCTTCCAGAACGTGTTTCCCGCCCTCGTCCTCGCCGGGCCCGCCGCCTTCGTCTGGACGCCGCTCGCTCTGTCCGACACGTGGCTGTTCGCGCTGATCGGCGTGCTCGGCGTCTCGGGGCACCTGATGCTCGCGCGCGCCTTCCGGGCGGCGGAGGCCGCGCGGCTCGCGCCGCTCGACTACACCTCGCTCGTCTGGGCGAGCGTGCTCGGCTTCGTCCTGTTCGCCGAGGTGCCGGGGGTCGCGACGATCGCGGGGGCTGGGCTCATCGTCGCGGCGGCGCTCGTCGTGTCGCGCCGCTGAACGGGGCTTCGCGCCGCTGCGGGATATCGCCTGCGCGCGACGCTTGCTAGAAAAGGGCCGCAAACGGGAGAAGAGACGCCCATGACCTTCGTGTTCCCCGCCCCAGAGCGCCCGGCCATGCCCGTCGCCGGCTCGACCGCCTTCTTTCCGGTGCGCCGGGTCTATTGCGTCGGGCGCAACTACGCCGCCCATGCGCGCGAGATGGGCGGCGACCCGACCCGCGAGCCGCCCTTCTTCTTCACGAAGCCCGCCGACGCCCTCCAGCCGGTGCCGGCGGGAATCCTCGCCGAGCATCCCTATCCGCCGATGACGCAGAGCTATCACCACGAGGTCGAGATGGTGGTCGCGCTCGCGCATGGGGGCCGCGACGTCGCGGTCGAGGAGGCGCTCTCGCTCGTCTTCGGCTACGGGGTCGGCCTCGACATGACGCGCCGCGACCTCCAGGACGAGGCGAAGGCCATGCGCCGGCCCTGGACGCTCGCCAAGGGCGGCGATTTCTCGGGGCCCGTCGGGCCGATCCACCCGGTCTCGCAGGTGGGGCATCCGGAACGGGGCGAGATCGCGCTCGAGATCGACGGCAGCGTGCGTCAGAAGGCGGATCTGTCGGAGATGATCTGGTCCGTGCCCGAGCAGATCGCCTATCTCTCCCGCTATTTCGAGCTCTTTCCCGGAGACGTGATCTTTACCGGCACGCCCGAGGGCGTCGGCGCGGTCGCGCGCGGCGAGACGATGACCGCGCGGGTCGCGACGCTCGGTGAGATCCGGCTCACCGTCGTCTGACGCGGGCATGACGGTCTTCTTCACGGCCGACACGCATTTCTCCGATCCGCGGGTGCTGCGGATCGACCGCCGCCCCTTCCCCGATCTCCCCGCCCACGACGCCGCCCTGATCGCCGCGTGGCGGGAGCGCGTCGGCGCGGGGGACGTCGTCTGGCATCTCGGCGACTTCGCCCGCGACGCGCCGGAGGGCCGCGCCGCCGAGATCCTGGCGCAGCTGCCGGGCGAGAAGCACCTGATCGTCGGCAACAACGACCCCGAGAGCGTCGCCCGCGCGTCGGGCTGGGCGAGCGTCGCGCCCTATGCCGAGCTCGTGCACGAGGGCACGCGTCTCGTGCTGTGCCATTACCCGTTCCGGACCTGGCGCGACAGCGGGCGCGGGGCGATCGATCTCCACGGCCACAGCCACGGACGCCTCGCGCCGATCACCCGCCAATACGACGTCGGGGTCGACGTGCACGATTTCCGCCCCGTCACGCTCGACGAGATCCGCGCGCAGCGCCGGCGGCGACGCGCCCCGAGAAGGACAGCCTGATGCGCCTCCTGATCACCGGCTTCGGCCCCTTCCCCCGCGTGCCCCGCAACCCGACGGAGGCTTATGCCCGCGCGCTCGCGGCCGATCCGCGCTGGCGACGGCTCGGGATCGAGGCGCGCGCGCTCGTCCTGCCGACGACCTACGGCGCGGTGGACCAAATCCTCCTGCCCGCTCTCGCGCGCGAGCCCTGGGACGCGGTGCTGATGCTGGGGGTCGCCGCGCGCCGCCATCGGATCACGCCGGAGATTCGGGCCGTGAACCGGGTGACGCGGCGCCTGCCGGATGCGTCGGGGCGGCTGCCGGAGAGCCTCTCCTATCGACCGGGCGCGCCCTTCGCGCTGCGCGCCCGCATGCCGATCGCGCCGCTCCTCGCCGCCATGCGGGCGGCGGCGCCGCGCCGCGCGAGCGTGGCGTCTTCGCGGGACGCGGGCCGCTACCTGTGCAACGCGGCTTCCTATGCCGCGCTCGCATTGGAGGGCGGCCCGGCCGCGCTCGTATTCGTGCACGTGCCGATGCCGCGCGGACTGCCGACGCCATGGCTCGGCGGACCCGCGGGCCGGACGCGACCGGACGCGCGCGAGACCCTGCGCGTCCTGCGCGCGGCGGCGCTCGCTTTGGCAGCGGCCGCGCGAAAGCCCTCGCGCGACCGTCTCAGGAGGTCGCCGTCCGCCGCGTGATCGCAGCGCGGCGGGCATGGCGGCGCTCGCCGACGAGCGCCACGAGGAAGGGCAGGCTCGCGAGGAAGCCCACGACGAAGCCGCCGAGCGCGACGAGGGCGAGCGCGACCCAGTCGATCCACGCCGTGAAATGGGCGAAGGTCGCCTGCGTCGTCACCGGCGCGAGCACCACCGCGACGCCCGCGCCGATTAAACCGACGACGAGCGCGAGCCGCCGCGGCAGCCCTCCGAACGACGCGCGCTGCAGGACGAGATACAGATAGAGCGCGAGAAGCCCGACGCCGGCGAGAATGCCGACATAGAGCCACAGGCCGAACACCTCCTGCGCGATGCCGAACAGGATGTGGGGTGCGAAGTCCTTCATGGTCGTTCTCCTCCCGTGCTCTCAGGCGAGGCCGCGCAGCATGGCGTTGTAGGTCGCGAGCAGGGCCCGCTCCTCGATCACCCACGAGACCCAGCTCTCCTCGAGCGGGTCGATGAAGGGGAAGGAGGGGATGAGCGTGCCGTCGTAATCGAATTCGATCAGCATCGCCTGGCCGACCCGCGTGACGAGCGGGCAGGACGTGTAGCCGTTGAAGATCGCCGTCTGCGGCCGGTCCTCGATGACGGAGACCATGTTCTCGCAGGCCACAGGCGTGTGCCATTTCACGCTCGCCGCCGTCTTGCCGCGCGGCACGCCGGCGACGTCGCCGATGGCGTAGACGTTGGGATAGCGCAGGTGCTGCATGGTCGAGCGGTCGACCTCGATCCAGCCGTCGGCGGAAAGCGGCCCCTCCTGCCAGGGCAGCGCGGAGGCCATCACGGCGTCCGGCGCGCGCATCGGGGGCACGAGGTGGACGAAGTCGTAATCGACCTCGGTCGTGCCGTCGGGCGTCTGGTAGGTGATCCGCTTCGCGCCCGGATCGATCGCGCGCATGACGTGGCTCTCGTGCCGATCGATGCCGCGCTCCGCGAAGATCTCGCCGACGCGCACGTTCACGGGCGGGACCGCGAACAGGGCCTGATTGTGCTGGAAATAGGTGAGCTTCGCGCGCGAGCGGGCGTTGCCGCCCGCGCTCGTCAGCCGGTCCTCTGTGAGGAGAGCGAATTTCAGCGGCGCGCCGGCGCATTTCATCTCGGTCGCGGGCCGGCCGAAGACGCCGTGCCCGCCGGTCTCGACGAAACGCTGCATCGCCTGCCAGGAGGCGAAGGCGGCCTCCGGCCCGGCATAGATGCTCGCGATGCCGTGCTGGCCGATGAGCGCCGCGCTCATGCCCTCGATCCGCTCGTAATCGAGATGGAGCCCCGTCGCCACCATGAGGAAGTCGTACGGCACGCTCTCGCCCGTCGAGGTGACGATGCGGTTGCCGTCGAGATCGAATTCGGCGACGGACGCCTTCAGCCAGGTCACGTCGCGCGGCATGAAGCGCGCATTGCTGTCGATCGTCTGCTCGGCGCTCCAGACGCCGGAGCCGACCAGGGTGAAGCCCGGCTGGAAATAATGCCGCTCGCGGGCGTCGACGATCACGATCTGCGCGTTGGGCATCAGGGACCGCAGCCGCGAGGCGGCGGTGAGGCCGGCGGCGCCGGCGCCCGCGATCACGATCTTGGCGCGCGACTGGGAGGCCGCGGCCCGCGACGGGGCGACCGCCGGCACGGCGGAGATGGCGGCGAGCGCGCCGAGCGCCTTGAGCGCATCGCGGCGGGTCGGCTTGTCGAAACGACGTCTGTCCATGGCGTCTGCCTCCTGGGCCTTGCCTTTCAGGGCTTCTCAGTTTCTTAGTATATTCTCACATACGCAGCGAAAGGAATCCGACACAAGTCGGATTCCTCCCCATCCGTAGAAGGGCGGAGGGACCGCTTCCGCCTCGGGCGGAGGCGCGACTCGGTGCGCGCGGCTATCCCGCTCTCCGGCGGACCCGGAGACGCGAGGGCGGAAGACCCGTCAACAGATCCGAAGCTCTGTTCACGATGGATGAAGAAAGCCGGCGGTCGAGGAAACCCACGTCGAATTCATGCGTTTACGCGCCCAAACGGCGGCATTTGGCCCTTACACGGGCGCTCGAGAGCAGGATGCGAAGATGAACGCTGATTATCCTCCGAATCACCCTCAGCATCGGCGACGTCGCGCGCGCGCGATCGCCATCACCCACGAACAGGCCCGTGCCGCCCAGGACGGCCCGTCTCTCGCCTTCGCGACGGCCGGCTTTCTCGGTTCGATGATCGCGACCATCGGCGTCGCGCTCGCGCTTGCCGCCCTCTGATTTCCTTCTCAACGCCGCCCGACGTCCACGCCGCTCGCGGCGTGACGTCGGGCGTGCGCCGCCTCCTCCGGCTTCCTGGGGCAAGCTTGGCAGCACTCGTCGGTTTCGGCTGCTAACATCATGATTTCACAAGGATAATTTCGTCGGGCGCTTGCGGTCCGGCAATGCTGTGGCATCATCGGGAGGATCCGGGCCCGCGTGGCGGGCCGGCGAGCCCGCGAGGCGGCCCGGCCTGACGCTCCGCTGTCCGGAGCTCACGACCGGAGGCACGCGCCGCATGACTTCCACCGCGTTCGTCAAGCAGCTCGAAGGCTATGGGCTGACCACCGCCGAGATCCTCTACCGGCTTCCCGACCATCCGGGCCTCCTGCAGGCCTACGTTTGGCAGGAATACGATCTCGCGCCCGATTTCCCCGTCTTGAACGACTTCCTCGCCTTCTGGCGCCGCGAGCTCGCCGGGCCGCTCCATTCGGTGAAGGTCTGCCACGCGCGCCTGATCAAGCCGGCCGAGTTCAAGGCGGTCGACGGGGTGTTGACGCTGCATTGAGGCCGGGCGCCCGCCCCCTTTCCCCGGGCGGTTCGCGCGGCTATATCCGGGCTCCGTCACCGAGACCCGCGAACCGTGCTGCGCACCTCCGAGATCCTCGATCGCCTCGTCGCCAACGAGACCGCCGAGACGATGAGCCTCGCCGAGATCGTCGGGCGCCTGCGCGCGCGCTCCTTCGGCGTCCTGCTCATCCTGTTCGCCGCGCCCAACATGATCCCGACCCCGCCGGGATTCTCGACGATCGGCGGCGTGCTCGTGATGCTCGTCGCCATCCAGCTCGTCGCCCTGCGCCGTGCGATGTGGATGCCCGAGACGATCGCCAAGCGCCGGGTGCAGACCTCCACGCTCGCGCGCATCATCGGCTTCATCGTCCCGAAGCTCCGGCGCATCGAGCGCTTCGCCAAGCCCCGCGCGATCGGCATGACGCGGCTGCGCGCCCGCCAGCCGCTCGGCCTCCTCGTGCTCCTCCTCGGCCTCGTCATGGCGCTGCCGTTGCCGGTGGTCGGCAACATTCCGCCCGCGATCGCGATCACGCTGATCGGCTTCGGGCTCATCGAACGCGACGGCGTCTGGGTCGGCGCGGGGATCGGGGTGGGCATCCTCGACATCGGCGTGATCATCGGCCTCGCCTTCGGTCTCCTCTACGTCTTCGAGCGCTTCGTCCCGGCCGGCTGGCTCGGCCTGTTCTGACGATCCCTCCCCGGAGGGTTGGGTGGACCGCGGAGCGGAGCGACGCGGACCGGGTGGGGCCCGGGTGGAGATCGGTCTTCACGCGTCGTGCCCCACCCGACCTCTCTCGCTTCACTCGCGAGGCCGCCCTCCGCTACGGGGAGGGATCTGGGCGGCGGTCGGGGATCGAATAGGTCCCCGTCGCGTGGCAGACGGGATCGGCTGCGCCTTCCGAGAACACGGTCACTTCGCCGACGGCGAGACGCCGGCCGAGCTTCAGGAGACGGCATTCGGCGAGGAGCGCGGCCTCCGCGGGCTTGCGCAGGAAGTTGAAGGAGAGGCTCGTCGTCACCGCGAGCGGCACGGGGCCGATCTGGGCGAGAACCGCGACGTAGAGCGCGAGATCGGCGAGCGTCATCATCGACGGCCCCGACAGCGTGCCGCCCGGGCGCAGGTTGCGGGGGTGGTAGTCGAGCCGCATGCGCGCGCGCATCGGCCCGGTCTCCTCGACGTGCCAGATGCGCCCGTCCAGATAGATCTGCGGGAATTCGCGCTCGAGGAAGGCCTCGAGTTCGGCCGGGGTCATTGTCGGGCGCTCGCGCATCGGGCAGACTCGGGGCTCGTCGAGAGGGGCTTCCAGTTGACCCCGGCCTCGGCGCGAGATCAAGAACAGGCCTGGGGAGGACGCGCGCGCATGAACGCCCATTCCGAGATCGACGCCACGCTCGTGCGGCGGGAGGACGATACGGGGATCGCGCTCCTCGTGCTCGACCGGCCCGCCGCCCGCAACGCGCTCTCCGACGCGACGATCGCGAGCCTGCATGCGCATCTCGACGCGATCGCGACCGACAAGTCGGTGCGCTGCGTCGTCCTCGCCGCCGAGGGGCCTGCCTTCTGCGCCGGCCACGACCTCAAGGAGATGACCGCCCGGCGCGCCGATTCCGATGGCGGGGCCGCCTATTATCTCGACCTGATGACGCGCTGCTCGGCCATGATGCAGGCGATCGTCGCCCTCCCCCAGCCGGTGATCGCGGCCGTCGAGGGCGTCGCCACCGCCGCCGGCTGCCAGCTCGTCGCGAGCTGCGACCTCGCGATCGCCGGCGCGGACGCGCGCTTCGGCACGCCGGGGGTGAATATCGGCCTGTTCTGCTCGACGCCCATGGTCGCGCTCTCGCGCAACGTCTCCCGCAAGCACGCGATGGAGCTCCTTCTCGCGGGCGAGCTCGTCGGTGCCGAGGACGCCGCGCGCATGGGCCTCGTCAACCGGGTCGTCGAGGCGGGCGGCGCCCGTGCCGAGGCGCTCGCCCTCGCGGCCAAGATCGCCGCGAAGTCGACGCGGACCGTCTCGATCGGCAAGCGGGCCTTCTACGCCCAGGCGGAGATGGGCCTCGCCGACGCCTATGCCTATGCCGCGCAGGTGATGGCGCAGAACATGATGACGAAGGACGCGGCGGAGGGCATCGGCGCCTTCGTCGAGAAGCGCAAGCCCATCTGGACCGATGCCTGAGGCCGCGATGCAGCACGAAACCTATCCCGACGGCCTCATCCGCGACATCCTCGCGACGACGCGCACGATCGCCCTCGTCGGCGCCTCCGACAACCCGGCGCGGCCGAGCTACATCGTGATGAAGTACCTCCTCGCCCGCGGCTTCGAGGTCATCCCCATCAATCCGGGCAAGGCCGGGGGCGAGATCCTCGGCCAGCGCGTCTACGGACGCCTCGCCGACCTCGACCGGCCGGTGGACATGGTCGAGATCTTCCGCAACTCGCAAGCGGCTGGCCCCGTCGTCGACGAGGCGCTCGCGCTCGACCCGCTGCCGAAGACGATCTGGATGCAGCTCTCCGTGCGCAACGAGGAGGCGGCCGCGCGGGCGGAGGCGAAGGGACTGCGCGTGGTGATGGATCGTTGCCCGAAGATCGAGTTCGGCCGCCTCTCGGGGGAGATCTCATGGGCGGGCGTCAATTCGCGCATCCTTTCGGCGAAGAAGCCGACGCTCGCCGGAGACGGCGTCCAGAAGCTCGCTCTGGGGCCGAAGCCGAGATAGAGCGCCGCTCGCGCGAGGGATGAGAAAGCCGGCGGAGCGCTCTGCCCCGCCGGCTCTTTCCGTTTCGGACGATCGGCCGAGCCTCAGCCCGGCATCTGGACGTCGATGCCCTCGTAGAAATAGTTCATCGAGCGGATCTGGTCGTCCGAGAGGCGCTCGCCGGCCGGGATCACGGTCTCGCCGGCCTGGTTGACGATCGGGCCCTCGAAGGGGTGCAGCGAGCCGTCGGCGAGCGCGTCGCGGATCGCCTCCGCCTCCGAGACCTCCTCGGGGGTCATGTTGGTGAAAGGCGCGAGGCGGAACATGCCCGAGCCGAGCCCGCCCCAGGTGTCCGTCGGCTCCCAGGTGCCGTCGATCATCATCTGGGCGCGCTCGGCGTAGTAATCGCCCCACTCGTTGACCGAGGAGGTGAGGTGGGCGTTCGGCGCGAATTGCGTCATGTCGCTCGCCTGACCGAAGCCGAAGATGCCGCGCTCTTCGGCGAGCTGCAGCGGCGCGGGGCTGTCGGTGTGCTGACAGATCACGTCGCAGCCCTGATCCGCGAGCGCGCGCGCGGCGTCCGCCTCGACGCCGGGGTTGAACCAGGCATTGGCCCAGATCACGCGGATGCGCATCTCAGGATCGACCGACCAGGCACCGCGCATGACGGTGTTGATCGCGTGGATCACCTCCGGCACCGGGAAGGCGGCGACGTAGCCGATGAGCTTCGAGCGCGACTTGCGCGCCGCGATCACGCCCTGGAGATAGCGGCCCTCGTAGAAGCGGGCATTGTAGATCGCGAGATTGTCGCGCGTCGAGGTTCCGGTCGCGTTCTCGAACATCACGTCCGGCAGCTGCTCGGCGACGCGCAGCGTCGGCTGGAAATAGGAGAACGAGGTCGTGAAGATCAGGCGCGAGCCGGTGCGGGCGAGCTGGGTCGCGACGCGGTCGAAATCGGGCGGGGCGACGGCCTCGACCTGCGTCGAGACGACACGATCGCCGAGCACCTCTTCCATGCGGCGGCGGCCGCGATCGTGCATGGTCGACCAGCCGAAATCGCCGACCGGGCCGATCAGGATGAAACCGACATTCAGCGGCTCCTGGGCGAAGGCGCGCCCGGGGAGAAGGCTGCCGGCGGCGAGCGCGCCTGCACCGGTGACGACGTTGCGGCGGGTGAGCTTCATCTCGATCCTCTCCTCCACTATGGGGCCTCTATCACGGCCCGATGACGCTACGAAACTGCAAAGCTCGTGCCGAATCAACGGTCCGGCACGAAGGGTGTCCCGAGCGCCTGCGGCGCCACGGTCCCCCGCCGCCGCACGGCCATGATGGCCGCGAGCACGACGATGGTGATGAGATACGGCATGGCCGACAGAAGCTGCGAGGGCACCCCGATGCCCGCGCCCTGCGCATGCAGCTGCAGGATGGTGAGCCCGCCGAAAAGATAGGCGCCGACCATCGCCCGCCAGGGCAGCCAGGAGGCGAAGACGACGATCGCGAGGGCGATCCAGCCGCGCCCGGCCGTCATGCCCGACGTCCAGAACGGGGTCAGCACGAGCGAGAGATAGGCCCCCGCGAGCCCCGCGCAGGCGCCGCCGAAGAGAATCGCGTAGAGACGGATGCGCAGGACCGGATAGCCGAGCGCGTGCGCCGAGACCGGGTTCTCCCCGCAGGCGCGCAGGACGAGCCCCGCCTTCGTCCGCCACAGGAACCAGGCGACGCCGATCACGAGGGCGATCGAGGCGTAGACGAAGGGGTCCTGACGGAAGAGGAGCGGGCCGAAGAAGGGAATTTCCGACAAGATCGGGATCTCGATCCGACCGATGCCGGCGCGCTGGAGGCCGACGAAGGGCGCGCCGACGACACCCGAGAGGCCGATCCCGAAGATCGCGAGCGACAGCCCGGCCGCGACCTGGTTCGTCGCGAGGCCGAGCGTGAGGATCGCGAAGAGGAAGGCGAGCAGCATGCCCGCCCCGATCGCGGCCGCGACGCCGAGCGCGCTCGAGCCCGTCACGATCGCGATCGCGATGCCGGTCGCAGCACCCATGATCATCATGCCCTCGACGCCGAGATTGAGGACGCCGGAGCGCTCGACCACGAGCTCCCCGATCGCCGCGATGAGGAGCGGCGTCGAGGCCGTGACGACGGTGAGGAGGATCGCCTCGAACAGGGTCACGCGGCCGCCCTCCCCCATTCGAGCCTGATGCGATAGGTCGTGAAGGTGTCGCAGGCGAGCACGTAGAACAGGAGCAGGCCCTGGAACACGCGCGTCACGTCGAGCGGCAGGCGCAGCATGATCTGCGCGTTCTCCCCGCCGATGAAGGTGATGGCGACGAAGGTGCCCGCGATCAGGCAGCCGATCGGGTTGAGGCGCCCGAGGAAGGCGACGATGATCGCCGTGAAGCCGTAGCCCGGCGAAAAGCCCGGCTGGAGCTGGCGCACGGTACCCGCGGCCTCGAGCACCCCGGCGAGGCCGGCGAGCGCGCCCGAGATCATGAAGACGGTGATGGCGAGGCGCTTGTCGTCGAAGCCCGCGAAGCGCGCCGCGCGCGGGGCCTCGCCGACGAGGCGGATCTCGAAGCCTTTCAGGCTCCTCGCCACGAGCACGGCGGCGATCGCCACGATCATCAGCATGATCGGCGTGCCGATGTTGAGCCGCCCGCCGTCGAGGAGGAGCGGCAGCGTCGCGTCGGGCGAGAAGGTCACCGTCTGGGGCATGTTGAAGCCGAACGGATCGCGCCAGGGGCCGCGCACCAGCCAGTCGAGCAGGAGATCGGCGACGTAGACGAGCATCAGGCTCGTCAGGATCTCGTTCGCGCCGAGCCGCACCTTCAGGAGCGCGGGGACGAGCGCGTAGAGCGCCCCGCCGAGCGCGCCCGCGGCGAGCATCGCCGGCAGGAGCCACGGCCCCGTCGCCGCGCCGTGGGTCGCGACGGCGAGCCCGCCCCCGCAGATCGCGCCGATCAGGAATTGGCCCTCCGCGCCGATGTTCCAATTGTTCGAGCGGTAGCAGAGGGAGAGGCCGACCGCGATCAGCACGAGCGGCGTCGCCTTGATCGCGACCTCCTGGAGGCTCCAGGAATCGGAGAGCGGCATCACGAAATAGATGTGCAGCGCCCGCCACGGGTCCTGTCCGAGCGCGAGGAAGATGCCGACCGCCGAGACGAGGGTCAGCGCCACCGCGAAGAGCGGCGAGGCGAGGAGGAGACCGAAGGAGGTCTGAGCGCGACGCTCGAGCACGAGACGCATGTCAGGCGGCCTCCTCGTCCACCGGCGCATCGGCCGGAAAGCCGGCGCCGCCCATCAGGAGGCCGATCGCCTCGCGCGTGAGCTCGCCGACGGGCCGCGCTTCGGACAGGCGGCCGTGGAAGACGACGGCGAGCGCGTCGGAGATCTCCAAAAGCTCGTCGAGATCCTGGCTGATCACGACGACCGACGACCCCTCCTCGGCGAGGCGGATGAGCGCGTTGCGGATCAGCGTCGCGGCGCCGGCATCGACGCCCCAGGTCGGCTGCGAGACGATCATCAGGCTCGGGCGACGCAGGATCTCGCGGCCGACGACGAATTTCTGCAGGTTTCCGCCCGACAGGGCTCGCGCCTCCGGATCGCGCGGGCCCTTGCGCACGTCGAAGGCGTGGGTGACGCCGTCGACCCAGGCGAGCATCTTGTCGCGCATCACGAAGCCCGCGCGCACGAAGCCGTTCGCGGCGTGCCCCGCGACGAGCGCGTTCTCGGACAGCGACAGGCGCGGCGCGGCCGCGTGGCCGAGCCGCTCCTCGGGTACGAAGGCGCCGCCGCGCCGACGCCGCGCGTTGATGTCCTCGTGGCCGATCGGATCGCCGTCGAGCACGATCGCGTCCGCGCGCGGCGCCCGGCGCTCGCCGGAGAGGGCGGCGAAGAGCTCCTCCTGGCCGTTGCCGGCAACGCCGGCGATGCCGAGGATCTCGCCGCGGCGGACCTCGAGCGAGACCCCCTTCAGGCTCGTGCCGTGCGGGTCCTCGGAGGGCAGGCTCAGATTGTCGACGAAGAGCCGGACGGGCTCGCGCGAGACCCGCCGCACGCGCCGCGCCTCGCCGACGTCCGTGCCGACCATCATCCGCGCGAGGCTCCCGGCGGTCTCGGTGCGCGGATCGGTGCGCGCGACGACCTTGCCGTGGCGCAGGATGGTCGCCGCCTCGCAGATGCGGCGCACCTCCTCGAGCTTGTGGGAGATGTAGAGGACCGCCCTCCCCTCCGCCCGCAGCCGCGCGAGCGTCGCGAACAAACCCTCGCATTCCTGCGGCGTCAGCACCGACGTCGGCTCGTCGAGGATGAGGAGCTTGGGGTTCTGCATCAGGCAGCGCACGATCTCGATGCGCTGGCGCTCCCCGACCGACAGCCGCCAGACCTCGCGGGCGGGGTCGAGCGGCAGGCCGTAGGCGCGCGAGATCTCGGCGAGCCGCGCCGCCACGCGCTCGAGCGGCTCGGCCTCGTCGAGCGCGAGCGCGACGTTCTCGGCGACGGTCATGTTGTCGAAGAGCGAGAAGTGCTGGAACACCATGCCGATGCCGAGCGCGCGGGCGGTGCGCGGATCCGGCAGGACGATCGGCTTGCCTTCCCAGAGGATGCGGCCCTCGTTGGGCTGCAGGAGCCCGTAGAGCATCTTCACGAGGGTCGACTTGCCCGCGCCGTTCTCGCCGAGCAGCGCGTGGATCTCGCCGGGCAGGACCGTGAGGTCGACATGGTCGTTCGCGACGAGCGTTCCGAAGCGCTTGACGATGTTCTCGGCGGCGACGAGGGCGGCGGTCTCGCTCATCGGGATGCCCGCCTCGTCAGCGTCGGATCCGCGACGCGGACGCCGTGCGGAACGCCGCCCCTCGCCCGGTCCCGCTTCCTCCGACGCACCACCGACAAAGCATGACCACTCCCGCAAGACCCCTTGGAAAACTACTTACCGTGCCCGACGGAGCCACGATAGAGGGAAAATGAGGCGGCTCATGCCCACGGGAGAGGCAGCGGGCGCATCGGGTGCATCGCGCCCCTCGACCTGCGCCTCGGGCGTCATTATGTTGGGGATCGAGACCCTCGCTGGCCCGGGCCTTGAACCCTGGTGGGAGAGACGAGAGCATGTTCGGAAACCTCAAGGTCGTCACCCTGACGGACGCCGCCGCCGAGCGGATCAAGTCGATCGTCGCGCGCTCCGACCGCCCGGTCGAGGGGCTGCGCGTCGGCGTGAAGAACGGCGGCTGCGCCGGGATGTCCTACACGATGGACCTCACGGAGGGCCCCCGTGCGGGCGACGAGATCGTCGAGGAGAAGGGCGCCAAGGTCTTCGTCGATCCGAAGGCGGTCCTGTTCCTGCTCGGCACGCAGATGGACTTCCAAGTGACGAAGCTCTCTGCGCAATTCGTGTTCAACAACCCCAACCAGACCTCCGCCTGCGGCTGCGGCGAATCGGTCGCGCTGACCCCGGCGAAGCTCGAAGGCGCCTCGCAGGGCTGAGAGCGTCTCGATCGTCCTCGGGGTCATGCTCCCGGACGCCGAAGGCCGGGGCCATACTCCCGGACGCCGACGAGGATGCGGGACCCATCCCCGCACCGCGACAGCTGCAGCGCAATGAGCGGGCTCGATCGATCGTCGCCGTCGCGCAGCCGTATCGCGACCGCCCATGCGCGCCCGCACGCCGGCCCCGTGCACCCGTCCCGGAGCGCCTCGCGTCCCGGAGCGCCTAGCGGCCTGGTGCGCCTCGCGACCCGGATCGGACCGGGTCGAGCGAAAGCCGACGCCGCGCCGACGACAGGCGCGCGCCGCGCTCTCGCACCCGCCGCCCTCACGCTCCCCCGCCCCGCCCGAGCCCCCGCGCCCCTCGACGGGGCGCGGCGCTCGGATTGCGGGCGGGCTCCATCAATACCGACGGAAGAGGCTGACGAGCTTGCCCTGGATCTTCACCCGGTCGGGCCCGAGCACGCGCGTCTCGTAGGCCGGGTTCGCCGCCTCGAGCGCGATCGAGGAGCCGCGGCGGCGGAAGCGCTTGAGGGTCGCCTCCTCGTCGTCGATCAGCGCCACCACGATGTCGCCCGTATCCGCGACGTCGGTGCGGCGCACGACGACGATGTCGCCGTCGAGGATGCCTGCCTCGATCATCGAATCGCCCCGCACCTCGAGCGCGAAATGCTCGCCGCCGCCGAGGAAATCCGGCGCGACAGAGACCGACGACATCGGCGCCTGGATCGCGGAGATCGGCACGCCGGCCGCGATGCGGCCCATCACGGGGATGTCGATCGCGCGATCGCCGCCGAGCGGCTCGGCGGGAGCGGGCGCCGCAGGCGCGGGCGCGGCCCGGCGGGCAGAGAGGCCGCCCTCGACCACGCTCGGGTTGAAGCGCCCGCGCGGGGCGACGCCCATGCCTTCGGGCAGGCGCACCACCTCGAGCGCGCGCGCCCGGTTCGGCAGCCGCCGGATGAAGCCGCGCTCCTCGAGCGCGGTGATCAGTCGGTGGATGCCCGATTTCGACTTCAGGTCGAGCGCGTCCTTCATCTCGTCGAAGGACGGGGGCACGCCCGTCTCGCGAACACGCTCGTGGATGAAGCGGAGCAATTCGTGCTGCTTGCGCGTGAGCATTCCGGTCCCGTCCCCATATCTCGTCACGACGGACGTTCTCGCCACGAGACCTGGTCGCGCTGGCCCGATTGGCCGATCGATCGAGGTCTCGCGGGGCGAATCGGCGCGTCGAGCG
The DNA here is from genome assembly GCF_046292825.1 of Salinarimonas sp. Lineage (GTDB taxonomy): Bacteria > Pseudomonadota > Alphaproteobacteria > Rhizobiales > Beijerinckiaceae > Salinarimonas. The sequence goes on along the minus strand of NZ_JBKBQG010000010.1, from coordinate 40,113 downwards.
CCGAAACAAACGACGAACGTTATACCCGTTCCCGCTGTGTTCCGCAAGTCTCTGCCACGCTCCGCCAAAGTGGAGCCGCGCTTACAGGCAAGGATTGTCCCCTCACATCGGCCCGTCGAGACGCAGGACCTCGACGACCGCGCCCGTCTCGAGCGGCGCGGCGCCGGCCTCGCGCACGATCAGAGCGTCCGCGCGGGCGAGCACGCCGAGCATCGAGGAATCCTGCACGGGTGCCGCCTCGACGAGCGGCAGCGCGCCCGGCCGCGCGGTGAGGTTCGCGCGCAGATAGTCCTCGCGCGCGTCGTTCGCCGGGAGCGGCGCAGCGAGGATCCCCGCCTGCGTCGCCATCTCGCCCGCGCGCGGATCGCCGAGACGCGCGCGAATCGCCGGCTGCAGGAAGAGCAGCGCGCAGACCATCGAGGAGACCGGATTGCCGGGGAGCCCGAGCACGAGGAGCCCGTCGAGCGTGCCGAACATCAGGGGCTTGCCCGGCCGCATCGCGATCTTCCAGAAGCCGAGCGCGAGCCCCTGCGCCGCGAGCGTCTCCTGGACGAGATCGTGCTGGCCGACCGAGGCGCCGCCGAGCGTCACCAGGATGTCGGGGGCCGCCGCGCGGGCCTCCTCGAGCTTGTCGCGGATCGCCTCCACGCTGTCGCGGGCGATGCCGAGCGGGATCGCCTGCCCGCCGGCCGCCTCGACCATGGCGGCGATGGCGAAGAGGTTCGAGGCGACGATCTGGTCCGGCCCCGGCACCTCGCCGGGCAGGACGAGCTCGTCGCCGGTGGCGATCAGCGCGACGCGCGGGCGGCGGCGCACCTGCAACGCGGCGTGGTTCATCGCGGCGCAGAGGGCGAGCGCGCGGGCGTCGAGGCGACGGCCGGCGGGGATCAGCACGTCGCCTTCCCGAAAATCGAGGCCCTCGCGGCGCACGAACCGCCCCGCCGCCGCGCCCTCGCGGATGAGCACGCGCCCGTCCGGCAGCGCCTCGGCATTCTCCTGGACGACGATCGTATCGGCGCCCTCGGGGATCGGCGCGCCGGTGAAGATGCGCACCGCCTCGCCGGGCCCGACCACGCCCGAAAAGCGCTTGCCGGCGGCGGACGTGCCGATCGTCGCGAGCGTCGCCGGCACGCGCGCCACATCCGCCGCGCGAACCGCCCAACCGTCCATGGCGGAGGCCGCGAAGGGCGGCTGGGTTCGGGTCGCGACGAGGTCCTCGGCGAGCGTGCGCCCGGCGCAGGCGGAAAGCGGCAGGCGCTCGGGGTCGGTCGGGCCGCTCACGGCCGCGAGGATGCGCGCGCGCGCCTCGGCGACCGGCAGGAGGCTCATGGGTCGGCCTTGTAGGTGCCCGAGCGGCCGCCGGTCTTCTCGAGGAGCCGCACGCCCTCGATGCGCATCTCCTTGTCGGCGGCTTTCACCATATCGTAGATCGTGAGACAGGCGACCGACACGGCGGTGAGCGCCTCCATCTCGACGCCCGTCTGCCCCGAGACCCGCACCTCGGCGACGACCCGCACCCCCGGCAGGGCCTCGTCGAGCGTGCATTCGACGCGCACCTTGGTGATGAGCAGCGGGTGGCAGAGCGGGATCAACTCGTGGGTGCGCTTCGCCGCCATGATCCCGGCGACGCGGGCGACGCCCAGCACGTCGCCCTTCTTGGCGTCGCCCGCGCGGATGACCGCGACCGTCTCCGGCTTCGTGATCACGAACCCTTCCGCGATCGCGGTGCGGGAGGTGACGGCCTTGTCCGACACGTCGACCATGTTCGCCTCGCCGGAGGCGTCGATATGGCTGAGCTCGCTCATGCCGCCTCGCGGGCGAGAAGGGTGCGGGTCGCGGCGGCGACGTCGGTCTGCCGCATCAGGCTCTCGCCGACGAGGAAGGTGCGGATGCCGACCCGCTCGAGCCGCGCGATGTCGGCGGGCGTCGCGATCCCGCTCTCGCCCACCACGATGCGATCGGCGGGGATGCGCGGGGCGAGCGTCTCGGAGACCGTGAGGCTCGTCTCGAACGTGCGCAGGTTGCGGTTGTTGATGCCCACCAGCTTCGCCGAAAGATCGAGGGCGCGGGCGAGCTCGTCCGCGTCGTGGACCTCGACGAGCGTGTCCATGCCGAGCGCGGTCGCCGTGTCGACGAGGGCGCGCGCGGCTGCATCGTCGAGGCTCGCCATGATGACGAGGATGCAATCCGCGCCCCAGGCCCGCGCCTCGTAGACCTGATAGGGCTCGAACAGGAAATCCTTGCGCAGGACCGGCAGTCCCGAGGCCTCGCGGGCGGCGGCGAGATAATCCGGATGGCCCTGGAAGGAGGGCGCGTCGGTCAGAACCGAGAGACAGGCGGCGCCGCCCTGCGCGTAGGCGCGCGCGAGCGCGGGCGGGTCGAAATCGGCGCGGATGAGGCCCTTCGACGGGCTCGCCTTCTTGATCTCGGCGATGAGCGCGGGCTCGCCGCGGGCGATCTTCGCCTCGATGGCGGCCGCGAAGCCGCGCGGGGGCGGGGCGGCGGCGGCGCGGCGCTCGATCTCGGCCTGCGGCACGGCCGCCTTGGCGGCTGCGATCTCCTCGCGCTTGTAGGCCTCGATGCGGGCGAGAATGTCGCTCATGCTCAGCCCTCGACCTTCGAGGCGGCGACGAGGCGCGCGAGCACGCCGCGCGCGGCGCCCGAATCGATCGCCTCCTCGGCGAGCGCACGGCCTGCCGCGAGATCCGCCGCCTTGCCGGCGACGACGAGGGAGGCGGCGGCGTTGAGCACCGCGATGTCGCGATAGGGCGTCTTCTGCCCGTCGAGCACCGCGCGAAGAGCCGCCGCGTTATGGGCCGGGTCGGCGCCCTTGAGATCCTCGGGGCGGGCGAGCGGCAGGCCGACGTCGCGCGGATCGATCTGGAAGGTGCGGATCTCGCCGTTCTCGAGCGCGACCACCTCGGTCGGCCCCGTCGTCGTGACCTCGTCGAGCCCGTCCGAGCCGTGCACCACCCAGACGCGCTCCGAGCCGAGCTCGCGCAGGGTCCGCGCGAGGGGCTCCATCCAGGCGCGGGAGAAGACGCCGAGCAGTTGGCGCTTGACGCCGGCCGGATTCGAGAGGGGCCCGAGCAGGTTGAAGATCGTGCGCGTGCCGAGCTCGACGCGGAAGGGCGCCACGTGGCGCATCGAGGCGTGGTGCGTCTGCGCGAACATGAAGCACAAGCCCGCTTGCGCGAGACAGGCTTCGAGCCGAACGGGATCGAGCCCGAGCCCGACGTCGAGCGCGCCGAGCACGTCCGCCGCGCCGGATTTCGAGGAGGCCGCGCGGTTGCCGTGCTTCGCCACCGGCACGCCGCAGGCCGCGACCAGGAAGGCCGCGAGCGTCGAGATGTTGTAGGAGCCCGAATGGTCGCCGCCGGTGCCGACGATGTCGATCGCGCCCGCAGGCGCCTTCACCCGCACCATCTTGGCGCGCATGGCGGAGGCCGCGCCGACGATCTCGTCGAGCGCCTCGCCGCGCACGCGCAAAGCCATCAGGAAGCCGCCGGCCTGAGCGGGGGTCACCTCGCCGGACAGGAGCGCGTCGAAGGCCGCGCGCGCCTCCTCCTGGGAGAGCGCCGCGCCGGTCGCGACCTTGGCGAGATAAGGCTTGAACGCGTCCATCCACCACCTCGAGAGCCCGGACCTGCCGTCGGGGAGGTCTTCCTTAGCAAGGCGGGCGGCGAGGGGGAAGAGCTTGGGGGAAGTACGCTGGGTCAGCGTTTAGCTCGCACGAACAAGCCCCGGAGCCATCCACCGCACCCTCCGTCCGCTTGATCCGCCGCCACCATATCGCGTTGAAGACGAACAGATGCAGCGAAGCTCGTTTAATACGACGGATTCTCCTGTCAAGTGTGCAAGCTGCGCGACAGATAGTCCTTGATTTGAAACAGGTTAACCGAAAATCTTGACGCGTCCTGTTCTCGGATCATTATCTTCAGGCGATTCGAAAATGTGCGATTTCGAGAAGCGTCGACAAACGACTGGGCGATTTTTTCTACCACCTTGTTTCGCGGCAGGGCTACACGACCTCGTCCTGTTCCAATCAACGGCATGATAATGTCACCAAGCTCCGCCTTTTTAGCCATGTTTTCCCAAAGCTTTTCGAGCGATTCCTCAATCATTTTAACTGAAGATTCTGCTGTACCACTCTCGTTCAGTCGCGACATAGCAACAAAATAGAAATTTTTACCATGAGTGCTTACACGAGCAACTGTGCCGGGTGCATACTCCTTTTTCTTGCCGGGTGCGTCGTCCCGAGACGTGAACGGTTCGCCCGTGAGAGAATGCTCAAGCTGCCTGTCAATTTCCTGCGTATTACCTGAGAAGAACTTAAGCGCTAACTGCCCTTGGAGACTTTCGGCCGAGATAAGGCCGTTGCTCATATCAGTGTCAAAAGTTGTATTAGAGCTTACTATCACCTCTCCTTGTTCTGTAAAAAGATCGCCTATCTTTACCTCGATCGAGCAATCTTTGCTAGGAAGCTTATAGTGAACACGCCTCAGCGGACGCCGAACTGACAAAACCCATAGTAACGCTACCCCTAAGATAAAAATGAACCCGTATTCGGAATGCTTATCACGGGTGTATACGGCAAAAAAGTCTGCAAGCTGAACTGCGAGAAACAAAATGCCCACGGCCGCCAGAAAATTCGACATCGCCTCCCGAGAGAATAAAGCATGCCGCCAAAACGCAAAGGTCGATATGGATTCAAGAAAATAGCGCATTAAAGACCGAGCCTCTTGTAGACTTCTGTAGTATAATAGTACGGTCCAGATTTACCTGCACTTGTCAAATGTCTGTGCTCCGGTGGCCATTCATCAAGCGCATGCGCGATGATTCTCATGTTGAAGGAAACATATACAGAGAGACTGTGCCTTATAGCGGGAGGACACAAACCTTCTATGCTCCTACTTCCATTGAGATTTACACCAATTATCGGGAGCCCAAGCCGTAAAGCAGTTTCCATTTCCCACTTCACGAATTTTCTCAGATATCTTGTTTTCTCTCCGATCAGTACAACAAAGGTTTTTGAGTTAGCGAATCTTACCCGAAGTTGCCGCTTGATACTTTCTTCTAAGCTGCTATCGCGTGCGGTGTTAAGATCATGTGCATTGTGGAAATTGAACGATAGACCGTCATTGGCCTTCCACGCGGTCATTAGGCGATAATAGGCCATGTCGGTGTCGCCATCGAAACAGATGTAGGTCTTATTGCGATAAGGCATATAAAATTTCCTATCGCACGGCGCCTCGCAATAAATCCATAGGCGATTTAGAATCGCAAGGTCCTTCCTGGTTTAGAAAAACTGTAAGTTCAGGTCCTGCTCAACGCAAGAGAGCAGATTCAGTTTTCCCCCCCTCCCCTCACGCCGCGAGGAACCCCCGGGCGCGGATCGCGGCGAGGATGCCGCGCTCGACATGGCCGATCGCCGCGTCGAGCGCGGCCTCGTCGGCGAGCGCTTCCGTCCGCTCGCGGGCTTCCTCGCGGGCGGCCTCGATCTCGTAGCGGCGCAGGAGGACGAGGAGGCGCCCGGCTTCTTCCGGCGGCAGGCTCGCGCAGGCGGAGAGCACGCGCTCGATCATGCGGCGCGAGAGAGCGAGGCCCGCGGCGCGACCGTCGAGGCTCGCCTCGCGCACGGCCGAGAGTGCGGCGACGAAAGCGGGGCGCAGGCCCTCCGGCAGGCCGGAACGGGCGTAGAGCGCGGCGAATCCCGGAGCGTGCGGCTCGGCGGCGAGACGCGCCACGCGGCTCGGCGGCAGCCCCGTGAGGTCGGCGAGCGCCGCCTCGACGAAGGGCATCGCGCGCGACAGGACGGCGCGCAGGAGCATCGCGGCGGTGAGCTGACCCGTCTCGCGCAGATGGACGACGAGGCGCCGCGCGTCCTCGTGCGCCGCTCCGGCGGAGAGCGCCACCGTCGTCTTCTCGCGCGCCTCGCGCGTCACCCGCTCCGAGCGCTCCGGCGAGAGCCAGCCGCGGCCGACGACGAAATCCTGCAGGCTGCGCGCGACCGCCACCGCGACCGCCTGGCGGATGTCGAGCGGGCAGTCCGGCCGGGCGATGAGCGCCTCGCGCACGGCGCCGTCCTCGCCGCAGCGCTCGAGGATGCGCGCGAGGCTCGCACGCGCGATCTCCGCGCCCGGATTGCCGAGGAGCTCGACGAGCGCTTGAGGGTCCGCGACCTCGGCGAGGGCTCCCGACACCGCCGCCGAGAGGCGCGGGCGCAGCGCGATCGCCGTCTGCGCGAAGGCGTCGCCGAGCGCCGCGCAATCGACGAGGTCGGCATCGCTCAGCATCGGCGAGCGGGCGAGAACGAGGGCGGCGATTTCGCTCTGGTCGCTCGCGAGGGCGAGGACGACGGTGCGCGGCGCCTCCGCCGCATTGGCGAAGCACTCGGCGAGCGCCCGGCGCACGATCGGCGAGGGATCGTCGAGCATGGCGACGAAGGCGGTCTCGGCGTCCTCGCGGTCCTGCGGCGAAAGATCGGAATAGAGATAGGAGCGGGCGAGCGCGCTCAGGGCCTCGGCGCGGTCTCCGGCGCTCGCCGTGCGGGCCCACAGGAGGAAGCGGCGGACGATCATCGCGTGCCTCGCGTGAAGGCCGACAGATCGAGCGGAGCCTGCGCCGCGGCGCGCGGGGCGGCGGCGGAGGACCGAGCGGCCGGCGCGGAAGCGGGCGGCGCGGCGGGCGGCATCGCGGCGCCCTCCCCCGCCCAGAGGCTCGACACCGCACCCGAGACGGGGCTGCGCGCGGTGTCGGTGCGGAAGAAGCCGTGGAAGGCCGGCCCGTCGGCGCGCGCGAAGGCGAGCGGGGCCTCCTCGCCGAAGGCGGGGGCGGCGTCTCGGGCGCGCGCCCCGGCGCGTTCCTGCGCCTGGGCGATCGCGCGGTAGAGCCCCGCGACGTCGCGGGAGCGCCCGTCCGGCTCGAAGAACAGAGCCCGGTTCGCCTGGGCCGCGCGCGGGAAGAGATCGGCGGCGGGCGTGTGCGGGGCCTCGCGCACGGCCCGGATCAGGCTCGCGGCCCCGCTCGCGCCCATCACGTGGGCGACCGCGAGATCGCTCTCGGACGGCTCGCGACCGAGTTCGGCGGCGAGGAGATCGCGGTTCTGGCGGGTGAAGGCGCCCGCGAGCCGCGCGGAGATCTCCGGGTCCTCGCGCAGAGCGAGGATGGCGTCGCGCTGGCGCGGGTCGGCGACGACGTGGCGTCCGTCGCCCGCGCGCGTGATCGCCTGCGCCTCCGCGCCGAGCCCGATGCGCGGTCCCTCGCTGCGCACGAGCGACAGCCAGGTCTCCTCGATGAACTGGAACAGGCCCGCGGCGCTCGACGTGCTCGCCCGCGCGGACGGGTCGAGCGCCGATTCGCGTTGCGCGGTGGCGAGGAGATAGTCAAAACCGACATCGCCGTCGCGCGCGCCGGCGCGGATCGCCTCGACGACGGGGCGCTGCGGCGCGCTCGAACTCTCGGGTGGCGTGGTGAACAGGAACATGGCCCGCCGGTCCTGGTCGCCGCTCGCCTCGCGACCCGAGGAGCGGCGCGACGACCATGGCGCCGTCATGGTAAACGAAGCCTGAATGCGCGGGCCGAAACGCGGACCTGCCGCAACGGAGGACAGCGATGATCGACGACAGCCGGCGTCACAAGCGGGGCGGCATCTACTTCGAGGATTTCGTCGTCGGCGCGGTGATCGAGCACAAGCTCACCCGCACGGTGACGCAGATGGACAACATGTTGTTCTCCAACATGACCCTCAACCCGCAGCCGCTGCACATCGACGCGCATTTCTGCGAGACCGAGACCGAGTGGGGCAAGCCCCTGATGAACTCGCTCTTCACGCTCGGCCTCATGATCGGCATGTCGGTGAACGACCTGACGGTGGGCACCACGATCGCCAATCTCGGCATGACCGACGTGCGCTTCCCCGCTCCCCTCTTCGAGGGCGACACGGTCCACGCGGCGACCGAGATCCTGGAGAAGCGCGAATCGAAATCGCGCCCGAACGCGGGCATCGTCACCTTCCACCACCGCGCCTACAAGCAGGACGGCACCCTCGTCGCCGAATGCCGGCGCCAGGCCTTCATGCTCAAGCGCCCCACCGCCTGAGGGAGATCCGCGATGCGCTCCTATCTCTTCGTGCCCGGCGACAGCGAGCGCAAGATCGCCAAGGCGCTCGACGCGGGCGCCGACGCGCTGATCCTCGATCTCGAGGATTCGGTCGCGCCCTCGGCGAAGGAGGCGGCGCGCGCCGTCGCCGCGCAGGCGCTCGCGGACGCCGCCTCGCGGCCGCAGCGCCCGCGTCTCTACGTGCGCGTGAACGCGCTCGACACCACCCTCACCGGCGCGGATCTCGACACGGTGATGCGGGCGGGGCCCGACGGCATCGTGCTGCCCAAGGCCTGCGGCGGCCGCGACGTCTCCCACATCGCGGCGATGATCGCCGTGCGCGAGGCGGAATACGGCCTCGAGGACGGGCGCACCCGCATCCTCGCGATCGCGACCGAGACCGCGAAGGCGGTGTTCGCGCTCGGCACGTTCGGCGGCGCGAGCCATCGCCTCACCGGCCTCGCCTGGGGCGCGGAGGATCTCTCGGCCGATCTCGGCGCGGAGACCAATCGCGACGAGACCGGCGCCTTCGCGCAGCCCTACCGGCTCGCCCGCGCCCTCACGCTGCTCGGCGCGGCCGCGGCGGAGGTCGACGCGGTCGACACGGTCCACACCGCCTTCCGCGATCTCGACGGCCTCGCCGCGGAGTGCCGCGCCGCACGCCGCGACGGTTTTGCGGGCAAGCTCGCGATCCATCCCGCGCAGGTGCCCGTCATCAACGAGACCTTCGCGCCCACCACCGAGGAGATCGCCAAGGCGCGCGCCATCGTCGAGGCCTTCGAGCGGGACCCCGGCGCGGGCGTCGTCGCGATCGACGGCGAGATGATCGACATGCCCCATCTCAAACGCGCGCGGCGTCTCCTCGCGCGGTCTTGAGCGCGCCCTCGGGCGACAGAGTCGATTCTTAACACTCCTCGGCTATGCTCTCCGGAAGAGCATTCGCAGGGGGGCGCCGGTGAGCAGGAGGAAGGCGGGGCGGCTGACGTTCGGCTGGTACCTCACGGCGTTCGCGCTCGTGCTCGCCCTCCCCCCGATCGTCTATTCCGGCTATCTGACGGTGCGTCTCGCCTCGGACGCGCGCCAGATGGTCACGGACGAGGTGCGCGACAAGGCCGCCACCGTGCTCACGGCCTCCGACGAACTCGTCGGCGCGACCATCTCCGCCCTCGACGTGCTGGCCGGCGCCCGCTCGCTGCGCGAGGACGATCTCGGGCCGTTTCTCGAGGAAGCGCAGAACGCCGCGCGGCGGCTCGATGCGGCGATCGTCGTGCGCGACGCGCAGGGGCGCCGCCTCCTGCACACGCGCATGCCCTTCGGCTCGCCGGTCGCTGCGAACGAACCCGACGAGAGCGAGCGCGCGATCCTCAACATCGTGGCGCGGACGGGGGCCCCGCACGTTTCGGGCTTTCACCTCTCGCCGGAAACGCGCGAGCCGATCGTCGCCGTCTCGGTTCCCGTCTGGGGCGGCATCGAGGTCAAGCGCATCGTCACCGCGGAGATCCCGATCGACGCCGTCCACCGCGTGCTGATCGGCGTCGAGCCGGAGGACCAGCCGTCGCGGTGGGCGTCGATCTCCGACGCGCGCGGCACGATCCTCGCGCGCTCGAGCCAGAACGCGACCTTCTCGGGTACGAAGCTGCCGGGCTTCGAGGAGCTCATCGGCCGCTCGGGGACCTGGCGCGGCACCAATCTCGTCGGGGTGCCGGTGTTCGGCGCCTATGCGCGCTCGCAGCTCACGGGCTGGACCGTGGCGGTCGGGCTGCCGGAATCCGCGCTCGAGGCGCCGCTGCACCTCTCCGTCCTGAAGCTCGTCGGCTTGGGCATCCTCCTCGGCGCGCTGGCCGGCGTCGCGGCGCTCCTCCTGAGCCGGCGGATCGCGGGCACCTACCGCACGCTCGCGCGGCTCGCGCGCGATCTCGGCGAGGGCCGCCGCGTCGACGCGCCCGACTTGCCGATCGCCGAGGCCGATCTCGTCGCGCAGGCGCTCGCCCAGGCCGCGCGCGACCTCGGCGACCGCGATGCGAGCCTCGCCGCCGCGCGGGCCGAACTCGAAGGCCGCGTCGCCGAGCGCACGAGCGCGCTCGCGGAGCAGACCGAGCTCCTCACCGCGACGCTCGAGAACATGGATCAGGGTCTCCTGATGATCGACCGCGACGGCCGCGTCGTCATCTACAACCGGCGCGTCACCGAGCTCCTCGACATCCCCGAAGAGGTGCTCGCCGCGGGTCCGACCCTCGCCGATCTGACCATGTTCCAGGTGGAGCACGACGACTTCGTGAGCGAGGACGACGCCGCGCGTGCCTTCGACAATCTGCGACGCGTGATGGGGCCCTCGCACGTCTACGAGCGCCGTCGCTCGAACGGCTTGGTGATCGAGGTGCGCACGGTCCCGCTCGCGGGCGGGGGCGCGGTGCGCACCTATACCGACATCACCGCGCGCAAGCGCGCCGAGGAGCGCATCGCGCACATGGCGCGCCATGACGCGCTCACCGCGTTGCCGAACCGCGTGCTCCTGCGCGAGCGGCTCGACGAGCACCTCCACGCCCGCGCGGCCGCGCCGCTCGCTTTGATCTGCGTCGATCTCGACCGCTTCAAGACCGTCAACGACACGCTCGGCCATCCCGCCGGCGACGCCCTCCTGCGCGGCGTCGCGGAGCGCGTGCGCGGCGTGCTGCGCGAGGGCGAACTCGTGGCGCGGCTCGGCGGCGACGAGTTCGCCCTCCTCCAGACCCAAGCCGAGCAGCCGCACGGTGCCCGCGACCTCGCCGAGCGCCTCGTGGCGGCGATGCGCCCGCCGATGAGCGTCGAGGGGCACCGCATCCCCGTCGGCTACAGCCTCGGCATCGCGGTCGCGCCGCGGGACGGGACGAGCGCGGACGCGCTGTTCAAGGCCGCCGACCTCGCCCTCTACCGCGCCAAGGCGGACGGTCGCGGCGGCTATCGCTTCTTCGAGCCGGCGATGGATGCGGCCGCCCAGGAGCGCCAAACGCTCGAAGTCGAATTGCGGGAGGCGATCGCGCGCGACGAGCTCGAGGTCCACTACCAGCCGATCCTCGACCTCGCGACCGACCGCGTCTGCGGCCACGAGGCGCTGGTGCGCTGGCGCCATCCCGCCCGCGGCCTGCTTTCGCCCGCGATGTTCGTGCCGCTCGCCGAGGAGATCGGCCTCATCGACGCGATCGGAGCGCGCGTGCTCGCGCTCGCCTGCCGCGAGGCCGCGCGCTGGCCGATGGAGCTGCGGGTCTCCGTCAACGTCTCCGCCCGCCAGCTCGAGGGCGACGGCCTGTTCGACGCGGTGACGCGCGCCCTGCGCGAGGCGCGGCTGCCGGCGAGCCGGCTCGAACTCGAGATCACCGAATCCGCGCTGATGCAGGATGCGAAGGGCGTCCTGCGCGTGCTCGGGGCGCTGCGCGAGATCGGCGTCTCGATCGCGATGGACGATTTCGGCACCGGCTTCTCGTCGCTCGGCTACCTGCGCCGCTTCCCCTCCGACAAGATCAAGATCGACCGCTCCTTCGTCCAGGACCTCGACAACCCGCAGACCGCGGCGATCGTGCGCGCGATCGTCGGGCTCGGCGCGCGGCTCGGCATGACGATCACCGCCGAAGGCGTCGAGACGCAGGAGCAGCTCGCCCTCGTCCGCAACGAAGGCTGCTCGCAGGCTCAAGGCTATCTCATCGGCCGCCCCGCCCCGCCGAGCGCGCTCCCCGCCCGCGACGCCAGCGCCGCCTGAAATCGCAGCGCGGGACTTCCGCCCCGCTCGCGCGTTGTCCTCCCCGTCCGGTCGGCGCTAAGGTGCCGGCACATTCGACACGAGGAGACGAGCATGGCTTTCACGCACGCGATCGATCAGGCGCTCGGCCGGAGCATCGGCGGGCCGGGCATTCCGGAGACGGCGATCGAGGCGGCGCTGAAGCTCTCCGAGACGGGCATGCAGCGCCTGCGCGAGGAGGAGCAGAGCGGGCGCCTGCCGCTCCTGTCGCTTCCGCACGAGACCGAGGATCTCGCGGGCATTGAGGAGGCGGCGGCGATGCTGAAGGGCAACGGCGCGACCGACGTGGTCTTCCTCGGCACGGGCGGCTCCAGCCTCGGCGGCCAGGCGCTCGCCCAGCTCGCCGATTACGCGGTGCCGGGCGCCGGGCGCCTCGCCGAGGGCGTGCGCGTCCACTTCCTCGACAATCTCGACCCCCTCACCTTCGAGCGCGTCCTCGCCCGCCTTCCGCTCGAGACGACCCGCTTCGCCGCGATCTCGAAATCGGGCGGCACCGGCGAGACGCTGATGCAGACCATGGCCGTCCTCTCCGCCCTCGACGGGGCGGGCCTGCGCGGGCGCGCGGGCGACACGATCGTCGGCCTGTCCGAGCCGCGCGCACCCGGTGGCGGCAAGAATGCGCTGCGCGACCTGCTCGAGCCCGAGGGCGTGCGCTTCCTCGATCACCACACCCGGATCGGCGGGCGTTATTCGGTCCTCACCAATGTCGGCCTCCTGCCCGCCGCGATTCTCGGCCTCGACATCCGCGCGATCCGCGCCGGCGCGGCTCAGGCCTACGATCCGATCCGCGACGGCCTGCCCGCCTCCGAGATCGCGGTCGCGCAGGGCGCCGCGATCGCCATCGCCGGCCAGCTCGAGGGCAAGGCGATCAACGTGATGATGGCCTATGCCGACCGCCTCGAGCGCTTCACCCGCTGGTGGGTGCAGCTGTGGGGCGAGAGCCTCGGCAAGGACGGCAAGGGCTCGACCCCCGTCGCCGCGATCGGCCCCGTCGATCAGCACAGCCAATTGCAGCTCTATCTCGGCGGCCCCAACGACAAGCTGTTCACGGTGGTGACCGTCGAATGCGCCGGACAGGGACCGCGGATCGCGGCCGATCTCGCCGAGCGCGCGGGCCAGGCCGGTTTCGCGGGCAAGACGATCGGCGATCTCGTCGCCGCGCAAGGGCGCGCCACGGCCGACACGCTCGCCAAAAATCACCGCCCGGTGCGGCGCATCCACCTCGAGCGCCTCGACGAGCGCGCCATCGGCCGCCTTCTCATGCACTTCATGCTCGAGACGATCCTCACCGGCTACGGGCTCGGCGTCGACCCGTTCGACCAGCCGGCGGTGGAAGAGGGCAAGGTGCTCGCGAAGCGCTATCTCGCGGAGGGGTGAGGGAGACGAAGCCCCCCGTGTCATCCCCGGCCGGAGCACGCGCAGCGTGCGCCGATCGGGGATGACACCTTGACAGACCGCCTTACCCCTCGCCCGCACCCTCCCCCGCGCCGTCGTCCATCGCCCCGCGCGCCCAGCCCTCCTTGGTCTGGGCGACGAAATCCTCCAGGCGCCCCTCGCGGATCGCCTTGCGCAGGCCCGCCATGAGCTCCTGATAATAGGAGAGGTTGTTCCAGGTGAGCAGCATCATGCCCAGGATCTCGCCCGCGCGGACGAGGTGGTGGAGATAGGCGCGGGAATAGGTGGTCGAGGCCTCGCACTTCATCGTCGGATCGAGCGGGCGCGTGTCCTCGGCATAGCGGGCGTTCTTCAGGTTGAGCCGGCCGCCATGGGTATAGGCCATGCCGTGGCGGCCGGCGCGGGTCGGCATCACGCAGTCGAACATGTCGACGCCGCGCCGCACCGCCTCGACGATGTCGTCGGGCGTGCCGACCCCCATGAGGTAGCGCGGCTTCTCGGCGGGCAGATGCGGCTCGACGGCCTCGATCATGGCGAGCATCACGTCCTGCGGCTCGCCGACCGCGAGCCCGCCGATGGCGTATCCTTTGAGATCGAGATCGACGAGCGCGCGCGCGCTCTCGACGCGCAGCCGCTCGGACGCGCCGCCCTGGACGATGCCGAACATCGCCTTGCCCGGCTGATCGCCGAAGGCGACCTTGCAGCGCTCCGCCCAGGCGAGCGAGAGCCGCATCGCCTTCTCCACCGCCTCCTCGGTATTGGGCAGCTTGACGCATTCGTCGAGCTGCATCTGGATGTCGGAGCCGAGGAGCCCCTGGATCTCGATCGAGCGCTCGGGGGTGAGGCGGTGCGTCGAGCCGTCGATATGCGAGCGGAAGGTGACGCCGTCGGCGTCCATCTTGCGCAGATCGGAGAGCGACATCACCTGGAAGCCGCCCGAATCGGTGAGGATCGGGTAGGGCCAGTTCATGAAGCGATGCAGCCCGCCGAGCCGCGCGACCCGCTCCGCGCCGGGGCGCAGCATCAGATGATAGGTGTTGCCGAGCACGACGTCGGCGCCGAGCGCCTTCACCTGGTCGGGATACATCGCCTTGACCGTCGCCGCGGTGCCGACCGGCATGAAGGCGGGCGTGCGGATCACGCCGCGCGGCATCCGGATCTCGCCCGAGCGGGCGGCGCCGTCGGTCGCGGCGACGCTGAAGGTGAATTCCTCGCTCATGGCCGCTCCTCTCGGGGGTCCGTGTCGATCGGGGTCGGCGCGCGGAACAGGAGGCTCGAATCGCCGAAGGAATAGAAGCGGTAGCGCGCGGCGATCGCGTGGGCATAGGCCGCGCGCATGGTCTCGAAGCCGCTGAAGGCGCTGACGAGCATCATCAGCGTCGAGCGCGGCAGGTGGAAATTCGTCATCAGGGCGTCGACCGCGCGGAAGCGATAGCCCGGCGTGATGAAGATGTCGGTATCGCCGGAAAACGGCGGAAAGGTGCCGTCCTCGCGAACCGCGCTCTCGAGGAGGCGCAGCGAGGTCGTGCCGACCGCCACGATCCGCCCGCCGCGCGCCCGCGCCGCGTTGAGCGCATCGGCCGTCTCGGCGGTGATGGTCCCCCATTCGGAATGCATGCGGTGCTCGCGCGTGTCCTCCACCTTGACGGGGAGGAAGGTGCCGGCGCCCACGTGCAGCGTCACGAAATGCCGCTCGACCCCGCGTGCGGCGAGCCGCTCGAACAGATCCCGCGTGAAATGCAGACCTGCCGTAGGCGCGGCGACGGCGCCGGCCTCGCGCGCATAGACGGTCTGGTAATCGGAGAGGTCGCGCGCGTCGGCCTTGCGCTTGCCGGCAATGTAGGGCGGCAGCGGCATCTCGCCGAGGCGCACGATGGCGAGGTCGAGATCGGGCCCCGCGAGCGGCGCGAAGTCGAGGACGACCTCGCCCCCCTCCCCTTTCTCGACGACGCGTGCCGCGGCGTCTCCGAAGTCCGAGCCGGTCTCGCCGAAGGAGAGGACGTCGCCCGGCGCGAGTTTCTTGGCGGGCCGCGCGAAGGCGCGCCAGGAGGAGGCGCCCTCGCGCTTGTGCAGGAGGATCTCGATGCCGGCCACCGCCGCGCCGCGGGCGCGGCGCGCGTGGAGGCGAGCGGGAATCACCTTGGTGTCGTTGAGGACGAGGACGTCGCCCGGCGCGAGGAGATCGGGCAGATCGCGCACGATGCGATCCTCGAGCGATTCTCCGGGGCGCACCACGAGGAGCCGGGCGGCATCGCGCGGCTCGGCGGGGCGCAGGGCGATCAGATCCTCGGGAAGGTCGAAATCGAACAGGTCGACGCGCATTCGGCTCCTCGCGACAGGCGGCGTGTTCTGCCGCCGCCCGCGCGCGCGGTCAAGCGCGCCCTTCTCGCCCGACGACGGGAAAGAAGAGCGCGCCCTCGCCTCAGTTCTTGAAGATGCCCGGCACCGGCTGCGCGGCGGCAGTCGGGCGGTCCCAGCGATAGGTGAGCGAGACCGAGAAGATGTTCACGTTCGGCCGCGCCGTCGCCCGGTACTCGACCGGAAGCGCCGGGTTGAAGGAGGGATTGCCGGCGGCGATCGCCACGGGCGCCTTCTTCACGAAGAGATGGGCGTAGGAGGCGTCGAGGCGCAGCTGCTCGGTGATCTGATAGCCGGCGCCGATCGAGAGCCACAGGCGATCGTTGTCGGAGATGCGCACCGTGCGCACGCGGTCGCTGACCGCCGACCACTCGTAGGCGATGCCGCCGCGCAGCGTCAGACGATCGTCCCAGCGATATTCGGCGCCGGCGGCGACGAACCAGCTGTCGCGATAGTCGAAGTTCAGGCTGGTGATGACCTGCCCGTTGTCGCGACGGACCAGCGGGAAGCGGCTGAACACGCTCCAATCGGTCCACTCGGCGCCGAAATGCGCCGTCCAGCGATCGTTGATCACCTGGGTGTAGCCGAAGGTGACCGATTGCGGCAGGCGCAAGGACGCCCGGATCGGATAATCGCCGGCGGTGATGAAGCCGCCGTCCGGCGTCGGGAGGACGCCCGGCGTCGAGAAGGTGCCGCGCAGGTCGTGGCGGATCTCGGAGCGGTAGCCGAGGCCGATCGTGGCGCCCTCCCAGGGGCGCAGCGTGGCGCCGAGGCGGAAGCCGAAGCCGATGTCGTCGCCCTTGATGATGGTGCTCGGGGCGCCGGGCGCGAACGGGCCGAGCGGGGCGCGCGGATCGGGGCTGACGCCGGGAATGCCGAAGGGGAACGGATAGGCCTGCTTGAGGTCCGTGGTGAAGTACTGCACCTGCAGCGCGGCGCCCACCGAGAACCAATCGTTCACGCGGTAGCCGACCGTCGGCGACACGTTGATCGTGCGGATCGTCGAGGAACGACCGTAGATCTGGCCGACGAAGTCCTGGTTCTCGGGCTTCGAGGAGAGGCCCCAGGGCGCGCCGGTCGTCCAGCCGACCGAGAGGTTCGGCGTCAGCTGCCAGGCGGTGTAGGAGGCCGGCACCAGGGCGCCGCTTCCCCCGATATTGCCGGTGTCCGGCGAGACCGGCCGGCCGAGCAGGGCGCTGACCTGGGCGGCGCGCACCTGCGCCTGCGCGTCGCCGCGATAGGCCGCGTAGGGCAGGATGTAGGTGACGTTCAGCTGGCTCTGGCGGCCCGGGAACATCGTGATCGTCGCCGGGTTCCAGGCCATGGCGCCGAGCCCGATGCCGCCCGAGGCGGCGCCCGCGAAGGAGAGGCCGAGACCCTGCGTGCTCTGGCCGGCGCGGATCGCGAAGGAGCTCGCCTGCGCGGCGCCCGCGACGCCGAGCGCGATCATCGAGACGGCGGCGAAGGCGAAGGCTTTCGTGTTTCTTGGCATCGTTCCCACCCACATGTTTCCGGCGGCGTTCGCGAGAGCGCAGCGAATCCCGATCGGCTGCCGCAATTTTGTCCACGTTTAGGCGGGTTTACAATCGGGAGGAAGAAGCTTGGCCGTAAGGCGCAACACGAAGTAAACCCGTAATCTTCGATCGGTCGATCCTCACGATCTCATCGGATTCGCGCTGTCGTCGAGCAGACGGCGATGGCATTGCAATAGATTAGATGTGAACGATCACGCCGCTCGCCGACCGCACCCGCGATGGCCTCGCCCCCCGATTGCCGCCGTCTGTGGCCGGGGCGCAACAGACGCGCGCAGCGCCGGGAGCGGGGCCGAATACCGGTTTTCGCGCGATCGCGGTTGCCACGCGCGCGCGCGGCGCCCACACTCGGCGGACAACATCATGCGAGGGAGACGTCCGTCATGAAGCTCGTGCGCTTTGGCGCTCCGGGGGAAGAGCGCCCCGGCCTGGTCGACGACGAGGGCGCGATCCGCGACCTCGCCGACATCGTGCCCGACATTTCCGGGCCGGTCCTCTCGCGCGAGACGCTCGCGCGGCTGTCGGCGATGGACTGGAGCGCGCTGCCGAAGGCGCCCGACGGCGTGCGGATCGGCCCCTGCGTCGGCGATGTCGGCAATTTCATCGCGATCGGGCTCAATTTCGCCGATCACGCCGCCGAGACGGGCGCGCCGATCCCGGCCGAGCCGATCGTCTTCAACAAGGCGCCCTCCTGCATCGTCGGCCCGGACGACGACGTGATCATCCCCAAGGGCTCGAAGAAGACCGATTGGGAGGTCGAGCTCGCGATCGTGATCGGCACGCGGGCGAGCTACGTCGCCGCCAACGAGGCGATGGACTACGTCGCCGGCTTCTGCGTGTGCAACGACGTCTCCGAGCGCGAATTCCAGATGGAGCGCGGCGGCACCTGGACGAAGGGCAAGGGCTGCCCGACCTTCGGTCCGCTCGGCCCCTGGCTCGTCACCCCCGACGAGGTCGGCGACGTGCAGAACCTGTCCATGTGGCTCGACGTCAACGGCGAGCGGATGCAGACGGGCTCGACGCGCACGATGATCTTCGACTGCGCGCAGATCGTCTCCTATCTGTCGCATTTCATGATCCTCGAGCCCGGCGACGTGATCACGACCGGCACGCCGCCCGGCGTCGGTCTCGGCATGAAGCCGCCGCGCTTCCTCGCCCCCGGTGACGTCGTCACGCTCGGCATCGAGAAGCTCGGCGAGCAGCGCCAGCGGGTTCGCGCCTACGAGGCCTGAGCGGGAGGGGCGATGGGGCGTGCCGAGATCTCGTCCTGCGGACGGTATCGCTGGCGGCTCGAACGCGCGGGCGCGCGCCCCCTCGCCTTCGTCATGCTCAACCCGTCGCGCGCGGACGCCGCGAGCGACGATCCGACGGTGCGCCGCTGCCTCGCCCTCGCGCGCGGATCGGGGCATTGCGGTCTCGTGATCGGCAATCTCTACGCTCTGCGCGCGCCCAATCCGCGGGAGCTGCGCGCCGATCCGGACCCGATCGGGCCCGAGAACGACGCGGCGCTCGCGCGGCTTGCGGGCGAATGCGCCGCGCGGGGGGAACCGATCGTCTGCGCCTGGGGCAATCACGGCCCGCAAGCTCGCGCGGAGGCGGTGACGGCGCTCCTGCGCGCGGCCGGCGCACGGCTCGTCTGCCTCGGCCTGACCGCACGCGGCGCGCCGCGCCACCCGCTCTATGCCCCGCGCGGGGTCGCGCTCGTGCCGTTCCCCTAGCGTTCGGCCGGGCTCGTGTCGTTCACCACCAGTCATCCGAAGAGGACCGAAGATGTCGCACGATTCCGACCGCCCCCGTTCCGAGGCCTTCGAGCGTGGGCTCGCCACGCGCCGCGCCGTCCTCGGCGACGCCTATGTCGACCGCTCGCTCGCGACCGCGGACGATTTCTCCTGGCCGATGCAGGAGCTGACGACGGAGGTCTGCTGGGACCGGATCTGGAACCGCCCCGGCCTCGATCGCAAGAGCCGCTCGATCCTCAATCTCGGCATGATCGCCGCGCTCAACCGCCCGCACGAGCTCGAGATCCACATCCGCGGCGCGCTCGCCAACGGGCTCACCCGCGAGGAAATCCGCGAGGTGCTCCTCCAGATCGCCGTCTATTGCGGCGTGCCGGCGGGGGTGGATTCCTTCCGGATCGCGCGCAAGGTGTTCGCGGAGATCGACGGCGCGGCGTGAGCCGTCCTCACCCCGCCGCCGATCGGTTCGCGGCGGGGAAGCGCTGGAGGAGGCGCGGCTCCTTCTCGGCGGCGATGCGGACGCGGAAGGCGATCGCATCGTCCCGATCCTCGCGCGAGAGGATCTCCGCCTCCTCGTAGAGCCAATTGACGCCCTGCCCGTCCGCCGGATCGAGTTCGAGGGAGAAGACCGGGCGACCGCGGGCGACGCGGTCCTCGATGCGTTGCAGGAGCTCGCTCACGCCGCGACCGGTCAGAGCCGAGACGACCGCGGGCCGCTCCTCCGGACGCATGCGCGCGGCCCGCTCCGCGAGCGCCGCCTCCTCGTCCGGCGCGAGGAGATCGGCCTTGTTCCAGACCTCGATGATGCGGCCGGGATCGTCCGGATCGATGTCGAGATCGCGCAGCACGCCGCGCACGTCGGCGGCCTGCGCGTTCGTCTCCCCGTGCGAGACGTCCCGCACGTGGAGGAGCACGTCGGCCTCGATCACGTCCTCGAGCGTGGCGCGGAAGGCCGCGACCAGCATGGTCGGCAGGTCGGAGATGAACCCCACCGTATCCGACAGGATCGCCCGCTCGCCGTGCGGCAGCACGATCGCGCGCGAGGTCGGGTCGAGGGTCGCGAAGAGCATGTTCTCCGCCATCACCTGCGCCGTGGTGAGGCGGTTGAAGAGCGTGGACTTGCCGGCATTGGTGTAGCCGACGAGGGCGACGATGGGATAGGGCACGCGCCGACGCGAGGTGCGGTGGAGCGCGCGGGTGCGCGTCACCGTCTCGAGATCGCGCTCGATGCGCGTCATCCGCTCCTGGATGAGCCGGCGGTCCGCCTCGATCTGCGTCTCGCCGGGGCCGCCGAGGAAGCCGAAGCCGCCGCGCTGGCGCTCGAGGTGGGTCCAGGAGCGCACGAGGCGGCTCTTCTGATAGCTCAGATGCGCGAGTTCGACCTGGAGGCGCCCTTCGCGGGTGCGGGCGCGCCGACCGAAGATTTCGAGGATGAGGCCCGTTCGGTCGATGACCTTGGCGCCCCAGGCTTTTTCGAGATTGCGCTGCTGCACGGGGCTGAGCGCGCAATCCATGACGACGAGGCGGATGCTCTCCGCCGCGACGAGCCCCGCGATCTCCTCCACCTTGCCCTTGCCGAGATAGGTCGCGGGGCGCAGCGCCGCGAGCGTCGCGACGAAGGATTGCACGACGTCGAGATCGATGGCGAGCGCGAGGCCGACGGCCTCGTCGAGCCGCGACTCGAAGGGGCGCGGGTTCTCGGATGCGGCGTCGGGATCGGCCGCGCCGCGCCGACGATTGAGGTAGGGACCCACGACGAGGGTGCGCGTGCCGGAGGCGACCTCCTGCTCCGGCTCCGCGAGCCTCTTCAGCCGTTCTTCGCCGGGCGTCTGAGGGACGCTCACGGCTCAGCCCTTGTCGCCAGCTTCGTCCCCCGCCTCGAAGAGCTGGATCGGATGCCCGGGCATGATCGTCGAGATTGCATGCTTGTACACGAGCTGCGAGTGACCATCGCGTCGCAAGAGGACGCAGAAATTATCGAACCAGGTGACAACGCCCTGGAGCTTCACCCCGTTCACGAGAAAGATCGTCAGGGGGACCTTGTTCTTGCGGACATGGTTCAGAAACGTGTCCTGCAGATTCTGCGCGCGCTCGCCCGCCATGTGAGTTTGCCTCGCCACCCTGCCGCCGCCGGTCTTGGCCGTCAGGAGCAATGAGCTTAGATCGGCCGCAAGCGCGGCCCTGAACCGGCAGCACCCATTACAGATGGGAGCTGGCGTCTGCGCAAGTCCCCATGAGGCGGAGCGTCGCCTTTTTTGTTCATGCCGCTGGAGCGTGTCTTTCGCGTTACGTCATGCGTTTACGCCCAGTGATTTCAGCTTCCGGTGCAGCGCCGAGCGCTCCATGCCGATGAACTCCGCGGTGCGCGATATGTTTCCCGAAAAGCGGGCGATCTGAGCCATCAGGTATTCGCGCTCGAAGATTTCCCGCGCCTCGCGCAGCGGCAGGCTCATCAGCCGCTCGCCGCCCGCTCCGTTCGGCGTCGCCGGCACGAGCGCGCCGACCTCGGCCGGCAGCATGTCCGCCGAGATCTCGATCTCGGGGTCGCCGGTGGCGAGAATCATCAGCCGTTCCACGTTGTTGCGCAGCTGGCGAACGTTTCCGGGCCAATCGTGCGTCTGGAGGACGGCGAGCGCGTCCGCGCCGATCCGGCGCGGCGGCAGGCCGGTCGAGCGCGAGATCTGCTCCATGAAATAGGCGATGAGCTCGGGCACGTCCTCGCGCCGCTCGGCGAGCGAGGGCACCCGGATCGGCACCACCGACAATCGGTGGAACAGGTCCTCGCGCAGACGCCCCGCGGCGATCTCCGCGCGCAGGTCGCGGCTCGACGAGGAGACGATGCGCACGTCGACATGGACCCGCGTCGAGCCGCCGACGCGCTGGAAATTCTGCTCGACGAGCACGCGCAGGATGCGCGCCTGGGTCTCGCGGGGAAAGTCGGCGATCTCGTCGATGTAGAGCGTCCCGCCGTGCGCCTCCTCCAGCGCCCCGATGCGGCGCTCGCGCGATTCGCTCGATTCGACGCCGAAGAGCTCGGCCTCCATCGTCTCGGGGGTGATGGTGGCCGCGTTGATCACCACGAAGGGGCCGTTCGCGCGCGTCGAACTCGCGTGCAGGGTGCGCGCGACGAGCTCCTTGCCGGAGCCCGGAGCGCCGGTGACGAGGACGCGCGCATTGGTCGGCGCGACGCGCTCGACGGTCGCGCGCAACTGGTTCATGGCCGGGGATCGGCCGCAGATCCGGCTCGCCTGCGAGGAGCGCGCGCGCAGATCCCGCACCTCGCGCTTGAGCCGCGAGGCCTCGAGCGCCCGCTCGGCGACGAGGACGAGGCGATCGGCCTTGAACGGCTTCTCGATGAAATCGTAGGCCCCGAGGCGGATGGCCGAGACCGCCGTCTCGATATTGCCGTGGCCGGAGATCATCACGACGGGAAGCTCCGGGTGCTGCGCCTTGACCTGTTCGAGCACCTGCAACCCGTCGAGCCGGCTGCCCTGGAGCCAGATGTCGAGGAAGACGAGATGGGGCCGGCGCGCCTCGATCGCCGCGAGCGCCTCGTCGGCCCCGCCCGCAGTCCGGCAGCGATTGCCCTCGTCCTCGAGAATGCCGGCGACGAGTTCGCGGATGTCGCTCTCGTCGTCGACGATCAGGATATCGGCGCTCATGTCATGCCACCCCGGAGGTTTGTCGCGACGCATCGGCGCCGTCGGTGGTGTGTGCTTGCGCGTCCGCGGGGGACGCATCGGACGGGAACCACAGGCGCACCCAAGCGCCGCGGCCGGCGGGATTGTCGAGGAGCTCGATGCCCCCGCCGTGCTCCTCGAAGATCTTGGCGACGATGGGGAGGCCGAGCCCGGTTCCCCCCTCGCGGGTCGTCATGTAGGGCTCGAGCAGGCGCTGCCGGTTCTCGGCGGGGAAGCCGCGCCCGTCGTCGAGGACGTCGATGGCGACGCGCCCGTCCTCCGCGAGCAGGCGCACCAGGATGTGGCCCTGCACCCCCGCCTCCGCGGACGGCGTCTCGGGCGCCTCGGCGATCGCCTCGCTCGCGTTCTTGACGATGTTGGTCAGCGCCTGCGAGACGAGGCGCCGGTCGAAGCGGGCGGCGAGGGGGCCGTCGGGCACCTCCGCCTCGACGGCGATGTCGGGCCGGGCGATGCGCATCATGAACACCACCTGCCGCACGGTGTCGGCGAGATCGTCGATGCCCATGCGCGGTTTGGGCATGCGCGCGAAAGAGGAGAACTCGTCGACCATGCGCTTGATGTCGTCGACCTGGCGGACGATCGTGTCCGTGCACTGGTCGAAGACCTCCCGGTCGGTGGTGATCACCTTGCCGTATTTGCGCCGGATCCGCTCGGCGGAGAGCTGAATCGGGGTGAGCGGGTTCTTGATCTCGTGGGCGATGCGCCGGGCGACGTCGGCCCAGGCGGAGGTGCGCTGGGCGGCGACGAGGTCGGTGATGTCGTCCAAGGTGACGACGAGGCCCTTCTCGTCGCCCCGCGCCTGCTCGCTCGTGACCCGCACGTTGACGGTTCGGTCGCGCCCGCCGCGCCGGATCACGATCTGGGCCTGGACGAGCCGCGAGCGGCCCGACCGCGCCTGGGCGAGGAGCTCGTCGAGCTCGGGCAGCGCCTCGCTCGCGGGGAGCCCGATCACCGCCCCCTGCCCGGTCCCGAACAGGAGCTCGGCCGACGGATTCATGATCGTCACGCGCCCCTGCGCATCGAGGCCGACGACGCCCGCCGAGACGCCCGACAGGACGGCCTCGGTGAAGCGGCGGCGTCGGTCGATCTGGTCGCTCGCGGCGGTGAGCCCGTCGTGCTGGCGGCGCAGTTCGGCGGTCATCGCGTTGAAGGTCTGACCCAACGAGGCGAGATCCCCCTCGGCGCGCCGCACCGGCACCTGCACGTAGAAATTCCCGCCGGCGACCTGCTGCGTCGCACGGATCAGCCGCCCGATCGGCGCGACGAGCCTGTCGGCCGAGCCGATACCGAACCACACGGCGGAGAGGAGGATGATGAAGGCGACGACGACGAACAGCGTCGCGAAGGCGATCTGGATGCCGACCGAGAGCTGCTCGAGCAGCCGGTAATAGTTCATCGCCGCCTCGGCCTCGGCGGGGAAGTCGAGCGCGCGGCGATCGACGAAGCGGGTGACGAACAGGATCCGGCCGTTGTGGTTCTCGAGGCGCAGAATGGCGCGCAGCACCGAATCTTCGAGGGGCACGAGGCAGAGCGCCTCGGTGAAGGTCGCGTCCGGCAGATCCTCGACCGGGACCGTGAGCCCCTGGATCGGGACGTTGACGATCTCCTCGACCACCCTCCCGTCCGGCTCGACCATCATCGCCACCGGGAAGCCGAGGAAGACCGAGCGCGAGCGCATGAATTCGCGGAAGACCGCGGGGTCCGAATCGTAGAGCACCCGCGCCCGGTCGAGATCGGCCGCCATCAGGGTCGTCTCGCGCGCGAGCGTGCGGCATTGCAGCTCTCGGTAATCGTGCGCGATCTGCACGGTGTTCAAGAGGAGCGAGTTCATCCAGCCGGAGAACCAGGGCTCGAGCCCGCGCGCGAGCGTGATCGAGGCGACGGCCGCGACGACGACGACCGGCACCGTCGCGATGAGCCCGAACAGACCCACGAATCGCAGATGCAGCCGCGCGCCGGCGGCTCCCGCCCGACGCGCCTTGACGAGCCGACGCCCCTGCACCGCCACCATCGCGGCGAGCGCCAGGATGAAGACGAGGTTGAGCGCCAGCGTGCCGATCGTCACGTCGCGATCGGGCTCGATCGGCGTGAAGCCCGCGAGAATGAGGAAGCTCGCGAGCGCCGAGACGAGCGCGAGCACCACCACCACGAGCCCGATCCAATTCGGCCCGCGCGCGGCGATCTCGTCCTCGCCGATCTCGATGGAGCGCGGCTTCTTCACCCGTGTGATGCCCCCGATGGCGCGTGCCGCGCCCGATTCGTCCCCGGAAAGCTGATGCGTTCGCACAACAGTGTGGCGAAACTAATACACTCTCGCTTGCATGCAAGCGCGGCGGCGGCACCCTGGTGGAGGAGCGGACGAACCGGGGCGCCTCAACGCCCCGGCAGCACGAGCACCGTCGGGCGGGGCGGCAGCGCATCGCGGGACAGGACGATCGCGGGCGTGTCGGAGCGGGCGATCTCGTAGAATTCGCTCGCGCGACCGAGAAAGGCTTCGAGCCGCGCCTGCGAGAAGAAATGCATGGGGATCACGATCCGCGCCCCGATTCGCCGCAGCGTCTCGATCATGCCCTCGGTGTCGAGGGTCATGTTGCCGTCGACCGGCGCCAGGACGACGTCGATGCGCCCCAGGGCCACGAGATGCTCGGGCTCGAGCACGTGGTGCAGGTGCCCGAGATGGGCGATGCACAGGCCCGCCACCTCGAAGACGAAGATCGAGTTCGCGCCGTAATCCGTGCCGATGCCCGCGCGGATGTTGGTCGGCACGTTGAAGACGCGCACGTCCGCGAGCGCGAGGTCGTGATCGGCCGCGCCGCCCTCCGGGTTCCAACCGCGCAGGATGTGCGCGATGCCGGGGTCCGGGCGGTTCGTGAAATGGGTGGAATGGGCCCGGTTCATGGTCGCGATCGTCGGCACGTCGCGCGGGCGCACGTGGTCATTGTAGTCGGTGGCGATGCGGACGCCTTCGGGGCTCACGATCTCGAAGGTGGCGTGGCCGACGAAGGTGATCGCCGCCTCGTCGGGGGCGAGCGCGACCGTGCGCACGAGAGACGGCCCCTGCGCGATCATCGGCGGGCAGCCGCGCTCGACCTCCTCCGCCTGTGCCGCGCCCGCGACGAGGAAGGCGAGCGCCGCGAGCGCGCATCGCCGCCAGGGAAACGGACGGGCGGGCTCTCGGCGGGCGGCGGCTTGCATCGACATGCGGGCTCTCCGTGCTGCCCCGCCATTGTGGCGCAGCCGGCCCTCCGATCGAACACACGAAGTCGTGGGCGCCCGAGCGGGCGCTCGCCGGCTTGCGCTCTCCAGGTCGTCGTCCCGGACGCCGAAGGCGATCCGGGCCGACACCCTCCTGCCGCCCGGCGAAGTCTCAGCGCGGCCGGGCGTCCGCCTCCGCCTCCTCGCGCGCGGCGACGCCCTCGGAATTGAGCGAGAGCGTGCGCGCGAGGCGCTCGATCCGCTCGGCGGCGCGCACCACGGCGTCCGAGACGCGATCCTCGCTCGTCTGGCGACGCTCGTCGGCGCCCGCGAGCAGGCTCTTGAGCTCGAGCACGTCGGCCTCGACCGCGTCGAGGCGCGCCCGCGCGTCGAGCAGGTCGTCGGCGAAGGTGAGCGCGGCCATCACGTGCAGGCGCATGTCGCCGATCTCGCCGAAGGCGGTGCGCATGTCGGCGATCTTCGCGTCGAGCAGGGCGGCGAGCTCGACGAGACGCGGCTCCTCGCCCTCCCCGCAGGCCATGCGGTAGCTCTTTCCGGCGATGTTGACCGTCACCTGCGCCAAGGCGAGCGCTCCTCTTCGTCAGACGTGGGGGGCCGCGCCGGCATCGTCGAGCACGGCGCGCACGGCGCCCACCGCACGGGCGACACGCTTGGCGACCTCCTGGCGCGTCGCCTCGAGCCGCTCGAGGCGCACGCTCGCGCTCTCGAGATCGACCGCGAGACGGGCGCGATCGTCCTGCATGATCTGCAGCTCGGTCTCGAGGTCGCCGCGCCGACGCTCCGCTTCGAGGCGCCGGCTCGCGGCGGCCTCCATGAGGCCCAACGCAGCCTCGAGCCGTTTGAGCGCCTCGTCGAGCGGAACGGCCATCGCATCCACCTCGTCTTGCGACACTTGCGTTACACTAAGCCGCGAATCGAAAAGCGGCAAGCCGAGGCCTGCCGCTTCCACATCCAAAAGGTTCGCTTGATCGGTGACTTGAGCGCGTGCGCTCAGGCGCCGTGTCAGGCGACCTGCAGCTCGACGCCGTCCACCGGCAGGCGGAAGCGCTCGGCGAGGTGCCAACGCAGCTCGCGCGCGGATTGGTAGGGATAGGAGCGGTCGACCAGATGGGTCAGGTCGCGGATGCGCTCGCCGTCCTTGGCGCGCAGGCTCTCGATGGTGAAGGTCGCCGCGTCCATCTCCGGGCGCCGGGCGATCTTCGGCTGGAATTCGAATTTCATGTCTTCGTCTCGTTCGTTCTTGTTGTCGTTACGTATGGTGCGGCCCCCGTGGCCGACCGAATCCGACGCCGCTCACGCTCTGCGCGCGATGCGACGCCCGAATGACGGCACTGTCCGATTGCGGAGGAAAGCCGGAGGCCGTGACAACGAAGCGCCGAGCGCGGATGTTCCGCGCGATGCGTGTCGTCGTGGCGATCTACGGCGCAGCCGGGGCCGCGCACCTGACCGATATGGGGGCGCCCCCCCGCCGACGCAAGGCCCCGTTCGACGAAGGCCCTCGCGGGCGCTCGCCATTCCCGCAGAGTGGGCGCTTGTTCCCCGACGGTGTTATCCCGGACGCCGAAGGCGAGCCGGGACCCATAACCTCGACGCTTCGTTCGCAGCCTATCGGCTGCGTCGCACCGACCGCCCACGCCAATGGGGGCAAAGCGAGCGCGGCATGCGCGCTCGGACGACCGTCGCGGTTATGGGTCCCGGGTCCGCTTCGCGGCCCGGGATGACACCGCCCTGTTCATTCACGAAACTTGAACGGAAGGTGAGACAGCCGACGAGTGAGCGATGACCACCGAAGCCCGCCCTCTCCTGATCTGCGCGGACGATTACGGGCTCACGGACGGCATCTGCGATGCGATCATCGACCTCGTCTCCTTCGCGCGGCTCTCGGCGATCGGCGTGCGCGCGGGCGGGGCCGTCTTCGCGCAGCGCGCGGGGGAGATCGCCGCGCTCGACCGCTCGGTCGCGCTCGGCCTCGTCCTCGACCTCGCGCCGCTCGCCGGCGGCCGGGCGGCTTTCGCGGCCCGCGCGCTCGTCGGCGCGCTCGATCGGGATGTTCTCGCCGCGGCGATCGAGCGCGATCTCGACGCGTTCGAGGCGCGGATCGGGCGTCCGCCCGATTTCCTGGGATCGCCGAGCGAGGATCACGTCCTGCCGACCATCCGCGGCGCGCTCTTCGCGGTGCTGGAGCGGCGGCGCGGGCGCCTCCCCGCACCGTTCCTGCGCGATCCGACGGAGCGGATCGGGGCCGTCCTGCGCCGGGGCGTCTCGCGCCCGGCGGCGCTCGCGCGCAACGCGCTCGCGGCGGGCTTCGCGGCGCGCGCGCGCCGCCGGGGATTTGCGGTCAATAACGGTTATGCCGGCTATTGGCGCCGCAACGTGCCGGTGCCCGTGCCGACCTTGTTCGAGCGTCACGTCGTCGGCCTCGCCGCGGGTCGCCGCCGCGCCGCGCCCCTCCTCGTCTGCCGCCCCGGCTATCGCGACGATGCGCTCGACAGGCTCGACCCGGACGCGCAGGTCCGCGTCGAGGAGCTGATGTACCTGTCCTCGACGCGCTTCACCAATCTCTGGGAGGCGCTGCGCCTCGTGCCGACACCGCATCCCGTCGGCTGAGCGGCCCCCCTCCCCCGGTCAGCCCTGCCCGAAGGCCGAGCGGATCAGCCATTGCTGGGTGGCGACGGGGCTCTCGTCGACGGCGCGGCGCGGCGGGTCCTCGGCCAGGATGCCGTCGAGATGGACGATGCGCGCGTGCAGGCGCACGCTCTTGCCGATCAGCGCCCGCAGAGCCTCGGGCAGCGCCTCGGCGTCGAAGAGCGGGCTCGCGCTCTCCTGCTTGGTGAGGCGCACGCGGGTCTTCTCCTTGAGCGCCTCCTGCGGCGTGATCTCGCCTTCGGCGACCGCGCGCTGGACGAGGAGCCAGGAGGCGATCTGCATCAGGCGCGTCGTCAGCCGCATGCTCTCGCTCGCATAGGTGAGCGCCGCCTGCCGGCCGAGGGTGCGCGATTCCTCGCGGCCCTGCCCGTCGAGATAGGCGGCCGTCTCCTCCACGAGGGCCATCCCCTCCCGAAACAGGGCGCGGAAGGCGTCGGAATGCACGAAGGTCTTGCCGAAATCGACCGCGTCGCTCGCGTCCCGAAACGTGATGTCCGCATTCATGTGAGCCGCCTCCACGGGAACAATTCGTCTCGAATTGAGCCGATCCGAATCCCGGCACCGGCTCTTGCCATCGTTTAGGCAATTGGAACGCCGCGCGAAGCGTTTCGGATCGTCAACCTCATGTTAACCTTAACTCTTTGATGGCCGCATCGTGGCGGTTTCGCTCTCGTCCCCGCTCATGGGGTCGTCCCGTCCTGGAGCCAGGCCCAGGTCGCCCCGTCCGCCCCCGCCGGCAGGAGGAGGATCGCAGGCGTGTCGTAGGGGTGGAGCTCGCGGATCGCCGCGGAGACGGCCTCGGCGCGCTCCTTGCGCGTCTTGACGATGCCGACGATCTCCCCCGCCTCCTCGATCGCGCCCTCCCACGCATAGACGCTCGTCATTCCCGGCAGCAGGTTGACGCAGGCGGCGAGCTTGCGCTCGACGAGCGCGCGCGCGATCGCCCGCGCGGTCGCCTCGTCGGGAAAGGTGGTGTAGACGAGAAGCGGCGCATCCATGCTATGCCTTGCCTCCGGCTTTGGCCGCGGCGCGGGGGCGCCGGGCCGTCGAGAGTGGCGCATCCCCATGCGATATGACAAGACGATCGCCATCGTGGCGAGCCGCAACCCGGAGGCCGAGGCGGCCGCGGCCCGGCTGCGCGGCCGCTATCGCAACGTGCCGCCCGAGGAGGCGGAGGTGATCGTCGCGCTCGGCGGCGACGGGCTGATGCTGCAGACGCTCCACCGGTTCATGGGCGTGGAGAAGCCGATCTACGGCATGAATCGCGGCTCCGTCGGCTTCCTCATGAACGATTACCGCGAGCACGACCTGCCCGAGCGCCTCGCGAAGGCCGAGCGCAGCGTCGTCCACCCCCTCCTGATGACGGCGACCGATATCCGCGGGGAGGCGCATGTCGCGCGCGCCATCAACGAGGTCTACATGCTGCGCCAGACCCACCAGACGGCGAAGCTGACGATCACCGTCGACGGGCAGGTGCGCATGCCCGAGCTCATCGCCGACGGCATCCTCGTCGCGACGCCGGCGGGCTCGACCGCGTACAATTTCTCGATCGGCGGGCCGATCCTGCCGCTCAACGCCCACCTCCTCGCGCTCACCCCGATCTCGGCCTTCCGCCCCCGGCGCTGGCGCGGCGCGCTCCTGCCGGACCATGCCCGCGTCGCCGTCGACGTGATCGAGCCGGAGCTGCGCCCCGTCTCGGCGGTGGCCGACCACACCGAGTTCCGCCGCGTGGCGCGGGTCGAGGCCTCCCTCGACCAGACGATCGATCTCGTCATGCTGCACGATCCGGGGCACTCTCTCGACGAGCGAATCCTGCGCGAGCAATTCGGGCCCTGAGCCATGCGTATCGCCTTCGAGCGCCTGTCCGTCATCGTCGCCGAGGACGACCCGTTCTGGCGTCGGCTCGTCGCCGCCTGGCTCGAGGCCTTCGGCGCGCGCCGCGTGCGTCTCGCGGCCGACGGCGCGGAGGCGCTCGCGATGGCCCGCTCCGAGCCGCCCGATCTCGTGATCACCGATTGGGAGATGCCGCGGCTCGACGGCGTCGCGCTGGCCCGCGCGCTGCGCGACCGCGACCGCAGCCCCTGCCCGTTCGTGCCGATCGTGATGCTCTCCTCGACGGGAGAGCGCGCGCGGGTGGTGCACGCGCTCAAGGCGGGGCTCAACGCCTATCTGGTCAAGCCCGTCACCGCGCAGGCGCTCTACGAGCGACTCCTCGCCGCGCTCGCCGACACGCGGCCCTTCGTCGAGACGCCGGTCTATTTCGGGCCCGACCGGACCAAACCCTTCGCGCCGCAGATCGACCCCCCGCTCGCCGACGACCGGGAGGCTTGAGACGCGATGCGGATCATCCCCCCGCCCGGCGGCCCGCGCTCACCCGGCGGCGGCCCCAAGAGCGAGACGAGCGCGCGAAGGCGCCCGCGCACGAGCGTGCCCGTCCCCGAATCGCTGCGGCGCAAGGCGCTCGCCTTCGACATGTCGATGGAGGAGGCGCTGGCGCGGGCGCTGCCGCGCGCCGACGCGGCGCAGGCGGAGATCCGCGCCGCCTTCGCCGGGCGGCTCGCGGAGATGGCGGCGCGGCTCGCGGCGCTCGCCGAGCGTCGGGCGCGCGGCGACGCGAAGGCGACCGCCGAACTCCTCCGCGCCGCCCGCGACCTCGCGGCGACGGCGCCGCTCTTCGAGGCCGTGCTCGTCGGCCGGATCGCGGAGAGCCTCGCGCGCCTGCTCGCGGCCCGCGGCAAGGCTCCGCCCGCAGCCCTCGTCGCCGCCCATGTCGACGCGCTCTCCGCCGCCCTGCGCGAGGGCGCGCGCGACGACGATCCCCTCGCGCTCGCGCTCTGCGCCGAGCTGGAGCGGGCGGTGGCGCGGCATTCGACGGAGGGGCGGTGACGCCCGCGGCGCGGGCGCCGCTCTCGCCTCACGCGCCCTCCCGCGCCGCCCCCTCCCCTATGGCGGCGAGCGCGAAAGCCTGGCCCAAAGCCACCTCCTCCAGATGCTTGAACCGACCGGACGCGCCGCCGTGGCCGGCGCCCATGTTCATGTGGAGGAGGACCGGGCCGCCGCCCGTCATCCTGGCGCGCAGGCGCGCGACCCATTTGGTCGGCTCCCAATAGGTCACCCGCGGGTCGGTGAGGCCGCCCATGGCGAGGATCGGCGGGTAGTGCTGCGCGCGCACGTTCTCGTAGGGCGAGTAGGAGAGGATCGCGTCGAAAGCCGCCTCGCTCTCGATCGGATTGCCCCATTCGGGCCATTCCGGCGGGGTGAGCGGGAGGTCGGCATCGAGCATGGTGTTGAGCACGTCAACGAAGGGCACCTCCGCGACGATGCCGGCGAACAGATCCGGCGCCATGTTGGCGACCGCCCCCATCAACATGCCGCCCGCGCTGCCGCCCTGGGCGACGATCCGCCCGCGCGCGGTGTAGCCCGCCTCGCAGAGGGCTTCCGCGACGGCGATGAAATCCTTGAAGGTGTTGACCTTCTTCTCGCGCTTGCCGTCCTTGTACCAGGCCCAGCCCTTCTCGGTCCCGCCGCGCACATGGGCGATGGCGTAGACGAAGCCGCGATCGACGAGGCTGAGAGGGTTCGTGCGGAAGGCCGCCGACATCGCGATGCCGTAGGAGCCGTAGCCGTAGAGGAGGCAGGGCGCCGAGCCGTCGATCGCGAGGTCCGCGCGGTGCAGGAGCGAGATCGGGACGCGCGCCCCGTCCGGTGCGGTCGCGAAGAGCCGCCGCGTCACGTAGGCCGACGGATCGTGGCCCGAGGGCACCTCCTGGCGCTTGCGCATCACCCGCTCGCGGGTGGCCATGTCGTAGTCCCAGGTCTCCGTCGGCGTGGTCATCGAGGAATAGCCGAAGCGCAGGCGCGTATCGGCGAATTCGCGGCCGGGCTGCAGCGAGAGCGAATAGGCCTCCTCGGCGAAGTCGATCGCGTGCTCCTCCCCCGTCTCCAGGTCGCGCACGACGATGCGCGGGCGCGCATCCTCGCGCTCGAGCCGGGCGAGGAACCGCGCGTAGGCCGCATGGGCGAGGATCATCACGCCGGGCCGATGCGCGACGAGATCGCGCCAGGCCTCCCGCCGCGGGCTCGCGACGGGTGCGGTGACGAGCTTGAAGTCCTCCGCCCCATCGGCGTTGGTGAGGATCACGAGCTCCTCGCCGCGATGGTCGACCGAATAGCGCACCTCCCGCTCGCGCGGTGCGACGAGGCGCGGCTCGGCCAGCGGGTCGGCGAGATCGAGGAGCCAGGCCTCGGAGGTCTCGTGATCGCCGAGCGCGACGACGCCGTAGGCCTTCGAGCGGGTCGCGACGCAATCGACGAACCAGCCGGCATCCGCCTCGGCATAGACGAGCGCGTCGTCGGCCTGCGCGGTGCCGATCACGTGACGGCGCACGCGGGCCGGGCGGTGGTTCTCGTCGCGCTCGACATAGTAGAGGAAGGATCCGTCCGCCCCCCAGACGAGCCCGCCCGCGACGCGCTCGAGCCGATCGGGCAGGTCCTCGCCGCGCGCGAGGTCGCGTACGCGCACGACGTAGCTCTCCGACCCCTCGGTGTCGCAGCCCCAGGCGAGGCGCGCATGGTCCGGCGAGGCCTCGACGTCGCCGAAGGCGAAATAGCCGTGCCCCTGCGCGAGCGCGTCGCCGTCGAGCAGGATCGCCTCCTCGCCGCCTTCGCGCGGCGTGCGGCAGACCAGCGGATGCTCGCCGCCTTCGCGAAAACGCGTCACGTAGGCGTAGGGCCCGTCCGGCTCCGGCACCGAGGAATCGCTCTCCTTGATGCGCCCGCGCATCTCCCCGACGAGGGTGCGGCGCAGATCCGCGAGGGGCGCGATCAGCGCGTCCGTATAGGCGTTCTCGGCCTCGAGATGGGCGCGGATCTCGCGGGGGAGCGCGGCCGGGTCGTCGAGCACCGCACGCCAGTTCTCGGCCTTGAGCCAGGCGTGATCGTCGGCGACTTCGCGGCCGTGACGGGAGACGATGGTGGTCCGCGCGAGGCTGCGCGGCGGCGGCGGCGCGCCTTGCGTCCGAAACGGCATTCAGGCCTCGTCGGGAATGAAGTCGAGCGCCGTGCCGTTCATGCAATAGCGCAGGCCCGTCGGCGCGGGGCCGTCCGGGAAGACGTGTCCGAGATGCGCGTCGCAGCTCGCGCAGCGGATCTCGGTGCGGCGCATGAACCAGGAGCGGTCCTCGTGCTCCTCCACCGCCTCCGGCTCGACCGGGGCGAAGAAGCTCGGCCAGCCGGTGCCCGAATCGAATTTCGTGTCCGAGCGGAAGAGCGGGCTGTCGCAGCACACGCATCTGTAGAGGCCCGCGCGCTTCTCGTCCCAGAACGGGCCGGTGAAGGCGCGCTCGGTGCCGTGCTTGCGGGTGACGCGGTATTGCTCGGGGGTCAGCCGGTCGCGCCATTCGGCGTCCGACCGCTCGATCTTGGCACGGGGAGAATGGGTTCGGGGGGAGCTCGAATTCGCCATGGCCTGTCCTCTGTCGCGAGGACAACATGGTGCGGGGCGCCGCGCGCGGCAAGCGGGACGCGCGCGGGGCCGGGCACGCCGCCTCAGGCGGGGCGACGACCCGAACCGTTCGTCGGCCCGGCCGGCAGCTCGGGCGGCGGGTCGAACAGGGCGTCCTCGGACGCGCTCGCGGCGGGCGGCGGCATCGGCGCGGGTGCGGGTGAGGCGGAAGCGGGGGCTTGGGGCGCGGGAGCGCCGTCGCCGCGCGCGAGGCGCTTGAGCGCGCTCATCACGAGGTCGTCGCGGCCGCCCCGTGCGCCGTAGCGCTGGGAGGCGCTGCGTTCCAGGAGATCGAGGAGCGATTCGAGCCCCGCATTCGAGAGCGGGCCGTCATAGGCCTTCGGACGCGCGCCGAGGGCCACCGCCCGCGGGCCGGCCGCCTCGTCGGCCTTCAGCTCCGGTCCGAGCCAGAGCGGAGGCCGGAAGGCCTCGGCCGCCTCGGCGCTCTGGAACGCGATACGCGCCGTCTGGCTCGGCGCGGGCGTCAGCACCCGCTCGATCAGCACCACGACGTCTTCGGAGAGATCGATCCGCAGGCGCTCGTAGGAGACCTTGCCGGCGCAGACGTCGAGCAGCACCTCGCCCTGCGCGCGGGACACCTCGGTGCGCTCCTCGGCCGTGACGCGACCGTCCTCGACGCTCTCGAGCACGAGCTCGCAGCTCTCGTTCTCGAGCCGCACGTGGGAGCGGCGCTCGGGTTGATCGGGGAAATGGCCCTCGACGATGCGGATTCCGGGTCGGTCCCGGCGAATCAGGCGCACGAAGGCCGGCGCGATGGAGAAGCGACGCTCGAATATCATGGCTCACCCGGCGCTCATGCGCGCCCCGTTGTCGATTTCATCGAGAGACGCGCCGGTGCGTCCCGACGCGATTCGTATGGAAGCCCTGCGCGGCGCGGGTCGTTCGCGCCGACGCTCGCGGGGCGGACCGGCGGCATCTTGCGACGAATGCCGACGCCGGTCAAAAGGTACCGTCGGCCTCGTTCGCGGGATCCGGCTCGGCGCTCTCCTCCATGTCCAGTTCCGCCTGCGCGGAATCGGGGCCCTTGAGCAGGCGCAGGACCTCCAGCGCCAGCGGCCAGGGGACCGGCATCGCGATGCGCAGCATCGCCCGCCCGTCGCCGATGTCGTCGACCGTCACCCCACGCACCTGTGCCTCCTCGGTCGTGCCGGGCGCCACCAGATCGGCGCTGCCCAGGAGCTCGTGGGTGTCCACGCCGAGCACGCGACCGAGCGCTTCGACATGGGTCATGCGGCGCGGCAGGCTGCGCCCCTTGGCATAGGACCAGACGCTGACGTCGCTGATGCGCATGCCCGGGGGCAAGTGCTCCTGCGCGCGGCGCGCGGTCTCCTTGTAGGTCAGCCCGCTGCGCTTGATCGCCTGCCACAGGCGCTGCGAGAAGGCTTCCTTGTCGATCGGGAGCGTTCGCTCCTTGGCGGGTTTGTCCGCTGTCTCGGAGGGGCGACGCTGCATCACGGGTTCCTCGCACCGACGGTCGAGCGCGGCAGCACGTCCAGCCGAACTGTCTCTGGAAGCGTAGCGCATCGAGCTTTTCCACTTTCCCTTGGCGGAGAAAGAAAGGTCGCATTGTGGCGCACGCGTGAAAACCTCCGAGCTCCTCGCGATCCCCTCGCCTCCGGCCATCCCGCGTCTTCGAGCGAAAAGAAGCGCGGTTCGTATTTCATGTTCGGCGAAAGTGGTTTTTCAATGCTTAAGCCCGCCCCTGTCCACATGATCATAACGGCACGCTCCGATAAAGTTTTATCAACTCCGACCCCAGAAGTTTCCTAAACGGAAACAAGCAAGGATTTCCCACGCGCCGTCTTGCGAGGATCATACCGGAGCATTTGTCGGAGATTCAACAAACGAATATTATTCAAATTTTACCCAGAGCGCTAAGAGGAGCAAGCAATGGGTCGTCAAAAGCAAACGTGCCTTGGTGGCCCCGGCCGGAATCGAACCGGCACGCCTTTTGGGCTCCGAATTTTAAGTTCGGTGCGTCTACCAGTTTCGCCACGGGGCCTCGGGCACGACAGGAGCCCTCTAGCACACGCCGCGCGCAAGGCGAAGAGCCAAACCGTCAATTGTCCAACCTCCGATGCATGAACCGCTCGACCACGCGCATGAACGTCATCAACAGGAGGCCGAATCCCAAGGCGAGACCCGCGAGCGCGTATTGGCCGGCGCCGAGCGCGATGCCGACGGCCGCCGCCAGCCAGAGATTCGCAGCCGATGTGAGATTGTGGACGTCGCCCTTGGCGACGAAGATCGCGCCCGCCGCGATGAAGCCGATCGCCTGAGCGAGGCCCTGGATCACGCGCAAGGGGTCGATGCTCAGATATTCGAGGTCGCGCGCGATCGCTTCCTCGTAGACGAGGAAGGCCGAGACCGTGATCACGCACGAAGACAGGGCGACCATGCCGTGGGTGCGCAGGCCCGTCGCGCGTCCGCGCAGCTCGCGGTCGAGCCCCAAAAGCATGCCGCCGAGCGCGGCGAGCCCGAGCCGCAGAGCGAGACCCTCGAGCGGGATCGCACCCATGTACTGCAATTCGTCCATCGCGTTCCTCCGGCATGGGAACGCGCGAACGGCGAAGATGGGTGCGCGGAAAGTCGGCCTATTCGGCCGCCTGCCGCGCCGCCCGCTTCTTGATCGGCCGGCGCGCCAGGACCTCGGCGAGGAAGCGGCCGGTATGGCTCTCGGGATTCTTCGCGATCGCCTCGGGCGTGCCTTCCGCCACGATCCGCCCTCCCCCGTCCCCGCCCTCGGGGCCGAGATCGATCACCCAATCCGCGGTCTTGATGACCTCGAGATTGTGCTCGATCACGACGACGGTGTTGCCCTGGTCGGCGAGCTCGTGGAGCACTTCGAGGAGCTTGGCGACGTCGTGGAAATGCAGGCCCGTCGTCGGCTCGTCGAGGATGTAGAGCGTGCGGCCCGTGGCGCGCTTCGAGAGCTCCTTCGAGAGCTTCACGCGCTGCGCCTCGCCGCCCGACAAGGTCGTCGCCTGCTGGCCGACCTTGATGTAGCCGAGCCCGACGCGCGCGAGCGTCTCCATCTTCTCGCGAATCGACGGCACCGCCTTGAACAATTCGCGCGCCTCCTCGACCGTCATGTCGAGGAGATCGGCGATCGACTTGTCGCGATAGCGGACCTCCAGCGTCTCGCGGTCGTAGCGCTTGCCCTTGCAGACGTCGCAGGTGACGTAGACGTCGGGCAGGAAGTGCATCTCGATCTTGATGACGCCGTCGCCCTGGCAGGCCTCGCAGCGCCCGCCCTTGACGTTGAAGGAGAAGCGCCCGGGCTGGTAGCCGCGCGCCTTCGCCTCGGGCAGTCCCGCATACCATTCGCGGATCGGCGTGAAGGCGCCGGTATAGGTCGCGGGGTTCGAGCGCGGGGTGCGGCCGATCGGCGATTGATCGATATCGATGACCTTGTCGAGATGTTCGAGGCCCTCGATCCGGTCGTGCGGCGCGGGGTGCTCCATGGCGCCGTTGAGCTTGCGCGCGACGGCCTTGTAGAGCGTGTCGATCACGAGCGTCGACTTGCCGCCGCCCGAGACGCCGGTGACGCAGGTGAAGGTGCCGAGCGGGATCTCGACGTCGACGTCCTTGAGATTGTTGCCGCGCGCGCCGACGACCTTGAGCATCCGCGCGGCCTGCGGCTTGCGGCGCTTGGCGGGGGTGCGCACCGACATCTCGCCGGTGAGATACTTGCCGGTGAGCGAATTGGGATCGGCCATCACCTGATCGGGCGTGCCCTGCGAAACGATGCGCCCGCCATGGATGCCCGCGCCCGGCCCGACATCGACGACGTAATCGGCCCGGCGCACCGCATCCTCGTCGTGCTCGACGACGATGACCGAGTTGCCGAGGTCGCGCAGCCGCTCGAGCGTGCCGAGCAGCCGCTCGTTGTCGCGCTGGTGGAGCCCGATCGAGGGCTCGTCGAGGACGTAGAGCACGCCCGTCAGCCCCGAGCCGATCTGCGATGCGAGGCGGATGCGCTGGCTCTCCCCGCCCGACAGCGTGCCCGAGGACCGCGCGAGGGTCAGGTATTCGAGGCCGACATCGTTGAGGAAGGCGAGGCGCTCGCGGATCTCCTTGAGGATGCGGCCGGCGATCTCGAGCCGCTTCTCGTCGAGCTTCTCGGGCAGCGCCCCGAACCAGGTCGCCGCGTCCTTGACCGAGAGTCGCTTGACGTCGCCGATATCGCAGCCGTCGATCTTGACGGCGAGCGCCTCCGGCTTGAGCCTCTTGCCGCCGCAGGCCGCGCAGGGCGTCTCGCCCATGAAGCGGGAGATCTCGTCGCGCGACCAGTCGCTCTCCGTCTCGCGATAGCGCCGCTCGAGATTGGGCACGACGCCCTCGAAGGGCTTCACCACCTCGTAGGCGCGCAGGCCGTCGTCGTAGGCGAAGCGGATCGCCTCCGTGCCCGAGCCGTAGAGGATGACGTCGCGCGCCTTCTGCGGCAGCGCGCGCCAGGCGACCGTCGTCTTGAAGCCGTAATGCTTGGCGAGCGCGTCGAGCGTCTGGCCGTAATAGGGCGAGGTCGATTTCGCCCAGGGGCCGATCGCGCCGCGCTTGAGCGTCAGGCTCTCGTCGGGGACGACGAGGTCAGGGTCGATGCGCATCTCGTGCCCGATGCCGTCGCAGGTCGGGCAGGCGCCGAAGGGATTGTTGAACGAGAACAGGCGCGGCTCGATCTCGGGGATCGTGAAGCCGGAGACGGGGCAGGCGAATTTGTGCGAGAAGACCATGCGCTTGGGGCCGCCGGTCTCGTCCTTCTCGTCCGCCCATTCGATCAAGGCGATGCCGTCGGCGAGTTCGAGCGCGGTCTCGAAGCTCTCGGCGAGGCGCGCGCCCATGTCGGCGCGCACGACGAGGCGGTCGACCACGACGTCGATGTCGTGCTTGAGCTTCTTGTCGAGCGTCGGCGCGTCCTGGATCTCGTGGAAGGTGCCGTCGATCTTCACGCGCTGGAAGCCGCGCTTCTGGAACTCGGCCAATTCCTTGCGGTACTCGCCCTTGCGCCCGCGCACGACGGGGGCGAGGAGGTAGAGCCGCGTCTTCTCGGGCAGCGCGAGCACGCGGTCCACCATCTGGCTGACCGTCTGGCTCTCGATCGGCAGGCCCGTCGCCGGCGAATAGGGGATGCCGACGCGCGCCCACAGGAGGCGCATGTAATCGTAGATCTCGGTGACGGTGCCCACCGTCGAGCGCGGGTTCTTGGAGGTGGTCTTCTGCTCGATCGAGATCGCGGGCGAGAGGCCGTCGATCTGGTCGACGTCCGGCTTCTGCATCATCTCGAGGAATTGCCGCGCATAGGCCGAGAGGCTCTCGACGTAGCGGCGCTGCCCCTCGGCATAGATCGTGTCGAAGGCGAGCGAGGACTTGCCCGAGCCCGACAGCCCCGTGAACACGACGAGCTTGTCGCGCGGGATCATCAGGTCGACGTTCTTGAGATTGTGCTCGCGCGCGCCGCGCACCGAGATGACGCGGGCGGTGGGATCGCCGGCGCGGGCGCGGTCGAACAGGTCGTCGAGATCGGACATCGTGGGCTCGCAGCGGAAGGAGGCCGGCGCGCGCGGCCGGCCCGCCTGCATATAGGACGTTCCCGCCGACGCGCCATGCCTCTCCCATGCACGAGGCGCCGGGCCGATTCGCCGTGCGGGCACGGCTGACGGAAAGCACTAGAACAAACCATGCACGAAGGCAAGCCGCAACGGCGATTTCGCTCCGCCGTGGCGGTGGCGCTCCAAACGAAGAAGGCCGGACCCAAGCGGGCCCGGCCTTCTCGAAATCTGCCGAATGGCAGGAGTGGAGGGACTCGAACCCCCAACCCCCGGTTTTGGAGACCGG
The DNA here is from genome assembly GCF_046292825.1 of Salinarimonas sp. Taxonomy (GTDB): domain Bacteria; phylum Pseudomonadota; class Alphaproteobacteria; order Rhizobiales; family Beijerinckiaceae; genus Salinarimonas. The sequence goes on along the minus strand of NZ_JBKBQG010000010.1, from coordinate 298 downwards.
TGCTCTGACCAGTTGAGCTACACTCCTAGACCCCGGCGGCGGCGACCTTTCGGCCGCCCCGCATTCGGGTGGCGATGCTTAGCGCACCGCCCCGCCGATGACAAACGCTTTTTCGCGCGCGATCCCGATCAGTCCAGGATCGCGGCGACGACGCCGGCGCCGACGGTGCGGCCGCCTTCGCGGATGGCGAAGCGCAGCTTCTCCTCCATGGCGATCGGCGTGATCAGCTCGACTTCCATCGCGACGTTGTCGCCCGGCATCACCATCTCGGTGCCCTCGGGCAGCTTGACCATGCCGG
>NZ_JBKBQG010000009.1:0-109647 GCF_046292825.1 Salinarimonas sp. | reverse complement strand
GCATAAGACCCGATCCCATCCCGAACTCGGCCGTCAAACTCCTCAGCGCCGATGGTACTGTGTCTCAAGACCCGGGAGAGTAGGTCGTCGCCGGGCCTGCAAAGGACAGGAAGATCTCCAAGAACAACATCCATCCTCTCACGATCGAAACGCCAAGGGCCCCAGGGGAATTCCCCCAACGGGGCCCTTCGCGTTCCGAAAACCTTGCCGCGGGGTGGAGCAGCCCGGTAGCTCGTCAGGCTCATAACCTGAAGGTCGTAGGTTCAAATCCTACCCCCGCAACCAGCTTAATAGCTTGAAATACAACGCCAAAACGAAAGCGCCTCGGCCTGCCGGTCGGGGCGCTTTGGCGTTTCGGGGACAAATTGGGGACAACCCCGGCCAACTCTCGCCAACAGGCGGGACGGTGCAAGATCGCCCTCCACATTCCCGGCGAAGCCCGATATTGTGGGCGAACGATGACGGGGCACGGCATTTAGAAGGCACGATACGGCGCACGCTCTGGCCCGTCGGCGCGATCAAGCGCCTGCCTGATGGGGGACAGACGAGGCGATATGCGAACGCAAAAGATAACCAAGCCCGAAAAGCTGACGGTGACGGCCTCCACGATTTTTGAGGGGGACGCGCTGACCGTGCTCCGGCGGCTGCCGGACTGCTCCGTGCAGACAGTCATAACCTCGCCGCCCTATTGGGGTCTGCGGGATTACAGCATACCCGATCAACTCGGCCTTGAGGGGACGTTGCCCCAGTACGTCAACGCGCTGCGGTCGATCTTCTCGGAAGCGCGCCGGGTGCTCAAGGATGATGGGATTTTCTGGCTGAACATTGGCGACGGCTACACAAGCGGCAATCGCGGTTGGCGTGCGCCTGACAAGAAAAATCCTGCTCGGGCAATGTCGGTGCGCCCTGATACCCCCGACGGCCTCAAGCCAAAGGACTTGATCGGCATCCCGTGGCGGCTGGCGTTCGCCATGCAAGAAGATGGATGGTACTTGCGGGCCGATCTTATTTGGAACAAGCCAAATGCCATGCCGGAAAGCGTGAAGGATCGCCCTACGCGCTCCCATGAATATCTGTTCATGTTCACTAAAGACGAAAAATATTACTATGACCGGGCTGCGGTCATGGAAGGCAACGGAAGCGGCAAACGCAATCGGCGCTCGGTGTGGAACATTCACACGCAAGGCTTTCCGGGGGCGCATTTCGCCACCTTCCCGCCTGCGCTGGTTGAGCCGTGTATCCTCGCGGCCACCAAGCCCGGCGACTTCATCCTTGATCCCTTTTTCGGCTCGGGAACGGCGGGGCTTGTTGCCCAACAGTTGGGCCGAAAGTATGTAGGGATTGAACTCAATCCCGAATATGTTGCGCTTGCTGCCGAACGGCTGGAAGCTGATGAAAAATCCATTGTTCGCGTGGCGGCCTGATGTTCAAAATACCCGATCCAGAATTACAGATTGATTTTTCGGGTGTGCTCGCGGAAATACGCGGGCAATACCTGCAAGACGCGCTCGCCGCGACAATCAAAAACCTCGACATAACGGAAATAGACAAGGCGCTTGCGGACTATGTGCCCAAGCCCAGCCTTGCGACGCTCGCAAGCCACGGCCTGCGCGGGGAACTTATGTTCCCGGTTCCGCTGCTCCTGACGAAAAACCCCCGCTTGTTGGGGTATTATCGGCTCTTGTACGGCTATAGCCAGAAAGAGTTTTACACGACGGAAACGGGGGTATCCCGGTTCCAGTCGATGGAAAAGCGCGGGGTGCTGACGGCGGCCAACGCTGCCGATCTCCCTGACCTGTGCCGGGCGCTGTCCGACGCGGCGGCGCTCCTGCTCGATGGCATTGGCGCGAAGCGCGTAAGCCAAGCCCTGCTTGATGATCTCACGCTTTTGACGCTCGGCCCGCAACTGCGGGGCGGGGCGAACGTCAAAAAGGGCGCTGCGGGGATCGTGAAGGTTTTCGACGCGATCCACGACATTGTTAAGCCTGCCGTCAAGGAAGCCACGGCCAACCGGATAGAAATTGAAAACGCGGCGGGGCGGCGTGTACTGATCGAGTTTGCTCCTGATCCGGATATCATCATCCGCGAGGAAATGAGCGCGGACAATTTTCGGGAATTGATCGCCGTTGAAGTCAAGGGCGGCTCGGACTTCTCGAACATTCACAACCGGATCGGGGAAGCCGAAAAAAGCCACCAGAAAGCCAAGGCTGCAGGCTATGTGGAATGTTGGACAGTCGTGAACGTCGATCGGATCGATATGGACATGGCGAAGAAAGAAAGCCCCACAACCAACCGGTTTTATCGGATTTCTGATCTGATCAACGGCGGCGGGCCTGAATATCAGGATTTCCGCGCGCGGGTGATCTCTCTCACCGGCATACGCTCGTAACGAACACGGCCCGCATACCTGCGGGCCGCTCCGGTTGAGGGGACAACGGCGTTAGCGGATGGCGTCGCCAACCACATAGATCGCGCTACCCGGCTCGGCGTTCCATCCGATCTGATAGGCGAACGGCTGGCGCGCTCCGCCATTTAGTACCGCCTCGGCCTTGCAAAAGGCGGCCACGTCGTGGCCCTCGCCTGCGGTAATCCGCATATCTTCGGCAACGGCTACCACGGCGGCCACGTCCGCGCCCTGATGGCGCAAGCCGTCCAGCGTGTAGGCGATGACCTCGCGCCCGTCGCAGGCGGGCAGGCGTGGGGCAGATGCCACATAGACGGTTGCTTTGCTCGATGCCGCTCCGTGCGCGGTCGTGCTGGCGTGTCCGGTGAAGGCGTAGGCCAAGGAAACACCTATCAAAGTGGCGGCGCTTGCGGCCACAAAACGGCGGTTCATGCTGATCTTGTGGGGGATGTTGAAAAGGTCGCGTTTCAAAGGGGTTTCCTCCTGTCAGTTGTTTTGCCCCCCTCTTTTCATGGGGCGGCCCGCATAAGCGGGTAGGTGGTTGCAGGCATATGCAACCAGGCAACAAAAAAGAGGCTGACACTTTGCGCGAACGCCTGATGTTCCAAGCGGTTCTGCTCGCCCTCGGCGGGGGCGCTGTCTGGCTGAACGCTGCGGCGCTGTTCGCATGGGGTAGCACAAAGGCCGCGCCGGTCGCGGAAGCTGCCCCGGAAGCCGGGGCGTATCTGCCCAAGGATACCCAGCTTTGCACCTCCACAAGCGCCAAGGCGGCGTGCCTGACCATTCCCGCCGGTTCGCCGGTGGAAGTGTTGGAGCGGTCAGGCGCGCAAAGCTACGTCCGTGCCGGGGGCTTTTCCGGGTATGTGCGCACGTCGGCCATAAAACAGGGGAAATAGGCCGATGCTAATCCAAAACCTGAAATTGCAAGCGTTCTTTGGGGTCGCGATGGCCTCGGTCTGCTGGCTGCACTACAACGCCGAACTATACCCCCAAGCCCTCCTGCTAGGCGCTGCGGGCCTCTGGGGCTTGTTCGGGCCGGTGCCCTTTGCGCGGGGCAAAACCCTGCACGGTTCCGCCCGCTGGGCAACTAAGTCGGAAGCCAAGGCGCGGGGCCTGCTGGGCGATGCGGGCGTAATCGTCGGAAAGCTGGAAGGCCGGTTTCTGCGCTACGACGCGCCCGGACACCTTGCCACGTTCGCGCCGACGCGCTCGGGGAAGGGCGCGGGGCAAATTATCCCCACACTGTTGACCTACCCCGGCTCGGTGTTCGTGACGGACATTAAGCGGGAAAACTACGATGTAACGTCGGCCTATCGGGCGGACGTGCTCGGACAACAGGTCGTGCGGATTGACCCAAGCAATCCCGCGCCGGGGGTGATCTTCAACCCTCTCGACTGCATCCGGCGCGATGCCAACATGGCAACGGATGCCGGGGTACTGGCCGATCTGCTCATGCCCCGGTCAGGGGATGGGGGAGCGTCCGAACACTTTGACCAACAAGCCCTGATCCTCGTGCGCGGGCTGCTGCTACATGTGATCGACAAGGCCGGGGATCGCGCCTGCATGGGCATGGTGCGGCAAGCCCTCATGGCCGGGCCGGAACAGTTTGAGCGCATCCTTGACGACATGGCGGCAAGTGCGGTGCCCGAAATACGCGAGGCGGGCGGGCATATGCAAAAGCTGGCGGCCAAGTCGCCGCGTGGGTTTGGTTCCGTGCTGTCCACGGCGGTAGGAAAAACCGACATCTGGAGCGACCGCCAAGTGAAGGCGATTACGACGGGGCGCAGCACGGTTGATTTTGGCCGGATGAAGGAAACGGGCGTAACCGTCTATCTTGTGGTTCCGCCCGACGAAATAGGCCACTTCCGGGTGTTCATGAGAACGGTGGTAGGGATGGCCTGCCGGGCCATGACCAAGAACAAGGCCAAGCCGGAAACGCCGGTGCTGTTTCTGCTCGATGAGTTTCCCGCGCTCGGGCATATGGCCTCGATTGAACAGGGAATTGGTGTCGTCGCGGGCTATGGTGTTCGGTTCTGGATATTCTGCCAAGACAAGCCGCAACTGCTTGCAATTTACGGCAAGGCGGCTGGTACGCTGATGGCTAACTGCGCGGTGCGCTCGTTCTTTGGCGTAACGGAATTGGAAACGGCGGAATACATAAGCCGTTCGCTCGGGCGAACGACGATTGAAACCCATAACCAAGCCGCCCGCGTCGCCGGTGGCGGTCTGGTGGCGACGGATGCCACGGTGTCGCGCTCGATGACGGCGCGTGATCTTATGACGGCGGATGAAGTTGCGGCCATGCCCGAAACGAAACAGGTTATCCTTGTCCAAGGGCTGCGCCCGCTGATGGCGGACAAAGTGCGATATTGGGAGGATGCCGCGTTTCGGGGTCTATTCGGGCGCTGGGAACAGGGGTAAGCCTTTAATCAACCGCCCACGAAAAAGCCGCCCAAGGTTGCCTTGGGCGGTTCTTGTTGGCGCTTATACCCGCCACGGGGGCCGGTACTCGAACGGCACGACGGCGAACACGCGCACCATAACGGCCACGTCCTGCCAGTAGCGCCATTGTTCAAGATCATCATCCCGCCAGCACACGACGGCATGGCCCAAGGAAAGCCGCAACGCGGCCTCGGGGCTACCGCTGCACAAAAGCTGCATGGCCCGCTCTGCGGCGGGCGTCATGTAGTAGGGGGACGGGATCGCGGCCTCGGTCATGCGGGGCCGGTCACTTGTACATCTGGCATTTCATGGCGGTGCAGGTGGTCGAGGGGATGCAAAACTGCTGCTTGCCGGACGAACCGCAAGGCGTTTGCGCGATAGATGCGCTATAGCCCGACTTGCAAGCCGGATACTTCAGGCCGGTGATGCAGGGTTGGCACTTGTCGGTAAGCTGGTACTGGTCAAGGCTGCACGTAAGGTCAAGGTTGTTGATCGTCTGAAATAGCTGGTGAATATCGCCCTCGTTCTTGCTCGTACGGGCGTTCAATTCGGCGTCCCGTGCCTCCAATGCTTCAAGGCGAACATTTTGGGTCTGGTCGATGCCGTCCTGATTGGTGCGAAAAACTTCAAACTCGTTTTCCAGCCGCATGTTGCTGCTGGCTCGGTCGATGCCTTGGCCGGTGACGTGCTGGGCGTGACCGGCAAGCGGAAGAATGGACGCGGCCACAAGAGAAACAAACAAAATACGCATGAAAAAAAGTCCTCACTTGATGGTTTCAATGACGGCCATAAGCGCCTGCCGAACGGATGCGCCGATACTGAAAAGCAATTCCGCAATAATGCCCGCCAACGCTTTCGCCTGCGCCGGGTCGTGAACGTAAGAAATAACGGCCAGCGCAAAAATCATCCCGATCACAATTTTTAAGATCATGTGTTTGCCCCCTATGATGTTTTGCACATGTAGGCCACGGCGCGGAATGGCGGGCGGTTGTCGAACGGCGTCGCGCTCCCGGTTGCGGCGGTGCTGCCGCTCCCAAACACGGGAAGGGTGTTTACGCCGTTCACGAACGAAACGCCGGGCTGGCCGGTGATGTTCGTCCCGTGGCTGTGGGGAGGCAGGTTGGCAACGATCAGCGTTATGCGGTGAGCGCCGCCAGCTTGATTCAAGGTGTAGGTTTCAGGAAAACCCGCAATGCTTAAAGACCCGACGCCAACCAAGAACCGCCCGCGCAAGTCGGGGGTGCCATTGGTGCCGTCGCATAACTGAAACCCTAGGGGCGGCGTGGTCGTGTACATGGGAACTATGGAATATTGCGGCAACGCGCCGCCGCCCCCGACTGGCTGCCATACGGTGCCGTTGCAAAACTCAACACCCCCCGCCGTGCTGTTGTAGCGTAAAGCGCCCTCGTTCTCGGTCGCGCACGCTCCTCCCGCGCCTAGCCTTACCTCGCCATTGGGGGGCACGGCCTCGGAAAGATAGGTAATCGACGCGCCTTGCATGGCCTGATTAGCAAGGATGGCGGTAGCCATGGCCTCGTACTTGCTATTCCCGGCGTTTGTCGAATGGGAATAAAACTTGTCCTGTGCCGCTGCGGGTTCGGCGGCGGCGGCAAAGGCCGTCAGGAAAAGAAAAGCCCTCATGTGCTCGACCTCCGTGTTGTTCTCGTGGGCTTATGCGGCTTGCCGCCAATTCTGACTGACGGGCGCGGGGCTGGAATAACTGACAATCCGGCCAGCGCGCCGGCCGGCAATCTGTCAGGAACTGAAAACCCCCGCCGGGGCGGGGGTCGCTGCTAGCGTATGTCGCTATCTAACTGCCGTAGAGTTGTCCATCTGTATTGCCTTTCGATGATGTTTTGCCTTGCGGCCCGACGGCTGCGCCCTTTGCGCTGCCGTCAATCGTCCCAACCTATGCCCCTGTCGCGCTCGCGCCCGCCGTCGCCCCGCTCGGCGTCGCGGTCGCGGGTAAGTTCCGCCAACGCGGCGGCCTTCTGGCGCACATTCTCATTCAGGGCGGCAAGCCGCCTTTCCTGCTCCTGCCGGTCGCCGGTCTGGTTCGTCCAGTCGCGCCAAGTCCGCGTGGCCTCCTGTGCCTTGTGTTCGGCGGGCGGAATACGGATGCGGGCAACCTTGGCCTGCTCGCGCGCGGCGATAAACCGGGCGCGGGCCTTCTTCATGCGCTCGATGGCGGCCAGCGCCTTGCGGCGCTCGGCGTCCTTCACCATTGCCCGCACCTTGCCCCGGAGCGTTCCAAACCGTTCGGGCTTGAAAGCGCATTCGGCCATTCGCCCGGCGCGCTGGCGCTCGGCCTCGTATTCTTCCCATGCCCTGCGGGCTGCGGTCGGGTCGGCGTAGGCATCCGCGACGGCGGCCATAAACTCGGCCCGGCTCTGGTTGGCTTCCCGGTCGAGCTCGGCAACCTTCGCGGCGAACGCTGCCACGGTCTGGCTTGCTTCCTTCGCGGCGGCCTCGGCGGTGCGTTGTTGCTCCGCCTGCGCCTGAAAGACGTTCCGCTCGCGCACGGCCGCGTCAAGCGCCGCCTGCCTGCGAGCGTATTCGGCGCTGTAATCGTCGCTGGTTAAGGTCTGCGCACGGCGGGGGGTGTTGAGTGCCCGATGATGATCTGCGCCCTTCTCTGGTCGCTCTGGGGCATCTAGGCCGCTCTCGCGGGCGTAGTCTGTGAACCGCTGCCCAAACCTCTCGGCAAGTTTGCCGGTGCGTATGTCCTTTTCCTTTCCAAACACGTCGGACAGCTTGGCCTTGTGCGTGTCGCTGTAAACGTACAGCGCGGCCTTGCTGCCTTTCCCGGCCATGCCAAGCCGCAAGCCCTGCGCCTGTAGGCGCTCGGTCAGGTCGGCCCAGCCGGTGGCCTCGCGAAACGCGGGCAAGGTCTGGCCTCTGATCTCGGCGCGCTGCTCGGGGCTGAACGTCTGGAAGGGCGGGCGGCCCTCGCGCCGGGCCTCGTGGTATTCGGCTTCGCTGATCCGCTCCGCCCCCTGCTCCTGCGAGCGCGATACGTTCAAGCCGTGTTCGCGCGCTACTTCCCTGACGATCTCGGTTAGCCGTGCCCCGCACTTGGAGTTATCCCAAGCGCGCAAGGTTTCGGGATGCACCCGCGAAAACAGAAAGTGCATATGCGGGTTCTGGGTGTCCTTATGGCCGAAAATAGCGCCTTGGTATTCGGCTAATCCCATGCGCTCGATGACCTTGCCCGCGATCTCGCGTTGCACGTCGTCCGGTACCTTTCCGGCGCGTGCGTCGGCGGCGTCAAACGAAACGATAAAATGCAGATAGGGGCCTTTCAGGCGGTCGCTGCCCCTCGATGCGCTAGCGTGCAGATGGGCGGCGATGGCGTCGGGGCTTTCGGCCTGAATGTTGTTCGTCTGAATGAAGGCGACACGCTCGCCCATGATCTCGGCCAGCGGGCGGCCCTGCCGGCCGGATGCTCTGCCGTGACACAAATAGCCAACGCTTTTTAAAGCGTCATTTGGCTGCCTCGCTGGCACCTTCCCGCGCGCCAAGCACCTAAGCCCCCAACTTTTCCTGCCGCGCGGGCTGCTGCTGGCGCTGCTTGGGTGGGAAAATCTTGAACACAACCGAGTTTAGCGCTTTGGTCGCGGCCTCCAATTCCCGACTGTCCGGCCATTTCCGTTCGGTGTTTGCATCCTTGGCAATCGCATTGATGCAGCGCCCTTGCTCCACCAGCGCCCCAAAATGCTCGGCGGCGGCCTCCTTGTCGAAGTCGCCACGGATCATGCGCCCCGCGCAATCCTCACGCATGATGCGTTCCCAAGCGTTCACAGACGTAAGCGCCTCGCCCTCTGCCCAGCGGGCAAGCTGGCTGAAGTTGGTTGCGATTTTCAGTAGTTCGTTGATCAGGTCGCCCACGATGGCGGGATGATTGGCGGGCGGCTTGGGCGTACGCCCGAAGGATCGTTCCCGGATATAGACGGCCAACGGGACGCGGGCGGCGCTTGATGCCGCCTTGAGCGTAGCAAGTTCGTGGTCGTCGTACCTGACTTTGATCTCATGGCGGCGCTTGTCGCGGGTCATGGTCAATCGCTTTCGTTGTTCTCCCGAAGGGCAATAATTGAGCCGAGGCCGGTAGGCCGAACCGCTCAACGGGTAAGGGGACTGAGGCCCCGCAGGCCCCGCAGGGGTCGGCGGGGACGCAAGGGCCTTACCCACATCTTGCCGCCCTCCTTTTGCTTATAACTGGCACCGCAAGCCGACGACTGAACGACTACGGTGGCAAGGTGCACTAGGACGTGTGGCACGGCGTTCCTGTCGGCTTTGCCCATTGTCCAAGTCGGGCATCGGCGGCCCCTCCCGCAAGGCGGGATGGCCGCGCCCGGCGTCAGGCCCAGTCAGGCTTAAGGGCTGAACCGGCCCGCCGCGCCTCCCGAAGGATGGTGCTGGCGGCGGGACGACGTGAAGCCCGCAAGCCTGTGGGAAGAGTGGGCGGCGTGCCGTCCACGCTTTCCAAGGGGCCTGTGGTCAATGGGTGAAGGCGACCCGCGCGCGTTGCTCGCGGGGGGCAAAGGGGGAGCCGCCCGCTCGGTCGATTTTCTCCGGTGGCGGGGTGCGGCCTGCGGCCAGAAAGAGGAAAGCCGCCTTGCGGCGGCTTCCCGGTCGTAACGCCTATTTCGGCGGTTCGTTGTCGGTTGGCGGGTTTGCCGCCTCGCCCTTTGCACCATGCTCAACAGATCAGGCGGCAGCTTATCGCCGCGCATTCCAAGCACGGCATAATCTGCGATTGTCTGGCAGGCATGAGGATGATGCAGCAGCCGAATAAACGCCGGCACCCACGAACCCCGACAGGGCAGGCGTTGCCCTTGCTCAAATGGAACCCCACGCAGGCAGGCCCAGCCCTGCACCGCATAGAGCAGAATCACCGGCCAGGGTGGCCGCATGAAATCCCCAATCACAAACGATCAGCTCATGCGGCCCCGGTCTTGTTGTTAGGCGGCGGCCAATAGGCCCCCAACAAAGGCGGTAAGCCTCTCCCACTCATTGGGGCCGATAAAGCCATGCAATCCGCATTGGTTACGGCCCTCGGCCAGCATCTCCAATTCGCGCACGCGCCATTTCAGGATTTCGGCGTTATGCCAAAGGGCGGTCTGACCGGCACCGCGGGTCAGGAATGCACTATCTGCCATGTGGCGGGCATCGGCGGCCTCTTTTCGGGCTGCGGGCAAGGCTGCCTGTGCCCATGCGATTACCTCGGGGGTAACGTCGATCAGGTCGGCACTGATATTCTCATGCACGTTGATAAGCTGGGGTTTAAAGGTGGCGGTAATTTGTTTCATAGCGAGAACCCTTAAAGTAAATGATTTAACTTACAGTAATAATATAACAATTATCACTCCGCTAATCAAGTAATATAAGCGAAATAATGCACTTTTTCGTTGGATTGACTTCGCGCTTTCATGGGTGAATGTTGCCGCCGTTGCCGCTCTTTCGTTCGTGTCCAGCAAACCCCCCTTCAGGGCAAAGCGCCCTTTTCCCTCATTCAAAACAAGCGGCGCGCAAGCGCCCAAACAAACCTGATCGAGTACACAAAGGAAGATGATTTAAGCGCCCGAAACAAAAGCGATTTTTCTTTTTGATTAGCGGAAAAATGTGATATTATATAGCTACATTCAACAAACAAAGGGTTCTCGAAATGAATATCTTTAAGAATAACCGCCGCGCCAAAACTTCCCGCCGCTCGCGCGGACTGGTGCTTGTGATCGACCGCAACGCGCTTGTTGTCGGCGCTGCGCTCACGTTCGCAACCGCTTTGATCGTGCGCCAGATGGAAGGCCACCGGGAAGCGATGGAAGCCGGACTGCTGGCGGAAGCCCTGAACGTCCAGCGCGGCAATCGCCTGTTGGCGGTGTTTGAGGCGGCGGCCAGCCGCGACGCTGTGCGGGAGCGGTTGCGCGCGCAACAGGCTTTCGCCGCGTTCGCGCCCCTGTTTCTGTTCGCCGTCCTCGATGACGTTCGGGCGGATTTCGGCGGGTGCTGGTCTGACCTGGCCGGGCAGCCGGTCGCGCTCTAAACGTCATCGAATTGGGCAACAAGCCGCTGGATGCGCTGGCGGCGTTCATCCTGCTGGCGCTCAAACTCCTCGAAGGCCAGCCGTTCGGATTCGAGCTCGACTCGCTCGCGCGCCTTGCGTTGGCGGTGGTTGAAGATGGCGACGGCCACCAGCGCCACGACGGCAAGCAAGGCGTAGAATAGAAGTTCGGTCGGGGGCATGTCAGTTTTTCATTGCCGGGCGTTGGTGCGTAAAGGCATAATAATCTTGCGTGGCCGTCTGGTCGAGAACCCTAGGCATCCAACGGCCACGCGGGCAAAGGGGGAGCCGTCCGCAAGGGCGGTTTTCTCCCTTGTAGGGGCTGGCGCTTTCGGGACCGGCGCAAGCAAACGAAAACCCCGCCTTTCGGCGGGGTTTGTCGGTTAGTCCTCTTTCTTTTTCTTCTGGCGCTCAAAGCGAAGGTCGCTCGCCTCGCCGTCGGCGGGGATGGACGCGACGGCATAGACCGGGGCCGCAAAGGCAGGATCGTCCAGCTTCACCGACAGGTAAGGCTTATCGTTCTTGCTGGTTTTCTCCCAAGCCGCGCCGATCTCTGCACCGTCCGCCATGACGCGGAAGCCAGGGGCTTTCTCGTTGTCGCTCTCGGTCGGAACCAGTTGCAGCGAAGCCTTTACGGTCAGCGTGTGCAAGGTGCCCTCGAAACCGTTTGCAGTTTTGACGATTTGGCCGATTTTCATAACTCTATCTCCTTTTGATTTATGGCTGCGCCTATCGCCGCCTTTCATGCCTTATCGTCGGCCCCGCCAATAAGCGGATGGTGCAAGGGAAAAATCGGAAGGTTCGCCGCTTGCGGGGAAAGCCGTGTTTTCCCTTGTGGCGGACGCGGGCGGGGGCAGATTTGGCCATGTCAGGAAGGCTGGTCGATGGGCTGCTGACACTCAAAAGGGGATGGAGCCGGAACGGTCGGCCCAAGTCGAAAAAGCGCCCAAACGGTCGGGGGATGCCTGCGCCTCGATGCGCCGGGAAGGCTGCAACGGTGCCGCCCTGCGGCAAACGCTCTGGGAAGCCCCTGCAATGCGTCCTTGGCCTGCGGCGCGGCGCGGGTAAGGGAAAGCCCGCCGTAAGCCTCTGGCGGCCTGCTGGACGATCCCGCCTGCCGGGTGCTCCTGCTGCCGATGCTCCTGCCCCGTGGCGGGGTGCGGCTCTCGCTGTGCGCCAGAATGGACAACCAAAAACCCCGCACGGGGCGGGGTTCGTGGCGGTGCTGGTGGCCGAAACGACCATTCCAAAAACGCACCCTTTCTTAAAACCAACCATCTTTTTTCTTATCGCCCCAGCCAAAAAAGCTGTTGCTGTTGTCGTTGGATGTTGATCCGCCGAATGGGCGGTCATATTTGATGCCGCCATTGCACGCGCACTCAAATTGCGCTTGACCCTCAAACAAAAAATCCTTGGTGGTGCCGTCGAAGTAATAAACGCGGCACATATCATAAATCTCCTGATTATAATTACTTGTCATTCTCAATGGAAGGGCGGCCATGGCGACCGGCGCGGGCTTTCTTGCGCTCTAACGCCTCGAAATAGAGGCCAAAAGTAAGGTGCCAAAAAGCCCGGGCAATTTGAAAAATAATAGCTACTGCGAAAAGAAGTAGCAGCAATCCTAGAATCTCCATCCGCCTAGCCCCCCGTTTCCCAAGGCGCTACGTCGCCCGTTTGCCGCTCGGCCTCGCGCTGTTCTTTCATTAGCATGGCTTTTACGTCCTCGATGCCGACAACGGCCAGCGCCAGCGCGTGGGCCATGTCCTGCGGGTTGGTGATGCGGGATGCGTGGGCAAGGTCGCTTGCCCGCTCCTGCAATATGTGGCCGATCTCGGCCACGCGGCGTTGTTGCTCGTTCATTTGGTCGGGTGTCCTTTCGTTTGTTGTTGGGCCTTGCGGGCCTGATACCGGGCACGATCTGCCGCGCGCTTGCGCTCGCGGTTCTCGGGCTTGGCTGCCCAGCGGTGCCATGCTTCCCTGACCTGCTCCCGGCGCGGTCGCGCCTTGAGGCGGGCAAGGGAAAACGTTTCAGGGGCGGGCTGGCGCTCGTCGCTGTTCAAGCGGCGGATCGCGGGATGCTTCTTCTTAACCGGCACGCTTGCCGGAAGGTGCGCGCGCCAAAACTCCAAAGCGCGGCCATCGCGGTCAAACTCGATCATCAAGCGCGGGTCTTGCTGGCTCCGGCCCATAAAGCGCACGTCGGCAAGGTCGGTGCCGGGGATTGTCCGGCCCGTTTCCCGCCGCTGGCAGATAACAACCGGCTGCCCGTCGTTGGTGAGGAAGGTAAGACCGATCTCAATGTGTAGGGGCTGGCGCATGGCTCAAGCCTCCACGCGGGCCAACCCGTCGGCGGCCTCGCCCATGATGCGCTCAATAGTTTCCAATATCTCGGCAGCGGCCTGCAAATCAGTAAAGGCCTCTATTGCAGCATCAGAATCATAGGCCGGTGCGCGGAGACTGTTCACGGCTCCGGCAAGGCAAAGGCTCAACTTGTGCGCTTCGGCGCTCGCTGTGGTTAGCAACGCGGCGGCGGTGCGTACTTGTATCGGCTTCTTCATTTCTTGGCCCCTCCGAACATGTCGGGCGTGCGCTTGCAGCGCGGGCCGGGTTTAAACGTCGGCGCGGCCGGCGTGCTGCTCTCTCGCTGTGCGTCTTTCTTGGTGGCGGCGGTCAATAGGCCGTCGATCAAGACAATCTCGCCGGTGCCGGTAATCCCGCCGCTGACCTGCTGCGCCTGCTCGACAAAGGGGCGGGCGGCGCGTAGGGCGGCTACAAGGTTCTTTTCAAATGCAGTTAGTGCCATAGTCCAAAGTTCCTGTTTTGTTCTTATCATTTGACGCGGTAAGCCTCGCGGACGCGGAAGCGCAGCGCATAAAGGGAGCGGATCGCGTCGCCTAAGCCTGCGTCCACGTCCTCGAACGCGGGCGGGTCGCGGTCGGTGCGGCGTTTGCCCCCGGCCTTGCGGCCACGCCAAGCGGTGCCTGCGGTCAGGATGTCCGGTTCGGCCATCCATTGGCCCCGGTAAACCTGACTGACTTCCATTCGGGTGCTGGTCTGATCCTGCTCGCGGTCACGCAAGGCGCTTTGGTGGCGGGTTTCGTCCACCAACACAAAAAGATAAGCCTTGCTCTCATTGGAAAGTACGAACGTCCAGCGGGTCGCGGTGATCAAGTCGCGGTCATTGTAATTGCGGGCCACATAAACTTGCGCGCCTTGGATGTTCTGACCGTCAAAGGTGGTGCCGCAAGCGTCCGCAAGGCGGCCAGCCGTGTAATTCAGCTTGTGGGCGGCTTCGGTCGCGCACCAGCGGGTGAGCGTGTTGCGAATGTCGGCCAACGTCTGGAACGTGGCGGCATAGCTGGCGGTATTCCATCCGGCCCAAGCGGTCGCCGGTACAAAAGCGGCGGCTGCAATGGCAAAACTAACGCCATTCATTACTTCTGCTTTCCAACTTCAATGTTGCTGTCAAAAACGATGGTCGGGAACAGGCGGAAACCGCCCCCGATCTCGCCACCTTGACGGTTGGTGTAGCTGCATCCGGTCGCAACCAGCGCAACCAAGATCAAGGCCACGGGCAGGGCAAGCGCGGCCAAGATGCGGAAGAACCACACGACGGGGCGGGCGCTCGGGCGTATGGCGTAAAGGGATGGGCGTTTCATAGCGCCCCCCCGGTCTGCTCGGATTCGTCTGCATATGTGCGGTCAAAACTCATGCGCACTTGCAGCACGTCGGCGGCCAACATCCGCGCCAGCGTTTCGGCACGCTGCAACAGTTCCTCGGCCTGCTCGCGGTCGGCTTTGACGCCGCGCATGTAGGTATGCTGCAATTCACGGGTAACGCGGTGGAGCGTCCCGGCGTTGCCGGTGGCGCGGTCGATGCCGTCCAGCATCAAGTTGAAGGCGTCGCGGTTCATAAACTCGCCCCCCTTAATGCTTGGTCTGGCCGGGGACGGTCGGCACAAAGGGCAACACGTCGGCGCAAGGCAGTTCAAACACAACGGACCTATTCTCGATGCGGGCGGGTATCTTGCCCTCTAGCAGGGGCACGGCCACGCTAGGCGGGATGTTCCAGCGCTCAAACATGTGCGTAACGGCGCGGACGTCGCCCTGCCGGTGCGCAAGCTGTAATGTGCGGAAAAGGGACGGGGCGTCCGTGCGCCCGTCGCTATTCAATCGGTATTCAACGACGTTGACTTGTGTATTCATGGCAAAAACCCAAAGTAATTATCGGCTATAATTCAATTATGGTTACAGTATAACGCAAAACAAGCCGATTGGCGAAAGAATATTTGCGAAAAATATACCGCCCTAGAACGCCGTTAAAATCGTTTCTGCTGTCGGTTCGCTGTCCTCTATCTATTCAAAGCAAAGAAATGCACCAAAAGCCCGCTGGCTGCGTCTGGCGGGTATTTATAAGGGGCCTGTTCTTCGTCCCTTGCCTCTCGGAGCCGCTTTCGCGCCGGTCGCCCATGACCGGACGGCGGACGGGTCAAGGCCGCGCTTGCGCGCCCCTAGGGCTTGGCCTTTACCCGGCCGGCGGCTGGGCATAGACCAAGCAAGAGAAAGCGGGGACGTGAGCACAGGGACGCCCCCTTGCCTCTTGGTGAGCTCGAGCCAACCGCCCCCGTTTGGGGGCTACGGGGGATGCGCGCCAGCCCATAGGCTGGCATAGCGCATTCCTTTTCAGGCAGGCGCAAGCCTGCCGCCGCGCCCTGCGCGGCTATGTACAATCCCAGCCGCCGCAAGGCGGCTTCCTTTTAAGGCTACCCCGAATGCGGCTGCAATTTTTTGGGCAAAGGGGGAGCCGCCCGCTCGGTCGATTTTCTCCGGTGGCGAAAAGTTATCCACAGCCCTCGCGCGCACGCGCGCTTTGATTAAAAGATGATTAAGAAAGGATTAGCAAGATTTTGCCGATCTGCGGAAAGCCGCTCCTGCCGTGGCTTTAAGGGACGTTTTATTGCGCGTTCTCGTAGGCGCTGGAACGGTATCGCGTAGGCGCTGGAACGGTATCGCGTAGGCGCTGGAACGGTATCGCGTAGGCGCTGGAACGGTATCGCGTAGGCGCTGGGACGGTATTTCGTATCCGCTGGGACGGTACGAAAAAAGCGCCCGCTTATGCGGGCGCTGTGGCGGCGGTTTGCGCTATTTATGGCTCTTATCAACGTGAACCAGGCCGCCAACGATCTCGAACCGGAACGCTTGGCCGCTCGCGGCGGCGGCGCTGGCAACGTCTTTCAGCGCCTTTCGCAACGTCTGCCGCGAACTTCCCGTTGCTGTGTCCTCGCTCCCAGCGAGCCGCAGCAAGGTATCTTCCCGAACAGGGAAGGGATTAGCATGGCTGGAATAGAAGCCATGGAGCCATTGAGCGAGGGGCTTGCCCTCAAGTGCCTTGCGGATCGTCCAATCAAGTTGTGTGTACTGATCGCGTCCAAATAGGGCGGCAAGGTTTGGGTTTATCTTGATCCGCCATTCTTGGGTTTTCTCGTCCTTGCGGCCCTCGTCAACCAATCCGCCGATATACGTATATCGGGCGGTTTTCAACACGATGGCGCTTGCGCGCAGGCGGGTTATCCGTTTCGCCAGCACGGCGCGGTTTTTGCCCGTGTCCGTCTTTCCCATGAGGCGCAACAGGGCATAAGACGTAACGCGGCATTCCTTCCCTAGCGCCTGTGTGCGGACAAGGTGCAGGATGCTTTCCCACACATCCAAATCGCCTTGGTCAAGGCGCTGGCCGGTATAGCGAACGCTCACCCCGTCAACTGCTGCCAATTCTTCATCATCCAAATAGCGCCGCTTGCCCTTGGCAATCGCGCCAAATAGGGCAGTTCGCAAGACGCCGTTGGGAACGGCGCGCACCGCCTCGGGCCACAAGGGGAGCATTGCCGGGGCGGGGGTGTTGTCGTTCGTTGGGGCTGTTGGCGCGGCCTTGGCCGCGTCGGTCGCGCTGATTGTTTTCTCAAGGCTCGCCAAGCGGCGGCGCAAACTAGCGTCCTGAACATTTGCGATGGTAGTTGAAGAATTGGCTTGATTTGTTTGCTTGCTCATGGGATAAATACCTTATTGTTGTTGGTTTATTTTGTTTCTCTAAAACAATCATGGCAAAAACAACCGATTGCCGCAAGCAATCGGTTTGTTTTATTTTTAGACCATGAGGAAAAGCCCCCAGCTTGCGCCGGAGGCTTATTGTTCCCCGCTTGCGGTTAGGCTGCGCGGTCGGCCTTGCGGGCCATGCGCTGGCCTTCAAGCCAGCGGTTGAACTCGGCGCGGTCGATGTAGACCCTACCGCCGATCCTTACCAGCGCCGGGGCTATCCCGCTCGTTTCCGCGTGGAATATCCACCAACGTAGCTTGTTTTCCGTGATGCCGGGTGACTGGTCGGCCACCTGCCGCACGGTCAACAGGTCTTTCAAGTCCACCATGTCCAAACCTCGGCGCATGGGGTTTGAAAAGGCCAAGGAAGCCTAAGTTTTACTGTTGAAAAGGTCGTCGTTCAAGCGCTCGACAAGCCCCTTGACGTGGCTTTCGGACAAGTGGGCGTAGCGGCGTACCATCTGCAACGTGCGATGCCCCAGCACCTCGGCAATCTCCACAAGGCTCGCGCCTTTCATGGCAAGATAGCTGGCGGTTGAGTGCCGTAGGTCGTGGAAACGGAAGTCGGCAAGCCCGGCCTTGTCGCGGGCGTTCTCCCACGCGGTGCGTATGTCGATGGGTTCTTGCCCGTCGGCACGCGGGAAAAGCCAACGGGTCGCCGGTGGCTTGGGCATACCCTCGTATAGTGCGGCGACCTTGGATCGCTGCTCGGTGAGCACGTCGGCAAGGTGCCGGGCGATGGGCACGGCGCGGGTGTCGCCGTTCTTGGTGTCGCGCAAGATCGCCGTGCGCCGGTCAAGGTCAAGGTCGCCAAGCGTCAGCGTCAGGATTTCGGATTTCCGTGCGCCGGTGCTCAAGGCGAACATAACCACGGGGAAAAGATGCGCGTTATCGCTCTGGCGGCACGCCTCTAGCAACTTGGCCCGCTCGTCGTCGGACAGGAACCGTGTGCGCTCGTCGCGTATCTTGGTGATGGCGTTCACCCCGTCCATAGGGTTCTGCGCCGTCCAGCCCCACGCCTTGGCGTGCTTGAACAAAACGGCCAGCGTGTCGCGGTAGTGTTTCAGGGTCTTGCGGCTCTTGGGCCGGTCGGGGGCCGCGCCCTCGTCCAGCTTGCGGCGCGTGTCGCCTGCCTCGGCCAGTTTCTCTAACTCGGCCTCGATGGCGTCTGTTGTGATGTAGGCCAGCCCGTAAGCGCCTAGAACGCGCTGCCAATGCCTTAGGTAGGTTTCGGCTGCCCGCTGGGTGGTCGGGGCCTTGTGGGGCAACACCTGCCGCTTGTAGCGGTTGATCAAGTCGCCAAGGGTCTTGCCCTTGGCGGTCGCCACCACGTTTTGCACCTCGCCGCGCCGGATTGCGGCCTCGGTCTGCTGCGCCCATAGCTTTGCGTCGGTCAGGCGCTTGAAGGTCTTTTGCTTTTCGGGCAGGCCGCGCACCCGGACGCGCACCCGGTAATAGGGTTCGCCGTTCTCGCTGCGGATGCGCTTTTCAATGGTGGGCATGGTGGGGCCTCGGGGACGCGCGGGGACAATATGGGGACACTTGTTCCCATGCTTCACCCCGTTCCGTCAACGATTTTCAACAGCGCGCTGGCGCTAAGCGCCTGGAAAGGCTATGGGTTGGTGTTGGCGGCTGTTGGTGCCTATGGGGCCGCGTTAGGCTCATAACCTGAAGGTCGCAGGTTCAAATCCTGCCCCCGCAACCAAACCAAGAAAACCCCGCGATCGGACCCCCGACGCGGGGTTTTTGCGTTCCGCGAAGCGCCGCCGCCGCGACGCACTGAACCGCCCCGTGTTTGCCGGAGGCTCCAACTCCTGAGAGGATGGAGCCATGAGCGAGAAGAAGCGGAACAAGAGCTACTCCCCCGAGGTGCGCGCCCGCGCCGTTCGGATGGTGGCCGAGCGCCGGGGCGAGTACGAATCCGAGTGGGCGGCGATCGCCTCGATCGCCGCGAAGATCGGGTGCAGCGGGGAGGCGCTCCGGAACTGGGTGCGCCAAGCCGAGCGTGATAGAGGCCAACGCGAGGGGATGACGACCGAGGTGCGCAAGCGTCTGGCCGCCCTCGAGCGCGAGAACCGCGAGCTTCGGCAGGCCAACGAGATCCTGCGGAAGGCCTCGGCCTATTTCGCGCAGGCGGAGCTCGACCGCCGCTCGAAGACATGATCGCCTTCGTCGACGATCACCGCCAGGCCTACGGGGTCGAGCCGATCTGCAAGGTACTGCCGATCGCCCCTTCCACCTACCGCGCGCATGTCGCGCGCCGAGGGGATCCGCAGAGGGCTTCGGCGCGCCGGCGCCGAGACGCGGAGCTGAAGCGGGAGATCGGACGCGTGTTCGAGGCGAACTATCGGGTCTACGGCGCCCGGAAGGTGTGGCGGCAGCTTGCCCGCGAGGGCATCCGGGTCGCACGGTGCACCGTGGAGCGACTGATGCGCACCATGGGCCTCCAGGGCGTCATCCGGGGCAAGCCGCCGCGCACCACGATCGCCGACAAGGCGCTGCCGTGTCCGGCCGATCGGGTCAACCGGGTCTTCAAGGCGCCTCGGCCGGACGCCTTGTGGGTCGCCGACTTCACCTATGTCGCGACCTGGAGCGGCTTCGTCTACGTCGCCTTCGTGATCGACGCCTTCGCGCGCAGGATCGTCGGCTGGCGCGTGTCCCGCTCGGCTCACGCTGGTTTCGTGCTCGACGCGCTCGAGCAGGCCCTGCACGAGCGCCGACCGGCGCAAACCCTTATCCACCATAGCGATCGTGGCAGCAAATACGTCTCGATCGCCTACACCGAGCGCCTCGCCGATGCCGGCATCGAGCCGTCCGTCGGCAGCGTCGGCGACAGCTACGACAATGCTCTGGCGGAGACGATCAACGGCCTCTACAAGGCCGAGGTGATCCACCGCCGAGGCCCCTGGAGAAGCCTCGAGCACGTCGAGTTCGCGACTCTCGAATGGGTAGCCTGGTTCAACACCGAGCGTCTCCTCGGACCGATCGGAAACGTCCCGCCGGCCGAGGCCGAAGCCCGCTACTGGGCCGACACCGAGCACGCCGCCATCGCAGCGTGACTCAAGCCAAAAAGCCTCCGGCAAACCCGGGGCGGTTCAGATCGGCCCGTCCAAGAGCGGCAAGGTCTGGAGCTACGGCAGACTGGTCGCCAAGACCCGTAACCATCCCAATTGCAGCGTCCCCTGGGAATACCACGTGGCGTCGACCGTTCGGGTCAGGAGCGGCGCGACGGTGACGACCTACGTCATCGACCCGTCGCAGCTCGGAAAGGTGGTTTTGGTCGACGCATGGAAGGCGGCGCAGGGGAACGCGGACGCTGTGATCGTCGAGACGGGTCCCGAGCCGTATTATAGAGCGCCGGATGGCACTGTCCAAAAGGACCCCGACTATACCAGCACGAACCAAGCGCTGGCGTCGTTCCGTCTGGCCCTCAAGAACCGCTCCGTCCAGCAGGGGCCTCCCCCCTACGCTCATTGCCCGGTCGCTCCGTCCAGCTGACAGGTCGAGCGTTCGCAGGGCGCAGCCGCGGTCGCGCGGCCGAGCAGAGTGTCCGAACCACGCGGCTGAGCTCCGTCGCGTGGGCGGGGCGGGGCGGGTCGAATCGAGGCGCTGCCCTTCCTCACCATGCGCGCGCTCTGCGAACGGTACGATCGTGGGCGTGGCCGCCCCCGCGAGCGTCTGACGGACCGGGCGCGGCAGGTCATCCTCCAGACCTGCCGCAGGCTGCCCGGCCGCCCCGTGGGCACGGACGAGCCCTGGATCTCCGAACAATCGAGCCTCTTCCCTCCCCTCCCCGGCCGCCCCCCCTGCAACTGGAGCCTCGAGCCTCGACCCACCGAGCGGATGCCGCGGCGGGCGAGACGATGCTCTACGCCAGGCGCTCGATCGGCACGCCGCCACGCTTCGACCGGAAGTGCTCGTCCGACCCGTCGCGAGCCCTTCCCCCTCTTCGGACCCGCGCGCGCTCTCACAGCTCGTGATGCGAAAAATCCCATCCGACACGCTGCCTGCCGACACTGTCCGCGGGCGCCGAGGAGACGCGGGTTCTGGAGCGTCACCCGACAGGGTCGGAAGGGGGCGCGAGCCTGTCCATCGGCCAAAGAAAACGATGGACAGCCTTCGGCATCTGCGCTCATCTTGTGCGGCATGCGCACGAACGTGCGGAAAAATGTTCGCGCCGTCCTGCCTCGAATGCGGATGTCGGAACGTCCCGCTCGGTGACCAGAAGAGGGAGCAGTCATGAAACGGCTTGTCGGCATCGCGTTGGGCTTCGCGCTTCTGGCGACGACCCCGCTCCACGCAAAGGATGTTTTGACGATCGGTGTTCGCTCGGAAGCGAGCTCGCTCGATCCGCATTGGACACAATTGTCCGCGGATCTTCAGGTCCAGGAGCATATCTTCGAGAGGCTCGTCGCGCTCGATTCGGTGTCGCAGCCCGTACCCGGCCTCGCCGTGTCATGGCGCGTGGTCGACGACACCACCTGGGAGTTCACGCTGCGCGAGGGCGTGCGCTGGCACGACGGCGAGCCCTTTACCGCCGACGACGTGATCTTCTCCTTCGACCGGCTGCGCGGCGGCATCCAGGGCGCGCCCGCGAGCCCCGCCTTCACGCTCGAGAAGGGCGGCAAACGCTGGGAGAAGGTCGACGAGCGCACGATCCGGATCACGACCGACGGCCCCTACCCCACCGTCGCCGAAGACCTCGCGATGGTGCCCATCGTCGCCGCGCACGCTGCCGCCGACGCGACGGCCTCGGTGGATTTCAA
Organism: Salinarimonas sp.; assembly: GCF_046292825.1. Taxonomy (GTDB): domain Bacteria; phylum Pseudomonadota; class Alphaproteobacteria; order Rhizobiales; family Beijerinckiaceae; genus Salinarimonas. Next base: position 87,885 of record NZ_JBKBQG010000009.1, on the reverse strand, counting down.
CAATGGTCGCGCGGCGATCGGGACCGGCCCCTTCCGGTTTTCCGAGTTCCGCTCCGGCGACCGCATCACCGTCGTCAAGAACGACGATTGGTGGGGCGGCGAGGTGCAATGGGACGAGGTCGTCTTCCGCCCCGTCGGCCAGGACGCGTCGCGCCTCGCCGCCCTGCGCAACGGCGATGTCGACATTATCGACTATCCCCCCACGGCAGACATCCCGCAATTGCGCGACGATGACCGCTTCGTCGTCAGCTCGATCGCCTCCGATCGGCTCATCTACCTGATGCCCTCCTACCGCGACATGGAGGACTACGTCCTCGACAATGCGGGCAACGTCATGCGGCCCAACCCGCTGCGCGACTGGCGGGTGCGGCGCGCGCTCTCGCTCGCGATCAACCGCGAGGCGATCCGCGACCGCATCATGGGCGGCGCCGCGCTGCCGACCCGCAACGTCGTGCCGCCGGGCTTCTTCGGCTACGACGAGCGCCTGACGGCCGACCCGTTCGACCAGGCGGAGGCGCAACGCCTGATGCAGGAGGCGGGCTACGGCGACGGCTTCCGGATCACGCTGCACGGCCCCAACGACCGCTACGTCAACGATGCGCGGATCGTCGAGGCGGTGGCGCAGATGTGGAGCCGCATCGGCGTGCGCACCGAGGTCGACACGATGCCGCGCAACATCTTCTTCTCCGAGCTGATCCGCGGCCATGCCGACAGCTTCCCCGGACACGACGTGCCGAAATTCTCGATGGCGCTCACCGGCTGGGGCACCGTCGCGGGCGAGGCGACCTACACCGTGTCGGGCATCCTCGAGACCTACAATGCGGCGACAGGTGGCGGAAACGGCAATTTCGGCCGCTACTCGAACCCGCGGATCGACGCCCGCTCGGTGCTCGCCAAGCGCACGGTCGACAAGGACGCCCGCCTGAAGCTGCTGCTCGAAGCGATCAATATCGGCATGGAGGATTACGCGTTCATCCCGCTGCACTTCCAGGTCAACCACTGGGCGCTGCGCGCCGGCCTCGAGCACGACGCGCGCACGAACGAGCGCACGCTCGCGATCGAGGTCCGGCGGGCCGACTGAACCTCGGCGCGCGCAGCGGCGGGCCCCGTCGGCCCGCCGCGACGGCCGAGACTCTCGGCGGGCGAGATGGAGAGCGATCGATGCTGGGCTACGTGGCGCGACGGCTGGTGCAGAGCGTCTTCGTGCTGTTCGTGATGACGCTTTTGGTGTTCTTCGGGGTGAACGTGATCGGCAACCCGGTCTACATCTTCGCCTCGTCCGAATGCACGCAGGCCTGCGTGAACGCGATCATCGCCGATCTCGGGCTCGACCGGCCGATCTGGGAGCAGTACTTCGTCTTCGTCGGCAACGCGCTCACGGGCGATCTCGGCCGCTCCTTCACCTTCGGCGTGCCGGCGATGAGCCTGATCTGGGCGCGGCTTCCGGCAACCCTCGAGCTCGCCTTCGCCGCGCTCTTCATCGCGGTCGCGCTCGGCCTGCCGCTCGGCGCGATCGCGGGCCTGCGGCCGAACGCGATCTCGAGCCGGCTGATCATGGGCTTCTCCACGCTCGGCTTCAGCGTCCCGGTGTTCTGGATCGGCCTGATCTTCATCATGATCTTCTCGGTCGAGCTCGGCTGGTTGCCGGCGATCGGGCGCGGGCGGACAGTGTCGATCCTCGGGCTCGAGGTGAGCTTCCTCACCCGCGAGGGGCTCGCCCATCTCGCGATGCCGGCGTTCACCTTGTCCCTGTTCATGCTCGCCATGGTGATCCGGCTGACGCGGGCGGGCATGCGCGAGGTGCTGCTCGCCGATTACGTGAAGTTCGCTCGCGCCAACGGCGTGCCGGAATGGCGCATCCTCTCGCTGCACGTGATGAAGAACATCCTCATCCCGATCGTCACCGTGCTCGGCATGGAATTCGGCGGCGTCATCGCCTTCGCGGTCGTGACCGAGTCGATCTTCTCCTGGCCGGGCGTGGGCAAGATGCTCATCGACGCGATCGCCGTGCTCGATCGGCCTCTGATCGTCGCCTATCTCGTCTTCGTGGTGTTCATGTTCGTCTTCATCAACCTCCTCGTGGACATCCTCTATTCCGTCCTCGATCCGCGCGTACGTCTCGGCGGAGGCCGCCGATGAGCGCGGACGCCCTCGCACCACGCCCCGGAACGCAGGCGCCTCCCGCGCCCGCGCAGCCGCAACCCCAGGCCACGCCCGCCCGCGGGATCGTCGCTGCCTCGGTCGCGGCCTATGCGCGCTCGTGGATCGCGGTCGGCGCGGCGCTCGTCTTCGCCTCGATCGTCGCGGCCGCGCTCGCCGCACCCTGGATCGCGCCCCAGAACCCCTACGATCTCACCCAGGTCGATCTTCTCGACAATCTGCTGCCGCCGGGCTCCGAGAGCTTCTCGGGCATGACCTATCTCCTCGGCACCGACGGTCAGGGGCGCGACATCCTCTCGGCGATCCTCTACGGGCTGCGGATCTCGCTCCTCGTCGGTCTCGCCTCGGGCCTGATCGCGCTCGTCGTGGGATCGACGGTGGGCCTCGTCGCGGCCTATGCGGGCGGGGCGGTCGACGCGGCGATCATGCGCGTCGTCGATCTGCAATTGAGCTTCCCCACGATCCTCGTCGCGCTCGTCCTGCTCGTCATCCTCGGCCGAGGCGTCGACAAGATCGTCTTCGCGCTCGTCGTGGTGCAATGGGCCTATTTCGCCCGCACCGTGCGCGGGGTGGCGCTCGTCGAGAACGCCCGCGAGTATATCGAGGCGGCGCGCGGGCTCGAGCTCGGGCATCTGCGCATCCTTTTCCTGCACCTCCTGCCGAATTGCCTGCCGACGCTCCTCGTCGTCGCGACGGTACAGGTCGCCTCCGCGATCGCGCTCGAGGCGACGCTCTCCTTCCTCGGGCTCGGCCTTCCGCCGACGCAACCCTCGCTCGGGCTCCTGATCGCCAACGGGTTCGACTACATGCAGAGCGGACGCTACTGGATCAGCGTGCTGCCGGGCCTCGTGCTCCTCGTCACCATCGTCAGCCTCAACGTCGTCGGCGATCGGCTGCGCGACGTCCTCAATCCGAGGCTCGCGTCGTGACCGCGGCGGCGACCGAGATGCCGGTTCTCGCGGTGGAGGGGCTCTCGACGAGCTTCTTCACGCCGGCGGGCGAATTGCGCGTGGTCGACGGGGTGAGCCTGTCGATCGCGCGGGGCGAGATCCTCGGCCTCGTCGGCGAGAGCGGGTCCGGCAAGACGATGACCGGATTCTCGATCGTCGGGCTCGTCGATCGGCCCGGCCGGATCGTCGCCGGCGCGGTGCGCCTCTCGGGCAGGGACATCGTCGGGGCGGATGCGCGGGTGATGCGCGATCTGCGCGGGCGGCGCATCGCCATGGTCTTCCAGGACCCGATGATGACGCTCAACCCGGTCCTGCGCATCGAGACGCAGATGCTCGACGCGCTCTTCGCCCACGAGCGGATCCCCCGCCGCGAGGCGCGCGCGCGGGTGCGCGACGCGCTCGCCGAGGTCGGCATCCCCTCCCCCGACGAGCGCCTGCGCGCCTATCCGCACGAACTCTCGGGCGGCATGCGCCAGCGCGTCGCGATCGCGATCGCGCTCCTGCACCGGCCGGAAGTCGTCATCGCCGACGAGCCGACGACGGCGCTCGACGTCACCATTCAGGGCCAGATCCTCGCCCTCGTCCAGAAGCTGTGCCGCGAGCGCGGGACGGCGCTGATCTGGATCACGCACGATCTCGCGGTCGTCGCCGGCATCGCCGACCGGATCGCCGTGATGTATGCCGGGCGCATCGTCGAGGAGGGGCCGGTCGACGCGGTGCTCGACACCCCCGCCCATCCCTATACGAGCGGCCTGATCGCCTCGCTGCCGAGGCGCGGCGGCGTGCGCCAGCGTCTGGTTCAGATCCCCGGGCGGATGCCCTCCCCTGCCGCGCTGCCGCCCGGCTGCGCCTTCGCGCCGCGCTGCCCGCGCGCCGCCGAGGCCTGCGGCGCGGTCCCCGCGCTGGCACCGCTCGACGCGGCGCGCGCGGTGCGCTGCTTCTTTCCCCTCGTGGAGACCCCGGTATGACGAGCGTGCCCCTGCTCGAAGTCAGCGGCCTCGCCAAGACCTTCGGCGGGCGCCCCGATCTCGTCGGGCGCGCGCTGGCGCGGCTCGGGATCGAGCGGCCAGCGCCGGCAGTGCGCGCCGTCGACGACGTGTCGCTGCGCGTACACGAGGGCGAGGTCGTCGGGATCGTCGGCGAATCCGGCTGCGGAAAATCGACGCTCGGGCGGATGATCGCGGGCATCCTGCCGCCGAGCGCGGGCGAGATCCGCTTCCGCGGCGAGGATCTGCGCACCCGCCGCAGGAGACGCGCTCCCGGCGAGGGGCTGCCGATCCAGATGATCTTCCAGGACCCGTTCTCCTCGCTCAATCCGCGCAAGCGCGTCGCGGCCCTGATCGGCGAGGCGCCGCGCGTCCACCGGATCGTGCCGCGCGACGCGGTCGAGGACTACGTCGCGAAGCTGATGGAGCGCTGCGGCGTCGACGCGGTCTACAAGGACCGCTTCCCCCACCAGTTCTCCGGCGGTCAGCGCCAGCGGATCGGCATCGCGCGCGCGCTCGCCGTGAAGCCGCGGCTCGTCGTCTGCGACGAGGCCGTGTCCGCGCTCGACGTGTCGATCCAGGCGCAGATCGTCAACCTGTTCATGGATCTGCGCGCCGAGCTCGGCCTCACCTACCTCTTCATCAGCCACGATCTCGGGGTCGTCGAGCACGTCTCGGACCGGGTCGTGGTGATGTATCTCGGCCGCATCGTCGAGAGCGCGCCGTCGGCCGAGCTGTTCCGCGCGCCGAACCACCCCTACACGCAGGCGCTGCTCGCGGGCGTGCCGCGCATCGAGCGACGGCGCACCGTCTACGCGCCGGTCGCGGGCGACATGCCCTCCCCGCTCGCGCCGCCGCCGGGATGCCATTTCCATCCCCGCTGCCCCCATGCCGCGCCGCGCTGCCGGACGGAACGGCCCGCCCTGCGCGAGATCGCGCCGGGCCGGCTCTCCGCCTGCCACCTCAACGACGCGACCTGATCCTTAGCCCCCACCGACGACGACGAGAGGAGCATTCCCGATGAGCGCCGCCTATCACGAGCGGATGAAGAGGTTCGAGGCCCTGGTGGCGGAGGCCGCCGACCTCTGCTTCGTGCCGATCGGCACCGACCTCGATTATCTCACCGGCCTGCATCGCGACATTCCCAATTACGGCCGCAACCTGCATCCGGGCATGTGGCTCGAGGGCGCCTGGATCGTGCCGGGCCGCGCGCCGATCCTCACGCTGCCGCGCATGACGGTCGAGTTCGGCGCTGCCGGCGGCATCGAGGGCTACGACGTGCGCGTGCTCGGCGATTGGGACGACCCGGCCGCTCTCGTGGCCTCGATCATCGCCGAGGCGCGGCTGCCCGCACGACCCCGGATCGCGGTGAGCGACGACGCGGAGGCCGAGACGCTGATCGAGCTGCAGGGCCTCCTCCCCGAGGCCCGCTTCGTCTCGGCGACCCGCGTCCTGCGGCGCCTGCGCACGATCAAGAGCCCCGAGGAGATCGAGACGCTGCGCGCGGCCGGCCGCATCACGGAGGAGGCGTTCGCCGCCGTCATCGAGAAGCTGCGCATCGGCATGACCGAGCTCGATATCGTCACGGAAGTCGATTACCAGATGCGCAAGCGCGGCTCGCTCGGGCCGTCCTTCACGACCTCGCTCTACAATACGGGGCCCAACCACCCGATGCTGTTCGGCCGGCGGCTGCAGAGCTGGCCGCGGGTGCTGACGGCGCCGGTCTCGGTGCTGTTCGACTTCGGCGCCGTGCTCGACGGCATGTGCTACGATTTCGGCCGCACCGTCTCCTTCGGCGCGCCGAGCGACGAGCAGGTGAAGGTCCACCGGCTGATCATGGATTCGCAGGCCGCCGGCATCGCCGCCCTGAAGGCCGGCGCCGCGACCTGCGAGGAGGTGGACCGCGTCGCGCGCGCGGTGATCGAGGACGCGGGCTACGGCGCCTATTTCCGCCACCGGCTCGGCCACGGCATCGGCTGGGACGTGCACGAGCCGCCCTTCCTGACGAAGGGCGACACGACCCTCGTCGAGGAGGGCATGATCTTCACGATCGAGCCGAGCATCTTCCAGGACCGCGACTTCTCCGCCCGCGTCGAGGATTGCATCGTCGCCCGCCCCGGCGGCGGCGAGGCGCTGACCCGCGGCTTCCAGGATCTCGTCGTCGTGGAGTGACGGGACGGCCTGCGGCCCCGCCGAGGCCGCAGGCGCCCATCCGCGCGCGGGGTGCCTCCTCCGAGGCCTCCCTCTCCTTACCCTGAAAGTACGAAAAGCTTCCGCCTCGTACCTCGACGCTGTCATTCCGGGGCGCGAAGCGAGCCCGGAACCCAGACTCCCGACGTATGACGAGCAGCCTATAGGCTGCGTCCTTCAACGCATCCAGGGGCTTGGATTGCGGAACGAGCGCGCATGCGCGCCCGATCGAGCGTCGTGGTTCTGGGTTCCGGGCTCGCTACGCGCCCCGGAATGACGGCGTGCGATCTCTAGAAGAAAGATTCACAAACTCTCAGGGGAAGCAAAGGCGCGGCGTCCATGAAAAGCGATGCCCACCCACGTGCATTCCCGTCCGGCTACGGGATTGACAGAAACAGCCCACAGCCGCTTTTCTGCACATCTGTGCGCTATGCGGACAAACTGAGGAAAGCGACCGCGGGCGAGCGACCCGCTTTCAAGAGGCGCCGCCACTCCGGCTCGCGCCGCAACAATGGAGGTCTCACCATGCGAATGCATCCTTCCGTCGCCGCGCTGGCCGCCGGCCTCGCGCTCGGCACCGGTCTCGCGATCGGCGCGGCGAGCGAGGCCCGGGCCGATTTCCCCGACGGGCAGACGATCCGCGTGGTGACCCCCTACGGGGCGGGCGGCGGCATCGACATCGCCGCGCGCATCCTCTCCTCGGTCGCCGACGAGCATGTCGGCACCCGCGTCGAGGTGGTGAACATGCCCGGCGCCGGCGGGCTCGACGCGGCGAGCTACGTGCACGGCGCGGAGGCCGACGGCACCACCCTGATCATCTCAGATTACGGCCCGCTGATCACGCTGGCCCTGCGCGAGGACACCCCCTACGCGATCGACGACTGGGTGCCGCTCGTCCAGGTGACGGAGATCGCGCCGACCTTCGTCGCACGCACCGACGCGCCCTTCGACACGATCGAGGGCTTCGTCGAGGCGGCGCGCGCGCAGCCCGGCGGCATCCCGATCACGCACGGGACCTATATCAGCTCCAGCCACCTGCCGCTCCTGCGCCTCGAGCAGCTCACCGGAGCGCAGGCGAACCACGTGCCGACCTCCGGCGGCGGCGAGACCGTCCAGTTCCTCCTCGGCGGCACCGTGCCCGTGGCGGTGACGACCCCAGCGACGATCGCGAGCGCCATCGAGGCGGGGACGGCGCGCGCGCTGGCGGTCGCGACGGCCGAGCGGGTCCCCTCGCTGCCCGAGACGCCGACCCTGCGCGAGGCGGGCTTCGATATCGTGATGCCCGTCTGGTACACGATCTTCGCCCCCGCGAGCGTCCCCGAGGAGCGCCGAACCGCGATCGCGGAGCGGATCGCCGCCGCCTACGAGAGCCCGGCCGCCCAGGAACTCGCCGAGCGCGCGCGCATCGTCGTGCGCCCGATCACCGGCGCCGAGGTCGAGACGATCTTCGCCGACACTCGCGCCACCGTCGAGGCGACGCTCGCCGAGCTCGACGACTGACGCACGAGCGGGCGCCGCCGCCGCGCGGCGCCCGCAAGACGCTTCTTCCAGTCTCGACAGGGTCGCATCGTGCTCCTCGACACGCTCGCAGCAGCGGCGCAGATCGCCTTTTCCGCCGAGGTCCTCCTCGCCGTGCTCCTCGGTGTCCTCCTCGGGGTGACCGTCGGCGCGATTCCGGGGATCTCCGGCGACATGGCGATGGCGGTCCTCCTGCCCTTCGTCTTCAACATGGACACCGCGCCGGCGATCGGCATGCTGATGGGGATCTACAAGGGCGGCCTGTTCGGCGGCTCGGTTTCGGCGATCATGTTCGGCGTGCCCGGGACGCCCGGCGCCGCCGCGACGATCCTCGACGGCTATCCCGCCAAGAAGGCGGGGCTGCCGAACACGGCGCTGCACACGGCGCTCTACGCATCCGTCGCGGGAGACCTGTTCGGCGTCGCCGTCCTGATCTTCATCGCCACGCCCCTCGCCCTGTTCGCCCTGCAATTCGGCCCGCGGGAGTTCTTCGCGCTCTACATCGTCTCGATCGTGGTGATCGCCTCCCTCGACACGGGGCGGGTCGCGCGCGGCTTCGCGGCAGCCGCGATCGGGGTTCTCCTCTCGATGGTCGGGCGCGATCCGTTCAGCGGCAGCGCGCGCTTCACCTTCGGCATCCAGGAGCTCGTCGCCGGCATCGGCCTCGTGCCACTCCTGATCGGCCTATTCGCGCTCTCCGAGATCATGCTCCAGGTCGGGCGGACCTTCGCCGCGCGGGCGCGCGCCGCGGCGGGCGGCGTCCCCGACGAGCCGGAGGGCTACGATCGCGCCGCCGATCGGCTCCGGCCGCGCACCTTCGCGCGGCTCTGGAAGTCGGTTCTGCTCGGCAGCGCCACCGGCACCTTCATCGGCGCGCTGCCGGGCGCGGGGGCGACGCTCGCGGGCTTTCTGAGCTACGGCCTCGCGCAGCGCGTGTCCTCGAAGCCGGAGCGCTTCGGGCGGGGCTCGCTCGAGGGCGTCGCCGCGCCGGAAGCCGGCAACAGCGCGACCGCGGGCGCGACGCTGATCCCGCTCTTCGCCTTCGGCATCCCCGGATCGGGCAGCGCGGCGCTGATCGGCGCGGCGCTCGTCATGCAGGGGATCTCGCCCGGGCCGACCATGATCGAGAACAACATGGTCGTGATGTACGCGATCTTCATGCTGCTTCTCTATTCGAGCCTGATCAATCTCGGCACGAGCAAGCTCCTCCTGCCCTACTACGCCCGCATCTCGATGCTGCAGCCGCGCTACGTGCTGCCGGTCGTGCTCGGCCTCGCGATCCTGGGCACATACGCCACCTCGAATTCCATCGCGGACGTCTGGATGCTGGTGATCGCGGGCGTGTTCGGCGTCCTGATGCGGCTCGTGGGCATGCCGATCCCGCCGCTCGCGCTCGGCTTCATCCTGGGGCCCGGTCTCGAGCGCGCGCTGCGGCAGAGCCTCATGCTCGGGCAGAACGAGTGGATCTACCTGTTCCAGAGCCCGCTCGCGCTGTCGATCTATGCCGGCGGCGCGGCGATCATGCTCCTCTTCGTCTGGGCGACACGCAAATGAGCGGCACACCGCAACGAACTGGCCGGGACGGCCGCGCGATCGCGCTCGGCGTCGCGCTCGTGGGAATCGCGCTCCTGGGCATCGCGCACGTCCATCTCGGCACCTGGCGCCGCAGCCCCGGCGGCGGCGCCTGGCTGGTGCCGCTCCTCGCCTATGCGACGATGCTCTGCGCGGGCGCCTATGTCGCGCTCGCAGGCCTGCGCCGCGGCAGCGCGCCCGCCAAGCCCGAGCCCGCGCATCTCCTCGCCGTCGCGGCGACCGCTCTGTGGGGGATCGGCTTCTTCTACGCCGTCCGCCATGTGGGGCTCTATGTCGGCACGCTCGCCTTCCTGGCTCTCGCGATGATCGCGCTCTCGCCGCAGCCGCGACGCTCCGCGCTGCCGATCCTCGGCCTGTGCCTCCTCCTCGCGGGCGGCTTCTACCTGATGTTCACGCGTGTCGCGCCGATCCTCGTCGGCCGCCCGCTCCTGTTCTGAGGCTCTTTAGTGGAGGCTCCCCCGTGACCGACGCCACGCCCGATCTCGCCGCCCGCATCGCCGATCTCGAGGACCGCGCGGCGATCGCCGACGCGATCCACGCTTATTGCTGGCATTTCGACCGCAACGAGCCGGATGCGCTGGCGGATCTGTTCGCGGACGGCGCCCGCGTCGATTACGGGCCGGACGTGCCCGAGATCCGCGGGCGGGCGGCGATCCGGGCCGCGGTCGCGCGCGGGCTCGCGGAGATCTTCGCCGCGACGAGCCATCACGTGTCGAATATCCGCATCGCCCGCGAGGGGCCGGACGCCGCGCGTTCGACCTGCCTCCTCTACGCCTGGCACCGCTATCGCGGCGGCGCTCCCGACGGCGAATTGTGGGCGCAATACCACCATCGCTTCGTGCGGATCGACGGCGCCTGGAAGATCGCCGAGCTGCGGCTCGCGGCGGCGGGCACGAAGGACTTCCACCGCGCGCGCATGCATCCGATCGGCCGCGCCTGAGCGCGTTCGCGGCTTGCGTCCGCGACAGGATCGGATATTCTCGCGCTGCGTAAAACATATGTTCGCAGTGCGAACAAATCGGAGAGGGGTTTCGTGAAACGGCGCAGCATCGGCCTCGTGGTCAATCCGATCGCCGGAATGGGCGGCCGCGTCGGCCTCAAGGGTACCGACGGCCCCGAGGCGCTCGCCCGCGCCCGCGCGCTCGGCGCCGTGCCGGAATCGCAGGCGCGGGCCGCGCGCGCGCTCGCCAGGCTCGCGCCCCTCGCCGACCGGATGCGCCTCCTCGCCTGCCGGGGCGCGATGGGCGAAGGGGCCTGCCGCGAGGCCGGGCTCGACGCCGATATCCTCCCCATTCCCGCCGAGGAGGACGCGAGCGGCCCCGCCGACACCCGCGCCGCGGCGGCCGCGCTCGCCGAGGCGGGCGTCGATCTCGTCCTCTTCGCCGGAGGCGACGGCACGGCGCGCGACGTCTTCGACGCGCTCGAAACGCGGGTGCCTCTCCTCGGCATCCCGACGGGCGTGAAGATGCACTCGGCCGTGTTCGCGACGAGCCCGGAGGCGGCCGGCAATCTCGCCCGCCTTCTGGTCGAGGGCGACCCTCGGTTGCGCTTCGCGGAAGCCGAGGTGATGGACATCGACGAGGCGGCGCTTCGCGCCGGCGCCGTCTCCGCGCGCCTGCACGGCTATGCGCGGGTGCCCTTCGAGCGCGCGCTCCTGCAGGCGGGCAAGGCCTCCGCGCGGGCGAGCGACGAGGAGGCGCTCGACGCGCTCGCGGGCGAGATCGTGCGCAACATGGAACCGCGCCGGCTCTACCTGCTCGGCTGCGGCACCAGCATCGCGCGCATCAAGCGCCGGCTCGGCTTTCCGGGCACGCTTCTGGGCATCGACGTCGTCCTCGACGGCCGCCCGATCGCGCTCGACGTCGGGGAGGAGCGTCTTCTGCGGCTCCTCGGCGACGGCGTCCCGGCGACCATCGTGACGGGCGTCACGGGAGGCCAGGGCTTCGTCTTCGGACGTGGCAACCAGCAATTCTCGGCGGAGGTGATCCGGCGGGTGGGGCGGCAGAACATCGTCGTCGTCACCGGACTCGCCAAGCTCGTCGGCCTCGATCCGCCCTGCTTGCGGGTCGATACGGGCGACGCGGATCTCGACCGGAAATTGTCCGGATACATGCCCGTGCGCACCGCGCCGGGCCAGTCGACAATGATGCGCGTCGCCGCCTGAGCGGGCTCGAGCGACGCGCTCCAGACAAGGAGGAGGACAGGAGCGTGACACAGGACATCGCGAGGCCGCATCCCTACATGCCGAACTCGGTCCCCGAGGCCCAGAACGCGATGCTCGCGGCCATCGGCGCCAATTCGATCGAGCAGCTCTTCGCCCAGATCCCCGAGGATCACCGTTTCCGCGGCCGCTTCGACCTGCCGCCGGCGCTCCCCTCCGAGGTCGAGCTGCGCCGCCACCTCCTGCGCACGCTCGCAAAGAACGAGAGCTGCGAGGAGAATCTGAGCTTTCTCGGCGCGGGCATCTATCAGCACAACGTGCCCGCGATCGTCGACGAGATCGCCGGGCGCAGCGAGTTCCTCACCTCGGTGTGGGGCACGGCGATGTCGGACCACGGCCGCAACCAGGTTTGGTTCGAGTTCGCCTCGCAGCTCGGCGAGCTCGTCGGCATGGAATTCGTCGGCCTGCCCGTCTATTCCTGGGGCTGCGCGGCGGGCAACGCGATCCGCATGGCCTCGCGGATCACGGGCCGCCGCAAGGTGCTCGTCGCGGGCTCGACCGATCCCGAGCGCCTCGCGGTCATCCGCCAATATTGCGAGCCCGTCGAGACGAAGAGCCACATCGCGGTGGAGACCGTCGGCTTCGACCCGCGCACCGGTCTCGTCGACCGCGCCGACCTCGAAGCCAAGCTGACCGATGCGGTCGCGGCGATCTACATGGAGGTGCCCTCCTTCTTCGGCACGATCGAGGCAGAGCCCGCCGCCCTCGCCGCGGCGGCGCGCGCGAAGGGCGCGATCACCATCGTCGGCGTCGATCCGATCTCGCTCGGCATCCTCGCGCCGCCCTCCGAGTACGGCGCGGAGATCGTGGTCGGCACGATCCAGACGCTCGGCGCGCACATGAATTGCGGCGGCGGCGCGGGCGGCTTCATCGCCTCGCGCGACGAGGAGGTGTATGCGCGCGAGTACCCGACGCTCAACATCTCGGTCACGCAGACCTCGGTGCCCGGCGAGCTCGGCTTCGGCCTGTGCCTCGCGCATCAATCGTCCTACGGCCTGCGCGAGGACGGCAAGGACTGGACCGGCAACTCGGTCTACCTCACCGCGATCGCGAGCGCCGTCTACATGAGCCTCATGGGACCGGAAGGCTTCCGCGAGATCGGCGAGCTGATCGTGCAGCGCGCGCGTTACGCCGCGCGCCGGATCGCGGCGCTGCCGGGCGTCGAGATCGCCTTCGCCGACGGGTTCTTCAAGGAATTCGTCGTGCGCTTCGACGGCACGGGCAAGTCCGTCGCGCAGATCAACGAGCGCCTGCGGCAGAAGAAGATCTTCGGCGGCAAGGACATCTCGGGCGATTTCCCCGCGCTCGGCCGGGCCGCGCTCTATTGCGTGACGGAAGTACACACCAAGGACGACATCGACCGGCTGGTCGAGGCACTCGAGGAGGTGCTCGCGTGATGACGAAGCCCCGTGAATACCGCCAGGCCCGCTGGAACGAGCCCGTCGTGATGGAGCTCGGCGTGCCCGGCCGCCGCGGCGCCGTGTTTCCCGCCGCCGAGCCGGACGTCGCCGCGACCGTCGGCGCCGCCGAGAGCCTGATCCCGGCCGCCATGCGCCGGCGCACCCCGCCCGCTCTGCCGGAAATGACCGAGCCCGACGTCCTGCGGCACTACCTCCACCTGTCGCAGGAGGTGCTCGGCATGATGAATATCAGCCTGTTCGGCACCTGCACGATGAAGTACAATCCGCGCCTGTCCGAGCAGATCGCGCTCAGGCCGCAGATGGCGGAGCTGCATCCCTATCAGGACCCGCGCACATTGCAGGGCATCCTCGAGATCGTGCACGAGTTCGACCTGATCCTGCGCCAGCTCTCGGGCATGGACCAGTTCGTCTTCCAGGCCGCCGGCGGCGCGCATGCGGCCTATACGCAGACCTGCGTGACGCGCGGCTATTTCGCCGCGCGCGGCGAGCTCGGCCAGCGCAACCAGATCGTCACCACGATCCAGGCCCATCCCTGCAACCCGGCCACCGCCGCCGCAGCCGGGTTCGAGGTGGTCACCCTGATGCTCGAGGAGAACGGCTATCCCTCGATCGACGCCTTGAAGGCCGCCCTCTCGGACCGCACGGCTGCGGTGATGCTCAACAATCCCGACGACATGGGCATCTACAACCCGCAGATAAAGGAATGGGTGCGGCTGACCAAGGAGGCCGGGGCGCTCGCCTTCTACGACCACGCGAACTTCAACGGCGTGATGTCGAAGATCCGCGCCCGCGATCTCGGCTTCGACGCCTGCATGTTCATGCTGCACAAGACCTTCGGCGGGCCGAAGGGCGGCGGCGGCCCGGCGACCGGCGCCTATGGCTGCTCGGCCGAGCTCGCGCCCTTCCTGCCCAAACCGATCGTCGTCAAGGACGAGGCGACCGGCCTCTACGATCTCGATTACGACCGCGAGGCGAGCGTCGGCAAGGTGCGCGAGTTCTTCGGCAATCTGAACATCGTCATGCGCGCCTATGCGTGGGCGCGGGCGATGGGCGAGGAGGGCATCCAGCAGGCCTCCGACATCTCGGTACTCGCCAACAATTACATGGAAAAGCGCCTCCTCGCCATCCCGGGCGTGACGAAATCCCACCCGCATCTGAACGAGTACCGCCTCGAGATGACGCGCTACTCGCTCGAGAAGCTCAAGGAGGCGACCGGGATCGGCGTCGCCGAACTCTCCGCGCGCATGACGGACTTCGGCGTCGACGCCCCCTGGCTCGCCCACGAGCCCTGGCTCGTCCCCGAGCCCTTCACGCCGGAGGCCGGCGAGATGTGGTCGAAGGAGGACATCGACACCTGGATCGACGTCGTCGCCGAGATCGCGCGCGAGGCCCACGAGAACCCGGACCACGTCCGCGCAGCCCCGCACAACGCCGCGATCCACGCGATCGACGGCGCCGCGCTCGACGATCCCGCGCGCTGGGCGACGACCTGGCGGGCCTATCTGCGCAAGAGGGCGCAGAGCGACGACGCGCAGGCCGCTCCCGCGCGCGCCGCCGGCGAATGAAAGCCACCCGCGCGGCCGGATCACGGCCGCGCGGGCTCCTTCGCGAGGTGCCTTTCTCATGACCCTGACGATCTACGGGATCGCGCGCACGCGCACGTCGCGCGTGCTCTGGATGGCCGAGGAGCTCGGCGTCCCCTACACGCACGAGCCGACGCCGATCTCCGACGAGGGCACCCGCGCCCCCGCCTTCCGGGCGCTCAATCCGATCGGCCGGGTGCCGACGATCGACGACGACGGGCTCGTCCTGTCCGAATCGCTCGCGATCAACCTCCACCTGGCGAAGAAGGTCGGCGGCCCGCTCGCGCCGCGCGACCTCGCGGAGGATTCGCTCGCCACGATGTGGACGCTCTTTGCGGCGACCGAGCTCGAGCCGAACGCGCACGAGGTCCTCGTCCACACCCACAACCGCCCGCCCGAGACGCGCGATCCTCAGGCGCGCGATGCCGCGCTCGCCGCCCTCGCGCGTCCGCTCGCGGCGCTGGAGGACGCGCTCGCGGCGGGCGGCGGGCATCTCGTCGGCGGGCGCTTCACCGTCGCCGACCTCAACGTCGCTTGCGTGCTGTTCTATCTGCGCGCGTGGCCGGCCGCGCTCGGACCGTTCCCCGCGATCGCCGCGTTCTGGCAGGCGGCGACGCAGCGGCCGGGCTATCGCGCGATGCTGCGCCTGCGGGGCGATCTGTGATGGCGGACGGGCGCGCGCCGGAGGGAGTTCCTCCCCAAGAAGTCCCGCCCCATGCCTGGCCGGAGGCGGAATGGCGCGGGCTCGTCGGCCGGGTGCGCGCGGGGCGGCGGCTGCGGCCGCCCTCGTGGCAGGGCAAGAGATGCGCGGTCGCGCTCTCCTTCGATTGCGACCACGAGACCTTCGAGATGGGACAGGGCGGACGCGCGATGGGGCGGCTCGCCTGGGGCGAGTTCGGCCGCCGCGTCGGCGTCCCGCGCATCCTGGACGTGCTGCACCGCTACGACGCGCGCGCGACCTTCTTCGTGCCCGCCGTCGCGGCCCTCATCGACCCAGACGAGCCGCGCCGGATCGCGGCGCATGGCCACGAGATCGGCATCCACGGCTTCATTCACGAGAACAATTCGAAGCTCGGCTATGAAGACGAGCGCGCCCTGACCGAGCGCGCCCGCGACGTCCTGCGCGCGACGAGCGGCACCGATCCGGTGGGCCTGCGCTCGGCGAACTGGGATCTCAGCCGCAACACGATCGCGATCGCGGCCGAAATGGGCCTCCTCTACGACAGCTCGATGATGGCCGACGAGGAGCCCTACGAGCTCCTCCTCGACGGCGTGGAAACGGGCCTCGTCGAGGTGCCGGTCGAGTGGCTGCGCGACGACGCCGTCTACCTCCTCTTCAACCGCAATCCCGCGACGCGCCCCTACACGCCCCCCGCCGCGGTGCTCGACATCTTCCTGCGCGAATTCGACGCCGCCTACGCGGAGGGCTCCGTCTTCCAGCTCGTGATGCACCCCTTCGTGATCGGCTACCGTTCGCGGATCTTCATCCTCGAGGAGATCCTCCGCCACGCGAAGGCCAAGGGCGACGTCTGGTTCGCGACCCATGCCGAGGTCGCGGCCTATGCGCGCGATCACGCCGTCTGACCCGTCGAGAGAGACCATGCAGGATCGCACCATCACCATCGTCGGCGCGGGCTCGATCGGCGTCGCCTTCGCGATCGTGTTCGCGCGCGCGGGCGAGCGCGTCGTCGTGAGCGACCCCGATCCCGCGCGCCGCGCCCGGGTCGATGCCGAGATCGCCGAGCGGCTCGACGACCTGTCCGCCCACGGCCTCCTAGAGGGCGACGAGGCCGCGATCCGCGCGCGCGTGCGGGTCGCCGACGATCTCGCAGGGGCGCTGGCGAGCGCGCGTCACGTGCAGGAATGCGCGCCCGAAAACGAGGCGCTCAAGCGCGATCTCGCGCGCGAGATTCTCGCGCTCGCGCCGTCCGACGCCGTCCTCGCCTCCTCGTCCTCCGCGATCGGCGCGAGCCGCTTCGCCGGGCAACTGCCGGAGGGGCAGCGCGCGCGCTGCCTCGTCGCGCATCCCGGCAACCCGCCCTACCTCGTGCCGGTCGTCGAGATCGTGCCCGCGCCCTTCACCGATCCGGCGATCGCCGATCGCACGGCCGACCTGTTCGCGCGCTGCGGGATGACGCCGGTGCGGGTCGCGCGCGAGGTGGAGGGCTTCGTCTTCAACCGGCTCCAGGGCGCGCTCCTGCGCGAAGCCTATTGTCTCGTGCGCGACGGCGTGATCGGGGTCGCCGACATCGACGCGCTCGTGCGCGACGGGCTCGGCCTGCGCTGGTCGGTCATAGGGCCCTTCGAGACCGCGGATCTGAACACGCGCGGCGGCATCCGGGCTCACG
The DNA here is from genome assembly GCF_046292825.1 of Salinarimonas sp. Taxonomy (GTDB): domain Bacteria; phylum Pseudomonadota; class Alphaproteobacteria; order Rhizobiales; family Beijerinckiaceae; genus Salinarimonas. Next base: position 70,915 of record NZ_JBKBQG010000009.1, on the reverse strand, counting down.
CCGCGCGGATGGGACCCGCTTACGCGCGCATGGGCGCCGAGCGCGGCCAGAACGACCCCTGGTCGGAGGATCTCGTCGCCCGCGTCGAGGCCGAGCGCCGCGCGGCGCTGCCGATCGAGCGCTGGGAGGACGGGGTTCGCGCGCGCGACGTCGGGCTCATGCGCGCGCTCGCGGCGCGCCGCCGGGGCGCTTCGTCGTGAGCGATCAGGCGCTCCCCGCGCGGATCGGGACGGCGATCGTCGGCGGCGGCATCGTCGGTCTGTGCCTCGCCCGTCTCCTCGCGCGGGACGGGGCCGAGGTCGCGATCCTCGACGACGGAACGTTGGCCGGCACGACCGCGAATGCCGGCAGCCTGCACGTGCAGATGCAGAGCCGCTTCATCCGCCTCTATCCCGAGCAGGCGGCCGCGCTCGAGCGGGCGCTGCCGCTCTATCTCGCCGCCACCCGCGAGTGGTTCGACCTCGAGCGGGCGCTCGAGGCGGATTTCGAGCTCAAGCGCACCGGCGGGCTGATGATCGCCGAGAACGAGCGGCAATTCGCCTTCCTCGCCGACAAGGCGCGGCGCGAGCGGGCGCGCGGGCTCGACGTGGCGCTCGTCGAGCGCGCGGAGCTGATGCGGCTCGCGCCCTATCTCGGCGAGAGCGCCTACGGCGCCGAGTTGTGCGCCGACGAAGGCAAGCTCAATCCGCTCCTCGCCAATGCCGCGATCCTCGCCGATGCGCGCGCGGCCGGCGCCCTGCATTGCGCGGGCACGCGGGTCTCGCGCGTCGCGGCGGACGGGGCGGGCTTCGTCGTCGCCACGAATCGGGGGGCGATGCGCGCGGGGCGGGTGGTCGTCGCGGCGGGCGCGGGGACGGGGGCGCTTCTCGCGCCGCTCGGATGCCGCGTGCCGACGGTCGCCGAGCCGCTCCACATGAACGTCACCGAGCCGATGGCCCCGGTCGTCGGCCACCTCGTCCAGCACGCCGAGCGGATGATCACCTTGAAGCAGCTCGCGAGCGGACATGTCGTCATCGGCGGCGGCTGGCCGGCCAGGCTCGCGGAGGCGGGACCGCCGCTCGTGCGGCACGAGAGCCTCGTCGGCAACGTGGCGCTCGCGGTCCGCCTCGCACCGGGGCTCGCGCAGGCGCGGGTCGTCCGCACCTGGGCGGGGATCAACACGACGAGCGACGGACAATGCACGATCGGCCCCGCCGGGCCGCGCGGGCTCTTCGTCGCCGTGCCGGGGGACGCCGGATACACGCTCGGACCTCTCGTCGCGCGCCTCGCCTGGCAGAGCCTGCGCGGCGAGCGCCCGTATTTCGACCTCGCGCCATTCGCGCCGAGCCGCTTCGCGCACGACGGTGAGAACGCGGCCGTCGGTTGACGGGTCGAGGGACGCAGACAACCCCGATATCGCACAATCATACGCTTCTCAGCCCCGCCTCGAGCGGCGCTCGACGGCGTTCAATCGTTGCCGTACCGAGGCTAGACGCCGGAAAGCCCACCGAGAGCCACGCAGCCTGCGCAATTTCGCGCAAGATTGCTCTTGCTTCGCCCCGCACATGATGTTCACTATGCGCACGAATGTACGAGAAACGGAACGGCGCCGACGCCGAATCCGGCGACCTCTGGGATTGGAGCGGACGATGACGAAGACCCCGATCGACAGCCTGAATTCCAGCCTCACCAGCGTCTCGCGGCGCACGGTCCTGACCGGCATGGCCGCCGCCGGCCTGACGGTCGCCGCGCCGGCGATCCGGCCCGCCCGCGCGCAGGACGTGACGCTGCGCTGGTGGTCGCCGCAGACGGCGCCCGCGCAGCGCGAGGCCTACGACTACCAGATCAGCACCTTCGAGGCCGCCAATCCGGGTGTGCGCGTGCTGTTCGAGAGCACCTCCGACGAGGGCTATCCGGCGCAGATGGCCGCCGCCTTCGCCTCGGGCCAGGCGCCGAACGTCGTGACGCACCTGCCGTCGTTCGCCGTGTCGAATTACTGGGAAAACGATCTCCTCGAACCGTTCGACGACGTCATCGAGATGATCGGCCCGGAGAATTTCTACGAGGGCGCGAACGACGTCTACGAGATCACGCCCGGGCAATATGCCGGCACCGGCATCGGCAACTCGGCCGCCAACATGCTCTGGGTGCGTCACGACCTGATGGAGCGCGCCGGCATCGAGAGCGTGCCGCGGACCTGGGACCAGCTGCGCGAGGCGGCCGCCAAGATGCAGGGCGGCGGCATCTTCGGCGCGCCCCTGCCCTACGCGCAGAACTCGATGACGAGCCTGGTGTTCATCTGTTTCGTGCACGGCGCCGGCGGGCAGATCTTCACGCCCGATCTCGAGGTGGCGGTCGATTCGGACGAGTTCCGCAACGCGCTCGAGTTCTACAAGTCGATGCGCGAGTTCTGCCCGCCGGGTGCGACGAACTATTCCTGGGGCGACAGCCTCACCGCCTTCGTCTCCGGCGCGACCGCGACGGGTCTCTATACCGGCCGCGTGCTCGCCAACGTCAATGCGCAGAACCCGGCGATCGCCGACCACATCTCGGCGCATCTCTATCCGACGATCTCCGAAGACGTGCCGCACTGGACCTTCAACGACTTCCCGTCGGTGATGATCCCGAAGAACGCGCCGAATCTCGAATTGACCAAGAAATTCGCCGCGCATCTGTTCGAGCCGGACGGCTACATCCGCCAGCTGCATGCGGCGCCGGGCCACGTGCTGCCCGTCCTGCGCACCATCTCGGAGATGGAGGCCTACCAGGCGCATCCGATCATCCAGAAGTATCGCGAAGACGTGGACAAGATGTCGGCCGCGGCTGCCGCAGGGCACAATCTCGGTTGGGAATCGCCGCAGCACCGGCCCAACACGCAGGCCGGCCGCATCGTCGCGAGCCATGTCCTCGCCGAGGCCGTGCAGCGCTACGTCATGAACGGCGATTCGATGGATGCGGTCGTGTCCGACACCGCGCGGCGTCTGGAAGAGCTGATGCGGGGCTGAGCATCGGCGGCGGCGGCGCTCTCCCCGCCGCGATCTCCCCCGCGTCCGGAGCCGGTCGGCGCACGCCGTCCGGCTCCACCCGAAAACGGAACTCCCGATGTACGCCTCCGCCCTCGATCGCCGCTACGCGATGCTCGGCGCGCTGCTGATCGCGCCGACGGTGATGATCTTCTGTCTGGTGATCGTCTACCCGCTCGTCTCGGCGATCTATCTGAGCCTGTTCACGATTTACACGCCGACCCTGCGGGGAGACTTCGTCGGCTTGTCGAACTACGCGGACCTGATGAGCCGCCACGAATTCTGGCGATCGCTGTTCAACACCGTCGTCTGGACGGTCTCGACGCTCTTCCTGCAGGTCGTCTTCGGGGTGGCGATGGCGCTCGTGCTGCACCAGAACATGATCTTCCGCTCGCTCGCGCGCAGCCTGATCCTGTTTCCGTACTTCGTCTCGACCGTCGTCGCGGTGCTCGTCTGGCGATGGCTGTTCAACGATCTCTACGGCATCCTCAATCACACCATGCTGTGGATCGGCCTCATCGGCATGCCGCTCGATTATCTCGGCTCGATGCCGAACGCGATGATCAGCGTCATCCTGGTCGGCGCGTGGAAATACTTCCCCTTCGTCGTCATCGCGGTGCTCGCGCGGCTCCAGACCATCCCCGAGCACCTCTACGAGGCGGCGAAGATCGACGGTGCCGGACCCGTGGCACGGTTCTTCGACGTGACGCTGCCGCAGCTGCGCGACGTTCTCCTCGTCGTCATCCTCTTGCGCGCGATCTGGGACTTCAAGGAATTCGACCTGATCTTCCTCCTGACCGGCGGCGGGCCGATCATCTCGACCCAGACGCTCCCCCTGATGGTCTACAAGGAGGCGTTCGGGCTCAACGACATGGGGCGCGCTTCCGCCGTCGCCGTCACCATGATGCTCGTGATGCTCGTCTTCATGCTCCTCTACCTGCGAACCACCCGCGAGCGGGAGAGTGCACGATGAGCTTCATCCTGCGCCGGATCGCCTGGAACCTGTTCGCCTGGACCCTGGTCTTCCTCGTCGCCTTCCCCCTCGTGTGGATGGTGCTCACCTCGGTCAAGCCGCAATTCGAGCTGTTCCGCATCCCGCCGACCTTCTGGCCGCAACAGGTCACCTTCGAGCATTACTGGACGCTGCTCGAGCGCACGCCGTTTCTGACCTACATGCGCAATTCGCTCGCGATCGCCTTCTCGACGACGCTCCTCGTCGTCGCGGTGGCGACGCTCGGCGCGCATTCGCTGGTGCGCTTCAAGTATCCGGGCCGCGAGCGGCTCGCGACGCTCGTGCTGTTCACCTATCTCCTGCCGTCGGTCGTGTTGATCCTGCCGCTCTACCTGATGCTCGTCTGGGTGGGCGTGGCGAACTCCATCTTCAGCCTGGTGATCGCGTATACGACCTTCTCGCTTCCCTACGCGATCTGGCTCCTGCGCTCGTTCATGCAGGGCATCCCGGAGGATCTCGAATCGGCGGCGCTCGTCGACGGCGCCTCGCGCATGGGCGCCTTCGTCGACGTGATCCTGCCGCAGGCGCTGCCGGGCATCATCTCGACCGCTCTGTTCACCTTCATTCTCTCCTGGAACGAGTATCTGTTCGCGCTCGTCCTGGTGAACACCGATGCGGCGCGGCCGCTGACCACGGGCGTGATGAACATGCTCGTGTCCTCCTTCAACATCGAGTGGTCTCTCCTGATGGCCGCCTCGGTGATGATGAGCTTGCCCCTGATCGTCATCTTCGCCTTCCTGCAGCGTTACTTGACGCGCGGGTTCGGGGCGGGGGGCGTGAAGGGCTGATACCTTAACGAGGGTGACGCACAATGGCGCAGGTGCGCTTCGAGAAGGTCCGCAAGGCGTTCGGGCAGGCGGTCGCCGTCGAGGGGCTCGATCTCTCGATCGACCACGGCTCCTTCGTCGCGCTGCTCGGACCGTCGGGCTGCGGCAAGACGACGACGCTGCGCATGCTCGCGGGGCTCGAATTCCCGACGAGCGGGACGATCTCCATCGGGGACCGCGTCGTCAACGACGTCGCGCCGGGCAAGCGCGATATCGCGATGGTCTTCCAGTCCTACGCGCTCTATCCGCACATGAGCGTCGGCGAGAACATCGCCTATCCGCTCAAGAAGCACGGCGTGCCGCGCGCGGCGCGCGAGGAGAAGGTGCTGCAGGTCGCGCGCACGCTGCAGCTCGAGCATCTGCTGGCCCGCAAGCCGCGTCAGCTCTCGGGCGGCCAGCAGCAGCGCGTCGCGCTCGGCCGAGCGCTCGTGCGCAACCCGCAGGTGTTCCTCCTCGACGAGCCCCTCTCCAATCTCGACGCGAAGCTGCGCGCCCATATGCGCGCCGAGCTGATCGAGCTGCACCGCACCGTCGGCCAGACCTTCGTCTACGTGACGCACGACCAGCTCGAAGCGATGACCATGTCCGACAGGATCGCCGTCATGCGCGAGGGCGTGCTCCAGCAATACGCCCCGCCGCGCGAGGTCTACGACCGGCCCGCGAACCTGTTCGTCGCGGGCTTCATCGGCACGCCCTCGATGAACGTGCTGTTCGGCGAGCTCGTCGGCGAGGGGCCGCGCATGCAGATCCGCGCGCCCGCCCTCGCGCTGCCGGTGAGCGTGCGCGGGGACGCGCCGCGCGGGCGGCGGGTCGCGCTCGGCGTGCGACCCGAGGACGTGCTCCTCGGCGCCGGTCCCCTCGAGGCCCGCGTGCGCCTCGTCGAGCCGACCGGCTACGAGACGATCATCGTCTTGGACGTGCCCGGCGGCTCGCTCGTCACGCGCGCAGGGCCGGACGTCGCGCTGCGGATCGGCGAGAGCGTCCCCTACGACCTGCGCGCCGAGCGCCTGCACCTCTTCGACGGCGACAGCGAAATCCGCCTCGAGGCCGAGTTCGGCCGGGCGGTCGCGAGCGCCGCGGCTTGAATACGTTTCGGAGCAACGACATGGCCCCTTCCGCCGCCGACATCGCCGCGCTCGACCGCGCCTACGTCTTCCACCCCTTCACGGCGCTCAAAGAGCACGAGCGCTCGGGCGGCCCGATGATCGTGCGGGGCTCGGGCATCACGCTCGAGGACAGCGAAGGCCGCACCTATCTCGACGGCATGGCCGGGCTCTGGTGCGTGAACGTCGGCTACGGCCGGCCGGAGATCGCGGAGGCGATCCACCGCCAGGCGCTGACGCTGCCCTATTACCACGGCTTCTCCTCGATGAGCACCGACACGCCGGCGCTTCTCGCCGAGCGGATCGTGCGCGCCGCGCCGAAGGGAATGGCGAAGGTGTTCTTCGGCAATTCCGGCTCGGACGCCAACGACACCCAGGTCAAGCTCGTCTGGTACTACAACATCGCCCGCGGCAAGCCGAACAAGCGCAAGATCATCTCCCGCGCGCGCGGCTATCACGGAGTCACGCTCGCCTCGGCGAGCCTCACCGGCCTCGAGGGCCTGCACAAGGGTTTCGGCCTGCCGCTCGATTTCGTGCGTCACACCCGCGCTCCGCACCGTTTGTGGGAGGCCGAGCCGGGCATGAGCGACGCCGATTTAGTCGCGAGCCTCGCCGCCGATCTCGAGGCGATGATCCTCGCGGAAGGGCCCGAGACGGTGGGCGCCTTCATCGCCGAGCCGATCCAGGGCGCGGGCGGCGTGATCGTGCCGCCGAAGGGCTATTTCCCGGCGATCCGGGAAGTGCTGACCCGCCACGACGTGCTCTTGATCGCCGACGAGGTGATCTGCGGCTTCGGACGACTCGGCACCATGTTCGGATGCGAAGCGCTCGACATCGAGCCCGATCTGATCACGATCGCCAAGGGCATCACCTCGGCCTATGTGCCGTTGTCCGGCTGCATCGTCTCGCAGCGCGTGTGGGACACGATCGCGGACGCGGGCGAGCGCAACGGGCCCTTCGGCCACGGCTACACCTACTCCGCCCACCCGCTCGCGGCCGCCGCCGCCCTCGCCAATCTCGACGTGATCGAGAACGACCGCCTGCTCGAGGCGGCGGCGACGCGTGGCGCCGAGATGCGGGCGGCGCTCGCCGACAGCTTCGGCGGGCATCCGCTGGTCGGCGAGGTGCGCGGCATGGGCATGGTGGCGGCGGTCGAGCTCGTCGCCGCGCGCACGCCCGCGACGCCCTTTCCTCCCGCGCTCAAGGTCGCGCCGCGGGTCGCCAAGGCGGCACTCGCGCGCGGCGTGATCACCCGCGCCCTCCCCTCCTCCGACACGCTCGCCTTCTCGCCGCCCTTCGTCGCGACGAGCGGCGAGATCGCCGAGATCGTCGGGCGCGTGCGTGAGGCGCTCGATGCGGTGGCCGACGAGCTCGCCCGCGAGCGGGCGCTGCCGCGGGCGTCGTGAGGCCGTTCGGACAGATTTCTCAATCGGGAAAGACCAGGGTCATGAACAGGAATGCGGTGAGCTGGATGGGGCCGATGCCGGCGATGACCACCCCCTTCGACACCGACGGAAGGGTCGACGATCGCGCCTTCTCGGCCAATGTCGATCGGCTCCTCTCGGCGGGGGCCACGGGGATCGTCGCCTGCGGCTGCACGGGCGAGTTCTGGGCCTTGTCGCACGAGGAGCGCGAGCGGCTCTATGCGAGCGCGGTCGCCGCCGTCGACGGGCGCGGCACGACCATCGTCGGCACGGGCTGCGTGACGGCGCAGGAGACGATCCGGCTCGCGCGCGCGGCGAAGGCGGCGGGGGCCGACGGGGTCCTCGTGCTGCCGCCCTACTTCGTCAAGCTCACCGACGACGAGATCTTCGCCCATTTCGCGGAGATCTCGGCGGCGATCGATCTGCCGGTGATGGTCTACAACATTCCCGGCAACGCCGTGAACGCCGTCTCGCCCGCGCTCGCGGCACGGCTCGCGGCGCTCGACAAGGTCCTCGCGATCAAGGAGAGCTCGGGCGACTGGAACAATTTCTACGCGATGTTGCTCGCGGTGAAAGACGAGTTGCGCGTGTTCTGCGGGCCGTCCTCCGTCTTCGGCGTGCCGGCGGTCGTCGCCGGTGCCGACGGCACGATCGATTGCTTCCCCAACGTCTGGACCGGCTGCCTCGACCTCTTCTACGCCGCGCGGGACGGCCGCACGAGCGATGCGCAGGCGCTGCAGGCGACCGGGCGCCGGCTCACCGACCTCTTCGTGAGCGGGGGCCGCACGCTCTATCCGGCGACGAAGGCGGCGATGGACATGATGGGGCTCGCGGGCGGCGGGCGCCCGCGTCCTCCGCTCCAGCCGCTCGAGGGCGAGCCGCTCGCGGGCCTGCGCCGCGGGCTCGTCGAGCTCGGCCTCCTCTGAGCGTGCGAGAACAAGAAGGGCGAGAACCATGGATCTGGGGATCAGGGGACGTCATGCGATCGTCTGCGCCGCGAGCCAGGGGCTCGGGCGGGCCTGCGCGGAATCGCTCGCGCGCGAGGGGGTGAGCCTCACGCTCAATGCCCGCCGCGAGGAGCCGCTCGCGCGCGCCGCCGAGGAGATCGCGCGCGCCCACGGCGTCGCGGTGGATTTCGTCGCCGGCGATCTGACGGAGCAGGACGCGCGCGACCGGCTGATCGAGCGCTGCCCGGCGCCCGACATCCTCGTCTGCAATCCCGGCATCCGCCAGGTGCCCGGCGATTTCCGCACCTGGAGCCGGGAAGATTGGCTCTGGTGGTGGGACGCGCATTTCCACGCCATGATCGACCTGATCGCGCGCACGACCCCCGGCATGTGCGAGCGTCGGTTCGGCCGCGTGGTCTCGATCACGGTGAGCTTCATCAAGTTCCCGCAGGTGGGCTTCGCCCACAGCCATTCGGCGCGGCTCGCGCTCTCGGGCGCGATCGCGGCGATGGCGCGCGAGCTGATCCCGCACAACGTGACGATCAATTCGGTCGCGCCGGGCCTGTTCGACACCGACGCGCTGCACACCAATCTCCACGGCCATGCCGCGCGCGGCAACACGACCTACGAGGCGATCGTCGAGGACCGCAAGCGGACCTGCCCGGCCGGCCGCTTCGCCGCACCGGAGGAATGCGGCGATCTCGTCGCCTTCCTGTGCGGCGACAAGGCGGGCTTCCTGACGGCGCAGAACATCGTTAACGACGGCGGCGTCTACCAGGGGCTGTTCTGATGGATGCGCCCGTCCTTCCCGTCGCCGGCCGCGTCGTCGCGATCTCCGGCGCCTCGCGCGGCCTCGGGCGCGCCATCGCCGAGCGGCTCCACGCCGACGGGTACACGCTCTCGCTCGGCGTGCGCGATCCGGACGCGACCGCGCGCCGGCTCGGATTCGATCCGGAGCGCGCGAGCGTCCACCGCTTCGACGCGGAGGACGCCGAGACGGCCGGAAGCTGGATCGCCGCGACGATCGCCCGCCACGGACGGCTCGACGGGCTCGTCAACAATGCGGGCATCTTCCGCAAGGTGACGTTCGAGGAGGGCGGCGAGGCGGATCTCGACGCGCTGTTCGCGATCAACGTGAAGGCGCCCTACCGCATCACCAAGGCCGCGCTGCCGCATCTGCGTGCGGCCGGGCACGGGCGGATCGTCAACATCGCGTCGACCGACGGCAAGCGCGTGCGCGATGCGACCGCCTCGCTCGGTTACGTGATGTCGAAGCATGCGCTCGTCGCGCTGTCGCACGCAACCAAGTTCGCGTCCTGGGAAGACGGGGTGCGGGTGACGGCTCTGTGCCCCGGCGCGATCGAGACGCAGATGATCGCCTCCGTTCCCGGCGCGACGCCCGCCGGCAACAGGCTCGCGCCGGAGACCGTCGCCGAATTGGTGAGCCTCCTGATGCGCCTTCCCGACACAGCAACGATCTCCGAGCTCGTGGTCAACACGCGGCTCGAGGCGTCCTATTGAGGAGGAACCCGTCATGACCGATCTTCGCGTCGCCGCGTCCACCTTCCCGTTCCTCTATTCGCATTCGGGGCTCGACGCCCTGAAGCACCTCGCCTCGCAGGGTTACACCGCCTTCGAGCTGATGATCTTTCCGCCCCATTGCTGGCCGGCGACGATGAGCATGGCCGAGCGGCGGGCCATGCGCGATTGGCTCTCCGACAACGGCCTGTCGGTGACGAGCTTCTGCTACCCGCTCCTCGACAACAACCCGAATTCCGTCTGCCCCTTGATGCGCCGCTACACGCTCGATCGCTACAAGGAGGCGATCGCGTTCGCGGCCGATCTCGGCTGCCCCTACGTCGTCGCGATCCCCGGGCCGGTGAACTCGCTGATCAACCCGCCGGACGCCTGGCAGCGGCAATGGTTCGTCGAGGGCATGCGCGAGCTCGTCGCCTTCGCGAAGGGCTCGGGCGTCGAGCTCATCCTCGAGAACGTGCCCTTCACCTTCCTGCCGACCGCCGAGGACATGCTCGCGGTCGCCGACGAGATCGACCCGTCGATCGGCATCAATTTCGACGTCTGCAACTCCGCCTACATCAAGGAGGACGTGGTCGGCGCGATCGAGCTTCTCGGTGCGCGGATCAAGAACGTCCACATCTCCGATTCGGGCTACGCGGAGTTCAAGCACGACCGTCTCGGCACCGGCATCGTCGAGCCGGGACCCGCCGCCGCCGCGCTGAAGAAGATCGGCTACGACGGCCTGACCGTGCTCGAGATCATCACCGATGCGACGAAGCCCGGCGTCGACCCCGATGGCGATCTCGCGGAGAGCCACGCCATCCTCGCGCGCAACGGTTGGGAGGCGCCGCCGACCCGGCGTTGAGTCGGGCGGAATCTCGCACAGGGCTTTCGCGCGCGCGTCACTGGCACGCGGCGCGGCGCGGGGCGAGTCTGCGAGGCCCGAGCGGAGCAGCTCCAGCGACGGCCGGCGGAGCTGCTGAGCATTTTGTGCGCATAGCGAACAAATTTCTCTCTTGCGCACAAATTATCTTTCGGGAACTATTCGCGGGATCGCACGACGCGATCAGGCGGCCTCTGCGGGCTTCGTCCGGAGTGCCGCGCCGAATCTGCAGCAAACGTGCCCGACGCGGCTCGAAAAGCGGCGTGCGGGGGAGAAAGGGTGCGCGCGTGCGCTCGATCCTGCGTGCCGTCGATCATCTCAACGCCGCGCTCGCCGTGCTGGTGGGCGCATTGCTCGCGACGACGTTCGCGGCGGTGTTCTATCAGGTCCTCGTCCGGTTCGTCCTGACGAGCCTCGGCGTGAACATCAGTGCGCCTTGGACCGAAGAACTCGCGCGCTATTGCCTGATCTGGATGGTGTTCCTCGGCGCGGCGATCGGCTGCCGACGGGCGCAGCTGATCGCGCTCGAATTCGTCGTGCGCTCGCTGCCCGCCCGGATCGGAATTCCCGTGCGCTACGCCACCATCGCCCTGTCGATCGCCTTCTTCGCGCTCCTCGTCCATGTCGGCCTGCCCTTCGTCGAACTCGGCCGCACCGAGACGAGCCCGGTGATGAACATCCGCAAGAGCATCGTCTATTGGGCGATGCCCGTCGGCGCCTCCCTGATGATCCTCAACTCGCTCGCCCTCGTCCTCGAGAGCCTCGTCGAGCGGCGCGACATCCGGTTCGCCGCCGACGACGTCGCGGAGGCGTGAGGCATGGGCGCGCTCCTCCTGCTCCTCATCGTCCTGTTCACCGCCGGCGTGCCGATCGCGCTCGCGCTCGGGATCGCGCCGCTGCCGACGCTGTACGGCCGCAACATCCCCCTCGTCGCGATCCCGCAGGTCGTCTTCGAGAGCCTCGATTCCTTCGCGCTCATGGCGCTGCCGCTCTACGTGCTCGCCGGTCGGCTGATGCAGTTCGGCGGGATCGCGGAGCGGCTCGTCCATTTCGCCGTCGCGCTCGTGAGCTGGCTCCCCGGCGGGCTCGCGGCCGCCGTGGTCCTCACGTCGATGATGTTCGCGACGATCTCCGGCTCCTCGGCGGCGACCGCCGCCGCGATCGGCGCGATGCTCATCCCGGAGATGGAGCGCCAGCGCTATCCCCGCCCGTTCAGCGCGGCGACGACGGCCTCGTCGGGCGAGCTCGGCGTGATCCTGCCGCCCTCCGTGCCGATGGTGATCTACGGCGTCATCGCCGGCGTCTCGATCGGCGATCTGTTCGTCGCCGGCATCATACCGGGCCTCCTGATCGGCAGCTCGCTCATCCTGGTGGCGACCGTCACCGCCTGGGCGAAGGGCTACGGCCAGCGCACGCCTTTCGAGCTGACGCGCTACGTGCCGGACGTCGCCCGCGCCTTCCGGCGCGCGTTCCTGTCGCTCCTGATGCCGGTGATCATCCTCGGCGGCATCTTCGGCGGCATCTTCACCGCGACGGAAGCGGCCGTCGTCGCCGTCGCCTACGCGCTCCTGCTCGGCGTCGTCGTCTATCGCCAGATCGCGATCGTCGACCTGCCGTCGATCTTCGCCAAGGCGGCGATCACCTCCGCCGTGGTGATGGTGATCGTGGCCTTCGCGGCGATGTTCGCCTTCTCGCTCAACATCCTGCGCGCGCCCCAGACCATCGCCGCGATGCTCACGAGCGTCTCCGACAACCCGCTCGTCTTCCTGCTCCTCGTGAACCTGTTCCTGCTCGTCGTGGGCATGTTCATGGAGACCTTCGCGGCGATCATCATCCTCGCGCCGATCCTCGCCCCGATCGCGGTCGCCTACGGCATCGACCCGGTGCATTTCGGGCTGATCATGATCGTCAATCTCGCCATCGGCATGGTGACCCCACCGGTGGGCGTGAACCTGTTCATCGCCTGCGGTATCGCGAAGATCGGCATGGAAGAGCTGATCCGCCCGCTCGCGGTGTTCCTGGCCGTCCTGGTGCTCAACCTGATGGTCATCTCCTACGTGCCGGCGCTCTCGCTGGCATTGCTGCGCTGACACAACGAAAACCTCCGGAGGACACGATGCAGCTCACCCGCAACATCCTCGCCGGCGCCTTCGCCGCCGCCCTCGTGGCGGCGCCGGCCGGCGCGCAAGAGCACCAGATGACGCTCGCCCACGTGCTCAGCGAGCAGAGCGCCTACCAGATCATCCTCACCCGCTTCGGCGAGCTCGTCGAGGAGCGCTCCAACGGGCGCATCGCGGTCGAGGTCCAGTGCTGCGCGCAGGCCGGCAACGAGACCCGGGCGATCCAATCGTTCCGCACGGGCGTCCTCACCGGCGGCTTCGTCGGCGGCTCGTCGCTGGAGACGGTGGTGCCCGCCTTCCGCGTCCTGTCGCTGCCCTACCTGTGGACCGGCTCGGAGGAGGCCTACGAGGTCCTCCAGGGCGAGACCGGGCGCGAGATGCTCGACTTCCTGCACGAATTCGGCATGCACGGGCTCGGCTGGGGCGCGATCTTCGAGCGCTCGGTCGCCTCGCGCCGCCCGGTCGAGACGGTGGAGGACCTGCAGGGCCTCAAGATCCGCGTCCTGCCGACCCCCGGCTTCGTCGAGGCTTATCGGGTGATGGGCGCGCAGCCGACGCCGATGGCCTATGGCGAGGTGTTCATGGCGCTGCAGAACAACGTCGTCGACGCCCTCGAGATCTCCCCAGATTCGATCGTCGCCGACCGCTTCGTCGAGGTGGTCGAGTACTACTCGCTCACCAAGGCCCACCAGTCGACCACGGTCTTCGTGCTGGCGAAATCGTTCTTCGACGGGCTGCCGGAGGATCTCCAGGAGATCGTCCAGACCGCCGCCGACGAGGCGATCGCCCACGGCATCGAGGCCCATCTCGAGCTCAACCGCAAGGGCCTCGAGATCGTGCGCGAGCGCGGCGTGACGGTGATCGAGCCGGATCTCGCCCCGTTCGCGGAGGCGGCGCGCCCCTCCTGGGACGTGATCCTCGCCGACGTGCCGGAGGCGCGCGAGCTCCTCGAGATCATCGAGGCCGGCCGGCAGCGGTAATCGGTAGACTGGTCCGCTCCGGGAGCCTCACGCCGCGCGCGAGGAACCCGGAGCGAAGGCCGCGATGTCGATCGCGGGGCGGCGTCCGACCACGAGGTCGGCGACGAGGCGCGCCGCGATCGGCCCGGCGGTGAACCCCATCCAGGGAAAGATCGCCATGAAGAAGCCGGGCACGCCCGGCGGCTCTCCGAGGATCGGGCGCCAATCGTCCGTGCCGTTGACGAGGGCGGGCCAGGTGCGGACCACGCGGGCCCCCGCGACGCCCGGCACCACGCGGCAGGCGAGCGCGAGATTGGCGCCGAGGGAGGCGGGGTCCGGCGACAGAAGGCCGCTTTCCTGATCGAGCCGCGACGGCCAGCCGCCGCCGATCAGCAGCGAGCCGACGGGCGTCTGCTTGAGGGTCAGCTTGCCGCCGGCGAAATAGAGGAGGTGCCGCACGATCGGCGCCACCGGCTCGCTGACGGTGACCTGGATCGGATGCGCCTCGAGCGGCAGCGCGACGCCGACCATGCGCGCGACCGCCGCCGCATCGGCGCCGGCCGCGTTCACGATCCGCCGGGCATGGACGCGCCCGCGGCTCGTCTCCACGACGAAAGAGCCGCCCTCGCGGGAGATCGCACGCACGCTCGTGAAGCGCTCGATGCGCGCGCCGAGGCGCTCGGCCGCACGGGCGAAGGCCGGCACCGCCGCGAGCGGGTTGGCCTTGCCCTCGATCGGGCACAGCGCCCCGCCGACGAGGTCGTCCGCGACGTAGGGCGCGAGCGCGTGCAGGTCGGCCCGCGAGAGGATCTCGACGGGAAGTCCCTGCTCGCGCTCGATCCGCGCCTTGGCGACGACCTCGCGCATCTGCGCCTCGCTCGCCGCCACGAGGAGACCGCCGGGCGTGGCGACCTCCAGGTCGATTCCGAGCTCGGCCTCGACCTCCCGCCACAGCCGGATGCCCTCCATCATGATGGGGATCGTCGGCGCGAAGGTCCGCGCCCAATCCTCACCTTTGGTGACGAAGGGTTCGTGCGGGATCTGCGCGTGGATCGAGCCCGCATTCGAGCCCGAGGCCTGCGTGTTGAGATCTCCGCGCTCGAGGAGCACGACCGCGACGCCTTCCTTGGCGAGGTAATAGGCGCTCGCCGCACCGGCGAGACCACCCCCGACGACCACCACATCGATCACGCGCGATCTCCTCCCGATCCTGCTCCGCGCTTTACACCATTCTGTGCGGTATGGTAACAAGTGTTCGCAAATCAGGTCCTCATCGCCCATCGAGAGTGCCGATCCCGACGTTGCTCGCCTTGCAAGGGAGGCGGGCGCGGCCCCTTGCGCGCAGGCGATCCGAATACCCCACCAGGAGCAGGTCATGAGCAGAGAGTTCCGCGGCAGCTATACCGTTTCGGTGACGCCGTTCACAGCCGACGGGAGCGCCGTCGATCTCGAGGCGCAGAAGCGCTTCCTCGATTGGCAGATCGCCCAGGGGGTGCCTGGCATCATCGTGCTCGGCACGACGGGCGAGTTCCTGACGATCACCGACGAAGAGCGGCGCGCGCTCGTCGCCACCACGGTCGAGCACGTCGCCGGGCGCATGGACGTCCTCGTCGGCACGATGAACGCCTACACGCCCAACGCCGTGCGCTATTCGCGCGAGGCGGAGGAGCTCGGCGCCGACGGCCTGATGATCATCCCGCCCTATTACTACACCCCCACCGAGGACGAGATCTTCGGCTATTACGCCGCGATCTGCGAGCGCGTCGGCCTGCCGATCATGCTCTACAACAATCCGGTGACCTCCAATGTCGACATGTCGGCGAAGCTCGTCGGGCGCCTGACCCGCGCCTTCTCGCAGATCCGCTACATCAAGGAAGCGAGCATGGACGTGGCGCGCGTCTACGACATCGTCGAGGAGACGCAAGGGGTGATGAACGTCTTCGCCGGCGAGCGGATCGTCGAGAGCTTCAAGCTCGGCGCAGTGGGTTACGTGAACCCCTACGGCAATTACATCCCGCGCGCCTCGCACCGGATCTGGGACTTCCTGGTCGAGGGGCGGATCGAGGACGCTCAGCGCATCCAGAGGCTGATCACCAAGCTCGATCACATCATCGCCGAGGGCCACCCCACCTACGGCCATCAGTGCTATTCGAAGGCGCTCGCCGGCGCCGTCGGCTGCCCGGTCGGCGACGTGCGCCCGCCCCTCACGCAATTCGCCGCGCTGGGCGAGGAGGGCCGCGCGCGCCTGTCGAAGATCATGGCGATCATCGGCGAGATCGACGCGCTGATGACCGAGCTCGACGGTCGGATGGCCGCCGAATGACGGGCCCCATCCTCTTCACGCCCCTCGACCTGAGGGGCGTGCGCTTCAAGAACCGGATCGTCGTCTCGCCGATGTGCCAGTACCAGGCCGTCGAGGGCGCGATCCAGGACTGGCACATGGCCCATCACGGGCGCTTCGCGCTCGGCGGCGTCGGCGCGTGCGTGATCGAGGCGACGGGCGTCACCCGCGACGGTCGGATCACGCCGGGCTGCACCGGGCTCTACGACGACGCGCACATCCCCGGCATGCGCGCGATCGCCGCGCTCTACCGGCGCTTCGGCGCGGCCTGCGGCGTCCAGATCGGGCATGCGGGCCGCAAGGCCTCGACCGCACGCCCCTGGGACGGCGCGGGGCCGCTCGAGCCCGGCGGGCCGGAGCCGGCCTGGGAGACGATCGCCCCCTCCGCCCTCCCCCACCGCCCCGATTGGCCGGCGCCTCGGGCGATGGAGGCGGCCGATTTCGAGCGCGTGCGCGAGGGATTCGCCGACGCGACGCGGCGCGCGCTCGCGGCCGGGCTCGACTTCGTCGAGATCCACGGCGCGCACGGCTATCTCCTGCACACCTTCTTCTCGCCGCTCTCGAATCGCCGCGAGGACGCCTATGGCGGCGATCTCGAGGGGCGGATGCGGTTCGTCCTGGAGATCACGGAGATCGTCCGCTCCGTCTGGCCGGCGGACAAGCCCGTCTTCTACCGCGCGAGCGCGGTCGACGGCACGGAGGGCGGCATCACGCTCGACGACACGATCGCGCTCGCCCGCGCGCTGAAGGCCAAGGGCGTCGACGTGATCGACTGCTCCTCCGGCGGCATCCTCACCGGCGTGGCGCTCGCGGGAGCGGGGTCGAAACCCGCGCCGGGCCATCAGGTCCCACTCGCGGGGGGCGTGCGCCGCGGAGCGGACGTCGCCACGATGGCGGTGGGCCTCATCGTCGACCCGCACCAGGCAGAGGCGATCCTGGAGGCCGGCGAGGCGGACCTGATCGCGCTCGGGCGCGAGCTGATGGCCGATCCGAACTGGCCCTTCCACGCCGCCCAGGCGCTCGGGGTCGAGGATGCCGACGGCGTCCTGCCCGAGCCCTACGCCTTCTACCTGCGCCGCCGCGGACGGGTCTCGCTCGATCCACGAGACCCGCCATGGCCTCAGCGCACGTAAGTCGCGCCGTTGACGTCGAGCGTCGCGCCGCTCAGATGGCGCGAGGCTCCCGTCGCGAGGAAGGCGACGAGATTGGCGATGTCCTCCGGCGGCACCCATTCGCCCATGGCGAGGCCCGCCGTCACCGGCGCCTCCCCGCCCATGCCAGCCGCGAAATCCTCCGACATCTTGGTGCGCACGACGCCGGGCGCGACGATGTAGACGAGGATGTTCTCCTTCGCGCAGGCGCGCGCGATCGTCTGCGTCGCCGCCTTGATCGCCGCCTTCGACGCTGCATAGGCGAGGTGGTCCGCATTGGTCGAGCCGCGCTGCGCGGCCCAGCTCGAGATCGTCACCACGATGCCGCCGCCGCGCGCCCGGTAATGGTGGACCGCGCGGCGCAGGAGGCGGGCGGGGGCGAGCACGTTGATCGCGAGCGTGCGCTCCCAGGTCTCGTCCCAGGCCGAATCGTCCGCGTCGATGCCGCCGCCCGAGAGCATCACCGCCGCGTTGTTGACGAGGACGTCGACGCCCCCGCGCCAATCCTGCGCTTGCCGCCAGAGCCGCTCGACCTCCTCGGGGCGCGACAGGTCGGCCCCGACGAGGAGCTTGCGCTCCTCCGGCAGCTCCGCCGTCGCCGCCTCCGCGCCGGCGCGGTCGCCGCCGTAATGGGCGACGAGGTGGCATCCGGCGGCGCCGAGCGCCCGCGCGGTCGCGGCACCGATGCCCTTGGACGCGCCGGTGAGGAGGACGGTCTTGCCGGCGAGATCGATCATGGCGTGGCTCCTGTAGGGGTCTTCGGAAAGGATGCGGGATGAGACGCTTCGAGAACAGGCGCGTCGTGGTGACCGGCGGCGCGAAGGGCATCGGCCGCGCGATCGCGGAAGGATTCGCGAGCGAGGGGGCCGCGCTCGCGCTCGTCGGTCGCGACGAGACGGCGGGCGCGGAGGCCTGCGCGGCACTCGCGAATGCGGGCGCGCGGGCGATCTTCGTGCGCGCCGATCTCGCCGATCCGCCGGCCGCCGAGCGGGCGGTCGCGCAGAGCGCCGAGCGTCTCGGCGGGCTCGACGTCCTCGTCGCCAACGCCGCCTTCTCCCGCCGCCGCGGGCTCGCCGACGCGAGCCTCGAGGATTGGCGCGAGATGCTCGACGTCAACCTGATCGCCCCCTTCTTCGCCGCCCGCGCCTGCGAGGGGCGGATGGGCGCGGGCGGGGCGATCGTCACCATCGCCTCCGAGATGCACGCGCTCGCCAACCCCCAATCGATCGTCTACGGCACCACGAAGGCCGCGCTCGTCCACCTGACGCGCAAGCTCGCCCTGCATTTCGCGCCCGCCGGCATCCGGGTCGCCGCGGTCGCGCCGGGGCCGATCCGCACCGAGATGCTCGAGCGCTCGGTCGTGCAATCGGGGCAACCGCTCGAGGAAGGGCTCGCGGCGCACGCGGCGCGGCTCCCGATCGGGCGCCTCGGCACGCCCGAGGAGGTCGCGCAGGCCGTCCTCTACCTCGCCTCCCCGCAGGCCGGTTTCGTGACGGGCACCGTGCTCGCGATCGACGGCGGCTCGACGATCCCCCATCCGTGAGGGGGGTGGCGGGTTCGAGGCGGCTCTCCTTCCATCAGAGCTTGGGAGCACATCGCCTCGTACCTCCACGCCGTCATTCCGGGGCGCGAAGCGAGCCCGGAAGCCAGATCCACCACGTCGGATGAGCAGCCTATAGGCTGCGTCCGTCGACGCATCAGGTGCGTCGGTCTGCAGAACGAGCGCGCATGCGCGCTCGAACGAGCGTTGGGGTTCTGGATTCCGGGCTCGCTTCGCGCCCCGGAATGACGGGACGGGAAAGAAGGAGAGCGGCGGCGCCACTCGATCGCAGTCCCCTGCGCAGATCTCGCGAGAACCGCGCATCGCCTCACCCGATGCCGCAATCGACGCAGAGCAGCTGCCCGGTCTGGCCGGACGAGAGGTCGCTCGCGAGGTAGAGCGCGGTGCCGGCGACGTCGGCTTGCGTGGCTATGCGCCCGAGATGGGTCTGCGCGGCCATGGCGGCGAGTTCCGCCTCGGGCGGCTCTCCGCTCGCGGCGGCGCGGCGCTCGACGCGCGCGATCAGCGCAGGCGTCGCCACGGGGCCCGGCCCGATCGCGTTGACGCGGATGCCGTAGCGGCCGAGATCGGCCGCCGCCGCGCGCACGAGGCCGAGGACGGCATGCTTCGAGGCGGTGTAGATCGCCTGGCGCGGATGCGCCCGGTGGGCATTGAGCGAGGCCATCACCACGATCGCGCCGCCCCGCTCCCGCATCAGCGGCACGGCGTGTTTGAGGCAGGCGGCGACCCCGCGCAGGTTGACGGCCATCACCCGGTCGAGTTCGCCGAGATCGAGCGCCGCGATCTCCGCCCAGGGCGGGACGATGCCCGCATTGGCGACGAGGACGTCCAGACGCCCATGCGCCGCCGCGACCTGCGCGAGCCCCGCGGCGACCTCGTCCTCGACGGTGACGTCCGCCCGCGCCGCCCGCCAGCCCGGCGGCAGGGCCTCGGCGGGGTCATCGCGATCGAGGCCCGTGCCGCGCGCGCCTGCGGCGGCATAAGCGTGGGCGATCGCGGCGCCGAGCCCCGAGGCCGCGCCGGTGACGAGCGCCACGCGCCCCGCGAGCAGGCCGCCGATGCCGGAAGGCGCCTCGGCGGCCGGCGTGTCCTTCACCGGGTTGACCATCGACGAACTCCCCATTAAGCGTACGCTTGTACGGATAACGCACAAATCGCCGCACGAGAACCCTCATCGCGGCGCCGAACGGCCAACCCTCCTGTGCGCGCGAGCCCGCCGATGCCCCCCACCGACCGTCCCCTCGACGCCACGCTCCGCTTCGAGGGAGCCGAGATCCCCGCGCGGGCGGGCGAGACCATCGCGGCGGCGCTGACGCGGGCGGGCGTGCGCGTCTTCCGCGAGACCCGCGGCGGGGCCGGGCGCGGCCTGTTCTGCGGCATGGGCGTCTGCCAGGACTGCCTCGTCGAGGTCGACGGGCAGGCCAACCAGCGCGCCTGCATGACGAGCGTCGCGGGCGCGCAGGAGGTCCGCCGCCAGGCGGCCCTCGCCGGAACCGCCGCCGCTCCCATTGCCGCCCCGCGCCCGCTGCGGCGGCTCTCGCCGGACGTCGCCATCGTCGGCGCCGGCGCGGGAGGGCTGAACGCCGCGATCGCGGCGGCGCGCGCCGGGGCGTCGGTGATCGTCCTCGACGAGCGCAAGAAGGCCGGCGGCCAGTATTACAAGCAGCCCGCGGACGCCGTGGCGGGTCCCGACGAGCCCGGCGCCGACGCGCAATTCGAGGCCGGACGGCAGCTCGTCGCCGCCGCGCGGGAGGCGGGGGCGACGATCCTCTCCGAGACGATGGTCTGGGGCGCCTTCGCCCCGCGCGAGCTCGCGGCGATCGGCCCCGAGGGGCCGCTCGTCGTCACGCCGGCCAAGCTGATCGTCGCGGCCGGCGCCTACGAGCGCGCCTTCCCCGTGCCGGGCTGGACGCTGCCGGGGGTGATGACGACGGGCGCGGTGCAGACGCTGCTTCGCAGCTACCGGGTTCGTGCCGGCGACCGGATCCTGTTCGCCGGCAACGGCCCTCTCAATCTCCAGGTCGCGATCGAGGCGGCGCGGGCGGGCGCGCGGGTCGTCGGCATCCTCGAGGCGGCCGCGGCGCCGGGCATCCGCGAGGCCGGCGCGCTCCTGGCGATGGCGCGCAACGATCCTCGCCTCGTGCGCGACGGCCTCTCCTACGTGCTGGCCGCGCGGCGCCTGCGCGTGCCGATCGCGAACGACCGCGCGCTGGTCTCGATCGAGGCGACGCCCGAGGGCCTCGTCGCGACGAGCAGCGCGAGCGGCGATGCGGGCCGCGACGTCCGCCGCCACGAGCCGGTCGACGTCGTCGCCTGCGGCTACGGCTTCCTGCCCGGCAACGAGATCCTGCGCACGCTCGGCGCCCGCCACGAATACGATTCCGCCCGCCGCATGCTCGCGACGATCCGCGACGCGGACGGGCTGACGAGCCTGGCCGACGTCTACGCGGTCGGCGATTGCTGCGGTCTCGGCGGCGCGCCCGCCGCCCGCGAGGAGGGCACGATCGCCGGCGCGGCGGCCGCGGCGGCGCTCGGGCATCGCGTCGAGGAGGCGGCGATCGCCGCGGCGCGCGGGCGCCTCGCCCGCCATCGGGCTTTCCAGAAGGCGCTCTGGCGGGTCTACGCGGCGCCGCTCCCCGCGCTCGGTCGGCCCGCCGCCGACACCCATGTCTGCCGCTGCGAAGAGGTGAGCCTCGCGACCATCGACGCCGCCATCGACGAGGGCAGCCGCACGCTCGGCGACATCAAGCGGCGCACGCGTGCCGGCATGGGCCGCTGCCAAGGCCGCTATTGCGCGAGCCTCGTCGCCGAGCGTCTCGCGGAGCGCGCGGACCGGCCGATCGAGGAGATGTCGTTCTTCGCCCCGCGCGTGCCGTTCAAGCCCGTAAGCCTCGCCGATCTCGCCGCCGCGCTGGAGGCGGACGAGCGGGCGGGTGCGTGAGCGGGCCCGAGCGGTGGGGGCGAGGGCGTATGTGAGCGTTCGTGAAGCTTTCCGAGGCTGCCATCCCGGGTCCGCTTCGCGGTCCGGGATAACAGCGCACGGAAGAATAATCCGAACGCTCAGCGCAGCATCATGCGCGAGATGCGGGAGGCGGCGTCGAGGAGTTCCGGCAGGATCTGCGCCTGCATCTCTTTCGTGGTGAGCCGCACGCTCGGGCAGCAGACGTTGAGCGCGGCGACGATCTCGCCCGACCGGTTGCGGATCGGCGCCGAGATCGAGCGCAAGCCAACCTCGAGCTCCTGGTCGACGATGGACCAGCCCTGCCGCCGCGTCTCCTCGATCAGGCTCGCGAGCTGCACCTTCGAGGTGACGGTATGGGGCGTGATCTTCTCGAGCGTCACGCCGTCGAGATAGGCCTCGAGCTTGTCCTCCGGCAGGCCGGCGAGAAGCACGCGTCCGGTCGACACGGCGTGAGCGGGAGCGCGGCTGCCGATGTTGATGCCGATGCTCACCACGCGCTGCGAAGTCGCGCGGGCGACGTAGCGCACGTGGTCGCCGTCGAGGACGGCGACGAACACCGATTCCTGCAGCTTCTGCGCCAGCTCGTCGACGACGGGCTGCATGATCTCGGTGATGTCCATCGAGGCCAAGAGCGAGAAGCCGAGCTCGAGCACCTTGGGCCGCAGCTGGAAGTACTTGCCGTCCGTCGAGGCGTAACCCTCGCGCACCAGCGTCAGCAGGAAGCGGCGCACGGCGGCGCGCGTCATCGCGGTGCGCTCGGCGACCTCGCTGAGCGTCATGCTAGACTTCGACCGGTTGAAGGCGCGGATGACCTCGAGGCCGCGCGCGAGCGAGGTCACGTAGTCGCGATCCTCGTTCGTCGCCTCGTTCGCGGCATCCGCCGCGTTGTCGGCACCCGCATCGAGCTGATCGTCGTCCTGGAGATCGTCCTTTGCCATCGTGCGTCCTCGGCTCGGCTGAAACGGGGAATAGGGGCGGATAGCGGGTCGATCAAGAGCCGATTCCGGCGGCGCACAGGTATTTCACCTCGACGAACTCCTCGATGCCCATGCGCGAGCCCTCGCGTCCGACACCGGACTCCTTCAGACCGCCGAACGGCGCACCTTCGTACGAGAACAGGCCGGTGTTGAGGCCGATCACGCCGAAATCGAGCGCCTCGCCGACCCGGAAGACCCGGCCGACGTCGCGGGTGAAGTAATAGGCGGCGAGGCCGTACTCGGTCGCGTTCGCCATGGCGATCGCCTCCTCCTCCGTCTCGAAGCGGAAGACGGGCGCGAGCGGACCGAAGGTCTCCTCGCGGGCGACGCGCATCTGCGCCGTCGCTCCGGCGATGACGGTCGGCTCGAAGAAGGTGCCGCCGCGCGGATGCCGCCCGCCGCCCGCGACCACGCGCGCGCCGCGCTCGACGGCATCGGCGACGTGGCCCTCGACCTTCTCGATCGCCGCCTCGTCGATCAGCGGCCCGATCTCGACGCCCGCCTCGAAGCCGTCGCCGACGCGCAGCGCCGACACGGCGGCCGCGAAGCGCTCGACGAAGGCGTCGTGAATGCCCGCCTGGACGAGGATCCGATTCGCGCACACGCAGGTCTGGCCCGCGTTGCGGAATTTCGAGGCGATGGCGCCCGCCACCGCCGCATCGAGATCGGCGTCGTCGAAGACGATCAGCGGCGCGTTCCCGCCGAGCTCGAGCGAGAGCTTCTTCACGGTGCCCGCGCATTGCGCCATCAGCGCCTTGCCGACCTCGGTCGAGCCGGTGAAGGTCAGCTTGCGCACGATCGGGCTTTCGGCGAGCTCGGCCCCGACGGCCCGCGCGCTGCCCGGCACCACGTTGAAGACGCCCGGCGGCAGCCCAGCTTCCTCGGCGAGAGCGGCGAGCGCGAGCGCGGAAAGCGGCGTCGCGCTCGCCGGCTTGAGCACCATGGTGCAGCCGGCCGCCAGCGCGGGGCCCGCCTTGCGGGGGATCATCGCCATCGGAAAATTCCACGGCGTGATCGCCGCGCACACGCCGATCGGCTGCTTGAGCACGAGGAGCCGGCGGTCGGGATCGTTCGTCGGGATCGTCTCGCCGTAGACGCGCTTGCCCTCCTCCGCGTACCACTCGATGAAGGCGGCGCCGTAGAGGATCTCGCCGCGCGCCTCCGCGAGCGGCTTGCCCTGCTCGGCGGTGAGGATCTCGGCGAGCGCGTCGGCATTCGCGACGACGAGCTCGTACCAGCGGCGCAGGATCGCGGCCCGCGCCTTGGCGGTCGTGGCGCGCCATTCGGGCAGGGCGGCCTCGGCCGCTGCGATGGCCGCCTTCGCATCCGCCCGCGTCGCGCTCGCGACGCTCGCGACGAGCGCGCCGGTCGACGGGTTGCGGACGGAGAAGGTGGCGCCGTCCTGCGCGTTGCGCCAGCCTCCGTCGATGAAGAGTTCCGTCCGCGCGAGGCGGGACCGCTCCAGGACGGCTGACGACATGATCACACTCCGACATGCTGTGCGTAAGACGCACACTTGTACGATTTTGTGCCGCCTTCACGCAAGGCATTTATCGCCCAGGTGCCGGGCTGAACCGCCTTTCAGGAGGCAAAACCGCGTCTGCTGGCGTTCTTCTGCGACAGAGGCAGGGGATCCGCAAGCGACCCCGCTTGCACGATCCGCCACCTTTCCGCACGGATGTTCGGACACGAGCCGGTTTGCGCTTTCGCGAAGCGGAAGGCGAGCACGGCTCGGCTCGTCCACCCAAGCTCCGTCGGGACGTGAAAAAACCCCCGCGCCGGGGAGGCCGGCGCGGGGGTGATCTCTTCGTTCGACGGTCGCGGCTCACTTGCCGCGAAGGGAGTCCTTGATGCCGCCGATGGTGTTCTGGGTCTTGCCTTCGGCGCGATCGGCGGTGCCGTCCATCTCAGTCTTGCGATCGCCGGTCAGCTTGCCGATGCTCTCCTTGGCCTTGCCCTTCATGTCCTTGGCGGAACCTTCGATACGATCCTTGTCCATGGTGCTCTCTCCATTGTCGACATGCCGAGACAAGTCGCGGGAAAGATTGCGGTTCCTCTCGAGCCGACGCGCGCCGTCGTCACAGCCGCACCCCCGTCATGATGGTCTTCCACGGCTCGCGATGCCCGTGGAGCGTGTCCGGATCGGTGCCGCGCAGCCGGGCGAGCTCGGCCGTGAGGCGGTGGAAGGGCACGATCGCGAGCATCGGCCGCAGCAGCGGATGCGGCGCGGGCGCGAAGGGCAGCGTGGGGGCCTCGAGCCCGTCGCGCGCGCTCCCGCAGGTCAGGACGGGTCGCAGGCCGAGGCGCGTCAGCACCTCGCGCAAGAGCGCCGAGCGCCCGCGATCGTCCATGTCCGGCTCGAGGATCACCGCGCCCATCTCCGGGTGGAAGGCGGCGGGCGTGCCGTGCAGCGCGAATTCGGGCGACATCGCCTCGGTCCAGATCCAGGCCCCCTCCTTCAGCTTGAGCGCCGCCTCCTGCGCGGTGACGAGATCGTCGCCGAAGCCGACGACGAGGACTGGATGCGCCTCCGCGAGCGCCCCGACCGCCGCCTCCGGCATCGGCATGGCGAGCGTCCGCTCGAGCGCCTCCGGCAGCTCGGGAAGGGCGCGCGCGAAGGCGTCGCCCGCGGCCTCGAACGGGGCGGCGAGGCGCGCGAGGGCGGCGAGCGAGGCGAGATAGGAGACGCTGAACGTGCCGGCGGTCTCGTTGGGGCAGGTGCGGATCGTGTGGTGCGCCGCCTGCTCCGGAGCGCTCTGCCCGACGATGGCGATGGTCGGCGCGGCGCCGGCCTCGCGGGCCCGGGCGAGCGCGGCGTTCGGGAACAGCTTGGTGCCCCTGTGGCTGATCACCACGACCTGGTCGCCGGGCGCGATCGGGACCGCACCCGTCCCGAGATCGTGGGCGTCGACCGCGTGCGGACGGACCTGCCCGGCGCTGAGGCGGGCGATCCAGGTCGCGGCGACGCGGGCGGCGTGCAGCGAGGTGCCGATCCCGGAGAACAGGATCGGGCGTTCGGGGTCGAGCGCCGGCACCTCGCGGGCGAGGGCCTCTCTCACGGCATGCGGGATGGCGGCGATCTGATCGTCATAGGCGAAGCGCGTCATGCGGGCTCTCTCGGTCGGTCGGTGAGGGTCGGGTCGGCTCAGACGAAGGCGTCGAGGCGGGCGTCGAGATAGGCGGCGACGTCGGGTCCGCCGGCGGGCTCGAGGACGTGCCGGATCCAGGCGGCGCGCTCGAACTCGACGATCGCGAGCTCCCAGATGCAGGCCGCGGGGCCGGGCCATTGATGGACGAAGCGCCCGCCATGGCCCTTCGGCGCGCCGTAATTGTGGTGGCGCAGGATGTCGTTGTCGGACCACCACTCGACGAGAACGTAATCGCCGTTCTCGCCCTCGTGCACGATCAGCACGGCGAGGCCGTGGCGGCGGAGATCCTCCCGGCTCGCGCGCGACAGGCGCTCGCGGGCGATCTCGCGGCCCTGGTCGACGAGCGCGGACGGGGGCGCGCTCCCATGCAGGGTGAGCCCGTAGACCTTCACCCGCCAATCCTCGAACGACCACAGGCCGAGCGCGCTGACGCGCCGCCTGCGATACGGGCCGATCGGTTCCGCCGACATCCTGCGCTCGCGCCCCCGCCTGTTTGACACGCTCGTCGTGTAGGAGCACTTTGGCGCAGCATGCAGAGCCAAACCGGAGCGAAAACGTTGGGCCAAATTGAGCGACGCGCGGCGCGCCGCGGAGACGCCCTCGAGGCGACCTTCCTCGCGGACGTCTCGCGCGATCGGGACGAGCCGCTCGAGCGGCAGATCGTCGAGCGGCTGCGCGCCGCGATCGGCAGCGGACGCCTCGGCGGGGGCACGCGGCTGCCGCCGACGCGGCGCCTCGCGGCCGATCTCGGCGTCGCGCGCAACACGGTGGCCGCCGCCTACGAGCAGCTCGTCGCGGACGGCTATCTGGTCGGCGCGCGCGGGGCGGGCACCTTCGTCGCGGGGGACGCGACGGCCCCCGCCGCGCGGTCGGCGACCGCTTCGCGCACGGGCGCCGCCGCGGATCGGGCGCCGTCGGCGGCGCTCACGCCGGGGGAGCCCGGCCTCGTGCAGCTCGGCGCCTGCTGCCCCGCCGACGAGCCGTTTCCGCGCGCGGCCTGGCGACGGGCCTTCGCGCGCGCGGCGAGCGCGCTGCCGGGGGGCGACGACGGCGCGCCGGCGGGCGAGTGGCGCCTGCGCGCGGCGATCGCCGCCTATCTGGCGCGGGCGCGCGCGCTGGCGGTGGCACCCGAGGCGGTGGTCGTGACCGCGGGCGCCGTGCAGGGCATCGCCCTTCTCGCGCGCCTCCTGCTCGCGCCCGGCGACGCGGTCGCCTTCGAGGACCCCGGCTACACGCTCGCGCGCGAGGCGCTGACGCGGGCGGGCGCGCGCATCCTGCCCGTCCCGGTCGATGCGGACGGGATCGTGGTCGACGCCCTGCCGGAGGGGGCGAGCGCGCCGCGTCTCGTCTACGTCACGCCCTCGCACCAATTCCCGCTCGGGGGGCGGCTGTCGCTGTCGCGGCGGCGCGCGCTGCTCGATTGGGCGGGGCGCAACGGCGCCCTCGTCGT
This sequence comes from Salinarimonas sp., assembly GCF_046292825.1. Lineage (GTDB taxonomy): Bacteria > Pseudomonadota > Alphaproteobacteria > Rhizobiales > Beijerinckiaceae > Salinarimonas. The sequence continues at coordinate 43,529 of NZ_JBKBQG010000009.1, read as the reverse complement.
GGAGGACGATTACGACGGCGAGTTCCGCTACGACGCCGCCCCGCTGCCGCCGCTCGCCTCGCTGCCCGGCGCCGAGCGGGTCGCCTATGTGGGCACGTTCTCGAAGACGCTGACGCCGACCCTGCGCCTCGGCTTCGTGGCCTGCGCCGATCCGCGCCTCGTCGCGGGCCTGACGGAGCTGCGCGCATCGGGCGACAACCACACGCCGAGCCTCACCCAGAACGCCGTCGCGACCCTGATCGAGGACGGCACCCTGACCCGGCACGTCGCCCGCATGCGCCGCGTCTACGCCGCCCGGCGCGCCGCCGTGCAGGACGCGCTCGCGCCGATCGCCGACCGGGCGCCGCTGCGCGGCCTGTCGGCGGGGCTGCATGCCTGGCTCGATCTCGGCGACGCGGAGCGCGTGGCGGCGATCCGCGCGGCGATGCGTCGACACGGGATCGCGCTCACCCCGGTCGACGCCTTCGCCCTGCGCCCGCAGACGGCGCCGCAGGGGATCGTGCTCGGCTACGGGGCGCTCGCCCCCGTCGAGGCCGCGCGCCTGTGCGGGCGGCTGCGGTCCGAACTCGACGCGATCGACGCTCGCGCGGCGCGCGCGAGGGGAGACGGATGAAGCGGCATGGACAGAGCGCGATCCGTCGCGCAGAAAGGACATTCGTCGGAGATCCTCATGCCGCCGCTCGTCGCCCCTCGCGCACTCCTCGCCGCACTCGCGGCTCTCCCGCTCCTCGCCGCCCCGGCCCGCGCCGACGACGTCCTCGTCTTCGCCGCGGCGAGCCTCACGGACGCGCTGAACCGGGTCGCGGAGGCATGGCGGGCCGAGACCGGGCACGTGGCGCGGATGTCCTTCGCCGGGTCCTCCGCGCTCGCCCGCCAGATCCAAGAAGGCGCGCCGGCCGATCTCTTCGTCTCGGCGAGCGTCGATTGGATGGAGGCGCTCGAGACCTCGGGGGACCTGCGCGAGGGCACGCGCCGCGACATCCTCGGCAACACGCTCGTGCTGATCGCCCACGGGCGGGACGCCGAACCCGTGACGATCGACGAGCGCCTCGACCTCGCCGGGATGCTCGGCGGCGAGCGGCTGTCGATGGCGCTCGTCGAGGCGGTGCCGGCGGGCATCTACGGGCGGCAGGCGCTGACGTCGCTCGGGCTCTGGGAGAGCGTCGCGCCCCTCGTCGCGCAATCGGACAATGTCCGCGCGGCGCTCGCCTTCGTCGCCCTCGGCGAGGCCCCGCTCGGGATCGTCTACGCGACGGATGCGGCGGTCGAGGACGCCGTCACGATCGTCGGCACCTTCCCGGAAGGCAGCCACGACCCGATCGTCTATCCGGCCGCGATCACGGCCCAGAGCGAGAGCCTGGTCGCCGCAGCCTTCCTCGACTTCCTCGTCTCCGACGCGGCCCGGCCGATCTGGGAAGAGTTCGGCTTCACGGTTCTGGACTGAGCGGCGGGCGGCGATGAGAGAGGCTCTGGCGGGCTGGCTCGGGCCGGCGGAATGGCAGGCGGTGGCCCTCTCGCTGCAGGTCTCGTTCTGGGCGACGCTCGCGAGCCTGCCGCTGGGCATCTTCGTCGCCTACGCGCTCGCGCGCTGGTCGTTTCCCGGCAAGCAGCTCCTGAACGGGCTCGTCCACCTGCCGCTGATCCTCCCGCCGGTGGTGACGGGCTACCTCCTGCTGATCGTCTTCGGGCGGCGCGGCAGCGTCGGGCAGTTCCTCGAGCAATGGTTCGGCATCGTGCTCTCCTTCCGCTGGACGGGCGCGGCGGTCGCGGCGGCGGTGATGGCGTTCCCCTTGATGGTGCGCGCGATCAGGCTCGCGATCGAGGCGGTCGATCCGAAGCTCGAGGCGGCGGCATCCACCCTCGGCGCCTCGCGGCCCTTCGTCTTCGCCACCGTGACCCTGCCCCTCGTCCTGCCCGGCATCGTGGCGGGCGCGATCCTCGCCTTCGCCAAGGCGATGGGCGAGTTCGGCGCGACGATCACCTTCGTCTCGAACATCCCCGGAGAGACGCAGACGATCCCGTCGGCCATCTACGCCTTCCTGCAGGTGCCCGGCGGGCAGGAGGCGGCGGGCCGGCTCGTGATCGTCGCCATCGTCATCGCCATGGCCGCGCTGCTCCTGTCGGAATTCGTCGCGCGCCGCGTCGCGAAGCTGGTGGCGGGATCATGAGCCTCGAGATCCGGCTCGCCCACCGCTTCCCGGGTTTCGCGCTCGACGTCGCCTTTTCGGCGCCGCCGGGGATCACGGTGCTGTTCGGCCCCTCCGGATCGGGCAAGACGACGCTCGTGAACGCCGTCGCCGGCCTGCTGCGGCCGCAGGAGGGCCGGATCGCGGCGGGCGATTTCGTGCTCCTCGACACGCGCGCGCGCCGCTTCCTCCCGCCCCATCGCCGGCGCCTCGGCTACGTCTTCCAGGAGGGCCGGCTCTTCCCGCATCTGAGCGTGCGCCAGAACCTCCTCTACGGCCGCTGGTTCGCGCCGCGCGAGGCGCGCACCGAGAGCCTCGAGCGGGTCGTCGACCTCCTCGGCATCGGCCATCTCCTCGGGCGCCGCCCGGGCTCGCTGTCGGGCGGGGAGAAGCAGCGGGTCGCGATCGGGCGCGCGCTCCTCGCCGCGCCGAAGCTGATCCTCGCCGACGAGCCCCTCGCGGCCCTCGACGAGGCGCGCAAGGCCGAGATCCTGCCCTATTTCGAGCGGCTGCGCGACGAGGTGCGCGTGCCGATCCTCTATGTCAGCCACTCGTCCGCCGAGGTCGCGCGGCTCGCGACGACCGTCGTCGCCCTGCGCGAGGGCCGCGTCGCGGCGATCGGCACGCCGGGGGAGGTGCTCGGCGACGCGCATGCCGTGGGCGCGCGCGCAGCCGCCTCCGTGCTCGCGGCGCGGGTCGTCGCGCATCACGCGGACGGGCTCACCGAGCTCGCGACGGCGGCGGGGCCGCTCTTCCTGCCGCGCATCCCCCATCCCGTCGGCGCGGCTTTGCGCGTGCGCGTGCCCGCCCACGACGTGATCCTCGCGCGCACCCGGCCCGAAGGGCTCTCGGCGCTCAACATCCTGCGCGGGCGCATCGTCGACATCCGCGACGGGCACGGGCCGGGGGTCATGGTGAGCCTCGCGATCGGCGAGGCCGGGGAAGCCGGGGAGGAGCGTCTTTCGGCCCGCATCACCCGCCGCTCCGCGCAGGCGCTCGATCTCGCGCCCGGCCAGGACTGCCACGCGATCCTCAAGAGCGTCGCGCTGGCGCAGGAGGATATCGGGACGGGGACGGGCTGACCCTCCCCTCCCCCGCTCAAGGCGCCGTCACCGGCGATGCGGCGGTGCCGGCGGCGCGGCGGGCGAGGAGGAGCGAGATCGCGTCCGTGCCAGCCTCTCCGGCGCGGCGGAGCGCGATCGCTGCCGCGATCTGCCAGACCAGGATCGCGAGGAGCACCGCGGCGGCCGCGCCCACCGCTCCGAAAGGCGGCACCAGGGCGAGGCTGCCGAGCACCAGGGCCACCAGCGCGACGACGCAGAAGGCCGCGTTGCGCCCCTGCGCGCCGGCGAGGTTGAGCATGGTCACGCTCGGCCCGGCGAGCGCGCGCACGGCCTGGGCCGCGACGAGGATCGCGAGGACCGGCCCGCCTTCCGCGAAATCCGCGCCGAACAGGGAGAGCGCGAAGCCGCCGAGCGCCAGCGCCGCGAGCGTGGCGAGGAGCGTCCCGGCGGCGGGCAGCATCACCGCCCGCACGACGGCCGCGCGCAGCCGGGCGGCATCGCCGAGAAGGCGCGCCTCGGCGATCTCGGGGCCGGCCACGTGGTGGGCCGCCTGGACGAGGAAGCCGACGAGGAAGGACAGCTTCAGGCACAGGCCGAACACCGCCGTGTCCACCTTGCCCATCAGCGGCGCGGCGATCACGATGGCGACGTCGGCGAAAGCCGAGAGGAACAGCGCGACGATGATCGCAGCGCGCGCCTCCCCCCGCCACCGGCGCGCGAGCCGGGGCGCCGACGGCGCGACCGGGCCCGGCGGCACGAGACGGCGGGCGAAGACCGCTTGCAGCAGCGCGACAAAGGCGGTGATGGCGAAGAACAACGCGATCACCCCCGCCCCGCTCATCGCGAGCCCGCTCGCCACGAGCGCGAGCACGGCGCCGAGGAACAGCACGGGGCGGGCGAGCGATTCGAAGACGTAGGCGATGTCGAAGCGCCGCTTGGCCGCCGCGATCTCGCCCGCGAGGTTGATCGCCACGACGAAGGGCAGGCAGGCCGCGCCCATCAACAGGCCGAGACGCAGGCTGTCCGAGACGGGCAGCGGCAGGAAGGCTGCCGCGACGAGCGCGCCGGCGAGGATCGCCGCGCCGACGGCCGCGCTCGCGATCGCGCTGCGCAGGAAGCGGCGTTGCAGCGGCAGACGATCGCGATAGCGCGCGATGAAACGCGTCGCCACGCCGGGATAGCCCTGCGCCCCGACGAGACCGAGCACCGCGACGAGGCTCGTCACCGCGTAGAACAGGCCGAGCTCGGCGGCACCGAGCTTGCGCGCGAGCAGGAGCTGGGCGCAGAACCCCGCCCCGGCCCCCGCGAGACGGAGCGCCGTGATGAAGGCCGAGGATTCGAACAGGCGGGCGACGCGGCCTGACACGGGCGGGCTCACTCCGAGAGACGATCGACGTCGCAGGATGGGGTGCGACCGTTGCGAAATGCTCAAAGGGGGCGAATCGACGCAACCGCTTTTCAGGTGTCCGCGCGCGACCATGCAACTCTTCATGGTTGGGACGCGCAGTCCGACGGCTCCGACCGGACCCGCCGGCGGCGGGCGCCTCCGCGGCGAGAAACCCATGTCTTTGATCGTGCGAGAGAAGCCCGAATGCTGTTCGATTCGTAAAGGTTAACTTAACCTTCCGCTCGCTTCCGATGGGAAAACAGCCATCTTCTTACCGGGCAAAGGCGTATTTTCGATCCCCGCCCGGACACGAAGAGGCATTCGGCATGTGCGGCATCGCAGGCCTTCTCGGTACCGATCCGGCCCCCCCCTCGGCGCGGGCGCGCCTCGACGCGATGCTCGACGCGATCGCCCATCGCGGGCCGGACGGGCGCGGCGGCGTCGTCGCGGGGCCGGCCTGCCTCGGCCATGTGCGCCTCTCGATCCTCGACCATGCCGGCGGCGCGCAACCCTTCGTGGACGACAGCGGCGAGGTGTTCCTGAGCTTCAACGGCGAGATCTTCAACCACGAGGAGATCCGCCGGGACCTCGAGGCGCGCGGCCACGTCTTCCGCACCCGCTCCGACACCGAGGCGCTCCTGCGGCTCTATCTCGAGCGCGGGGAGGCGTGCGTGCACGCGCTCAACGGGGACTTCGCCTTCGCGATCTACGATGCGCGCACGCGCAAGCTCTTCATGGCCCGCGATCGCATGGGCGTGCGGCCGCTCTATTGGACGCAGACGCGAGACGGCCTCGCCTTCGCCTCCGAGATCCGGGCGCTCCTCGCGGGCGGCTTCGCCTCCGGCGCGCTCGATCCGCTCGCGCTCGCCGACATCTTCACGCTCTGGTTCCCGCTCGCGCCGCGCACGGCCTTCGCCGGGGTGAACGAGCTGCCGCCGGGCCATCATCTCGTCGCGACCGATGCCGGCATCCGCGTCTCCCCCTGGTGGGAGCCGTCCTATCCGACCGCCGAGGAGGACGCCGCCGACGTGCGCGGCGAGGGCGCGATCGCGGAGGAAGTGGCCGCCCTCCTCGCGGACGCGACGCGGCTTCGCCTGCGGGCGGACGTGCCGGTCGGGTCCTATCTCTCGGGCGGGCTCGATTCGAGCATCGTCGCGGCGCTCGCCGCGCGCGAGGTCGGCGCGGGCTTGCGCACCTTCTCGGTCGGCTTCGAGGCGGCCGATCTCGACGAGACGCCCTTCCAGCAGGAGATGGTCGCGCGGCTCGGCACGGCGCACACCGCGATCCTCTGCCGCGGCGCGGACATCGCCGCGGATTTCGCCGCGGTCGTCGCCCATGCCGAGCGCCCGATCCTGCGCACGGCTCCCGCCCCGCTCTACCGCCTCGCGGCCCGGGTCCGGGCGGAGGGCTACAAGGTCGTGCTCACCGGCGAGGGCGCGGACGAGGTCTTCGGCGGCTACGACATCTTCAAGGAGGCGAAGATCCGCGCCTTCTGCGCCCGCGCGCCGGGCTCGCGCCTTCGCCCGCTCCTGTTCCGGCGCCTCTATCCCTACATGCCGAGCCTCCAGGCCCAGTCGCCCGCTTATCTGAACGCCTTCTTCGGCATGGCGCTCGACCGGCTCGGCGATCCGCTCTTCTCGCACCTGCCGCGCTTCTCGACGACGGCGAAGACGAAGGCGTTCTTCTCCGACGATCTCCTGCGCGCGATCGGCGATTACGACCCCCTCGCCGCCCTCGCCGAGCGGCTGCCTGGGAATTATGCGCGCTGGCATCCGCTGGCGCAGGCGCAATATCTCGAGACCGCCCATCTCCTGCCGGGCTACATCCTCTCCGCCCAGGGCGACCGGGTGTCGATGGCGCACGCGGTCGAGGGGCGCTTCCCCTTCCTCGATCCGCGCGTCGTCGACGCCGCCGCGCGCATCCCCGCGCGCCTCAAGCTGAAGGGTCTGCGCGAGAAGCACATCCTCAAGGCGGCGCTCGGCCACCTCGTGCCGGCCTCCGTGGCGGCGCGTCCGAAGCAGCCCTACCGCGCTCCGGACGCGGCCGCCTTCTTCGCGGAGGGCGGCATCGGCGCACCGGCGCTCGCCCATCTCGCCCCCGATGCGATCGCGCGCCAGGGCCTGTTCGAGCCGCGTGCGGTGGAGAAGCTCGTACGCAAATGCGCGGGCGGCGCGCTCGGCACGAAGGACAACATGGCGCTCGTCGGCATCCTGTCGACGCAGATCCTGCGCGAGGCGCCCGCTCTGCGCCCTGCCCGCCCCCATTCCCCTCGCCTGCGCGCCGCGAGCGGCGCCTGAGCGAGCCCGATCGAGGAGAAGACCCATGCCGAACACCATCGAGACGCAGATCCGCGCCTTCATCGAGGAGAGCTTCCTCTTCCGCAACGACGGCGTCGCCCTCGGCGCCGAGGACTCGCTCCTCGAGCTCGGGCTGATCGATTCGACGGGCGTGCTCGAGCTCGTCGCCTTCCTCGAGGACACCTGGGGCTTCACCGTCGGCGATGCCGAGATCGTGCCCGAGAACCTCGATTCGATCCGCGCCCTCGTCGCCTTCGTCGCCGCCAAGAACGCGGCCGCCAAGGCCGCCTGAGGACGCTATCGACAACCGAGGAGACACTCCCATGCGCGTCGAAGATCATCTGGCGGCGAGCGCGCGGCGCCATCCGGAGAAGACGGCGCTCGTCGTCGGGTCCGATCGCATCGCCTACGCGACCCTTGAAGACGAAGCGGCGCGGCTCGCGGGCGCGTTGCGGGCGGCGGGCGTCGCGCGGGGAGACCGCGTGGTGATCTTCGCCGACAATTGCCGCGAGGCGGTCGTGGGGCTCTACGCGGCGATGCGGGCCGGCGCCGTGTTCTCGATCCTCAACCCCTCGACCAAGGCCGACAAGCTCGGCTTCGTGCTGCGCGATTGCGAGCCCGCCGCGATCCTCGCTCAAGCCCGTCTCGCGCCGATCCTCGCGGCCGCGCTCGACATGCTCGACCCGGGCAACCGCCGCCCTGCCCTCTTCCTCGTCGGCGAGAGCGACGCGCTCCCGAGCGCCCTCCCCTACGCGACGGCGATCGCGGGCCCGCGCATCGCCGCGGGAGAAGCCGGCATCGATCTCGACCTCGCGATGCTCGTCTACACCTCCGGCTCGACCGGCGTGCCGAAGGGCGTGATGATGACGCATCAGAACGTCGTCGCCGCCGCCACCGCGATCACCACCTATCTCGAGAGCGCGCCCGACGACATCGTGCTGTGTGCGCTGCCGATCTCGTTCGATTACGGCCTCTACCAGGTCCTGATGACGGTGATGGTCGGCGGCACGCTCGTGCTGGAAAAGTCCTTCGCCTTCCCGCAAGCCGTGCTCCAGCGCATCCGCGACGAGCGCGTGACGGGCTTCCCGCTCGTGCCGACGATGGCGGCGCTCCTCCTGCAGATGCGCGAACTCGAGCCCGGCTCGCTGCCGAGCCTGCGCTACGTCTCGAACACCGCCGCAGCCCTTCCTCCGGCGCACATCGCCCGCCTGCAGGAGCTTCTGCCCGGCACGCGGATCTACTCGATGTACGGCCTCACCGAGTGCAAGCGCTGCACCTGGCTGCCGCCCGCCGAGCTCGCCCGCCGGTCGGGCTCCGTCGGGATCGCGATCCCCGGCACCGAGGCCTACGTCGTCGACGAGGCGGGGCAGCGCGCGGCGCCGGGCGTGACGGGCGAGCTCGTCATCCGCGGGGCGCACGTCATGAAGGGCTATTGGCGCAATCCGGAAGCGACCGCCAAGGCCCTGCGCGAGGGCCCCCACCCGTGGGAGCGGGTCTTGTACACGGGCGACCTCTTCCGCACCGACGAGGACGGCTTCCTCTATTTCGTCGCGCGCAAGGACGACATCATCAAGACCCGCGGCGAGAAGGTCGCGCCCAAAGAGGTCGAGAACGTCGTCTACATGCTCGCCGGCGTGCGCGAGGCGGCGGTGGTCGGCGTGCCTCATGCCGTGCTCGGAGAGGCGGTGAAGCTGCTCGTCGCGCTCGAGCCCGGCGCCGACCTCGACGCGCGCGCGATCAAGCGCCACTGCGCCGCCCATCTCGAGGATTTCATGGTGCCGACCGAGATCGAGATCCTCGCCGAACTGCCGAAGACGGCGACCGGCAAGATCAGCCGCCGCGAAGCCGCCGCCCTCGTCGCGGCCGAATGAACGGAGACCGCTCATGGCCATGACGCAGACCGCCCTCCGCCCCTTCGACGCGCGCGCCCTCGCGATCGATCCGGCCCACGAGACGGCGCGGATCGCCCATGCGCTGCGCGAGCAGGTCGGCAGGCGGCTGCGCAAGCGCGGCATCGTGCTCGGCCTCTCGGGCGGGATCGACAGCTCCGTCACCGCGGGCCTCGCGGTCGCGGCGTTCGGCGCCGACAAGGTGCTCGGCATCCTGATGCCCGAGCGCGATTCCGACCCCGACAGCCTGCGCCTCGGCCGGCTCGTCGCCGATGCGTTGGGCATCGAGACGGTGGTCGAGGACATCGCGCCTGCGCTCGAGGCGATGGGCTGCTACGCGCGGCGCGACGCGGCGATCCGCACGGTCGTGCCCGAATACGGGGAGGGCTGGACCTGCAAGGTCGTGCTCGATCCCGCCTTCCGCGCCAAGGGCTACAACCTGTCGAGCCTCGTCGTGCGCGCGCCCGACGGGGAGGAGACGCGACGGCGCCTGCCGCTCGCCGCCTACCAGGCGATCATCGCCGCCGCCAACATGAAGCAGCGGACCCGCAAGCAGATCGAGTATTTCCACGCCGACCGCCTCAACCGAGCGGTCGCGGGCACGCCGAACCGGCTCGAATACGCGCTCGGCTTCTTCGTGAAGAACGGCGACGGGGCGGCCGACGTGAAGCCGATCGCACATCTCTACAAGTCGCAGGTCTACGACCTCGCGGCCCATCTGCACGTGCCCGACGAGATCCGCGCCCGCCCGCCGACGACGGACACCTGGTCGATGCCCCAGAGCCAGGAGGAATTCTACTTCGCCGCGGACACGCGCACGATGGACATCTGCCTGTGCGCCCTCGATCTCGGCGCGAGCCGAGAGGAGACCGCGCGTGCGGCGGGGATCTCGGAGGAGGCGGTCGAGATCGTCTGGCGCGACATCGCGGGGAAGCGCAAGGTCGCGGCGGTGCTCCATGCCGGTCCCATGACGGTCGACCCGGTCGCGATCGACCTCGCCGCGATCGACCCCGCCGCGGCGGACGACCGATGACCCCGCAGGCGCGCCCGGCGCCTCCGGGCGGTGAGACGGCGCCGGCCGAGTTCCGCTTCATGGGCCTCGGCTTTCCCGCGATGCCCGACGTGCTCGCCCCGCGCGCGGAGACCGAGCTCCTCGGCCGCGCCGCGCTCGAGGCGCTCGCCGCGCGCGGGCGGGCGCGACCGCTCGTCGTCGACATGTGCTGCGGCGCGGGCAATCTCGCGGTCGCGATCGCCGCGCGCGTCGTCGGCGCCCGGGCCTTCGCCTGCGATCTGACCGACGGCGCCGTCGCGGCGGCGCGGGCGAGCGTCGCCCGGCACGGGCTCGGCGACCGGGTGAGCGTGCTCCAGGGCGACCTCTTCGCGCCGCTCGCCGACCACGACCTCGAGGGGCGCGTCGACCTCGTCGTGTGCAACCCGCCCTACATTTCCACGGGCCGTCTCGCCAAGGATCGCGCCCACCTCCTCGCAGACGAGCCGCGCGAGGCCTTCGACGGCGGCCCCTACGGCATCGCGATCCTCCAACGGATCGCGCGCGAGGCCGGACGCTTCCTCGCGCCGGGCGGCGTGCTCGCCTGCGAGTTCGGGGAGGGACAGGGCCGTCAGGTCGAGCGGCTTCTCGCCCGCACCGGGACCTGGGCGGATATCGCCTTCCTCGCCGATGCGAGCGGCACGGCGCGCGTCGTCACCGCTCGCCGAGCGGCCTCTTCGGACATTGCAGCATGAGCGCGCTTTCGAGTCCGGCGATCGCCAACGCAGTTCCCGAAATCCGCCCGGTGAGCGCACAGGACGTGCCCGATATCGCGCGTCTCTTCCGCGAGACCTTCCTGCCGCCGACGGCGCGCGACGTGCCTCAGCAGGCGCTCGAGTCCATGCTCGCGCGCCTCTTCGTCGCCCCCCTCGCCGACGATCCCGAAATCGCCTCCCTCGTCCATCGCGACGCGCAGGGGCGGCTCGACGGCTTCGTCGGCGTGATGGCGACGCCCTTCGAGATCGAGGGGCGGCCCTGCCGCGCGGCCTATTCCGGCACGCTGATGGTCCGCGCGCAGGACCGCGATCCGATGGCCGGAGCGCGGCTCCTGCGCGGGTTCCTCTCAGGGCCGCAGGACGTCTCCCTCTCGGAGACCGCCAACCCGATCTCGGAGGGGCTCTGGAAGCGCCTGCGCGGCACCGTGCTGACGAGCTACAGCCTCGAATGGCTGCGCGTCTTCCGCCCCCTCGCCTTCCTCGCGGCCGGCGTCGAGCACGCGGGCGGGCCGGCGCGGCGCGCGCTGCCGCTCGTGCGCCCGCTCGCCCGCCCCCTCGACGCGCTCGCCGCCCGGCTCGCGCCCGCTCTGTCGCGGGTGGCGGACACGGCGTGCGGCGAGGAGGAGATCGCGGACGACGCCACCTTCGCCGCCCTGCTCGAGCGCTTCACCGAGCCCTATGCGGCGCGGCCGGCCTGGGCGCGGGTCGACCTCGCCGCGCGCATCGCGGCCTCGCGGCGCAAGGCGCGCTACGGCGCCATGGTGCGCCGCCTCGTCCTGCGCGGGACGGTTCCGATCGGCCTCTATCTCTACCACGCGCGGCCCGGCGGCATCGGCCACGTGCTCCAGATCGTCGCCGCGCCGGGGCGCGCGGGCGACGTCGTCGACCGGATGTTCGCGAGCGCACGGGCGGAGGGGCTCGCCGCTCTGCGCGGGCGCACGCAGCCCGACAGTCTGGACGCGATGCTCACGCGCGGCTGCGTCTTCGCCCACCGCGCCTCGACCTGCGTGCAGACGCGCGACCCCGCGCTCCTCGCGCCCTTCGCGAGCGGCCGCGCCTTCGTCACCGGGCTCGCCGGCGAGACGTGGTCGCCGCTCGTGGGGGACGATTTCGGCAGTTGAGCGGCTCGGGCCGATCGTCAGTGCCGCTCGTGCAGGCACTCGCCATGGTCGGCGAGCACCTCGATGATGCGGCATTGCGCGACGGTGCCGTTCGCGCAGGCGAGCATCGCACGCAGCTCGCCCCGCAGGGCCTCGAGCCGCGCGATGCGGTTCTCGACGTCGTCGAGATGGGCGCGGGCGATCGCGTGGGCCTCGCCGCACCGGCGCTGCGGATCGGCGGCCATCGCCAGGAGCTCGCGGATCGCGTCGATCTCGAAGCCGAGATCGCGGGCGTGGCGCACGAAGGCGAGCCGGCGCAGATGCGCGGGCCCGTATCGCCGCTGCCCGCCGCGCGTGCGCGCGGGCGCCGGCAAGAGGCCGATCTCCTCGTAATAGCGGATGGTGGGGACCTTCACCCCCGTGCGACGCGAGAGATCGCCGATCGCCAGATCGTCGGTGCCGCCGTTCGCCATCGCGCGCTCTCCTCGTGTTTCTCGAATCGGGAGACCGACATTCGCCAATTCCCGTCGTTTTCCGCTTGAAGCTCTAGTCGCTAGAGGTCGTAGCATGCCCTCGTGATGGAATCGAGGACGGCGGGACGGGATGAGCGAGACGTTGCGATATCGGGTCGAGCGCATGGATTGCGCCTCCTGCGCCGCCAAGATCGAGACGGCGCTCGCCCGCATCGAGGGCGTGGGGGACGTCGCGGTGAGCCCGGGCGCGGGGACGCTGCGCCTGCGCGCTCCCGAGACCGCGCGCACGCAGATCGAGGCCGCCGTGCGCGCGCTCGGATTCGGCCTCGCGCCTGTCGAAGCGGCGAGAGCGACGCCGGCCGATCCGCCCTGGCACGGGGCGCCAAAGGCGCGGCTCGCGCTCGCCTGCGCGGCGGGGCTCGCGGGAGCCTACCTCCTCGGCCTCGCCGTGCCGGACCATGCCGATCTCGCCTACGCGACGGCGATGCTGATCGGCCTCGTGCCGATCGCCCGGCGCGCGCTCGCGGCCGCGCGGGCTGGCTCGCCCTTCACGATCGAGACGCTGATGACGATCGCCGCGATCGGCGCCGTGATCATCGGCGAGACGGCGGAGGCGGCGATCGTGGTGCTGCTCTTCCTCGTCGGCGAGATGCTGGAGGGCGTCGCCGCCGGGCGCGCGCGCGCCGGCATCCGCGCGCTTGCCGCCCTCGTGCCGAAGACGGCGCTCCTCGAACGGGACGGCGGGCTCGCGACCGTCGAAGCCGCCGCGCTCGTCCCCGGAGACGTCATCCACGTGCGCCCCGGCGACCGCATCCCGGCGGACGGCACCGTGCTCTCGGGCGAGGGCGCCGTCGACGAGGCGCCGGTGACCGGCGAGAGCGTGCCGCGCCCGAAGGCGCCGGGCGACGGCGTCTTCGCCGGCACCATCGTGACGGACGCCGCCTTGCGCGTGCGGGTGAGCACGGACGCGCAGGACAACACGATCGCGCGCATCGTGCGTCTCGTCGAGGAGGCGCAGGAGGCGAAGGCGCCGACCGCGCGCTTCATCGACCGCTTCGCGCGCATCTACACCCCTTGCGTGCTCGTCCTCGGCGCGCTCGTCGCGACGCTGCCGCCGCTCCTCGTCGGCGCGCCCTGGCTCGACTGGATCTATCGCGGCCTCGCGATCCTGCTGATCGGCTGCCCCTGCGCGCTCGTCATCTCGACGCCGGCGGCGATCGCGGCCGGCCTCGCGGCGGGTGCGCGCCGCGGTCTGCTGATCAAGGGCGGCGCCGTGCTCGAACGCCTCGGCCGGGTCGACGCCATCGCCTTCGACAAGACGGGCACGCTCACCCGCGGCCGCCCGGTCGTCACCGACATCGTCGGGCTCGATCGCACGGCGGCCGAGGTCCTGGAGGACGCGGCGGCGCTCGAGGCGGGCTCCGCCCATCCGATCGCGAAGGCGATCCTCGCCCATGCGCAGGCAGAGCGGGTCCCGGTCGTGCCCGCGATCGGCGTGATAGCGCTCGGCGGCAAGGGCGTGAAGGGGCGCTTCAAACGCCGCGCGCTCTTCCTCGGATCGCCCCGGGCCGCCGCCGCCGTCGCGCCGCTCGACGAGGCGACGCTCGCGCGCATCGCCGCGCTCGAGGCGCGGGGCAAGACCGTCTGCGTCCTCCTCGTCGCCGAGCGCCCCGCCGGCCTGATCGCGGTGCGCGACGAGCCCCGCGCGGACGCCGCCGAGGGCCTGCGCGCGCTCGAGCGGCTCGGGATCGCGCCCGTGATGCTCACCGGCGACAACCCGACGACCGCAGCCGAGATCGGCGCGCGCCTCGCGATCCCCGTCCATGCGGGCCTCTTGCCGCAGGACAAGATGCGCCTCGTCGAGAAGCTGCGGGCCGAGGGGCACGTCGTCGCCAAGGTCGGCGACGGCATCAACGACGCCCCCGCCCTCGCCGCCGCCGATATCGGCATCGCCATGGGCGGCGGCACCGACGTGGCGCTCGAGACGGGCGACGCGGCCTTGCTCGAGGGGCGCGTGGGCGACGTCGCGCGCATGGTCCGCCTCTCGCGCGACACGATGGCGAACATCGCCCAGAACATCGCCGTGGCGCTCGGCCTCAAGGCGGTGCTCCTCGTCACCACGATCCTCGGCATCACCGGCCTGTGGCCCGCGATCCTCGCCGATACCGGCGCGACCGTGCTCGTCACGCTCAACGCCATGCGCCTTCTCGCGGCGGGGCGCAGGATGTGACGAGCCGTTCGCCGGCTCTCCACCGGGCATCGCGAAAACCCTTTCGAGTTTCGATCGATAGTTGATACATTCTTCACGTACCCGTGGTTGATTCGCGGCGCCGTGTCGCAGTGCGGCGTCGTCGCGTCACGTCACGGGCGACCATTCCGAGGGGGCATTCATGATCCGACATTCGAAAGCCGGCCTGGCCGGCACGGCGGCTCTGGCGGCGCTCTGCGCGCCCGCCTTCGCCGAAGACGCGCGCACGCCGAACACGATCGACTACGCCATGTATTTCAACGCCGACGTGCGCGACGCGCCGGCCTGCGCGATGCAGGTGGTCGACGGCGCGGTGGTCGTCGACCCGGCGATCCGCAATCCGGCCATGACCTGCCCGGACATGTTCTCGTGGAAGCTGTTCACCGAGATCGTAACGCAGGAATTCTGGAAGAATTGGGCGGCCGACCCGCAGACCTGGCCCGCCCAGCCGATCGCGATGTGCGCGCCCGGCCAGGATCCGACGACGTGCTGCACGCCCGGCTCCCTCGACAATCCGGGCTATGACGATGCCGACAACCCGGCGCTTCACTGCCCCTATTTCCCGGGCGATCACCGGGCCGCGGGCGCGACGCCGCCGCTCCACCAGGCGCAGCCCCTCTCGAAGGCCCACACCACCGCCTTCGACGCGAGCGTGCGGCCGGTGACGCCCCAGGACATCGACGCGATCGATCCGGGCCGGATCGTGCGTCAGTCGATGGCCGAGCTCGTCTTCCGCAACAAGCCGATGTTCGACTACGTCTTCGAGAACGACCTCTACAATTCCGACGGCGTCGCGAAGGTGTTCGCCGAGAACGCGCGGGTGATGACGAACCAGGCGCCCTTCCAGAGCGCCAATGCGGGCGGCGCCAGCGCGCGCATCGACTTCCCCGTCGACGCGGTGATGATCAAGAGCAATTGGATCTCTCGCGCGCGCGCCGAGGAGCTCGGCATCGTCGAGAATCCGGACGCGCCCTTCGTCAAGATGACGCTCACCTCGGCCGTGACCGACAACAACGCGCAGATCTTCGAGCCCGGCGAGCATTGGCTCGTCGCCTTCCACGTCTCCTCGAAGGACATCCCCAATTGGGTCTGGCTGACCTTCGAGCACGTCGACAATCTCGGGCGCTGCGACTACACGGGCTGCAACGATTCCTACGGCTTCGCCTCGCCCGACGAGGTGCCGGAAGGCGCCGCCGACAACTTCACCCGGCCGCACATGATGAGCGACGAATTGCCCATCGCCTCGGCGATCTTCGATCCCGGTCGCGTCTATGCGGGCGGCGCGATCCGGCCGGGCCTCGAGGCGGTGCTCGACGGGCTCGGCATCGGCACGGGCGAGAGCGCCGACGCGGCGATGCCGAGCATCGGCGATCCGGCCTGGCGCAGCTATCGCCTCAAGGGGAGCCAGGTGAACTTCGTCCAATCGACCGGCTGGCGCAACATCCTCGGCAACTCGGTCACGGAGGGCGGCTTCGTGATGTCGTCGTCCTGCATGACCTGTCATGCCCGCGCCCATGTCGGCCCCGACGGCACCCCGAGCGTGATCGGCGTCTTCGAGAACACGCTCGGCCAGATCGGCTATGCGGAGGGCTCGGTCGGCATCCCGGACCCGACCTGGTTCGTCTCCAGCCAGCAGCCGCCGAAGCTCGAGGCTCTCCAAACCGATTTCGTCTGGGGCTTCTTCTTCGCGAACGCCCTCCAGCACGCGTCGGAGTGAGGCGCCGCGGGGGGGGGGGGGGGGGGGGGGGGGGGCCGGGCCCCGCGCGCGCCCCGATTTCTTCTGGGGTTACTTCTGCGCGACCGCCCTCCAGCAGGGGGGGGTGTGTGGCGCCGGGGCGCGCGGCGGGTCCGGGCCGCTCGCCGCCGGATTCGAGCCACGCGTTCTTGCGATAACGCAATTAAAGGGTGTCATCCCGGGCCGCGAAGCGGACCCGGGACCCATAACCTCGACGCTCGTCCGAGCGCGCATGCCGCGCTCGCTCCGCATCCTCAGATGAAGCCACCGTCGGAGATACGCAGCCTATAGGCTGCGACCGACGCGTCGTGGTTCTGGGTCCCGGATCGCCTTCGGCGTCCGGGATGACAGCCGTCGGCAATCGAGAAGCCGCAGGCAGAAGAGAGCGCTCGCTCCCCCCAAACAGCCCCCCCTCCCCTCGGAACGTCCGCGCGGCTATAGCGGTTTGCCCCTCGCGCGCCGTGCGTCGCGCGCCCCGCCCCGCCCCGACGATTCCCGAGGAAGCCTGCCGATGACCCTTCTCGAAGCCGCGCTTCTCGGGATCGTGCAGGGCGTGTTCATGTTCGTGCCGGTGTCCTCCACCGCGCATCTCGTCGCGACGCAGCACCTCCTGATCGCGTCCGGCTCGCAGATCCCGCCGCCCGAATCGCCGCAGATGATCTTCTTCGATCTCGTGGTGCATGTCGGCACGCTGGTCTCGGTCGTCTGGGTGTTCCGCCTCCAGATCGCGCAATTCCTCTCGGGCACCGCGACCGAGCTGCGCCGGCTCGCAAAGCGGGAGATCCGGGGCGAGACGGCGCCGCGGCAGAGCTGGTTCGTTCTCCGGTTGTGGATGCTGGGCCTCCTGTCGGTCTTCGTCACCGGCACGATGGGGCTCGCCTTCCGCGATCTGTTCAAGACCGTGTTCGCCACGCCCGCGATGCTGGCGGCGACCTTCACGATCACCGGCATCCTCCTCTACGTCACCGACCGCCTGCCGCCGCGTCGCCTCGGCATCAAGGACATCGGCCCGGCAATGGCGCTCGCGATCGGCTTCGCGCAGGGGCTCGCGCTGATCCCGGGGCTCAGCCGCAGCGGGCTGACCATCATTGCGGCGCTTTTATGCGGCCTCAAGCGCAAGCGGGCGGCCGAGTATTCCTTCTTCATCGCCTTCCCGACGATCCTCGCGGCGACGGCGGTGCAGGCGGCGGGGCTCGCGCGGGCGGGCGAGCCGCTCGCGATCGCCGCCGCGCCGCTGGCGGTCGCCTTCGTCGTCTCGGCGCTGGTGGGCGTGGTCGCGTTGAAGCTCGTCCTCGCGCTCCTCTACCGGGCTCGGCTGCGTTACTTCTCCTACTACCTCTGGGCGCTCGCACTCCTCGTCCTCGTCGGTTTCGGCGACGTGCTGACCTGAGCCGGCTCCGGATTGGTGCGGATGGCGCGCGGGGCTCGGTTCGCGCGAGATGGCGGGCGAGAGCCTAAATCGATGCAGAATCCGCCTCCCCGTCCCGAAAGCAGCCCGCGATGAGCGGCCTGCCCCTCGTCGCCACGCTCGGCGGCATCGGCCTCTTCCTCATCGGCATGCGCATGATGAGCGACGGGCTGCGGCTCGCGGCGGGCGAGCGCCTGCGCGCGATCCTCGCCCATTCGACGAAGACGCGCCTGCGCGCGCTCGCGGCGGGCTTCGCGATCACCGCGATCGCGCAATCCTCGAGCGTGGTGACGATCGCGACGCTCGGTTTCGTGAATGCGGGGCTCCTCGGCCTCGGGCAGGCGGTGTTCGTGGTGTTCGGGGCCAATGTCGGCACCACGGCGACGTCCTGGCTCGTCTCGCTCGTCGGCATCGGCATCCGCATGGACGTCCTCGCGCTGCCCCTCGTCGGCATCGGCGCGCTGCTCGAATTGGCGCTGCGCGATCCGCGGCGGCGGGCGATCGGGCGCGCGCTCGCGGGCTTCTGCCTGTTCTTCCTCGGCGTCTCCGTGTTGAAGGACGCCTTCGCGGGCATCGCCGGCGCGGTCGATCTCGGCGCCTTCCAGGACGGCGGGATCGCGGGCATCGCCCTGTTCGTCGCGATCGGCATCGGGCTCACCGTCCTGACGCAATCCTCCAGCGCCTCGATCGCGATGGCGATCACCGCGGCGGCGGGCGGGCTGATCGGGCTCGAGGCGGCCGCCGCGACGGTGATCGGCGCCAATCTCGGCACGACCTCGACCGCCGCGCTCGCCTCGATCGGCGCCACCGCCGACGCCAAGCGCGTGGCGCTCGCCCATGTCCTGTTCAATGCCGTCGTCGGCCTCGTCGCCCTCGCCCTCCTGCCGGCGCTGATCGCCCTCGTCACCCTCGCCGTTCCCGACACGATGGAGGCGGGCGCGGCGGGGATCGCGACGACGATCGCGCTGTTCCACTCGCTGACGAAGGTTCTGGGCGTGCTCCTCGTGTGGCCGCTCGCGGGGCGCCTCGTCGCCTTCCTCGCGGGCCGCTTCGTTTCGCCCGACGAGAGCGAAGGCCGCGCGCGCCATCTCGATCCCAACATGCTCGCGGTGCCGAGCCTCGCCATGGAGGGCGTCGCGCGCGAGGTCGCGCGGCTCGTGGGCACCGCATCCGAGACCGCGCTCGCCGCCGTGCGCCACGGCCATTCCGCGCTCGGCGCGCTCGCGACCCGGCGGCGGACGGTCGAGCGGCTCTCGGGCGAGATCCACGCCTTCCTGCGCGAACTCCAGAAGCAGATGCTGCCCGAGCACGCCGTCGACGGCATCGGCCATGCGCTGCGCGCCGTCCGCCATGCCGAGGAGATCGCGGCGCGCAGCCTCGCCCTCGCCGAGGCGTCGCCGCCGCGGGCGGAGAGCGGCGGGGTCGCCGCGCGGCTCGCGACGTTCTCCGCCCTCGTCGAGCGCGCGCTCGCCCGCCTCGCCGACGCCTCCCCGGAGGGCATCGACGCGGCCGCGGCGGACGCGCTCGGGCGGGACGTCGAGGCGGGGTATCAGGCGCTCAAGGCCGAGATCCTCGCCGCCGGCGCGGCGGGAAGCGTCCCCTTCGAGGCGGTCGACGGCGCGCTCGATCGCGCCTACGCCCTGCGGCGCCTCGCCGAGCACGCCGCCAAGGCCCGCATCCGCCTCGCCCGCGTGGCCCCTCCCCCGCCCGAGAGCGGTTTCGGCGCTTGATCACCAGTTGTGGCTACGCTTCCGGCTCTGCCGAGACGACCTTAATCCGCCGATCAAAAGTTGTTCAACCTCGCGCGACCTCTTGCGAAGCCGGGCCGTCGTGCTATGGTCGAGCCCTGTCCATGGCGCGCCCGCTCGTGCCGTTTCCGCGCGGCGACCCGTTCGACGGGACCCGAGAGGAGGCCAGATCGTGCGCTCCGGCCGCGACATCACGGCGACCGCGCCTCGCCCGCTCCTGCGCTCCCCGTCCACCTACCTGTACGCGCTCCTCGCCGCGGCGGTGCTGGGTATCGGGACGAGCGTGCTCGTGGCGAGCGCGCGCGACCGGGCGACCGAGATCGCCCAGGCGCGCGACGTCGTCGCGACGCTCGCCGCGATCTTCACGGACTACACCGACCGGCTCCTCGAGACGGCCGACCTCGTGCGCAACGAGGCCGTGGCGATCACGGTCGCGGAGGATGCCATCGCCCGCGACGCGGGCGCCCATCGCGCGCTCGCCGGCCTCGCCGACCGCTCCCCGCACGTGGTCTCGATCTGGATCGGCGATGCCGCGGGCGACGCGCTCCTCACCTCGCGCACCTACCCGACGCCCGCGCTGAACGCCGCCGATCGACCCTATTTCAAGGCGGTCCGCGACGACCCGCAGGCGCTCCATATCGCGCTCCTGCCGGACAACCGGTTCGTCGACGAGGTGCTGATCGTCACGGCCCGGCGCATCGCGGCGGACGACGGCGGATTCCTCGGCTTCTCGCAGGTCTCGCTCTCGCCCGAGAGCATCCGCGATCTCGTCGCGACGACGCGGGTGGGCTACCCGATCTCCATCTACCTGTTCGCCCCGACCGGCGAGACGCTGCTGCGCGATCCGCCCGTTCCGGTCGCGGCTTTGGCGTCGGTCGAACGCGACGCGCTCCTGCCCGCGGGCATCGGCCGGCGCGGCGTTTTCGAGGCCCCCTGCCCGCTCGACGGGACGCCGATGATCTTCGGCTACGCGGCGTCGTCGGTCACCGGCATCGCCGCGACGATCGGCATTCCGAGCGCGGCGGTGCTCGCAGGGTCGCGGAGCAGGCTCCTCGTGAACACCCTCGCGGGCACGGCGATGACGCTCGCGCTCGCGCTCCTCGCGGTCCTCGGCGCCCAGGCGGTGCGCCGCCAGAAGGCCTACGCGCTCGATCTCGAGACGCGGGTCGAGGAGCGCACCCGCGCGCTCTCGCAGGCGCTTGCCGAGAAGACGCTCGTCCTCGCAGAGATGGGCCACCGGGTGAAGAACGCCTTCGCGACGGTCCAGGCGGTGCATCGCATGTCGATGCGCACGGCCGGCGATTTCGAGAGCTACGATCGCGATTTCGAGGGCCGCCTCGGCGCGCTCGCGGCGGCGCACGTGATGATCGCCGAATCGGGCCCCCAGGAGCGGGTGTCGCTGCGCGCGCTCGTGTCGGGCGAGCTCGATCCCTATGCGAGCGGAGCCGGGATCGCGATCGAGGGCGAGGACGTGGCGCTCGACGGCGGGCGGGCGGTGGCGCTCGCGCTCGTGGTCCACGAGCTCGCGACGAACGCCGTCAAGCACGGCGCCCTCTCGGCGGCGAACGGACGCGTCGCCTTCGCATGGCGCGTCGAGGCGGGCTGCCTGCATCTCGACTGGCGCGAGATCGACGGCCCGCCGGTCGTCCCCCCGAGCCGGCGCGGCTTCGGCTCGCGCGTTCTGGAGACGAGCCTCAAGCCGCACGGCGGCAGCGTCGCGCTCGACTACGCGCCCGACGGGCTCGTCGCCCGCATCGCGCTGCCGCTGTGACGGCGGCGCGCGTCCTCAATCGATCCGCAGCCGCAGCGAGGCCGCCTTTTCCGCCTCCGCGGCCTGGAGGAGCGCGCGGGCGGCGTCGGCTTCCTGCTGGCGATTCCACATCGCGGCATAGACCCCGTCCGCCGCGATCAGAGCCGCATGGGTGCCGCGCTCGACGATCAGCCCCTGGTCGAGCACGATGATCTCGTCCGCATTGACCACCGTCGAGAGGCGGTGCGCGATGACGAGCGTGGTGCGCCCGCGGCTCACGCAGTCGAGCGCGTCCTGTATCTCCTTCTCGGTGAAGGTGTCGAGCGCCGAGGTCGCCTCGTCGAGGACGAGGATCGGGGGCGCCTTCAGGATGGTGCGGGCAATCGCCACGCGCTGCTTCTCGCCGCCCGAGAGCTTGAGCCCGCGCTCGCCGACCGGCGTCTCGTAGCCCTCGGGCAGGCTCTCGACGAAGCGGTCGATCTGGGCGAGGCGCGCGGCCTCGCGCACCTCCTCCTCGGCGGCGTCCCAGCGGCCGTAGCGGATGTTGTAGCCGATCGTGTCGTTGAAGAGCACCGTGTCCTGCGGGACCATGCCGATCGTCGCGCGCAGGCTCTCCTGGGTGACGCCGGCGATATCCTGCCCGTCGATGAGGATGCGCCCGGCCTGCGGCTCGTAGAAGCGGAACAGGAGGCGCGAGATCGTCGACTTGCCGGCGCCCGAGGGGCCGACGATCGCGACGGTGCGCCCCGCCGGCACCTCGAAGCTCACCCCCTTCAGGATCGGCCGCGTGGGATCGTAGGAGAAGCGCACGTCCTCGAACCGCACCGCGCCCTGCGCGATCGCGAGCGGACGGGCATCCTCCCGGTCGCGGATCTCGGGATCGCGATCGAGGATCGCGAACATGTCGGAGATGTCGATCAGCGCCTGCTTGATCTCGCGATACACCATGCCCATGAAGTTGAGCGGGATGAAGAGCTGCACGAGGAGCGCGTTGACGAGCACGAAGCCGCCGATCGTCGCGTTCCCCGCCATGATGTCGCGCACGGCGAGCAGCATCACGATCGTCATGCCGATCGTGAAGATCGCCGCCTGGCCGGCGTTGAGCAGCGCGAGCGAGGTGTAGGTCTGCACGGAGGCGCGCTCGTAGCGCTCCATCGAGCGGTCGTAGCGCTCGATCTCCCGCCGCTCGGCACCGAAATACTTCACCGTCTCGAAATTGAGGAGCGCGTCGATGGCCTTGGTGTTGGCGTCGGTGTCGCTCTCGTTCATCTTCTTGCGGATGCCGATGCGCCACTGGGTCATCTTGTAGGTGAAGGCCAGGTAGGCGACGACCATGACGAGAACGACGAGCGAATAGAGCCAGTCGAACTGCCAGGCGAGGATGCCGAGCACGAGGACGAGCTCGAGGATCGTCGGGATCAGCGTCAGGATCATGAGCCGGGTGAGCTCCTCGATCCCGTCGCGCCCGCGCTCCAGCACGCGGGTGAGGCCGCCCGTCTTGCGCTCCAGGTGAAAGCGCAGCGAGAGCGCGTGCAGATGCGCGAAGAGCTCGGTGGCGAGCTTGCGCACGGCATGCATCGAGACCTTGGCGAAGACCCCGTCGCGCACCTGCGTCAGCAGCGCCATCAGGATGCGCGCGCCGCCATAGGCGAGCGTCAGGATCACGGGCGAGGCGAAGAGCCAGCCGAGCGCCTGGGCGGGGGGGATGTCCGTCGCCGTCGACGCGCCGGTGACCGCGACGAGCGCGTCCGTCGCCCATTTGAAGGCGAAGGGGCCGAGCATCGTGGCGAATTTCGCCGCGACGAGGAGCCCGAAGGCGAGGAAGATGCGCCGCTGCAGATCGGGCCGCCCGTGCGGCCACAGATAGGGCCACAGACGCGGCGCCGCGGAGAGGAGCCCGCCTTCGTCGCGCGCGGCGCGGGGGCTCTGATTGGGATCGGTCATGATGCTCGGCTTCTGTCGGATGGCTCCATATAGGACGTTTCGCGCGCCCGCGACAGACGCGGGGACGCGAAGGCGGGCCATGCGCGGGTGCGGCCACCACAAAAGGCTTGCGCGCCGAAGCCGCGCTCCGTATCTCCAATCGTGCCGAAGGCGTGTCGGGGCGTAGCGCAGCCTGGTAGCGCATCTGCTTTGGGAGCAGAGGGTCGCTGGTTCGAATCCAGCCGCCCCGACCAGCCGCCGGCGAGGGTTCGAGGTTCGAGAGAGACCGGATCGAGAGAGCATCCGTGGCCACGACCGCACGCATCTACAAGCCCGCCCGCGGCGCCACCTCCTCGGGCCAGGCCCGCACCAAGCGCTGGGTGCTCGAGTTCGAGCCGGCCTCGCCGCGCCAGATCGAGCCCCTGATGGGCTGGACCACCTCCACCGACACCCGCGCCCAGGTGCGGCTGACCTTCGAGACGAAGGAGGAGGCGATCGCCTATGCCGAGCGCGAGGGCCTCGCCTACCGCGTCCAGGAGCCGATGGAGCCCAAGCGCCGCATCGTCTCCTATTCCGACAATTTCAAGCACAACCGCGCCCAGCCCTGGACGCACTGACTTCTCGCGTTTCGCTTCGCCGTCGCGGGGGCGCTTCGAGCCCTCCGCGCCGGCCACGGCCCCGTAGCTCAGCTGGATAGAGCAAGTGCCTTCTAAGCACTAGGTCGCAGGTTCGAGCCCTGCCGGGGTCGCCACTTCGTCGGCGGATGATTATCCCGATCGCGACGGGGGCCGCGAGCGCGCCCCTCTCAATGCCCGCGCTCGCCGATGAAGCGCTTGCGGATCTTGCCCGACGCCCAATCGATGATCGCGATCACCACGAGCACGTTGAGCACGACGAAGGCCACCTGGTCGAAGAGCCCGGCGCGGAAGCGCTCGATGATCACCATGCCGACGCCGCCCGCACCGACGAGCCCGAGGATCGTCGCCGAGCGGGTGCTCGATTCGAAGGAATAGAGCGAGAGCGAGATGAAGACCGGCAGGATCTGCGGCAGGTAGCCGTAGCGGATCACGCGGGTCTCGTCGGCGCCGGTGGCGCGCACGCCCTCGACCTGCTTGCGGTCGATGTTCTCGATCGCCTCCGAATAGAGCTTGGCGAGCGTGCCCGTGTCCGAGACGAAGATCGCGAGCACGCCCGCGAGCGGCCCGAGCCCCACCGCACGCACGAAGACGAGGCCCCAGATCACCTGATCGACCCCGCGCAGGACGTCGAGGAAGCGGCGCACCGCGTGGCGCACGGGGGCGAAGGGCAGCGTGTTGCGCGCGGCGAAGAAGGCGATGAAGAGCGCGAGGATGGTCGCGAGCAGCGTGCCGAGGAAGGCCATCGCGATCGTCTGGGCGATGCCCGTGTAGATCTGGCCGTACATCCAGGTGTCCATGTCGCGCCACACCACCATGCGCGTCAGCATGGTCGCGGCGCGGTCCCAGGAGGCGAAGAGCTTCCAGATTTCGAAGAGCCACAGGGAATAGAGGAGATAGGCCCCGATCAGCCCCCAGCCGAGGACGCCGATCCCGCGCGAGAGCGGGTTGCCGAAGGCTTTGGGGTGGCTCGCGCGCGCCTGCGCGATCTCGGCCGGGCCGATCGCGTCGATCGAGAAGCTTCTCATCGCAGGTTCTCCTTGCCGATGAAGGCGTGCCGCACGCGCTCCGAGAGGAGGTCGATGAGGGTCACGGTGGCGACGACGAGGATGAGCACCGCGAGCACGCGGTCGTCGGAGAAGAAGGAGATCACGTGGTTGATCTCCGCCCCGATCCCGCCCGCGCCGACGAAGCCGACGATCGAGGAGGCGCGCACGTTGATCTCGAAGCGCAAGAGCGTATAGGAGGCGAAGTTCGGCAGCACCTGCGGGACGATGCCGTAGCGGACCTCCTCGAACCAGGTGCCGCCGACCGCGCGGATGCCGTCGACGGGGCGCATCGAGGCGTTCTCGTTGACCTCCGCGAAGAGCTTGCCGAGCGCGCCCGCCGAATGGATCGCGATCGCGATCACCCCCGCGAGCGGGCCGACGCCGACCGCGAAGACGAGGACGAGCGCGTAGAGGATCTCCGGCACGCCGCGGCAGAATTCGAGGAAGCGCCGCGAGAGGATGCCGATCGCGTTGTTCGGCGCGAGGTTGCGCGAGGCGGGGAAGGACAGCACGAAGGCCGCCGCCGCGCCGAGGATCGTGGCCGTGATCGCCATCAGGATCGTCTCGAAGATGAGGCGCATGTACTTGGCGAAATCGGAATACCAGAAGGTGATCGAGCCCGGCACCGCGCGCCCGTCGGGCCCGCGACCGAGGAAGAGCTTGTCCCATTCGAGATTGGGCAGGACCGTGCCGAAATACTCGAAGATGCGCGGCACGCCCGCGGCCAGGCGATCGGGATAGAACCGCGAAACCGTGATCGACCAGATCAGCATCGCGAGGAAGAGGCCCGCCAGCAGGATGGTCGAGAGGAGCTTCGAGCGGCGCAGCTCCGCGCGATGGCGCTCGAAGAGCGTGACGGCGTCCTCGCCGGGCGCGGCCTTCGTGCGGGGGTCGAGCGTGGTCGTCGCCATCGCGCTCAGCCCGCCGCCTGGAGCCGCACGACCGGCTGGTGCCCGCCGATCGACGTCGAGGTGATGCCCTCCGCGAAGGCTTCGTCCGCCTCCGCGCCGTAGATCTCGCGCGCCGCCTTGTCGGTGAGGTCGTGCGCCGGCCCGTCGAACACGACGCGGCCGCCCTGCATGCCGATGATGCGGTCGCAATAGGCGCGCGCGGTGTCGAGCGTATGCAGATTGCAGACGACGGTGAGCCCGTCTTCCGTGTTGATGCGCCTCAGCGCGTCCATCACGACCTTGGCGTTGAGCGGATCGAGGGAGGCGATCGGCTCGTCGGCGAGCAGGATCTCCGGCTCCTGGACGAGGGCGCGGGCGATCGCGACGCGCTGCATCTGCCCGCCCGAGAGGGTATCGGTCTGCTGGAGCGCGGTATGCGCCATGCCGAGCCGGTCGAGCGCGCGGATCGCGAAGGCGCGCTCCTGCGCGGAGTAGAGCTTGAGCATCGAGGAGACGAAGCCGTGACGATGCAGCCGCCCCGTCATCACGTTGGTGAGGACGTCGAGGCGGCCGACGAGGTTGAATTGCTGGAAGACCATCGCGCATTGCGAGCGCCAGCGGCGCAGCTCGGCGCCCTTCAGCTTGGCGACGTCGCGCCCCTTGTGGATCAATTCGCCGCTCGAGGGATCGTTGAGCCGGTTTATCATGCGCAGCAGCGTCGACTTGCCCGCGCCCGAGCGGCCGATCACGCCGACCATCTGGCCCTGCGGAATCGAGAGCGTGACGCTGTCCACGGCGACGTTGTCCTTGAAGCGCTTGGTGAGCGCGCGGAATTCGAGCATGACGGCCTCGTTCGGCTGGAGCGGCGACATGGGGATCTCGCAAGAAGCGGACCCCCGCCGCGAAGGACGGGGGTCCGCCAGGGACCTGCGTGCCGGATCAGCGCGAGCCGGCGATCTCGGCGCGGCGCATCTCGACGATGCCCTCGTAGAAGGAATGGTCCGTCGGGGCCCAGCCGGCGCCGGAGCCGAAGGAGACGGCCGTGTAGCACTCCGGATCGGTCTCGTGCTGGGTGGCGAAGTAGTCGACCAGGATCGCGCGCGCTTCCGCCGGGATCGCCTGACGCACGACCATCGGGCCGTTCGGGATGATGTTCGATTCCCAGATGATGCGCAGGTCGGCCATGTTCAGGAGGCCGTTGTCGATCATGCGGCGCAGGTTGCCGCGGGTATAGCCCTCGGAAGGCTCGCCCAC
Source organism: Salinarimonas sp. (assembly GCF_046292825.1). Lineage (GTDB taxonomy): Bacteria > Pseudomonadota > Alphaproteobacteria > Rhizobiales > Beijerinckiaceae > Salinarimonas. Next base: position 16,729 of record NZ_JBKBQG010000009.1, on the reverse strand, counting down.
GCCCGACACCCAGGTCACGCCGCCGTCGAACTGCCCGTTCAGGACCGCGATCACCGCCTGTTCGTGACCGCCGCCGAAGCCGGTGCGGGAGAAGAACTCCTGATCGTTGATGCCGGCCTGGGCGAGCTCGAAGCGCGGCACCAGGAAGCCCGAGGTCGAGTTCGCGTCGGCATAGGCGAGCGCGCGGCCGCGCATGTCCTCGAGCGTCTTGATGTCGCTGTCGGCGCGGACATACATCACCGCGATGTAGCCGAGCGAGCCGTCGGCCTCCGCGTTGACGAAGATCGGCTCGACCGCGTCGGCATCCTGCAGGTAGATGCCGGCATAGGCGGACGCGCCGAGGAACGACATCTCGAGCTGGCCCGCGAGCAGGCCCTGCATCACGCCGGCATAATCGGGCGCCGGGAACAGCTCGACCGGCACGCCCAGACGCGAGCCGAGCGCCTCGACGAGGCACTGGTTGTTGCGCAGACGATCGGCCTCGTTCTCGCCGCCGAGCAGGCCGACGCGGAAGACGGGCATGTCCGAGCGCCAATCCGCGGCGGCGGGGGCGGCGATGCCGAAGGCGAGGCTCGAGGCGGCGACGGCGCCGAGGAGGAGAGTGCGGAACATCGGACGGGTTCTCCGGAAGAAATCCAGCAGGTATGCGCTCGTCGTCCGAGCGCTCGCGACCCGTATTCGTCTCTCACGAAGCTTTTGCGACAGAGCCGATTCCGTTGTGTGACAGGGGAAAACGCTCAGTCGGCAAATATTCGCGTGCGCGATTCCCACGACGCGGTCTCCACGGCGGCGAGCGGCTTGGCGGCACGGGCAGGCGCGCTATATCGCGGCGCGTGGAGGCGCAGAGAGGTCGAGACATGCACATCCTGGTCGTATCGGGCAGCCAGCGGGAGGGGTCGCGCAGCGGGGCGATCGCGGATCTGATCGCGCGCCGGCTCGCCGCCCGCCATGACGCGCACGAGGCCTCCGTGCTGAAGCTCGAGGCGGTCGAGATCCCCTGGAAGGAGCGCGCCGACGATCGCGCCGGCCCGATCGCCGCGCGGCTCGCCGCCGCCGACGGCTTCGTGATCCTCGCCCCCGAATGGAACGGGATGGCGACGCCCGCGCTCAAGAACCTCTTCATGATCGCCGGCAACGACCTGTTCGCGCACAAGCCCGCGGCCCTGTTCGGCGTCTCGGAGGGCACCGGCGGCGCCTATCCGATGGCGGAGCTGCGCATGAGCGTCCACAAGAACACCCTCGTCTGCTTCACCCCCGTCTCGATCGCGATCCGCCCGGCGAGCGCCTTCATCGCGGAGGGCGAGAGCGTGCTCGCCGGCGCCGAGCCGTCGCCCGCCTGGGCGCGGGTCGACCATTCGCTCGACGTGCTGATGGCCTATGCCGAGGCGCTCGGCCGGGCGCGCGCGGCCGCGCCGGAGCTGCTGCGCAAGGTGTATAACGGGAATTGAGGGGCGGGCGAATCTTTCCCCTGGCCGTCATTCCGGGGCGCGAAGCGAGCCCGGAATCCAGAACCACGACGTTGGTTCGAGCGCGCATGCGCGCTCGTTCCGCAATAGCAGGCAATCGATGCGTCGAAGGACGCAGCCAATAGGCTGCTCATCCGAGGTCGGGAGTCTGGATTCCGGGTTCGCTTCGCGCCCCGGAATGACGGCGTGGGAAGGGGAGAAGGCTGACGCACCCCCCGCCCCACGGCTTCACGGCGCGGCGTTTCCGAGGTAATCGAGGCCGCCGTCGGGACCCGGCAGCCATTCGTGGACGACGAAGATCGGCAGGATGACCTCGCCGGCGGGGTCGAACATCAGGGGGCCGAGCACCGTCTCGACGGGGTCCGCGCGCAGCCGCGCGGCGATGGCGCGCCCGTCCGGTCCGGCCTCGAACGCCGCCGCCGCGATCGCCTCGATCGCGGCGTGGGACGCGAGCGCGATCGGGTGGAGCGTTTCCACCACCCCCTCCTCGCCCAGCATCGGCACGACCGCGGGATGGACGGGCGTGCCCGCGAGCCGCGCCTCGCTCGCGAGCCGCTCGGCGAGCGCGGTCGCGGCGGGGATGCCGGCGGTGTCCCGGCTCGCCGTCATCAGCGTGCCGGCGGCGAGCGCCGCGTCGAGCTGCGCGAAGGCGGGCGCGGCGAGCCCGTCGGACCCGACGAGGACCGCCTCGCTGCCGGCATCGCGCAGATCGCGCAGGAGAATCGCCGCTTCCGGCGCGAGACCGCCGAAATAGACATGGGTCGGCGCCGCCGCCGCGATCCGCGCCGCGAGCCCGCGATAGCCCGGCTCGCCGGGATCGAGCCCCTCGTAGAAGACGTCGCCCGCCCCGCCCTCGTCGAGCGCGCGGCGCATGGCGTCGGCGACGCCCTTGCCGAAGGCGGACTTGTCGTGGACGATGGCGACGCGCAGATCCTGCCCGCGGGCGAGGAGATAGCGCGCGGCGACCTCGCCCTGGCGGGCGTCGCGGCCGGCTAGGCGCAGGATGTTCCAGGTGGGCTCCTCGGTCAGCCGCGGCTCGGTCGAGGCCGGGTTCACGAGAAGGATCCCGTCGCGCGCGAGCACCGCCGCCGCCTCGAGCGTGGCCTGAGCGGTGAGATGGCCGACGACCGCGACGATCCCCTCCCCCGCCATCCGCGCGGCGAGCGTCCGGGCGCGTGCCGGATCGCCGCCGTCGTCGAGCACGACGAGATCGATCGGCGGGCCGCCGGCTTCCGCGATCGCCTGCACGCTGCGCCGCGCTCCCTCCTCCATCATCGCGCCATAGGCGGCGAGCGGACCCGTCATCGGCGCGCCGACCGCGATTCGCAAAGGCGCGCCCGCCGGCTGCGCCGGCTGCGCGCCGGCCTCCATCGCGGCCGATGCGAGCCCGACGGCGCAGGCCGCGGCGAGGCACGAGCCCGCGAGACGTCCCCTCATCCGCCGCACCAGCGCTTCCCCCGTCATCCGCCGCATCCCGACAATTCCCGATCCTCCCCGCAGAATGAGGAGGCTTTGACGAAGATCAAGGCGCGGGGGCGGCGAATGTCGCGAATGTGCCGCCAAGGCCCGGACCCCGCTCCGGGCTTCTCGCCTGTTCGGCACGACACCCAAGGGGATTTACATGGCCTCGATCGGCGCATCTCCGGCGGCACCGGGCAAGCGGATGACCATCGGCGAGGGGGGAACGGCAGTCGCGCTCGCGGCGCTCGCGGTCCTCTCGATCGTGGTCGCCGCGAAAGCCTGGGAGCCGGCCTACGCGTTCCACGCCTATCTGTTCGCCGCGGCGAGCGTCGCGGGCGTGTTCGCGATCATCAACCGCTATTACGACCGCCCGGCGGCGCTGCCGCCGCAGGAGATCGGCGGCAAGCCCAATTACAACATGGGCCCGGTCAAGTTCGCCACGGTCGCGGCCATGGTCTGGGGCATCGCCGGCTTCACGGTCGGCCTGCTCATCGCGCTGCAGCTCGCCTATCCGGCGCTGAACTTCGACACCGCCTGGCTGAATTTCGGCCGGATGCGCCCCCTGCACACCTCCGCGGTGATCTTCGCCTTCGGCGGCAACGTGCTCCTCGCGACCGCCTTCTACGTCGTGCAGCGCACGAGCCGGGCGCGGCTTGCGGGCGACATCTCGCCGTGGTTCGTGGTGCTCGGCTACAATTTCTTCATCGTGATCGCCGGCACGGGCTACCTGCTCGGCATCACCCAGTCGAAGGAATATGCCGAGCCCGAGTGGTACGCCGATCTCTTCCTGACGGTGGTGTGGGTCGCCTTCCTGCTCGTCTTCCTGGCGACGCTGTGGAAGCGCAAGGAGCCGCACATCTACGTGGCGAACTGGTTCTTCCTCGCCTTCATCGTCACGATCGCGATCCTGCATCTGGGCAACAACGCCGCGATCCCGCTGTCGCTGTTCTCGGCGCGCTCCTACATCGTCTGGTCGGGCGTCCAGGATGCGATGATCCAGTGGTGGTACGGCCACAACGCGGTGGGCTTCTTCCTGACCGCGGGCTTCCTCGCGATCATGTACTACTTCATCCCCAAGCGCGCCGAGCGGCCGGTCTATTCCTACCGCCTGTCGATCATCCACTTCTGGGCGCTGATCTTCCTCTACATCTGGGCCGGCCCCCACCACCTGCACTACACCGCCCTGCCCGATTGGGCGCAGACGCTCGGCATGGTGTTCTCGATCATGCTGTGGATGCCCTCCTGGGGCGGCATGATCAACGGCCTGATGACGCTCTCGGGCGCCTGGGACAAGCTGCGCACCGATCCGGTCCTGCGTCTCATGGTCGTGTCGCTGGCCTTCTACGGCATGTCGACCTTCGAGGGTCCGATGATGTCGATCAAGGTCGTCAACTCGCTCTCGCACTACACCGACTGGACCGTGGGCCACGTCCATTCCGGCGCGCTCGGCTGGGTCGCCTACATCTCCTTCGGCGCGATCTACTGCCTCGTCCCCTGGCTGTGGAACCGCGAGCGGCTCTACTCCCTCAAGCTCGTCAACTGGCACTTCTGGATCTCGACGCTCGGCATCGTCCTGTACATCTCGGCGATGTGGGTCGCGGGCATCATGCAGGGCCTGATGTGGCGCGCATACACCAGCCTCGGCTTCCTGGAATACTCGTTCATCGAGACCTCCGAGGCGATGCACCCCTACTACGTCATCCGCGCCCTGGGCGGGCTCCTCTTCCTCGCCGGCGCGCTCATCATGGCCTACAATCTTTGGATGACCGTCCGTGCGGTTCCGAAGGTCGCCGAGGCCGAGCCGCAATCGCCGCTCGTCGCGGCCGAATAAGGGGAGGGGCGAACCATGTCTCTCTGGAACAAGCACGCGATCTTCGAGAAGAACTCGATCGTCCTCGTCGCCGGCATCGTGGGCGCCGTCTCGATCGGCGGCCTCGTGGAGATCGTCCCGCTCTTCTACCTCAAGAACACGATCGAGGAGGTCGAGGGCATGCGCCCCTACAGCCCCCTCGAGCTCGCCGGGCGGACGATCTACGTCCGGGAGGGCTGCTACAATTGCCACTCCCAGATGGTCCGCCCGCTGCGCGACGAGGTGGAGCGCTACGGACATTACTCGCTCGCCGCCGAATCGATGTACGACCGGCCCTTCCAATGGGGCTCGAAGCGCACGGGGCCCGACCTCGCGCGCGTCGGCGGCAAGTATTCGGACGCCTGGCACGTCGCCCACCTGATCGACCCGCGCTCCGTGGTGCCGGGCTCGATCATGCCGGGCTATCCGTTCCTGTTCGACACGCCGCTCGATTTCGCCAATGTCGAGCGGGAGCTTCGCGTGCAGGCCATGCTCGGCGTGCCCTATACGGACGCGATGATCGAAAACGCCCGCACGGACCTGATCGTCCAGGCGAGCACCGACGATCCCGCGCTCGACGCCCTGCTCGAGCGCTATCCCAAGGCGCAGGCGCGCAACTTCTCCGGCCGCCACGACGGGGTGATCACCGAGGGCGACGCGCTCGTCGCCTATCTGCAGATGCTCGGCACGTTGGTCGATTTCTCGACCTACGACAACGCCGCGAACGTGCGCTGAGGAGGCGGGCATGAACGAGGCCGTTCAGACCTATTCCTTCCTCGCCAATTTCGCGCAGACCTGGGGCCTCCTGATCTTCATGTTCGGGTTCTTCCTCGTCCTCGTCTACGCCCTCAAGCCGTCCAGCCGCTCGACCTTCGACAAGGCCGCGCGGTCGCCCCTCGAAGAGGATTGAGCCATGGCCGCTCCGGACAACAAGCATATCGACGAGGCGACCGGCGTCTCGACCACCGGCCACGAGTGGGACGACATCCGGGAGCTCAACAACCCGCTGCCGCGCTGGTGGCTGTGGCTCTTCTACGTCACCATCGTCTGGTCGCTGATCTACGTGCTGCTCTACCCGGCGATCCCGCTGATCAACAGCGCGACGGGCGGCGTCCTCGGCTGGAACTCGCGCTCGGCGGTCGTCTCCGACCTCGCGCGGCTCGACGCCTCGCGCGGCGAGCGGATCGCGGCCTTGCGCACGACGGCGCTCGAGGACATCCCCGCCGATCCCGAACTGCTCGCCTTCGCCCAGGCCTTCGGCCGCGCCGCCTTCGGCGACAATTGCGCGGCCTGCCACGGCGCGGGCGGCGGCGGCACGGTGGGCTTCCCCAACCTCGTCGACGACGATTGGATCTGGGGCGGCACCCTCGAGGAGATCCACCACACGGTCACCCACGGCATCCGCTCGACGCCGATGGACACCCGCTTCGGCGACATGCCCGCCTTCGTCCGCGACGGCTGGTTCGGTCGCGCGGAGGCGATCGCGGTGGCGGATTACGTGCGCAGCCTCTCGGGGCTCTCGGGCCCGGAGAACGCCGACCTCGCGCTCGGCGCGCAGGTCTTCGCCGAGAATTGCGCGTCCTGCCACGGCGAGACCGGCCAGGGGACGCGCGCGCTCGGCGCGCCCGACCTGACGAACAACATCTGGCTCTACGGCTCCTCCCGCGAGGCCGTCATCGAGACGATCTCCAACGGGCGCGGGGGCATGATGCCCCATTTCGGCGAGCGTCTCGATCCCGCGACGATCACCGCGCTCACCGTCTACGTGCACACGCTCGGCGGCGGCGAGTGAGGGCAAGCACGGGGCTCGGCTCGGAGCCCCGCGACACGACGCGAAAGAACGGCGGGCCCGCTCGGGTCCGCCGTTTTCGTTCGCGCGTACGGCCGACCGGCCCTCTCACGCCGCGAGGGCGGCGCGGCGGGCCTCGTGGGCGGTGCGGATGTTGCCGAAGAACTGGGCTGCGCTGCGCTCCCAGGTGAAGCGCTCGGCATAGGCGCGGCAGCGGGCGGGGTCGATCGCGAGCGCGGCGAGCGCGGCCCGGCGCAGATCGGCGTCGAGCACGCCGACCCCGCTGTCGCCGATCACGTCGAGCGGCCCCGTGACCGGATGGGCGGCGACGGGGAGCCCGCTCGCGAGCGCCTCCAGCATCACGATGCCGAACGTGTCGGTGAGGCTCGGGAAGACGAACACGTCGGCGCAGGCGTAAGCCTGGGCGAGCGCCTCGCCGGAGAGCGCGCCGAGGAAGACGGCGTCGGGGTCGATGCGCTCGAGATCGCGCCGCGCCGGGCCGTCGCCGACGACGAGCTTCGTGCCCGGCAGGTCGAGCGCGAGGAAGGCGGCGATGTTCTTCTCCACCGCGAGCCGCGCGACCGTGACGAAGACCGGCCCCGGATAGCGCCCGCGCAGAGCCGGGCGCGGACGGAAGAGATCGGCGTCGACGCCGCGCGACCAGCGCATGATGCCGGAAAAGCCGCGCGCGGTCAGCTCGCGCTCGAGCGAGGGGGTCGAGACCATCATGCCGATCCCGCTCGCGTGGAAGCGGCGGATGACGGCATAGGTCCAGTCCTCCGGGATCGGCGCGCGGGCGGAGACGTATTCCGGGAAACGGGTGTGGTAGCTCGTCGTGAAGGGGATCGCGCGCGCGAGGCACAGCGCGCGCATCGCGAAGCCGATCGGCCCTTCCGTCGCGATGTGCACGTGCGTCGGCGCGACGCGCTCGAGGATCGGCGCGAGCCGGCGCGCGCTCGCGAGCGAGAGCCGGATCTCGGGATAGGTCGGCATCGGCACGGAGGCGAAATCGAGCGGGGTGACGAAGCTCACCCGCGCGCCGCAGGAATGGGCCCGCTCGGCCATCGCCTCGAGGGAGCGCACGACCCCGTTGATCTGCGGCTTCCAGGCGTCGGTCGCGACGAGGAGATGCATCACGCGACCTCCCTTCGGGGCACGAGGGGGCCGGCATCGAGCGGGTAGACCTCCGCCGGCGCGGGGAGCGCGGAGGGCGCTGTCACCCGCGCCTCCTGCCAGCGCACGATCTCGAAGGAGCCGTCGTAATGCTCGGCGATCGCGGTGCAGGATTCGACCCAGTCGCCGCTGTTGAGATAGACGAGCCCGTCGATCTCGCGGTGGGCGGCATGGTGGATGTGGCCGCAGACGACCCCGTCCGCTCCGTGGCGGCGCGCCTCGGAGGCGAGGAAGGTCTCGAACTCGCCGATAAAGGAGACGACGTTCTTCACCCGGTTCTTCGCCCAGGCCGAGAGCGACCAATAATCGAAGCCGAGCTTGCGGCGGACGTAGTTCAGATAGGTGTTGAGCCCGAGCGCCACCGTATAGGCGCCATCGCCCAGGAGCGCGAGCCAGCGCGCGTGGCGCATCACGATGTCGAATTCGTCGCCGTGGATGACGAGGAGCCGCTTGCCGTCGGCGGTCTCGTGCACCGCACGCTCGACGATCTCCACCCCGCCGAAGTTCCCGCCGATGTAATCGCGCAGGAACTCGTCGTGATTGCCTGGCACCACGACGACCCGCGCGCCCTTGCGGACCTTGCGGAGGATCTTCTGGACGACGTCGTTGTGGGTCTGCGGCCAATACCAGCTCTTCTTCAGCCGCCACCCGTCGACGATGTCGCCCACGAGGTAGATCACATCCGCATCGTAATGGCGGAGGAACTCGAGCAACAGCTCCGCTTGGCAGCCGCGCGTGCCCAGATGGATATCGGACAAGAACAGCGTTCGGACGCGACGGTCTCGGGGATCGTTCGACACGGGCGAATCCTCTCCTGACGTGCAGGATCGTCTTCGCCTATTGCTGTTGCACTTTGATGACGCTCGATCAGACGTGGCGCTCGGGTGGACGAAAGTCGCAAGCGTTCAGACCTGCCCATCGCGCGACATCAGGATCGCGAGCCCGCGCGTCTGCGGCGCGGAGGCGAGCACGATCTTGAGGACGCTCGTCAGCGGCACCGCGAGAATGGCGCCCGGCAGCCCCCACAGAGCCGCCCAGACGACGAGGCTCAGAAGCACGACGAAGGGGCTGAGATTGGTCGAGCGGCTGAGCACCCGCGGCTCGAGCCAGTTCGCGACGTAGAGTTGGGCGATCGTGAGGAGGACGAGAGCGAGGATCGTCGTCTCGATCGAGGCGGTCTGCACGAGCACCTGCAGGAGCACGAGCCCGACCGCCACGAGCGAGCCGACATACGGCACGTAATTGGCGAGCGCGATCACCACCGCCCAGAACACCGCGAATTCGACGCCGAGCACGAGCAGGATCGCGAAGGAGAGCGCGCCGAGCGCGGCGTTGATGGCGCTCTTGGCGAAGATGTAGGAGGTGATCTGCCCGTTGATCCGCGTGACGAGCGCCGCCATGCGGGCGCTCTCCTCGCCCTCGCCGAAGACGAGCGCGAGCTTCTTGGGCATCAGGGCGCGCTCGGGCAGGAGGAAGACGACGTAGGTGACGACGAGCACGATGTAGGCGCCCGCGCTCGCGAGGGCGTTGAGGATCGGGATCGCCACCGCGCGCGGCTCGAGCCAGTCGAAGGAGATCGCCTGAAAACCCTCCCACAGGCTCGTCCCCGTCGCGCCGAAGGGCCGGGCGAGATCGTCGGCGATGCGCTGGAGGTTCTCGGCATAGGTCGGCAGCACGAGGGCGAGGCTGCGCAGGTTCGCCGCCCCGAGAAGCCCGATGAGCCCGAGCCCCGTGCCGAGCACGGCGAGCGCGACGATCGTGATCGCCCAGCCCGGCGCGCGCGCGAGGACCGGGATCCGCCGCAGCGCGTCGACGGCGCCGACCGTGATATAGGCGAGCATGATCGCGACGACGGCCGGCACCAGCACCTCGCGCCCGACATGCAGGATGAAGCCGAGGAGGACGGTGACGCCGAGGAGATGGAACAGGTCCCTGATGCTCACGGGGACGCCTCCCTTCGCCGCGACGCCCGAATGAAGCCCTCCCGATCCGCGTCGTCAAGCGGGTCGCACCGCCGCGCGCGAGGAGGCCATCCCGTCGACGATCGCGCTCCACGCTCGCGGCGCGGGCCGTCTTCGTCCTTCCTCGCAGGAGGCGACGGAGCGAATGGATCGTGGTCTAGGGCGGGTGCAACCCTACCGGCGCACCCTCTCCTTCCCCTCAGGGGAAGGAGAGCGGCGGCGCCTCGCTCTCGCCTTCCCGTTCGGAGGTCACGACGTGTCGATCTCCCAGCCGCGAGCGGGCGGGAGCGTCGGGCGGGAACACCGTTGCGGGTTCCGAATTCCCTCCCCCATGATGAGGATCGAGACCACAGCCCGCGTGCGGCGGCTCGTGATGCCGCTCGCCGTCCTCGCTGCCGCCGCGACGCTCGGCGCCGGCGAGAGCCTCGCCGGGCACGACGCCATGCATCGCGCCGAGCCCGTCGAACGCGTCGCGGCGCCGCTGCCGCCGCAGCGCCCGGACATTCCGCCGCCGGCGATCACGCTCCCGGCGATCCCGCATCTGCCGTTGCCGCACGAGCGCGATCCGCAGGCCGTGCGGGTCGTCTATCCGGTCGATCCGCGGGAGTGAGGGCGGGCCGAGAACAAGGGGGCGGGGGCGCCGAGCGACACGAGACGAGAGGTCTCCCATGCCCGCCAGAGCCGCGACCATCGCCTACGCCTTCAAGAACGCCGCCTGGGCGGACGGCTATCTCCAGGGCACGCTCGCCGCGCAGACGACCGGCGGCAGCGAGATCGGGGAGACCTTCGCCGCCGCGGCGCAGGTGCGCGTCGGCGATTGCGCGAGCTGGCAGGCGGCTTTCCGCGAGATGGCCGAGCGCGTCGAGGAGCTCGCCCTCGAATCGGATCGCGCCGGCCACGCGGTGAGCGCACGAGACTGCTTCCTGCGCGCGAGCAATTATTACCGCGCGATGCTCGTCCAGATGGGCCCTCGCGTCGATCCCGACTATCACGAGGTCGCGCGGCGGATGCGCTCGCTCTTCGCCCGCGCCGCCGCCCTGTCGGAGGGCTTGATCGAGCCCTTCGAGCTGCCCTTCGAGCACGGCCATCTCCCCGGCTACGTGCTGCACGGCGACGACGGCACCGGCCCCGCCAAGACCGTGATCGTGGTGGGCGGCGCGGACAGCTTCGCCGAGGATCTCTACCATTGGTACGGCGCCCAGGGCGCGCGGCGCGGCTACAAGGTCGTCCTCGTCGATCTGCCCGGCCAGGGGCTGACGGCGCGCGACGGCTTCCGCTTCCGCCCCGATGCCGAGGCGGCGCTCGGCGCGCTCGTCGCGCATGTCGGCGCGCGCCCGGACGTCGACGCCTCGCGGATCGCCGCGATCGGCTTCAGCCTCGGCGGCTATCTCGTGCCCCGCGCGACGACCGCGGGGGTGCCCCTGCGCGCGATCGTCGCCGCCTCGATCTTCCCCGATTTCGAGGACCATTGGCGCTCGATCCCGCTCGTCTCGACGATGGCCGAATGGGAGGGGACCTGGAAGATGGCGCTCCTCGCCCGGCTCTTCGGCTCGCGCATGAAGGTCGTCGAGCGCTCCTTCGACACCTACAAGGAGCGCTGGGGCGCGCGCTCCATCGCCGAACTCGTCGAGAAGGCCGCGGGCTGGCGCTTCGACCCGGGGGCGGTCCCCTGCCCCACCCTGATCCTCGCGCCGCAGAGCGAATACGACGGCTACGGGCTCGTGCGCGCGCGCATCCACGACGCGCTCGACAGGCTGCCGAACCCGAGAAAGCGCCTCGTCGTCCTCCCGAGCGCCCTCGGCGCCGGTCGCTCGGTCGGCGGTCCGAACCTGTCCGTCTGCGCCCGCATGGCCTTCGACTGGCTCGACGACACCCTCGCGGCGGACGCCCCGCCCGCGGCGAGCTGACCCGGTGAGCGGCGTCGCGGCGCCGGGCCGCTCGCCCGACCGCCGTCGCAGATGCGAAAACGCGCACGCGGCGCGGGTTCTCGCGCGCCGCGAACGTCGTTAGACTGACGCACGCCCGCGATATCGGCGGGTGCGGCACGAGCCGCCTGCCGCGGGAGCGCCGCTTGAGTCCACCCTCCTCCGCCGCGATCGACGAGCCGCCCTCGGGCGCGCGCCGCCCCGCGCGCGGCATCGTCGTCGCCGGGCTCGGCATCGGGCAGATCCTCGCCTGGGGCTCGACCTATTACCTCCCCGCCGTGCTCGCGCCGACGATTGCGGCCGATCTCGGCGTGCCGCTCGCGCCCATCGTCGGCGGGCTCACCGTCGGCCTCGTCGCGGCGAGCCTCGTGTCGCCGCGCGTCGGCCGGGCGATCGAGGCGACGGGCGGGCGGACCGTGCTCGCCTTCGCCTCGCTGACGATGGCCGCCGGGCTCGGCGCGCTGGCCTTCGCGCAGGGGCTCGTCACCTATCTCGCGGCTTGGCTCGTGATCGGCATCGGGATGGGGGCGGGCCTCTACGACGCCGCCTTCTCGACGCTCGGCAAGCTCTACGGGCGCGAGGCGCGCGCGGCGATCACCAATCTGACGCTCTTCGGCGGCTTCGCGAGTACCGTCTGCTGGCCGCTCTCGGCCTTCCTCGTGGAGACGCTCGGCTGGCGCGGCACCTGCCTCGCCTATGCGGCGATCCACGTCTGCGTGACGGCGCCGATCCACCTGCGTCTCGTCCCGCGCCTCCCGCCGCCGGCGCCCCCTCCCCCCGCGCCCGCGAATGCGGGAGGAGCGGCGGGCGCGGACGCGACGGCGCCGAGCGCCGCGCCGCCGCATCCGCTCCTCCCCCTCGCCCTCGCCACCGGCCTGACCATCGGGGCGATCGCGAGCGCGACGATGTCCGTGCACGTCATAAGCCTCCTGCAGGAGCGCGGCACGAGCCTCGCCGCGGCGGTCGCGCTCGCCGCGCTCATCGGCCCGGCGCAGGTCGGGGCGCGCGTGATCGAGGCGGTGATCGGGCGGCGCTTCCACCCGATCCTCACCGCCGCGGCCTCGACGCTGCTGACGCTCGCCGGCATCGGCGTGCTCGCGCTCGGCCTGCCGGTCCTCGCGCTCGGGCTCGTGCTCTACGGGGCGGGAATCGGCATCCGCTCGATCGTTCGCGGCACGCTGCCGCTCGCCCTGTTCGGCCAGCACGGCTATGCGGCTCTGATGGGCCGGCTCGCGCTGCCGCAGCTCCTCGTCGGCGCGCTCGCGCCGCTCGGCGCGGCGTTCGTGATCGACTGGGCGGGCGGGGACGTGCTCCTCGCGATCCTCGTCGCCCTGTGCCTCCTCGACCTCGCCTTCGTCGCCCTGATCGCCGCATTGATGCGCCGCTGAGGGCGCTCAGGCCGGGGGCACGGGGAGGGCGATGGCGCAGCGGACGCCGCCGGGGTTCAGCTCGTAGCGGGTCTGCGCCTTGAGCTGGTAGGGCAGCGCCCGCTCGATGAGCTCGCGCCCGTAGCCGCTCGCCTTGCGGCACAGCTCGGGCGGCACCGGCACGCCGCTCTCCTCCCACTGGACGTGCAGATGGGGCTGCTCGCTCTCGGCGTCCTCGAGGTGCCAGGCGATGCGCAACCGCCCCTCCGGCCGCGACAAGGCCCCGTATTTCAAGGCGTTCGTCATCAATTCGTGCAGGCCGAGCGCGACGATCTGGACGCTCGACGAGCGCAGACGCACGCCCGCGGGCCCGTCCAGCACGACGCGCGGCTCGCGCTCCCCCTCGTTCACGTCGATCCCGTGTCCTTCGAGTTCGACGCGCAGGAGATCGTCGAAGGCGATGCGCGAGCCGCCGTCGAGCCGCGAAAGGAGGCCATTGACGCGCGCGAGCGCGTCGAGCCGGCAGCGGAAACGCCTGCGGAAATCGGCGAGCCCCTCCGATTCGGCGAGCGTGCGATCCGCCACCACCCGCAGGATGCCGAGGAGATTGCGCGTGCGATGCTGCAGCTCGGCGACGAGGACCTCCATGCGCTCCGCGGCGTCCCTCAGGCTCTGCGCCTGGGCGCGCTCGCCGGTGACGTTGCGCGCGACGCCGACGAGGCGACGCCCCTGCTCGAAGACCCGCCCCTCGACGCGCAGCCACACCGTCTCCCCGGTCTCCGGCGACACGATTCGATGCTCGGAGCGGAAGCATGCGCGCTCGCACACCGCTTGCGTGAGGCGCGCGCGCACCTCCGCCGCGTCGTCGGGATGAACCATCCCCAGGATGTCATCCCCCTCGCGCGGAAGCGCGAAGCCGACGACGGCGCGCTCGGCCTCGGAGAACACGACGGCCCCGGTCTCGAGATCGACCTCCCAGGTGAGGAGCCCGCCCGCGCTCGTGGCGAGGCGAAGCCGCTCCTCCTGCTCGCGCAACGCCTCCTCGGCCGCCCGCCGCGCGGTCACGTCCGTGAACAGGAGCCCGACCTTGTGCTCGGCCGGATCGCCGACGGGAAAAGCGTTGACGTCGAACCAGCGCCCGAGCGAGGCGGCCTGCGCCTCGAAGCGCGTCGGTTCGCCGGTGAGCGCGACGCGGCCATAGGCCTCGAGCCAACGCTCCTCGATGCCGGGAAGGAGCTCGCGGATGGTGCGCCCCACCGCGTCCGGCATGCCCGTATGCCGAACGAAGGCCTCGTTCGCCTCGAGAAATCGGAAGTCGCGGGGACGGGACTTCTCGTCGTAGATCATCTCGAGGACGCAGAAGCCCTGATCGATCGCGGCGAGCACCGATCGGTAGATCGCATCGCGACCGTGCTGCAATGCGGCAACGTCGACCGGCGCGCTCATCGACATCCTGTGCTTGTTCCGTTTCTTGAAGCTAACCCAACGGCAGCAGCACGGCAAGTCGACGAACGGATAGATGAATGCTGATAGGTTGTTTCCTTATGTGCATCGGCTCCGGGTCGGCGCGCCGCGACGTCGATACGCAGGCGATCATTCGGCGGTCGACGCGCTACCCTTGCGGCGGCGGAACAGCGACGCCCACAACGCCCACACGAGGAGCCCCGCCGCGATCGCCATCAGCGTCGCCCCGATCGGCGAGGCGACGAGCACCGTCGGATCGCCGCGCGAGAGGAGGAGCGCCCGGCGCAGGTTCTCCTCGAGCGCCGGCCCCAGGATGAAGCCGATCAGGAGCGGCGCCGGCTCGAAGCCGAGGAGGCGCATGCCGTAGCCGACAACGCCGAAGAAGAGCGCCAGCACCACGTCGAAGACGTTGTTCGAGATCGCGTAGACGCCCACGCAGATCAGCACCACGATCGCCGGATAGAGCAGCTGGTAGGGGATGCGCAGGAGCCGCACCCACATGCCGATCAAGGGGATGTTGAGGACGAGGAGCAGGACGTTGCCGATCCAGAAGCTCGCGATCAGCCCCCAGAACACCTCCGGATGCGTGCTCATCAGCTGCGGCCCCGGCGTGATGCCGTGGATCATCAGGGCGCCGAGCATCAGGGCCATCGTCGCCGAGCCGGGGATGCCCATCGTCAGCGTCGGGATGAAGGCCGTCTGGGCAGCGGCGTTGTTGGCGCTCTCGGGCGCCATCACCCCCTCGATCGCGCCCTTGCCGAAGCGCTCGGGCGCGCGCGCGGTGCGCTTCTCCAGCGCGTAGGCGAGGAAGGCGGCGATCGTCTGCCCCGTGCCGGGCAGCGTGCCGAACAGCGCGCCGACCCCGGTGCCGCGGGCGACCGGCGCGATCGAGGCGCGCGCCTCCGCGCGGGTCGGCAGCATCGAGGCGAAGGTGATCTTGCCGCCGACGAAGCCGCCCGCCGTGGCGCGGATCGAGGCGATCACCTCCGCGATCCCGAAGAGCCCCATCGCGAGCACGACGAGGCCGATCCCGTCGCGCAATTGCGGGATCCCGAGCGTGTAGCGCGGATAGCCCGAATTGATGTCCGTGCCGACGAAGCCGAGGAGGAGGCCCACCACGACCATCGCGATGCCCTTCAAGGGCGAGCCCTGCCCCACCGCCGAGGCCGCGATCAGCCCCAGGACCATCACCGCCACGTATTCCGCCGGCCCGAAGGCGAGCGCGAAGCGCGCGAGCGAGGGCGCGAACAGGGTGAGCACCACGATGCCCACCGTGCCGCCGACGAAGGAGGCGATCGTCGTCATGAACAAGGCGACCCCGGCCCGCCCCTGCCGCGCCATCGGGTAGCCGTCGAGGCAGGTGACGGCGGCCGACGGCGTGCCGGGCAGGTTGAGCAGGATCGAGGCGATGGAGCCGCCGTATTCCGCTCCGTAATAGACGCCCGCCAGCATCACCAGAGCCGTCGTCGGCTCGAGGTAGAAGGTGACCGGCAGGAGCATCGACACGGCCGCGAGCGCGCCGATGCCGGGCAGGACGCCGATGAAGGTGCCGAGGAAGACCCCGAGGAAGCAATAGAACAGGTTCGCCGGCGCGAAGGCGGTGGCGAAGCCGAGAGCGAGATTGGACAGGAGTTCCATCAGAACGGCATCCGCCAGGGCACGAGCGGCAGCCGCAGCGCCACGATGAAGACGAGATGCGCCGCGACCGCGAGGAAGAGCGCGAGCGCGAGCGCCGGAAGCGGCCGCGAGCGCGCGTCGGCGGTCGCGCTCGCGAGCACGGCGACGACGATCGCCGGCAGGAGGCCGAGCGGGCGGATGGCCAGCGCGAAGGCCGCAAGGCCCGCGAGCACGCCGAGGAAGGGCCGCCATTCGACCGCGGGGATGCGCCCGGCCCGGCCGAAGGCCGCACCCGCGACGAGAAGGCCGATCAGGATCGCCGCGCCGCCGACGACGAGCGGCAGATAGCCCGGCCCCATCCGCCGCGCGGTCCCGAGCGGCAGATCGAGCGCGCCCCACACGAAGGCGCCGCCGAGCGCCGCGAGCGCGAGCCCCGCGGCGAGATCGCGTCGATCGACCACCGCCAGCCCCCCTTGTTCATCCCTCCCCGGAGGGGAGGGTGGCCTCGCGAGCGTTAGCGAGCGAGGTCGGGTGGGGCACGACGCGCGGTAATTTTCCGCGATCGACCGTGCCCCACCCGGCCCCTGTCGCTCCGCTCCAGGGTCCACCCTCCCCTACGGGGAGGGATTCATGCCGCCCCGTCCCTCCCCGGAGGAA
>NZ_JBKBQG010000008.1:0-113869 GCF_046292825.1 Salinarimonas sp. | reverse complement strand
CGCACGCCCGAATTGCTGTTGGTCGTGCAGAGCACGCCGTCATTGGCAATCTGATAGGTGCCCCGCGCGCTCATACGGCTATCGTCATACCGATAGGTGCCATCCCGCGAGAACATGAACGTTCCTGTTCCCTGACTCCATGCCCGCCCAACAAAGGTGCTACGCACCTGATCAGCCGTCAGACGGTTGCCGTTATCGGCCGCTGCTGTCTGGCAGGCCATCAGGCCCAGCATGAAAAGCGCGGCGAAGACCGCGCCGCAGCGTGACAAGCTCGGGAACATCATTGTTTACCTCGGTAGCGCGGCTTTGATGCGGTCGAGGATCGTCAGCGACTCCCGCATGGCTCCGGTGTCGTTCTGTTGATGGGCGCGGTCGTGCAGGGCGCGGCCCCTTTCGAGTTGCCGGGTAAGGTCGGCTTTCCTGTCGGCGGGCAACGAGGCGGCGGCCAGCTGGGACGCCACGTCCGGGTATTCCGCCGTACCCCTGCAGGCAAGCGCGCTCGATGCGCCCGCCACGGTGAACATAAGCCCGCCTAAGAGAAGTGCGGCAGGCCACAGGAAATGTTTGTGTTGGTTGGTCATAGGTGGCCCCGGCTTCCGTAAAGATTGTTCATGCCGCCCGCCTCATATGCGAACAGGCGCACGACTGCGACCCGTGCGACGCGCCGCCCGATTATTTTCATAAGGGTGGCTACCAGCAGGTGTCACCGGCAAAGTTGGAAGGCATGGAAAAATCGGAAAACGCGCCGAATAGGCGATCCTTCTCAAAAGCTTGATCGGGAGTCCCGGTCTGGCTAGAAAGGAAAAAAGAGCCGCGTGAGGGGACGGCATGGGGGATAAGTTCGCCAGTTTTGCAGAATGGTGGAAGCTGTTTGATGCTTTGTGCATCGAGCGCGGCCATGTCGATAACGACCAGCTTGCCAGCGAATATTGCAACCTGACCAAGAAAAAGGCGGACGGCGCGTACGAGAGTGCGCTGAAAAGCCTGAACAATTGGCGCAGGGGGTTGCACACCCCCAGCCGCCGCAACTTCCGCATCCTGACCCTGCTGCTTCGCGTGGAGGACATGGCCGATGCGCTGCCGTACTGGCACCGGCTTTATGAAGATGCCCATCGGCGCACGCCTGCCACCGAACAGGCCAACGGCGACGCGAACGGACACACGGGCACCCCCGAAGGGATCGCACCGCCCCATCCTGCTACAGCGTCCCGCCGCGTCCATCACTGGCAGATTGCCGGTATCGTCGCCCTTGTGTTGTTGGCCGCTGGCGGCGGCATGATCGGATTGAGCGGTTGGCAGGAGTCGGAAAGCGCGGCCATCCAAAGGAAGCGGCCCGAACCCGGCCCGCGTGTGATCGACATGACTGACCAGCGCATTTATTGGCGTGAGCTTTCTGAGGTGAGGGTAGGCGAGTCGGTGGTGATCCACGCAAAGCGCGGGCGCTGCGGCGAGCAGCCGCCATCCTGGGAAGATGTGTTCGAGTATCTGCCGGAACTCGCCACGGGCGTTTGGTCAGATGGAGGGGTAGGCTACCGCGTCAGCCGCTCATGTGGCGGAGCGACGCCCGCTAGGGCGGTCGTGTTCACGGCCACGCGCCCCGGAGAAGATCGGTTCATGCTTTACGAAGACCCCATCACGATCCGGGTGGAAGAGTAGGAGCGCTCTCTATACGGACATTGCGGCGAGGCTTGTTCGACGCCCCATGCTTGGCATGGGAGCCGGGTGTGATCGCGGCTATCATCAGGCAGATTCCCTACTTCCGACCTCAGGTCGCTTCCGGTCGTATATTGAGCAGAGGAGCAAGCCAAGCATCAAATGAAGCGCGGCTGTCTCCGAAGACGCCGACCGCCGCCTCGCCGCAGCCGAGGACAGCGACGATCCCGACGACTGGGATGCGTGGAATGAAGCCGACGGCATCGCGACCGGCTTCAAGCTCGCCCTTCAGGAGCTTGCCCGCGAGGCTGCCAATCCTGAGCCGACGCCGCCCGCGCCCGCTCTCAGCTACGACGACTGGCGCGATGCCTATCGCCCCGTCCTGAACACCTTGCGCACGGATGCGCCGTTCGACGGCTGCATGTTTGAGATCTTCGGCCCCGAACTCGATGCTGTTCGTGCGGCCGACCCGGCTTGCGTCTGGACGCTCGTCAGCAGCGATGACGACGACGGCCTCTACGTTCTGAGCGGCTTCCATTTCGTCGATCAGATGGGATACCTCGTCACTGAGCGCCCATGGCAGGGCGACGGTCAGCTCGACATCCGCGTCGACTGACGGTGCGTTCCGCCCCCGTCGCTTTGGCGGCGGGGGCGTTTCGTGTGTCCCATCGGCGGCTCTTCGGCGGAGGGCGCAGGCATCCAGTCCCGATTCCTTCCGGTCGGTTGCCCGTCCTTTGGAGGTTCCGCGTCCCTGGCAGGCGGCGCCTTGCCGTCCATGACCTGCCCGCGCCGGCGGGTCGGTGCCCCGCCCGTGTTGGTCAGGACGGCGGCGGCTCATGCAGCCCGCCCTTTCGGTCGCGTCCGTCAGGACGATCCACCAACGACCGAAAGGAGATCATCATGGGACTGGATATGTACGCCTTCACCACCGCCGAGCCCGTCGCGGCCGCAGTGGACTTCACCACCGAGACCGCCACCGAACTCGCCTACTGGCGGAAGCACCCCAATCTGCATGGCTGGATGGAACAGCTCTATCGCGCCAAGGGCGGCACGGACGCCGACTTCAACTGCGTGAACGTCGCTCTCGACGCGGACGATCTCGATCGACTGGCGCGTGACATCCGCAATCAGGCGCTGCCACACACCGAGGGATTCTTCTTCGGCACAACTCGCCCCGACGAGATCGACCTCGATCTCTCCTTCATCGAGAAGGCGCGCGCGGCCATCGCCGAAGGGAAGACGGTATTCTACACATCCTGGTGGTAAGCGCCGCTCGAACGAGGCCGCCCGCGCCAAGGGCGGCCTCGACCGCGTTTTCCGCCAGTATACCCTCGACGGACGCGGGGTCGGCTGGCCGGTGCGTCATGCGGTCAGACGTGGGCGGCTCCCATCGGGCTCCGCTGGCGCGACGCTGCTTCTGACGAGCGGCGTCTGCGAGGCGCGACGTGGCGAGCTGGCCCCGGCACAGGCGTCGGTCGGCCGACACGGGTCTTATGAAGGTGAAGGTCACCCCGGCGGCTGACATCCTCACGGTCAGCGGGTCGGCGGTCAGGCATGCAGGGCGGGGCTTGTCCCCCTCCGACGCACGCGACCGATGCGGGCCTTCCAACTGGGCAAACTGGCGTCGGCGGCGTCCGCCGCAACGGCGCTGCCCGACTTTCTTCCCCGGCGCCGATGGCGCCTTCCTCGCGGTCGCTGCGCTCCAAGAAAGACCGGCCTCGCCGTCTGCCGCTGCGCTTCGCCCTTCGGGTGCGGCTGGCCGCCCTTGCCGACGCCTCACGTTGCCCATGGAAGGCCGCGGTCGCGGCCACAGCAACGGAAGGAGGCAAACCATGAACACCCTGCACACCATCGACACCGACTACGAGCTGACCTGGGACGAGTTCCTGATCACCGTGGAGGACCTGCACCTTATCGAGACCGGCGCCGACCTGGCCGACGACGACTACGCCACGGTGCTCGCCGCCTTCGAGCGCGGCCTCAGCCCGAACGGCTGTGTCATGAGCATCATCGACGCCCGCCGCCCGTTCGACGCGCGCGAGCACTGGTTCCACGCCGCCTGACCCGGCGGCGGCCGGAAACCCCAGCCCCGTCGGGTCTCCCGGCGGGGCGTTTCGCGTGCCTGTCCGCCGGCAGTGTTCGGGCGGCCGCGACGGCGCTGACGCGCCTCCGTCCGCCCGCTGGCGCTGTGCCGGGTTTCGGCGGCGATGTTGTGTTGGTGGCCGTTGGCAGGTGTTGAAGCTTGTGGAGAATGGCGATTGCGGTTAGTATCGCGTTGTCCATCGTTGAGATTAAGTGTCTGACCTGTCAGTCCGAATCCACTCCACCCTGTGGACCGACCCCATAAGTGGGGGAGGGTTTTCGTGTCACAGGGGGGGAGGCAAGATGGATGTTGTGTTACAAAAACTCCCGCGTCGAGGCTGCCGCCCCGACACCGGCCGCGGCTTCGCCGACCGGCCCGGCGGGAGTTTTCTCCAACCAACAGCGCCCGCATTCGACCCCCTGACGGGGTCTCAAGCGCAGCTCATCTTGCTCTGCGAGGCGACCGGAAGAGGGGGCATCTGAGCCATGGCACGGCCAACCCTCGATCCCCAGCGCAGGCGCTCCGAGACCCTCAACCTTCGGCTCTCCCCGACCGAGATGTACGACCTGCGGCGCCGGGCGGCCGAGGCCGGCGTGACCCTGGCCGACTATGCCCGCGCCACCCTGACGGGGCGGCGGCCGAAGCCGAAGCCGGTCAAGGACCGGGTCATGGCAGCGCTGCTTTACGAGCTGTCGTCCATCGCCACGAACCTCTCCCAGCTTGAGGATGCCACGGGCGAAGCCAACTTCGGCCAATGGGCACGCTATGTCGGCGGCGAGCTGGTCGAGCGGGTGACCGACCGCCACGAGCTGACGCCCCTCATCGAGGAGCACCTGGAGGCGATCAACGGCGCCGGGCACATGGTCAACGCCTTGGCGCGGCGCGCCAACATGGGCAAGCCGCTGGACGCGGGCGAGGTCGAGGAAACCCTCTCCATCCTCCGCCGCGTGCTGGAGCCGATCCACCGTGCGGTGAAGCGACCGGCCAAGGCAGGCGACGGCGTGCCCGATCCTGGAGACGGGCCGGATGCGCTTTAAGGTGCCCGCCCGTCAGCCCGAAAGCTTCCGGGCCTCCGCCCTCTATCTCGCCGGCCGGGTGAAGGGCCTGTCGCCCGACCGGGTGGAGTTCGTCGAACGGCGCAACCTGCACACCGACGATCCGCGCTCGGCGGCGGCCGTCATGGACGCGACCGCCCAGAAGTCGGCGCGGTGCCGCCAGCCGGCCTACCACTTCATCGTCACCTTCGATCCTGACGACGCGGCGGCGGGGAAGGTGACGCCGGAGCTGAAGCGCCGCGTGGCGCAGCAGGTCATCGAGCGGATGGGGCTTACCGAGCACCAGCTCCTCGTCTATTCCCACACCGACACCGACCACCCCCACCTGCATTTCCTGGTCAACCGGGTGCACCCGACGAAGCACATTGCCTACGACCGGCATCAGGACGGGCGGCGACTGACTGGCATCGTGCAGGAACTGGCGCGCGAGCACGGCCTCAACATCCTGCGTAACCGCGAGTACGAGCGCCAGCTCGGCCGTGAGGTGGTGGAAGATTTCGGCCCGGCCCCGACCGATGCCGAATACTGGCGCGCCCGGCGCGAGGACCGCGAGGCGCAGCGGCCCTTCGACAAGGATGCCGTCACCGACCTGCGCCGCCGTCTGAAGGACGACTTCATCCGCGCCCGGGAGTGGGATGACCTGGCCGAACGGCTCGCGGCCAAGGGCATCACCATGGAGCGCAAGGGGCAGGGCCTGGTGCTTACCGACGGCGAGCGCTTCGCCAAGCTCTCCGACATGGGAAAGGGCGTGCGCTTCCATGTCCTGGAGGAACGCTACGGCGAGAGCTTCGACGACCACATGGCCCGCCGCGCCGCCCGCGTCGCCGAGCGGGACCGGGGCAAGGAAGATCGCGCCCCCGACACCAGCGGCATGGCCCCGGCCGAACGGCGGACGGTGGAGGGGATGTTCGACGAGGAGCCCGATCGCGATTCAGCCGAGGCCGCCGTGCGGCGCTTCGACCAGGCGGACATGGAGTTCCGCTACTGGAGCCAGATCGAGGCGTCCTACCGCTCTGCCGCCGGCAAGGTGCGCTACGCCGAACGCCAGCAAGCCTTCAACGAGAAGCAGGTGCACCGGGACGAGGCGTGGCTTGGCAAGCGCAGCCGCAGCCTCGACGAGATTCTGGGCAAGGTCTATCGGGACGCCGCCAAGGCGCGGGCGATCTGGGATGACTTGGAGGAGAAGTTCGGCATCCGCGACGCCGAGCGGATGATCGAGAAGGACCCCTTCATCCTCGGCGCGGCGCGGGGCATCCGGCTGGGCGACACCCGCACGGCCGATCGGCGGGAGGCCAAGCGCTATTTCCGCTACATCGTCGAGCGCCGCCAGCGCTGGCGTGATGCGAAGAACCGGCTGGAACACACCCGCGCCGAGATCGAGCGCGCCCGCCAGCGGGTGAAGCTCGCCGTGCGCGAGTACGAGCTTCTCCAGCATGTCGCTGGCTCACCGCAGATGCTGCGCGAGACCATGCTGGAGAAAATCAAGGCGCGGGCACGCGCCCTGTCGCGGGTGACCGAAAGAGCCATCGAGCGCAGCCGCCTCGCCGACGAGCGGCGCGAGCAGTTGCACCGTGCCTGGCGCGTGGCCAAGGAAAAGCGGCTAGAGCGGGAGCGCAAGCGCGAGCGAGGCCGGGCGTTCGGGCTCGACCTCGATCTCTTCGACAAATATTGATCGTTGGTGTGCACGCCGTTTTGTCGAATGTTCGAGTGACCGGCAGGGTCGATGGCGACAAAAGAGGGGAACAGAGTATGCCCAGCAAGAGGAAGCCCGCTGTCGCAAACACGGCATTTCAGCTCAAGGTTCGGATCGAGGGCATCGAGCCGGAAATCTGGCGGCGCCTCATCGTCCCGGCTTCGCTGACGCTGCGGGAGCTTCATGCCGTCCTGCAAGGCGCCATGGGCTGGCAGGACTACCACCTGCACATGTTCGAGATCGACGGAAAGCGTTTCGAGGTGCCGGAAGATGACAGGATCGGGCCGGAGGACGGCTATGCGGACGAGCGGAAGCAGGCGCTGCGGTCGATCCTCTCCAAGGGGATGCAGTTCCTCTACGTCTACGATTTCGGCGATGATTGGAGACATTTGGTCACGGTCGAGGATATCGCCGCTTCTGCCTCTGTGCGCCAATTCCTGCCGCGCTGCATCGCCGGCGCGCGCGCATCCCCGCCGGAGGACTGCGGCGGCGTCCATCGCTACCCGGAGTTTCTGGAGGCGCTGGCCGAACCCGACCACCCGGAACACCTGGACATGGTCGATTGGGCAGGCGGCTTCGACCCGGAGGTCTTCAGCTTGTCGCAGGCAAACGCACTGATTGGGGCGCTGTGTGCGTTGTACCGGGAACGCGGCTGGGGCTTTGACGCAGCGTGATGCGGCTTGAGGCGCGCAGGCCCGGCGTCTCGCTGAGCAAAAGTAACAAAGATTGATATTATTGGACATCGCACCTATCCTCTTGCTTGGAGAGGTATAGGCCGATGAACGTCTCGTTGACATCGAAGCTGGAAGAGTTCGTCCGACGCAAGGTCGCGTCCGGGCTGTACAGCAATGCCAGCGAGGTGATCCGCGAAGGGTTGCGCCTCCTCGTCGAACGGGAGGGCGCTTCAGAGGCAGCCCAGCACGCCCGCCCGCCGCGCAAGGCGGAGCTTCATGCGCAACTCGCGGCGCTGGAAGGGCCGCTCCGCGAGAAGGGGATCACGTCTCTTGCGCTGTTCGGGTCGGTGGTCCACGGGGATGCGCGGCCTGACAGCGATATCGACGTCCTGGTCGATGTCGATCCGAAGGCCCGCTTCAGTCTCGTCGATCTCGTGTCCGTCCAGAACCTTCTCGAAGAACGCATCGGCCGCAAGGTCGATGTCGTGACACGGCAGGGTATCGAGCCAACCATCAGGGACCGCGTGTTCAACGAAGCCGAAAGCGTCTTCTGATGGCGAAAGACCCGAAACTTTACGCCGACCATCTTCTCGAAGCGATCGCCAATATCGAGGAGGATATCGCCGGAATCGGGAATATCCTGCGTCACGATTACCACGACAGCCATCCGGTCATCTTGTAGGAAACCTGCAAGAAAGACTTGGCCCGTCTCAAGGCTGCCGTCATTCGCATCCGTCGCGAACTCGCGCGAGAGAAATCGCGGGACAGGGACTTGAGTCTCTGAGGCGACTTATTCGTAGGCGAACATCTGCTGGAGCAGGTCGGCGACCTCGCGGCAACGTGGCTCCGGCAGGCGCCCGAGATGCTTGGCGAGGCGCGCCTTGTCTACCGTCCGTACCTGGTCAAGCACGACCTGTCCCTTCTTCCGCTGGAAGGTGACATCGACGCGGGTCGGATAGTCCCGCCGCACGGAGGTCATGGGGGCGATGATGACCGTGCGGATATGCCGGTTCATCTCGTCCGGCGAAATGACCAGGCACGGTCGCGTCTTTTGGATCTCCGAGCCCAGCGTCGGGTCGAGGTTCACCAGATACACATCATAGCGTCGGACATCGGCTACCACTCCCATTCCTCCTTGTCCCAGTCATGGTCCATCGTGTCGGGGACAAGCGGGGCGTCGTCCTTGGCCGCGGCCATCTTCGCGAACGCGCCGTCCCAGCCATCGCGAGTGCGGCGGGCGGGCGCCAGCACGACGATGCCGTGCTCGACGCGCATCTCGATCTGGTCGCCGAAGCCGCATTCCTTGATGACCGAGCTGGGAATCCGCACGCCCTTGGAATTGCCGATCGGGATCAGGTTCACTTTCATGTCCAAGTCCTCCTATGTAATCACAATGTAATTACCTTGGTTGGCAATGTCAATGGTTTGCCCTGTCCGGCAGCGACGGGGGCCGCCCGTCGCCCGTCCAGAACGGGATAGCGTTCCGGCGGTCGTGCCAGCCGATGGTGAAGCCGATATGTGCCTCCCCGGCGGTGGTCACCACCGTGGCGATGCAGCGCCGGTAATCCCCAATGGCGCCGCGCCGCAGTTCTGTTGCGCCGTAGAGGCCGAGAACGGTTTGGCCGCTCTGAGCGTCGAGCGCGGCGCGCACCTGATCGAGGGAGCGGGCCTCGTCGCAGCGCGGAAGTTCCGTTGGGCTCCCATGCGCGTCGCGATGGAGGGACACCGCGAGCGGGATGGCCCAGACCGTGGCGACCAGCAGGCCGAGGAAGGCATACCCGCCGATATCGTGATTGAACGGTTTCATCCTTTCGTCCTTTCGTTATTTCATCATGTCGGCGGAGATGACCGTACCGGGGTCGTCCTCTGCCGCTTCCATCCGCCACGGCGACCAGCGCCCTTTGAAGGCGCGTTCCTCAAAGTAGCGGAGCTTCTGCGCCAGGATCGGCCGGCAGCCTTGCACGAACAGCAGCTGACAGCTCTCCGGCAGCAGCATGATCTCGGACGGCGCCAGCAGCGGGCGACCGATCTCGCTCTGGTGCTCGCTGTAGGTCGAAGCGAAGGTGAGGAACGGCAGCCGTCCGCTCTTGCCGCCACTGGTGACGGGGATGGTACGCTTGCCCAGCATGGCGGAGAGAAGCTGCGCCGTGTCGCTGTCCTGCACGTTGAAAGCTTGCCGCACCGCGCAGTTGGCGATCATCGAACGCCATTTGCGGTAGGTGCTCTGGAGCTGGTCGAGGTCTTGGACGAACAGCCACAGATGCGCGCCGTAGCCCGCGAGGTAGCCGATGCCGTCCTCGATGGGCCGCATCGAGCCCAGCGTCGGCAGCTCATCCAGCAGGAAGAGCACCGGATGCCGGGGCACACGCTTGTTGCGGGTCATGGCCGCCGTGGTTAGCCCGACCATGAGCCGCAGGAAGGGCTGGTAGACCGTCGCGTATTCCGGCGGGACGATCAGGAAGATCGACATGACGCCGTTCTTCAGGTCTTCGAGCCGGAAGGTCGAATGGTTGGTGATCGCCGCGAGCTGGGGGCTGTCGAACACCGCCGTGCGCGTCTGGGCCGTCGAGACGACGGCCGACCGCTCCTTGGCCTCCTTCTGCGAGAAGCCGTCGGCGATGCGCTGGACGATGGGGTGCTTGCTGTCGCCCATGTGGGCGAGCACAGCGTCGAACTTCTCGCGCGAGCGCATCAGGAGGACGCGGAGTTCGCGCAAGTTCCGCCGGTGCGGCGGCATGTCGAGGGCGATATGGAGCAACAGGCCGGTGACCAGCACACGGGCCTCTTGCTCCCAGTGGTTCGGTTCGTGGCCTTCGGGAGCCACGATCATCTCGGCGATCAACCGCGCGTCGTCCACATCGTTGACGGTTCCGGCGCGGATGAACTCGACGGCGTTGTAGGAGGCGCTTTCGATGCCGGGGTCGAAGGGTGCGAAGGCGTGCACCGGCCCGAGCGTGCCGCGATAACGAGCGGTGATGCGGTAGTTTTCGCCTTTGATGTCAGTAACCACCACCGAGCCCGGATGGTCGAGCAGGTTGGGGATGACGACGCCGATACCCTTGCCCGAGCGGGTCGGCGCGAAGGTGAGCAAATGCCCCGGCTTGCCGAAGCGGATGAAGCGTCCGCCCTTGCGACCGAGGATCACGCCGCCCGAGCGTAGCCCGGCGCTGCGGATGTCACCTGTCGTCGCAAAGGCCGCCGACCCATGTGCATCGGACGGCTTGCGCGAGAGGCGATAGGCGAAGAAGAGGATCGCCGCGAAGGCGGCGGCTCCCGTCGTGCCCAGCACGACCAGCCGGTCGGCGCCGATGGTCAGGTTGTCGATGATGGTCCAGATGAGTGCTGCGATGAGCAGGCAGATGGGCAGCTCGACGAGGACAAGCCTGACGAGACGCCACAGCAGACATAAATGCCCCATGGTGCATTCCCTTGGTAGTTGACTTTGCCAAGG
Organism: Salinarimonas sp.; assembly: GCF_046292825.1. Lineage (GTDB taxonomy): Bacteria > Pseudomonadota > Alphaproteobacteria > Rhizobiales > Beijerinckiaceae > Salinarimonas. Next base: position 103,260 of record NZ_JBKBQG010000008.1, on the reverse strand, counting down.
GTTTATGGGGCGGCGAAAAATTACTTTGGCTGACGTGTGGAAATTGTTCGAGATCGGAGCAATAATGGAAGTGTTGCCGGCTCCGTTCGTCGCATTCCCAGTTGACGACTTTGCCAAATGAGGAGTCGGCAACGCCTTCCTGATACAGTTATTGGCATCGAGATTGTGCAGGAGAACCTGTCAACCCTTACAGCTTGTATTTCCAGAAGAAATACCTATATAGCGATTTCGTTATTTCTTCATCCGCGCCGCTGTTTCACCAGCGCGAATCCCTCCTTCAGCAAGTCCAGCATCGAGATGCCGTGCACGGCCGCATAGGCTTTGAACTCGCGGTGAAACTCGGGGCTGACCTTAAAGTTGAGCGGCTTCGTGGCGCCGGCCTCGGCGCGATCGAGGTTGTGCACGACCTGAACCGGGGCGGGCGGCAGGCCCTTGCTCGTCCTCTGGGGTGGCAGAATCTTCGTCATCTCAGGCAGCCTCCCTGTTGGCGCGTGATTGCATCAGCTCGGCAATCTCTTGGGCGATCGCTTCGGCCCGCTCGTTGAGAGACGGGAAGCGCGTTTCGGTCGGCGCGCGGCCTTCGTCGCTGGCGCGGCGGAACCCGGTCTTCTCCGGCAGGACGTTCGCTAGGGAACGGTAGCCCGCCTGCCGCACATAGGCGCTGGCCTCGGCCAATTCGCCCTCGCTGTCGCCCACGCGGCAGAAGGCGACGACGATCTTCTCGGCCGGTATACCTTTCCGGGTCAGCTCATGCGCCAGCAGGACGGTCGGTTCGAGGTCGTCCAGGGCAAGCCCGGTGGGCAGCACGACGAGCGTGCTTGCTTCGGCGATCTGGAGCGTGCCCATGGTGGCGTGCGGCGGGCCGTCGAGGATCATCAGGTCGTATCCGGCCGCCGCCTTCACGGCCTGGCCGACGGTGCCGAAGCGCTCGACCGCGACCACCGGCTCGACCGCGCGCTGAAGACGCCGCGCCTGCCAGCTGAAGCTGGTGCCCTGCTGGATATCGAGGTCCGCGATCTTCACGTTCCAACCAGCAAGCGCGTACTCGCGGGCGATGAGCCGCGCCAGCGTGCTTTTGCCGACGCCGCCTTTCTGAGAGACGATTCCAATGAAGAGAGTCATGTCCGATCTTTCTTGTTGTTCTTGTTGAAAGGACGAATTGAGGAAATCATGACATATGGAAATCGTTATTTCACGCATTTTCGGCGAAGCGCATAAGTATCGGTGAAATAAAATGTTTGGAGGAGCCGCGCATTCGGCCGAGCGTCATCGCCTTTCTTGACCAGATACGCCATGTGGAGGATGTGGCGTCGCTCGAAGCTGCCTTCTCGAAGGCGCTCTGGGATCTCGGATTCCGAGAATGGGCCTACCAGGTCATTCGCACCAATGCGCTCCCAGACGAGAAGCCGCTCATCCTCACGACCTACTCCGATGCCTGGTACAACCACTACATCGACAGCGGCTATCACCACATCGATCCGGTGATCCAGAATGGACCGTTGCAGGTCGCGCCCTTTACCTGGAGCGCCATGTCATTCGGCATCGAGCCGTCGCCGGAACAACGGCGCCTGTTCGCAGAAGCCGCCGAGTTCGGGGTCGGCGAAGGCGTCGGCATCCCGATCCATGGTGCGCGCGGCGCGCTGGCGATGGCGTCCATGGTTTCCGACCACGGCGCGAACGGTCTCGACCGACTGATGTCGGCCGTCGGGCAGGATGTGCATCTGCTTTCGCTGGCCTTCCACAATCATGCCCGCGAGCTGCTCGCGCTCGGCCGCATGGGGCGCACCACCGTCAGCCTGACACCGCGCGAGCGGGAATGCCTGCTCTGGACCGCGGCCGGCAAGTCGGCCTGGCAGACCGCGCAGATACTCGGGATATCGGAGCGCACGGTCTATTTCCATCTCGCGAACGTCCGCGCCAAGATGGGCGTAGCGAACGTCTATCACGCCGTGATGAAGGCGATCATGGAAGGCATCATCTCTCCCTAAAAGCGCTTTACTCGCCGGTAACCTGTGGAGGTTGACAGGATGGCAGGCGGGTTTTTATTTGGCTCAATGCTCCCAAACAAATTGGGAGGAAAGCCATTGCTTCACATCATATCGAAAGAGAATGCACACCTGCACTGGGATGCGCTCGCATCCATGCACCAGCTTCGCCGCGCGGTCTTCAGCGAGCGGCTTGGTTGGAGCGTCACCGTCGTCAACGGGTTGGAGCTCGATCAGTTCGACCTGCCCGAGGCGCATTACCTTGTTCACTACGCCGCCGACGGCCGCGTGAACGCCTGCACCCGGCTCCTGCCGACCACCGGCCCTTATCTGCTGGCAAATGTGTTCCCGGCGCTCGTCGATGGCGAGATGCCGCGCGCAGCCGATATCTGGGAGAGCACTCGCTTCTGCGCCGACCAGGCCACGGCGCCGGGTAACATCGCGGCCATTCTCATGGCCGGCATGCTGGAGTTCGGGCTGTTCACCGGACTGCGCGGTTATGTGTCGGTATCGGACGTCCGCATGGAGCCGATTATGCGCCGTGCCGGATGGAATCCCGTCCGCCTGGGCGGAACGATGGAGACCGGCACGGATACCGCGGCTGCCGAATGGCTGGAGGTGTCTCTGGCCTATCTCGGGCGGGTCCGCGAGCGGGCTGGCCCCGTCGCGCCGATCATCTCCAACCTGGACGAGATCGATCAGGGGAGGGCTGCGGCATGACATACGACACCGAATGGCCGGCGTCGCCGCCACAGACTAGCGAACGGCCCTCCCGCATCGAAGCCGACAGGCTGGCCTGGTGCATCCGGTATCTGGCGGATGAGGCGCGGCGGAGCGGTTTCGATGAAACGGCTGCGGCCTTGGAGGCAGTAGAAATGCATCGCAAAAACGACCGTTTTTGAGAGAGCTGGCACCGCCCGAGGCGGGCGAGGCACCTCTCACTGATTCAGGCTATCAAAAAAGTATCTCGAAACCGACATCTCAATTTGGTACCATGTACCTTGAGTTTTGAGGGGACATGCATGCTCATCGGCTACGCCCGCACATCCACACTGGACCAGAAGCCCGAGCTCCAGCTGGACGCTCTGACGCATGCTGGGTGCGAGAAGGTGTTCGTTGAGCAAGCCTCGGGCGCGCAGCGGGAGCGTCCCCAGTTGAAGGCGGCGCTTGAGTTCGCTCGCGAAGGCGACACGCTGGTGGTCTGGAAGCTCGACCGTCTGTCGCGATCCCTGAAGCAGCTGATCGAGACGGTGGAACTGCTCCAGACGCGGAGCATCGCCTTCCGCAGTCTGACCGAGGCAATCGATACGAGCGGCGCCGGCGGCCGTTTCGTCTTCCACGTCTTCGGCGCGCTGGCCGAGTTCGAGCGTAGCATCATCAAGGAAAGGACGATGGCGGGTCTCGCGGCGTCGCGCGCTCGCGGGCGTCGCGGCGGCAGGCCGAAGCAGATGACGACGAAGAAGATCGCGATGGCCAAGGGCATGCTTTCCAACCCGACCATCACCATGGACGACGTGGCACGAGAACTCGGGGTCTCCATCGCGACGCTCTATCGGCATCTGCCTGGAGGGCGTGGTGCCGTGCAGGACGGTTCCGCCTAGCTGCCATTGAGAGACCGAAGCGTCGCTGAATCGACAGAAGGGTGGGGCTAGCGCCCCGAGACCAAGGTTGTTACCGGTTGGCGCTTGTGCCTATTATGGCCACAATGTCCACAGCGGGCGGACGCCATGAAAACCATGTCTGCGAGGGAGGCCAAGAACGCCTTCGGTCTTCTGATCGACACCGCGAGGGCTGAGCCGGTGATGATCGAGAAGCATGGCAGGGGGGTGGTCGTGGTCGTCGCCGTCGAAGAGTACGAGCGTCTCGCAGAACATGCGCAACGATCGGGCACGGAGGCTAAGAAGAAAGAGAACGAAAAGCGGGGGACATAAGGGCGGTGCAGCGGGGCTTCAGTCAGCATCAGGCGAAGTACTTCGCCCACTTCCTAACTCGGGAAGGCTTCGAGGACGGTGACGCGCTCACCCAGTCCCTGTCTTCCGCACGCGTGGACCTGAACCCTCATCAGGTCGATGCCGCTATGTTCGCCCTTCGCTCACCGCTCTCCAAGGGTGTGCTGCTGGCCGACGAGGTGGGCCTCGGGAAGACGATCGAGGCTGCGCTTGTACTCAGCCAGTACTGGTGGAGCCGCCAGCGGAACCTGCTCCTCGTCGTTCCGGCCTCGCTGCGCAAGCAGTGGGCCACCGAGCTGATGGAGAAGTTTTCGCTTCCGTCCGAGATTCTCGACGCGAAACGCCTGAAGGACATCACGGCCAGCGGGCGCCCGAACCCTATCGGGCGGGGCGAGAGCATCGTCATCCTCTCCTACGAGTTCGCCGCCCGAATGGCTGACGCCATCCGGATGGTCCCGTGGCACCTGGTCGTGTTCGACGAGGCGCACAAGCTCCGAAACGTCTACCGAGCCGCCGAAACCTCACGGGCTGCCGTTCTGCGGGACGCGCTGGCCGGTCGCCAGAAGCTCCTGCTGACGGCCACACCGCTCCAGAACAATCTGATGGAGCTGTTCGGGCTGATCAGCGTCATCGACGACACCTACTTCGGGTCCGAACAGGCGTTCCGCGCCGAGTTCGGCGGGCGGGAAGAGGTTGCCTCGCAGGCGCTGCTGGCCCGCCGCCTTGAGCCGATCTGCAAGCGCACGCTTCGGCGTCAGGTGCAGAAGGCGGGCCTGATCAACTACACCAACCGCCTGGCCAAGACCTTCGACTTCACGCCCGCCCGGCTGGAGACCGACCTCTATGACCTGATGTCGGCCTATCTCCAGAGGACCGACACCATCGCGCTGGGACAGAACGGGCGGCACCTCGTGACGCTGATGCTGCGGAAGATCCTCGGATCATCGTCCTTTGCCGTGGCCCAGACCCTCGACAAGATGGTCAAGCGGTTACAGGGCAAGCTGATCGTCGATGACGAGACGCTGGACGACATCGACGGCTTTGCCGAAGAAGCGGAAGACTGGCGCGATGCAGGCGGAGGGGCGGAAGCCGATGCCGTCGAGGATCACGAAGACGATGCCATCGAGCGCATCGATCCGAAGAAGCTTCAGGCAGAAATCGACGAGCTGACCCGCTATCGCGACCTTGCCATGTCCATCGCGGACAACGCGAAAGGCCGCGCGCTGCTGGACTGCCTGCCGCACGTCCTGACCGAAATCGTCGGCAAGGGCGGGCAGCGCAAGGCGGTGATCTTCACTGAATCCGTGCGGACGCAGTCCTATCTGCGCGACCTTCTGGAGGCGAACGGCTTCCAGGGGCAGACGGTCATCCTGAACGGCTCCAACGCCGACAAGGACAGCAACGCGATCTACAAAAGCTGGCTGGACAAGCATCGCGGCACCGAAGCCGTGTCGGGGTCGAAGACCGCCGACATGAAGGCCGCCATCGTCGATGCCTTCCGCAACGACCGGACAATCCTGATCGCCACAGAGTCAGGGGCCGAGGGCATCAACCTTCAGTTCTGCTCCTTGCTGATCAACTACGATCTGCCTTGGAACCCCCAGCGCGTTGAACAGCGGATCGGGCGCTGTCACCGTTACGGGCAGAAGATCGACGTCACCGTCATCAACTTCCTGAACCGGAAGAACCATGCCGAGGCCCGCATCCACCAACTGCTGGAACAGAAGTTCAAGCTCTTCGAGGGGGTGTTCGGGTCCTCCGACGAGGTGCTCGGGGCCATCGAGTCCGGCGTCGATATCGAGCGGCGCATCCTCGACATCGTGCAATCCTGCCGGACCAATGACGAGATCAACGCGGCCTTCGACCGCCTTCAGTCCGAGTTCAGCGTCGAGATCGACGAGGCCAAGAAGGATGCGCGCAACAAGCTGCTCGCCGAGATGGACGACCGAGTGATCGAGCGCCTCCTTGGAAGGCGCGAGGCCGTCGTCTCCGCCATCGGCGACTTCAAGCGGGCGCTTCTCGGGCTCGCGCGGGCCGAATTGCCCGATGCGCGCTTCCACAATGACCACGCGCAGCGCTTCGACTACGCGGGTGAGACATGGTCCACCGAATGGCCCGAGGCCGACGAGCGGGGCTGGCGGTTCTTCCGGCTTGCCGATGGGGGCTTGGCCGACCGGCTGATCGCCCAGGCCAAGGAGCGGCCGCTCGCGCCTGCATCTTTGGAGTTCGACTATGCGGCCTATCTCGGCAATCTGGCCGACGTGGCAGAGCTGCGGGGACAGTCGGGTTGGATGCGGGTCGCGCGGCTGACGCTCCACACCCCGGCGAAGACCTATGACGAGATCATCTGCGCCGCCTTCACCGACGATGGCCGAGAGGTGCATTCCGAGACGGTGGAACGCCTGTTGCAGGTGCCAGCGCAGGAGACGGGCGCGGCAACGGGGGCGGTGCCCGATGATCACCTGTCCGGCGTCATGGATGCCCGCCAGACGGCTGTCGTTGCGCGCGCGCAGGAGCGGCTGGGCGAGTTCCTGAACGAAGAGGAAGAGCGGCTCGACGCTTGGCGCGATGACGCCAAGGTCCTGTTCGACCAAAAGATCAAGGCGCTCAGCAAGGAAGCAAACGAAAAGAAAAAGCTCGCGCGCTCCACGGCCAATCTTGAATCCAAGCTGGCACTTCAGCGCGAAGCGAAGCAAATCCAGCGGCAGGTTGATGACCTGCAACACCAGCTTTACACGCGCCTTCGAGAAATCGACGATGAGCGGGAGCGCATGCTCGACGAAATTGCCGATCAGTTGAACCTGACGCCGGCACTGACCACGCTGTTTACAATAAGATGGAGCCTTGTCTGATGGCCGCCAAAACCAAGCTCGAACTCACCTGGATTGGCAAGGACATCCGGCCTCGGCTCGAACCGCGCATCCTGATCGAAGAGCCGGAGCTATCCTACCATGCCAAGGCCCGCCGCGATGGCGACATCTTCGACAACCTGTTGATCCATGGGGACAATCTGCTGGCACTAAAGGCGCTGGAGACGGACCCGGCCGTGCGTGGAAAAGTGAAGTGCATTTATATCGATCCGCCATTCAACACTCAGCAAGCATTGCCGAATTACGACGATGGCCTTGAGCACTCGCTTTGGCTTTCCTTGATGAGAGAGCGTTTGGAAATCCTAAGCAATCTTCTGAGCGAAGATGGATCAATCTACATTCACATAGACGACAATGAGCTTGCCTATCTGACGGTGATGGCCGATCAGATTTTCGGCAGAACAAATCGAATATCGATCGTTACCTTTAAGCAGGGGTCTGCCACCGGCCATAAGTCGATCAACCCAGGCGTTGTGAGCACTTCAAATTTCGTTCTGATCTATGCAAAAAATAAGTCGGCGTGGAAACCAAATAGAATATTTGTAGAAAGGTCGGGCGGACGCGACGCTCGATACAATCAGTTTATTGTAAATCGGGATGAAAACCACACGCTTTGGCGTTTCACGACGTTGATGAAGGGGTTCTCTGAATGGCTTGGCCTCCCAGAGCGCGGCCTCAAAAAAGAGCTTGGTGACGAATTCGAGCAGAAAATTACTGAGTTCGTCCACCAGAACGCAGACGCTGTGATCCAGCCTGCCCGTCCTGACTACAACTCTGTCAGTTCAGCAGCGCGAGAGATGATCGATGTGTCACGTGCCGACCCCTCTAAGGTCTATAAGCTTGAGCGAGGTGAAGGTCTATCTGATATGTACTTCATTGGCGGGCAGCGCCTCTTATTCTATCGGGACAAATTGAAACTGATTGATGGTGAGTGGGTTTCCGGCGAGCCGCTAACTTCAATCTGGGACGACATTCTGTCCAACAACCTGCACAACGAAGGCGGCGTCGAATTTCCGAAAGGTAAGAAGCCGGAAGCGCTCATCAAGCGGTGTATTGAGCTATCGTCAAACGTCGGTGATCTGGTTCTAGATTCATTTGGCGGTTCGGGAACCACTGGAGCGGTAGCGCACAAGATGAGGCGCCGATGGATAATGGTCGAGCTCGGTGATCACGCCAAGACGCACATCGTGCCACGATTGCGCAGCGTTATAGATGGAACCGACAAGGGCGGCGTGACCGAGGCCACGGGCTGGAAGGGCGGCGGCGGCTATCGCTTCGCCCGCCTTGCGCCGTCCCTGCTGGAAAAGGATGCCTGGGGCAACTGGGTCATTCGCAAGGAGTACAACCCGGCTATGCTGGCCGAGGCGATGTGCAAGCATTTCAACTACACCTATTCGCCCTCGACCGAGCATTTCTGGATGCACGGGCACAGTTCCGAGACGTCCTACATCTATGTCACCACCAACAGCCTGACCGGCGAGCAGCTCCGCGCTTTGTCGGAGGAGGTAGGCGAGCATCGCAGCCTTCTGATCTGCTGCAAGGCGTTCGAGGAGCAAAGCGCGCGCGCCCTGAGCAACCTCACGATCCGGAAAATCCCCGGCGCCGTGCTGGACCGATGCGAGTGGGGCAAGGACGACTATTCCCTCAAGATCGAGTCCCTGCCGATGATGCAGGAGGAGGAGGAAGACGCAGGCCCGGCCCCGAAACGCGCCAGCAAGGCCGACACGTCCACCGGCGACCTCTTCGCCGATGAGGCGGAGGGCTGAGGATGCAGACTGTCGATCCCAAGCGCGCCGTCACCCAGATCACCCAACGCCTGTCGTTGCGCAAGCCGCAGGCCGAAGCTCTGCGGCGGCTCGACGATATCGTCGACCTGATCGCCCCGTCGAAGGATACCAATGTGGAGGCCGCGCGAAAAGCCGTGCGCCAAGTCTATGGGCCGATGCCCGATGCCCGGTTCGAGGAGTTCGAGCGGGACTTCCCCTCGATCTGCTTCGCGCTCGCCACCGGCGTCGGCAAGACGCGGCTGATGGGGGCGTTCATCAGCTACCTGTACATGATCGGAAAGAGCCGGAACTTCTTCGTTCTGGCCCCGAACCTGACGATCTATGAGAAGCTCCTCGCCGACTTCCAGCCGACCAGCCCGAAATACGTGTTCCGGGGGATCGAGGCTTTCGCGCATCAGGCGCCACTGATCGTCAACGCCGAAAACTACGAGGAAGGGCGCGGCGTTCGCGGCACCGACCTGTTCGGCCGCGAGGGCGCGATCATCAACATTTTCAACATTTCCAAGATCAACTCCGAGGTTCGTGGCGGCAATTCTCCTCGCATCAAGCGTCTTCAGGAATACATCGGGGACAGCTACTTCGCCTACCTCTCCGGCCTCGATGACCTTGTGTTGCTGATGGACGAGGCGCATCGCTACCGCGCGTCCGCTGGCGCCAAGGCTATCGCCGAGCTGAAGCCGATCCTCGGCCTGGAGGTAACCGCGACACCGAAGAGCGTCGGGGCGCGTTCGGCCGAGTTCAAGAACGTCGTCTATCGTTACGAGCTGCCGGACGCGATGGAGGATGGCTACGTCAAGGAGCCAGCCGTCGGCACGCGAGCCAATTTCAACCCGAAATCGGTCGATGAGGCGACGCTTGAGCGGATCAAGCTCGAAGACGGCGTCAATTACCACGAGCATGTGCGTGTCGCGCTGGAGACCTACGCCTTGCAGCACCAGACCCATGTGGTGCGCCCGTTCATGCTGGTGGTGACGCAGGACACGACGCATGCCCGGCAAGTCAACGAGTTCGTCCAGTCCGACCAGTTCTTCGACGGGCGCTACAAGGGCCGCGTGATCGAAATCCATTCAAAGCTGACCGGCGAGGAAAGCGACGAGAACGCGCAGCGCCTTCTGAACATCGAGAAAAGCGGCGACACGGACATCGTCATCCACGTCAACAAGCTGAAGGAAGGGTGGGACGTCACCAACCTCTTCACCATCGTGCCGCTCCGGGCCTCGGCGTCCGAAATCCTGACCGAGCAGACCCTCGGGCGCGGCCTGCGGCTGCCCTACGGCAAGCGCACAGGTGTCGAGGTCGTCGATACCCTCACCGTCATCGCCCATGAGCGATTCAACGAGCTGATCGAGAAGGCGAAGGAAGACAACGGCGTCACACGCAAGCTGAAGGCGGTGACGATCGGCGAGGGCGGCGACATTCCCGCCTCGAAGCCCATCATGGTGACCGCGCCGTCGCTGGTCGAGCAGATGGTTCTACAAGCGGCTGAGGGCGCACAGGCCGCAACGGCCGCGCCGGACGCGTCGTCCGTGAAGGGTGGCGTGGCGGTGACCCCGCCACGATTCGAGACGCCGACCGCGCCCCCGTTCAAGTATGACAAGCCCGAGGAGATCGGGCTGGCCAAGACCGTCCTCAACGTCGTCCTGCCGCAGATCAGCAAGCAGGTGTCCTCGATCAGGGATCTCGAAGACCCGAAGGTCGTGCAGCGGATCGCGGAAGCGGCGATGGCCGCCCAGAAGTTCGAGGAAGGCTTGCTTTCGACGATGACGGCGGAACAGGCCAAGGCCGTGGCGGCGGAGGTCTGCAAACAGTTCGTCCAGCGGACGATCGCCATCCCCATGCTGACGATCACGCCCGAGCAGCATGTCTCCTTCGGCTTCCGGCGCTTCGACGTCGATTTGAAGTCCTGGAACTATCAGCCGCTCTCGCGCGAGCTGCTGATCCAGATCCTCCGGACGGAGGAGCGCAGCGTCATTTCCGGCGATGCAGGCGGCGAAACGCCGTCGCGGCTGGAGGATTATGTCGTCGCCAAGCTGATCGACGTGCCCGAGATCGACTACGACGCCCATGCCGCCATCCTCTATGACCTGGCCGGTCAGGTGGTCGCCCACTTCCGGGCGAAGCATGCGGATGACGAGCAGGTGCGCTCGATCCTTCAGGGCCATGCGCGCCAGATCGCCGAAGCCCTCGTCGCCCAGATGAAACTCCACATGTGGCGCGAGCAGACCAATTACCGCGTCACGCGGGTGTCCGCCTTCGATCAGCTCAAGCCGCAGACGTTCGATGGCAGCGGAAAGGACGCAATGCGTGATTATCGCAGCCCGCCCGAACGCCTGAGCGACATGAAGCGCTTCATCTTCGTCGGCTTCGAGAAGTCCTGCTACAACATGGCCAAGTTCGATTCCGACCCCGAGCGGCGGATGGCGGCCATCCTGGAGCAGGACCCCTCCGTGCAGCTTTGGATGAAGCCGGGGCCGAACCAGTTCAAGATTTATGACGAGGACAACGCGCCCTACCAGCCCGACTTCGTCGTCGAGACCAAGACGGACAAGCTCATCATCGAGACGAAACGCGCATCGGAGATGACCAACCCCCTGGTTGTCAGGAAAGCCGATGCCGCCGCCCTGTGGTGCCACATCGCCAACCGTGCGAACGGCGAAGGCACGGCCGACAAGCCGTGGTCCTACTTGCTTGTCCCCGAAACCGCTGTACTGCCGAACGCCACGATCAGTGGATTGATGGCGACGCACACCCGGTCGGTGGATGCCGATCTGATGTCCCGATACACTCTGAGCGAGAAAGGCCTCAGTCACAGTAACGAGCACGCCGAAACGACATAGCAAATGAGCACAATACAAGGCGAGGCATCGCCAGACAGCCAGTATCAAATATTTTTCTATCTCGTGGTGGAGAGATTCCGTATTATAGAGAAAAACTAAATGCGTAAGAGTAAATGAAAATATTCCCATCAAATTTTCCAGCCAAGAGGCTAAAGAACCCGAAGTATAGAGCTGAGCTTTCATTCTTTAATGAATTATCGAAAGAATATATTGATGTTGACGCCGTTCAGGTCTTTTATTCTCCGGTATTCACCGAGCCTAACGAAAAACGGGACATTGATTTCGTGATAGTCGATGAATCGCGAGGCGTCATTTTCATCGAGTTGAAGGGTGGAGCTCAGGTCAGATCAGGATCAGTTTGGCGACGAGACGGCGAGTGCATTGATAACGAAGTCGATCGACAGATCAATTTTCAGCGGGTTGTATCGGCTCGCATCTTCCGCGATGTCCGGTTTGAAACCGAACACAATGGCGTACCGTTCTATCATCTTCTTGCTGTGCCGGACTCGCTCCTCAGATTCGAGCGAAACAGGCTAACGGGTCTACATGGAATCATTGACCACACTGCAATCGAAGGAGGTATCCGCAATTACATTCGGTCAGCAATTCCAGTTCGTGAGCGCGATGGATATGTTAATCGTATCTCGAAGCGAGAATTTGAGCAAATTTGGTTCAAGTTTGCTACTGCGGTCTTAAGCAACGAGGAATTAGATGCTGGAGAAGAACTCGAAGAAATAACTGGAGTCCCGCTCGGTGAGATTACACAATCAATTTCACGCGACGAAGAACCCACGAACCACGGGAAACCTTGGACGATGGACGACGAAAGGTACTTATATAATCTCTATCTGGCGAACCCGGACCTTCAAAAAATCGCAGAAATCATGGAAAGGCGCTTAGGTGGAATTAAGGCAAGACTTCAACGGCTCGGATTGCTCGACAGGTCTGGGCAGAAAGTTGATCCGGTTCCGGAGTTCAAATCCTACTCGCGACGAAAGTAGCTGAGTTTTTACGCAACCACAAAGAAACCCCGCCTCGCGGCGGGGCTCCAGTCGTCGATCAAGGCCGTGTCAGGCCGCGGGCTTCAACGGCTTGGGAGCCAGACGCTGGCCCTCCAGCCACTTGTTGAATTCGGCGCGGTCGATGTAGACCCGGCCACCGATCTTCAGCAGCGCGGGCTTCAGTCCATTCGTCTCCGCATGGAATATCCACCAGCGCAACGTGTGCTCCGTGATGACCGGCGAATCCGCCGCAACCTGCTTCACGGTAGCGAGGTCCCTGTAGTCCACCATGTTAACCTCATGGTTCGGGGCCTATAAACAGCAGGAAGCCTCATCTATGCCTCAGAACATCTTTTCGTTCAATTCCTTGACCACGCCCTTGACGTGACTCTCGGAGAGGTGGGCATACCGCCGGACCATCTGGAGCGTCCGGTGGCCGAGGATTTCGGCAATCTCGACGAGGCTGGCTCCATTCATGGCCAGATAGCTGGCCGTCGAGTGCCGGAGGTCATGGAAGCGTAAGTCGGCGATCTCCGCCGCGTCGCGGGCGTTCTCCCAGGCCGTGCGAATGTCGATCGGCGCTTCGCCGTCGCGGCGCGGGAACAGCCAGCGCGGCCCCGGCGGTGAGCCCAGCTCCTTATAGATACTGTTCACCTTCTCGACCTGACCTTCGAGCACGTCGCGCAGGTGGTGGACGACCGGCACTGCCCGCGTGTCGCCGTTCTTGGTATCGCGCAGCACAGCCGTGTCACGGTCGAGGTCGAGATCGGCCAGCGTCAGGCCGAGGATTTCACTCTTCCGCGCGCCGGTGGAGAGCGCGAACACCACCACGGGATACAGGTGCTCGTTGTCGCTGGCCTTGCAGGCATCGAGCAGGCGCTTGCGCTCGGCATCGCTCAGGTAGCGCATCCGCTCGTTCCTGATCTTGGTGATCCGGTTTACACCATCCAGCGGACTCGACCCCGTCCAGCCCCACTGGACCGCGTACTTGAATAGCACCGCCAGCATGTCGCGGTAGTGCTTCATGGTCTTGCGGCTCTTAGGCTTGGGCACCGCCTTCGGCGCTTTGGCCTCTTCGCCTTCCTCCGGTGGCTTGCGCCGACCATCGCCGGCGGCGGCAAGCTCAGCGAGCTTGTCGCTGACCATGTCGGCGGTGATGTAGGCGAGGGAGTACTGCCCGAGGGTCTTTTCCCAGTAGGCGAGGAACGAGCCTTCCGCCCGCTTGGTGCTCTCCGCCCGGTGGACGAACACTTCCTTCCGGAAGCGGTCGATCACATCCTGGAGTGTTTTGCTGGCGGCCGTGCGGACGACGTTCTTGAATTCACCCTTGCGGATGCCGCTCTCGGTGTCCGATGCCCACTGTTTGGCGTCCGTCAGCCGCTTGAAGGTGCGGACCTGGTCGGGGAAACCCTTCATCCGAACCATGACCCGATAGGACGGGCCTTTCTTGCCTTCACGCTTCTGGATGGTCGCCATGGTGTGCCTCGGGAACACGAGGAAGAGAGGGGTGGCGCAGATGTGCCAAATCGTTTTTGGCACACTTTTGGCGCACTGAGAAGCAAAAAACCTCAATAAGAGCCTGAAGAGCTCAATCCGAAAATCAAGCTATTTCAGCGGGATGGCTGTTGAGAGTTGTTGGCGGTTTGTGCCAAGAATGGGCTTACGCTTGGCTCATAACCTGAAGGTCGCAGGTTCAAATCCTGCCCCCGCAACCAACTTCACTTGCCTCTGGAAATCGGTGGCGTATGGGTCGTCGACGCGCTCCGCCGCCAGCTCGAGAATACCAGCGAGCTGCCCTCCGAGATCGGTGCGCAGCCCGCCCCTCGCCTCCGCGTCCGGGGTCGAGACGACCCTTTCGATCAGGCCCCTGATCGCTTCGCGCGCCGCCCCGAACTCGTCCTCCTCGGCCAGCGTCCTGACGAGGTCGCCGATCCTCCTACGATAGACGTCGGCCATGCCCGGATGCAGCCGGATCGGGGACGGCTTCTTCATGGCCTCGATCGCCGCGACGAGTTCGTGCTCATCCTTCTCCAATTGCGCCATCGGCCTTACCAATGGCCCCGCCGGCGCCCCGTCGCGAATGGCGGTGACGAAGCGAGCAAGCTCGCGCCGGATTCGCGCGAGCCGGTCCTGCTTCGTGTCGAGCGCCGCGCTGGCCTCTCGCCGCAGGCGATTGCTTTCCTTCGTGTACTCCTCGCAGAACAGCGCCACCAGCGCCGGATCCATCAGGCGCTCCTGCAGCCCATGAAGGACCGCCGTCTCGACGGCGTCGCAGGTGATCGTGCGCCTGTTGTCGCACACCGCCTCGCCGTCGTTGCGCGCGGTCGAGCATCCGAAGCGCGTGCGCGCCATCTTCGAAAACCCGCCGCCGCAGACGCCGCAGGCCATCAGCGCTGAGAGCAGATGCCGGGGGCGACGCCGGTCCCACATGCCGACCCCCTCCCCCCTCGATCGCGTTCTCCTTCTGCCGCGCCCTTAAGCGTCCCACAAGTCCTTATCGACGATGCGCAGTTCCCGAACCTCTTTGACGATCCAATCCTCTCTGGCGTTCATCCGTGCCTGACGCACGCGCGTGTCGGGATCCCTGACAAAACGTTGGCGGTTCCAGACGAGCTGCCCGATATAGAGCTCGTTGTTCAGGATGCCGGTACCGCGCTTCTTGTTGCCGAGTCTCGTGGAGAAGCCCCAGGTTCCGCCCCGCGGGCCGGCGACATCGTCGGCGTTCAGGCGGCTCGCGATCGCCTTCGGCCTAGTCGTCCCTCTCCGAAGCCGCGAACCAATCCATTCGCGCCGCATTCTGCGCCAGAGCGCGTACCAAAGGGTACGAGCCCTTCAGGTGCGCGCGGACGCTTCCCAGACGCTCCAAAGGCCAACCCTCGGGCTCGCGATCCTGCCGCTCCCGCCCCACGCTGCCAAGCCTAGCGCGGGGATGATGATCCCTTTCGCGTGCGGTGTTCACGCCGGGCGGGAGATCCCGAATTTGAGATGACACGACGCGATCCTGTCCTTGCGCGTCATTCCCGCCTTGGCGGCTCCCGACCGACAGCGTAGGATACGCCCCAGGACGAACAAACAACAGAAAAAGGCGGGGAGCGGATGGATATCTTCGATCTCGACCGAGCCGTCGTGACCGAGTACGCTTCCTTCTCGCGATCGTTCGGACAGGTCAAGGCACATGACCTGAAGGCCGGCATCGACGCTCACTACGCTGGCCGAAAGTTCTGGCCGGAGCCGCTCGTCCAGCTCAATCCGCATTATGCCGACGGCGGCTCGGTCTCGGATCTCGTCGCCTCCGACGTGCTCGACCCTGCTTGTGCGGAGTATTTCTTCGACGCGCGCGCGGGAGCCGGCGATCCCGACACCTCGCTGAAGCTTCGTCGGCACCAGCGCGAGGCGATCGTGAAGGCGCAGGCCCGCAAGAGCTTCGTCGTCACGACGGGCACCGGCTCCGGCAAGTCGCTCTGCTTCTTCATCCCGATCGTCGACGCGGCGATCCGTGCCAAGCGGGCCGGGGAGCCGCCACGGACCCGCGCCATCGTCGTCTACCCGATGAACGCACTCGCCAACAGCCAGCTCGGCGAGTTGGAGAAGTTCCTGCGCCCGCGCGAGGGCGTGCCGCGCGTGACCTTCGCCCGCTATACCGGTCAGGAGAGCCAGGAGGAGCGCGAGCGGATCAGGCGCGATCCGCCCGACATCCTGCTCACGAACTTCATGATGCTCGAGCTGTTGATGACGCGGCAGAGCGACCTCGACATGGCCGTCATCCGCAATTGCGATGGTCTCGATTTCCTCGTGCTCGACGAGTTGCACACCTATCGTGGCCGTCAGGGTGCGGATGTCGCGATGCTCGTGCGGCGCGTCCGCGAGAGGCTCGAGGCGCCTGGACGGGCGATCCGGTGCATCGGAACCTCGGCGACCATGGCATCGGAGGGTGGACGAGCCGACCGCGACGCGGTCGTGGCCGAGGTCGCGTCGCGCCTTTTCGGAACCCAGATCCCACCGGATTGCGTCGTCGTGGAGACGCTGCGTCGGCGCACCGACGACACAAGCGACGCGGAAAGCGTGCGCGCCGAGCTCGGGAACGCGATCGACGCCCCCCTTCCGGACGCCATGAGCGACGAAGCGCTCGCGCATCACCCCTTGGCCATCTGGGTCGAAACGCGGCTCGGCCTCTCGCGCTCGGAAAGCGGCGCCTGGGAGCGCGCGCGTCCGCTCACCCTCGAGGAAGCAGCCGGCGCGCTCGCGGCGGATGCCGGACGCTCGGAGGCCACGTGTCTCGACGCGCTCGAGCGATTGCTTCTCGTCGCCTCGCGCGAGGAGCGCGATCGCGTTCCGGGTGGCGGCGAGAGCGCGTTCTTCGCCTTCAAGCTCCATCAGTTCGTCGCGGGCGCCGGCCGCGCCTACACGACGGTCGACGCGCCGGGGAGGCGCGCCGTCGAGGTCGACGGTCAGCTCCTCGATCCCAAGGATTCGTCGAAACGCCTCTACGCGCTCCACTTCTGCCGCGCCTGCGGCCAGGAGTTCCACCCGGTCAAGCTGCGCGACGAGAACGGCCGCAAGGAGATCATCGCGCGTGCGATCGACGATCAGGCCCGCGTCGACGACGACGAGCCGGAAGACGACGAGGTGCGCGAGACCTACGGCTTCCTCACGCCGGCGACGGACGATCTCGCGTTCGACGGGAGCGACGAGACCTATCCGGAGGCCTGGCAGGAGAAGCGGAAAGGAGGCGAGATCCGCCTGAAGAGCTCGTATCGGAAAGCGCGCGCCCGCGAGCTGCGTGTCTCGACGGGTGGGGTGGTCGGCTCCGGCGAGCGCTTCTGGTTCCTGCCGGGGCGCTTCCGGTTCTGCCCCGCCTGCGGGGACGTTCACACCAGCGCCGGGCGAGACATCAACAGATTGGCCGGCCTGTCGGCGGAAGGCCGCAGCTCGGCGACGACCGTACTCGTCTCGTCGATCTTGCGGTGGATGAGCGGGCTCGACGAGGCGGCGGTGCCGAAACGCAGCCGCAAGCTCCTCGGCTTCACCGACAATCGGCAGGACGCCTCGCTCCAGGCGGGCCATTTCAACGATTTCGTCTTCGTCGGCCAACTCCGGGCATCGATTCTCGCGGCCCTCGCCGGCGCCGGGGCGGACGGTCTCGACGAAGCGCAGGCGGCCGCCGCGATGCAGGCGGCGCTCGGCTTTTCGCGCGATCGGCAGGAGCGCCTCTCCGAGTGGCTCATCGAGCCCGGCCTGAAGGGCGCGAACCTGATCAATGCGGAACGGGATCTGCGCGCCGTCCTCCTGCACCGGTTCTGGGTCGATCAGCGGCGTGGCTGGCGCTTCACGCATCCGGGGCTGGAGGAGCTCGGCTTCCTCGCGACGGACTACCTCTCGCTCGACCAACTCGTCGCCGACGAGGCCGCGTTCGCGAGTGCGCCCCCTCTGCTTCGTGACGCCGGTCCGGATCTCCGCAGGTCCGCCTATCGGGAGCTCCTGGACTTCCTGCGCAAGGGCCTCGCGGTGGAGACGGAAGGCCTGGACGAACATCGGCTCGAAGCTCTCCGCTCCCGCTCGTCCGCCGTTCACCGCGCGCCCTGGTCCATGGCGCGCGAAGAGGAGCCGCGGCCCGCGCGCGTCATGCTCCTCGATCCGCCGAAGCGCCGCGACGTCAAGATCAAGGACGAGGCGCTCCTCCTTCGCGGGAGCGCACGCAGCCTGCTCGGACGACGATTGCGTGCGCGCAGCCTCTGGGGCACCGGCGTCGCCGAGAAGGACTACGATCCGCTCATCGAGGCGATGCTGGAGGCAGCCGCTCTCTACGGGCTCGTGACACGAACGTCCTCCCCTTTCGGCGACGCGACAGGTTGGCGATTGCAGGGCAACGTCGTGCGCTTTTTCCGCCGCACGCCGGGCGCGGACGCCGGCCGCGTTCCGAACCCCTATTTCGTGGCGCTCTACACGTCTCTCGCGGAGACGCTGGCATCCGGTGGCGCGGTGCGAATGGAGGGGCGCGAGCATACGGCTCAGGTACCCGGTGCCCTGCGGGAGATAAGAGAGGAGCGCTTCCGCTACGGAGACGACGACCTGCGCAAGCTTGCCGAGCGCGCGACGCAGCTGCGCGATCTCCAGGAGGACGATCGCTTCCTGCCGGTGCTCTTCTGTTCGCCGACGATGGAGCTCGGCGTCGACATCTCGGCGCTGAACGCGGTCTACCTCCGCAACGTGCCTCCGACCCCGGCGAACTATGCCCAGCGCAGCGGACGAGCCGGTCGAAGCGGTCAAGCGGCCCTCGTGCTCACCTATTGCGCCGCCCAGAGCCCTCACGACCAGTATTTTTTCGCCGACCAGCGCGCGATGGTCCATGGCGTCGTGAAGCCGCCCGCGCTCGATCTGGCGAACGAGGACCTCGTCACGAGCCATCTCGCCGCGATCTGGCTCGGCTCGACGGGCACGGAGTTGAGTTCGTCCGTCGCGGACGTGCTCGACGTGGCCGCCGAGGGGCAGCCGCTGCGGGACGATCTCGCGCGGGAACTCGCGGATCCGCAAGTCGCCACGCGGGCTGCGCCGCGCATGGAGCGTTTCCTCACGCAGCTGGAGGCGGAGCTGACGCCGGAGAAAGCACACTGGTTCGAAGGTCGCGAAGAGACGGCACATCGTGCCGTCGAGAGCGCCTTCGGCAGGCTCGAGCGTGCGTTCGGCCGCTGGCGCGACCTGTTCCGTGCCGCCAACCAGCAGCTCCAGGACGCGCACCGCGTGATTTCCGATCATTCCGCCCCGCCCAAGGAGCAGGCGGCGGCGAAGAACCGCTATCGTCAGGCCGCCGAGCAGCTGGAACTCCTCAAGCGCCAATCGACGAGCCAATCGGGCGACTTCTTCACCTACCGCTATCTCGCGACGGAAGGGTTCCTGCCGGGCTACAACTTCCCGCGTCTTCCGCTCATGGCGTACGTCCCCTCCGGACGCGATGGCGCGAGCCGCCAGACCTTCCTCCAGCGCGCGCGGTTCCTGGGCATCTCCGAATTCGGGCCGCGCAGCCTGATCTATCACGAAGGGCGGGCCTACAGGGTCGCGAAGGCGATGCTCACCCCCGCCAACCGGAGCGGCGAGGGACTTGCGGTGCGCGCCCTCCAGGTTTGCGCAGAATGCGGCGCGGCTCACGAGCATCGATCGCGCGAGACCTGCCACGCCTGCGGCGCGCCGCTGTCGGGAGCGCCGATCATCCGCGACGCGTTTCGCGTTGAGAACGTCGAGACCGTCCCCGCCGAGCGCATCACGATCAACGACGAGGAGCGGCAGCGCCAAGGCTTCGACATCCAGACGCTGTTCGCCTGGTCCTCGCGAGGCGGTCGGCTCGACGTGCGCAAGGCCACGTCCCGAGACGGGTCGGACGCCGTCGCGGACCTCTCCTTCGGGCCGAGCGCGACGATCACGCGCCTGAACAAGGGCCTGCGCCGCCGCAAGGACAAGGCCGATCTCGGTTTCTGGATCGACCCGCGCACCGGCTATTGGTCGAAGGCCGACGACGAGGACGACGGCGGCGCGGAGGCCGATCTCGCTGCCAAGCAGAAGGTCGTGCCCTTCGTCGAGGACGCCAAGAACGCCTTGCTGCTACGCCCTGCGGGCACGCTCATGGGGCTATCGGACAACGGTATGGCGACGCTCCAGCACGCGCTCCTGCGAGGGATCGAGACGACCTTCCAGCTCGAACAAGGCGAGGTGCTCGCAGAGCCGCTCCCCGCCCGCGAGGACCGTCGCTGCATCCTGCTCTACGAGGCGACCGAGGGCGGGGCGGGCGTGCTTTCTCGCCTCATCGGGGAGCCGGATGCCCTTGCGCGCGCGGCGCGAGCGGCGATCTCCATCATGCATCTCGATACGCCCGCCGACCTCGCCGGTGCCACCGCCGACGACCTCGCTGAACGGAGCGATGCCTGCGCCGCGGGCTGCTATCGCTGCCTCCTGTCCTACTACAATCAGCCCGACCACGAGCGCATCGACCGCCGCGAGGCCTCCGTCCGCAACGCCCTCCTCCACCTCGCGCGCGGCCGGGTGACGCCCGTACGGCGAGCCGAGGAGGTCGGCGGCTCGGCCTCGCGCGAGCGCGGGGCACCCGGGCCGGAAGACGGCGCCTCGGCGACGGATGCCCCGGCCTGGCTCCTCGATGCGCTCGACGAACGCGCGCTGCCGCGCCCCGATCGGGAGCCCCTGATGTGCGAGGGTATCGCCGTGATCGTCTGGAGCGAGCACTGCGTCGCCCTCCTTCCGGCCGAATCGCCGGAGAACCTGATACCGGCGCTCGTCCGCCGTGGCTTCGACCCGGTTCGCCTCGGCGCCGGCGGCCTCGACGCCGCTCTCGATCGCCTCGCCTCCCTTCTCCCGACCGTGACCTCATGAACGCACCCGCTTTCACCCCCGGCTCCCTCGTACGCGCCCGCGGCCGCGAGTGGATCGTCCTGCCGGCACCGGGCGAGCCCTTCCTGCGCCTGCGCCCGCTCTCCGGCTCGGAAGAAGACGTTCAGATCCTCGACCCGCGGCTCGAGCCCGACGGCGTCGACAGCGCCCGTTTCGCCCCGCCCTCGGGCGAGGTGCCGGGCACGCAGGCGGACGCGCTGCTCCTGCGCGACGCGCTCCTTCTCTCCTTGCGGCGCGGGGCGGGACCGTTCCGGAGCGCCGGGCGCATCGGCTTCGAGCCGCGCGCCTATCAGCTCGTACCCCTGATGATGGCGCTCAAGCTCGATCCGGTCCGCCTCCTGATCGCCGACGACGTCGGCATCGGCAAGACCATCGAGGCCGGCCTCGTCGCGCGCGAGATGATGGATCGCGGCGAGATCGACCGCATGGCCGTGCTCTGCCCGCCGCATCTCGTCGACCAATGGGTCGGCGAGCTCGATGCCAAATTCAACATCGCCGCGATGGCGGTCACGAGCGCGAGCGCCGGGCGCCTCGAGCGCGATCTGCCGCCAGGCGAGCGCATCTTCGACGTCCATCCGGTCACGGTGGTGAGCCTCGATTACGTGAAGAGCGCCCGGCGCCGCGACGACTTCCTGCGCGCCTGCCCGGATTTCGTCGTCGTCGACGAGGCCCATACCTGCGCCTCCGGAACCAAGGGCCAGCACCAGCGCTACGAACTCCTCTCCGGCCTCGCCGAGAAGGCGACCCGTCATCTCGTGATGCTCACCGCGACGCCGCACAGCGGCGACCAGGAGGCCTTCGCCCGTCTTCTCGGCCTGATCCACCCGGATTTCGCCGGCCTCGTCGAGGCGGGCGAAGCCGAGCGCAGAGGCTTGCGCGAGCGGCTCGCCGTCCACTTCGTCCAGCGTCGGCGCGTCGACATCGACGCCTGGAAGGACGGCGGTTCCTTTCCCAAGCACGAGACCCACGAGAAGACCTACCGACTCGCCGGCGAGCACCAGCGCTTCTTCGAAGACGTGCTCGATTATTGCGCCGAGGTCACCGAGAGCGCCGGGGCGGACGACCGCCGCCGCCGCCTCGCCTTCTGGGGTACGCTCGCGCTGATGCGCTGCGTCGGCTCGAGCCCTGCCGCGGCGCTGCGCGCGCTGATCACCCGCGCCGATCTCGATGCCGACCCCGCCGACGACGAGATCCTGCGCGCGCGCGTCCTCGACGGCGAGGCCGACGACCTCGCCGACGACGATGCCGAGCCGCCCGCGGCGATCGAGGATCCCCGCCTCGCCGGGCTGATCGCACAGGCCCGAACCCTCGCGGCTGAGCCGAAGCGCGACCCGAAGCTGAAGCTCCTTCTCGAGGAGGTCGGCGGGCTCGTGGCCAAGGGCTTCAACCCGGTCGTCTTCTGCCGCTACATCGCGACCGCGCAGGCGGTGGGCGAGGCTCTGCGCGGGGCCCTCAAGGACGTCGCGGTCGACGTCGTCACGGGCGAATTGCAGAGCGGCGAGCGCAAGGAGCGCGTCGACGCCCTCGCCGAGAACGAGAAGCGCCTGCTCGTGGCGACCGATTGCCTCTCGGAGGGCATCAACCTCCAGAGCGCTTTCGACGCCGTGGTCCATTACGATCTCTCCTGGAACCCCACACGCCACCAGCAGCGCGAGGGGCGGGTCGACCGCTTCGGCCAGCCGAGCAAGGTGGTGCGCTCGCTCCTGATCTACGGCGAGAACAGCCCCGTCGACGGCGCGGTGCTCAACGTCATCCTCCGCAAGGCCGAGACCATCCGCAAGGAGACCGGCGTCCCCGTGCCGCTGCCCGACGACGAGCGGCGGATGACGGAGGCGCTGATGCAGGCCGTGCTGCTGCGCCGCTCCTCGCAGCGGCAGATGACGCTCGACTTCGCGGCCGAGCCCGCGGCGCGGGAGATCGACGCCGTCTGGCGCGATGCCGCCGAACGCGAGAAGCGCAACCGCACCGTCTTCGCGCAGCGCCAGCTCAAGCCCGCCGAGGTCGAGCCGGAATGGGAGAAGGCGCGCGCGCTGCTCGGCGGCCCGGCCGAGACCCGCCGTTTCGTCGAGCGCGCCTTCGCGCGCCTGCGCGCCCCGCTGGAGCCGGCAGGCAAGGGCTTCAAGACGTCGCTTTCCGCCCTCGTGCCGATCGCGCTGCGCGAGCGGCTCGCGGACGAGGGGTTCGAGAAGACGATCCGCGTCGCCTTCGAAGAGGCCGCCGCCGGCAACCGGATCCGCCTCCACCGCGCCCATCCGATCGTCGGCCTCACCGCCGAGGCCCTGCTCGAGACCGCACTCGACCCCGCCTCCGATCAGGACGATCCCGCGACGCTGCCGCGCGCGGCCGCCTGGCGCTCGGCCGCGGTCGCGGAGATGACGACCGTCCTCATGCTGCGCATCCGCCACCGGCTGGAGACCACCACCCGGCTCGGCGGGCGCGTCGTGATCGCGGAGGAGGCCGCCCTCGTCGGCTTCGATGCCGACGGACGTCGTCTGCCCGACGAGCGTCTGGCGGAGATCGTCGAGGCGCCCGCCGCCGGCGACCTGCCCGAGGCCGTGCGCCTGAGGCGCATCGCCGGCGCGCTGGAGCGCCTGCCCGAGTGGAAGGCAGCGCTCGACGACGTCGCGGGCGCCCGCGCCGAAGCGCTCGCCGCCGACCATGCCCGCCTGCGCCAGGCCGCCGACAGCCGCCAGGCGCGCGTCGGCGGCACGGTCACGGTCGAGCCCGTCCTTCCGGTCGACGTCGTCGGCCTCGTCGTCCTCGTTCCCGCGTAAGTCACAGGCGCAAGATCCATGGCCCGCCAGACCCGCACCCGCCGCGCCTCCACGATCGCCTTCGACGCGATCGCGATCGAAGGCGGCCTGATCGCGCCCGACATGCTCTCGCGCATCGCGACCCTCGACGCGTCCGATCAATCCGCCCCGGATTACGAGACCCCCGAGGGGCTGACGCTGCGCGACGAGATCGGCCGCTATTTCCGCATCGGCGAGGCGCTCTGGCAGCGCTTCGACCGCGTGCGGGAGCGCGATGCAGGCGGGCTCGCGACGCGGGACTTCTGCACGCAGCTCCTCGCGAAGGTCTTCGGCTTCACGACGCTCGCCCCCACCGAGCCGCTGCGCGCCGGCGAGCGCGCCTATCCCGTCGGGCAGGCGGCGCTCGGCGGGCGCGTTCCGATCGTCATCGCGCCCGTCGCCCGCACGGAGGACGGCGATCCGAAGGCCGGCCTCGACCGCGCGCATCCCGCCTTCGCCGACGGGACGCGCCGGCGCTCGGCGACGCTGCTCCTGCAGGAGACGCTCAACGCCACCGACACGACGCTGTGGGGCCTCGTCCTCGACGGACGGCGCCTGCGGCTGATGCGCGACAACGCCTCGATGACCCGCCCGGCCCATATCGAGGCGGACCTCGATCGCATCTTCGGCAACGGCCTCTTCGCCGAATTTTCGGCGCTCTGGCTCCTCATCCACCAGAGCCGTTTCGGCGCCCCCGGCGCCCCGCCCTCCGACTGCGCCCTCGAGCGCTGGCGCGAGGCGGGCAAGCAGGAGGGCGTCCAGGCACGCGAGCGCCTGCGCGAGGGCGTCGAAGAGGCTCTGACGATCCTCGGCGCGGGCTTCCTGGAGCACCGCGACAACGGCGACCTGCGCCGCGCGCTGGAGGAGGGGCGGCTCTCGGCGGACGGGTACTTCCAGGAGCTCCTGCGCCTCGTCTACCGGCTGATCTTCCTGTTCACAGCCGAGGACCGCGACGTCCTGCACGCGCCCGACGCCCTGCCGCGGTCGCGCTCTACCGACAGGGCTACTCGGTCTCGCGCCTGCGCACGAAGTCGGTGCGCTCGCTCGCCCGCGACAAGAACCACGATCTGTTCGAGGGCGCCCGCATCGTTCTGCGCGCGCTGGAGCGCGGCGAGAAGCGGCTCGGCCTGCCGGCGCTCGGCGGCCTGTTCCTGCGCGAGCGCACGCCCACTCTCGACGCCGCCCGGCTCGAGAATCGCGCGCTGCTCGCCGCCATCGACAAGCTCGCCTGGCTGCGCGACGACGGCGCGCGCGTGCGCGTCAACTGGCGCGACATGGAGACGGAGGAGCTGGGCTCGGTCTACGAGAGCCTGCTCGAACTCGTGCCGCGCGTCTCGCTCGAAGACAAACGCTTCTTCTTCGCCGAGGCCGGCGAGAGCAAGGGCAACGCGCGCAAGACGACGGGCTCCTACTACACGCCCGACAGCCTCGTGCAGCTCCTCCTCGATTCGGCGCTCGATCCGGTGATCGAGGACACCGTCGCCGCCAATCCGGACCGCCCGGTCGAGGCGCTGCTCGATCTCGACGTCTGCGACCCCGCCTGCGGCTCGGGCCATTTCCTGCTGGCCGCCGCGCGGCGCATCGCGACGAAGATCGCCCAGCTGCGCGCGCCGGGCTCGCCCTCGGCGGAGGATTTCCGGCACGCGCTGCGCGAGGTGGCGCGCCATTGCCTCTACGGCGTCGACAAGAACCCGATGGCGGTGGAGCTGTGCAAGGTCGCGCTCTGGATCGAGACGGTGGAGCCCGGCAAGCCGCTCTCCTTCCTCGACGGCCGCATCCGCTGCGGCGACAGCCTGGTGGGCGTTTTCGACTATTCCATGCTGGCGAAGGGCATCCCGGACGAGGCCTACAAGGCGTTGACGGGGGACGACAAGGCGGTGGCGAGCGAGCTGAAGAAGCTCAACAAGAAGCAGCGCGACGGCGTGCGCGACCAGTATCGCCTCGGCTTCGCCGGCGCGCCGACCGACATCGCCGAGGCCTTCGCCCGGATCGACGCGATGCCGGAGGACACGCTCGACGAGGTCGCCGCCAAGGCGCGCGCCGACGCGCAGGCGCGCGCGGGCGACGGCTGGTGGCGGGCGAAGAGCGCCTGCGCGCTCTATGTCTCGGCGTACTTCATGCCGAAGGTGCGCGAGCCGGGCCGGGTCGGCCGGCTCATGATCCCCACGACGGACGACGTCTGGCGCGCGGCGGCGGGCGAGGTCCCGCACAACCAGCTCGTCGCCCGCGCCATCGACCTCTCCGACGAGATCCGCGCCTTCCACTGGCCGCTCGAGTTCGCCGACGTGATGCGGAAGGGCGGGTTCGACGTGATGGTGGGGAACCCGCCGTGGGAGCGCCTGAAGCTCCAGGAGCAGGAATTCTTCGCCGCCCGCGCGCCGGCCATCGCGGAGGCGCCCAACAAGGCCGCGCGCGAAAAGCTGATCAAGGCGCTCGCCGCCGCGCCGGACGGCTCGGCGGAGAGGCGGCTGCACGAGGATTTCGAGTTCGCCAAACGCGCGGCGGAAGCGGGCAGCCTGTTCGCACGCGAGAGCGGACGGTTTCCGCTGACGGGCACCGGGGACGTGAACACCTATGCTTTGTTCGCCGAGCTGTTCGCGGATGCGAGCCGGCAGCGGGCGGGGGTGATCGTGCCGACGGGTATCGCGCTCGACGACAGCACTAAGCGGTTCATGCAAATGATTGTCGCGAAGAGTCGCCTATCTTCGCTCTTCAGCTTTTTCGAAGTCCGCAAGTGGTTTCCTGAGACTGACGACCGAAAGTCATTCTGTTTACTTAGTCTTTCACGAAACGTCCATACGCCGATCTTCGCGTTCGAGCTGAAAAGCGTCGCTGATGCGAAAAATTCGGAGCGCTGTTTCTCGCTCTCGGCAGCTGACATTGCCAGCCTCAACCCCAACACGCACACCGCTGCCGTTTTCCGCTCCAAGGCGGACGCGGAGCTGACGAAGATGATCTATGCGCGCGTGCCGGTACTGATCGACGAGGCGAAGGGGGCGGCGGGAAACCCGTGGGGGATCGAATTCTCTGCCATGTTCCACATGGCCAACGACAGCCACCTCTTCCGGACCGCCGCGCAGCTCCAAGCGGCGGGCGCGGTGCGCGATGGTAGCGAATGGTTGATGGAGGATGCGGCACGTGACGTTTCGGCGGGCCGGTGGGTTCCGCTCTACGAAGCGAAAATGATCCACCATTTCGACCATCGCTGGGCTACATACGACGGGGCGGACAGCCGCGACGCGATGCTGGAGGAAAAGGCTGCGTCGGATTTCGAGGTGGCGCCGCGTTATTGGGTCGAAGAGCTTGATGTCGACGCGCGGCTGACCGCGAAGGGTTGGCGCCGCGGCTGGCTGATGGGCTGGCGGGATATTTGCCGGTCGACAGATGAGCGGACGGTCATAGCTGCCGTGATGCCCCGCGTCGCCGTAGGGCATACAAACCCCTTGTTTTTTATTGATGCGTCCCCGCCGCTCTGGGCAGCGTTCCTCGCCAGCTGGTCGACCGTCGTCTTCGATTACATCGCACGGCTGAAAGTTGGCGGCACGCACCTCACATACGGCTACCTCAAACAACTCTCCACCCTCCCCCCCTCCGCCTACACCCCCGCCGACCTCGCCTTCATCGTCCCCCGCGTCCTGGAACTCACCTACACCTCCCATTCCATGGCCCCCTTCGCCCGCGACCTCGGCCACGACGGCCCGCCCTTCGTCTGGGACGAGGATCGGCGCGCCTGGCTGCGGGCGGAGCTCGACGCCTATTGCGCCCGCCTCTACGGGCTGACCCGCGAGGAGCTCCTCTACATCCTCGATCCCCGCTTCGTGAAAGGCGACGACTACCCCTCCGAGACCTTCCGCGTCCTGCGCACCAACGAGGAGCGCAAATTCGGCGAATACCGCACCGCGCGCCTCGTGATGCAGGCCTGGGACGAGCAGGCGCGGGGGGCGCGGGTGGCGTGAGGAACGGAGTGCACCGATGACGTCGCCGGCGATAAAGAGACTGCGCAGGCAACTGGCCGGAAGCCAGGACCGCCTTCTCGACGAAGCGCGTCGCCTGCAGGGTCGAGCGACGTGGATCATCACTGCCGGCGGCGCCATGGCGGCGATCGGCGGCGGCCTGATCAGCTTCGACGAGGCCCTGCGCACGTGGGGGCTCTGGTTGCTTCTCACCGGCGTCTTGTTGATCGGCGTCGGCACGTGGTTGTCCAACACCATTTCACCGCTTTCCGCCGCGACGCTCCAGCAGGCGCACTCCGTCATCGATCGCGCGGACGCGGCGGAGCGAACGGTGTCCGAGCTTCGCGGCGACTTCGGCTGGATCGCGACGATGCACGCCGTCGGACAGTCCATGCGGGAAGTCGTCGAAGCGGCGACGCAGGACGCAGGCGATCGAAACACGCGGGATCAACGCTATCTCGCGATGCTCGGCTCGTTGGTGGACTACAAGCTGACCCTGTTCGGCATCGGCGACGAAGAATGGAACTTCGCCATCTATCTGTTCGACGAAGATGCCGGGAATCTGGTCTGCCGAGCCTGCAGACGCTGGTCGCCGGTGGAGGAGGCGAAGCCCCATCGCATTTGGAAGCCAGGCGAAGGACATGTCGGCTTCACGTTTTCGAAGGGCGTCGAAGTCGTGTCGGACGACACGATGCGAGCTGATGTCGCACCGCTCTTCGCGGCGCCGGAGCACGCGAAGAAAGACGACGACCACGTACGATACCGGTCGGTGGCATCGCTCCCGCTCAAGCTGGACGGCCGCGCGTTCGGCATTCTCGTCGCAACCAGCGACGTGCCTCGGCGTTTCTTCCAGAAGACGGCCGCATCCGATGCCGCCTTCGATCCCGTCGAGCCGCTGCGATCGGCCGCTGGTCTTGTTGCGCTGCTCGCACACATACAGCATGATGCGAATCATCGGAGCGGAGGCTGACATGGCGAAGGATGCGTCTCGCGAGCGGGACATCGGCGTCGCGGAGCCGGCTCGCGTTCAGAACGAGATCGGGCAGATCATGTCGCGTGTCGCGGCCGGGAATCCGCGCCAATCGGACCTGAGCGAGCTTCGGGTGCTCGTCGACCGCAGGGTCGAGCTGCTCACGCCTCGAATCTTCCGCGGCGGGAAGGCGTCTTCGCCGAAGACGCGCAGTCGCTGACCCCGTTGGCCGTTACGGTCATGATACAATCGGATCGACCAGTGTGAGCGCGGGTCCCTACTCGAGGGAGGCGGTCGCTCGCACGATCGCTCGCTTGCCCGAAACGGGCAGCGGCGAAATCCGCACCCTTCGCGAGCGCGCGCTCGCCAAGAACCTCCCCGATCTCGTCGCCGCCTGCGATGCCGAGTTGGCGCGACGGCCGATCGATGTCGATGGCCCGCAGGCCGCTCGCCATGCCGAATGGGCGCGCGCCGCAGCCGGCCTCGATCTGCGCCGCACGACCGCGATGGCCTTCAGCGCCTGCAAGCCGAGCGCACAGGAATCCATCATCCTCCCCTTCATCGCCGCCAATCCCGACGCCACCTTCCAAGCGCTCGGCAAGGTCTACGGCAAGGGCGACCTCGGGCTCGCGATCGGCCATCTCGTCTACGACCGCTACGGCTTCTTCCAGCACCTGTTCGAGGAGGGGAAGGACCAATCGAGCGTCCTGATCCAGAAGCGCCCCTCCCCCGAGGGCATCCGGTACACGCTGCGGCCCGAGGCCGAGGCGGCGTTGCGGGAATTGGGGGTGGTGTGAGCGGGAGCGAGCAGTTCCGAAAACGTGCGGACCTTGATCTCGAAAGCTCGACAGTTGCATCATCGCCCTCCATTCTCGACGTCGAGATGAAGGACGCCCGATGCCGCGGACGAGCCCGCCCGACGACCTCTTCGATCGCCACGTCGCAGCTGGTGTCGCGCTGTGGGCCGACGCCATCGCGGCCGCGGCCGTCGGCGACCCGACGGGCGGCATTCCGGCAATGCTCGTCGACGAGTGGGAGTGCGACGAAGACGTCGCCGCCTATGTCGGCGAGCGTCTCCCGGAGGTTCGACTGAAGCTCTGCTTCCGCGCCATCGAACCGTTCCCCGATCCGAGGGCCTGCCATCCGGCGGAGCTCGTCGAACTCATGAGCGCGCGCTACGATCTGATCCGATCTCGCGCCGACGGGCCCGAGCGCGCGCTCATCGATCAGCTCATCGCGGCAACGAGGCTCTACGATACGAGGGAGACGGTGGGCGAACTGGTCGACTTCCTGATCAGGCTGCGCGCCTTCGCCCCCTTCAACGCCATGCTCCTCCACATCCAGAAGCCGGGGCTGACGCACGCGGCGACCGCCGGAGACTGGTGGCGGCGCTTCAGGCGCGTCCCGAAGCGGGGCGCGCGGCCTCTGCTCGTCTTGCGGACGATGGGGCCGGTCGACTTCGTGTTCGACATTCTCGACACCGAAGGCGACGCCGTACCAGACGACGCTTTCGCATTCCCCACCCTCGGCACCATGACGGAAACGCGATTCGAGATCATCGTGCGGACGGTCGCCGGCGACGGCATCGACTTGGTGCCCGTCGACGCGGGAGACGCGCATGCGGGCTGGATCGGGGTTGCTGCGCATTCGACATCGCGAAAGGGGAAGCACCGCTACGAGATCGGGTACAACAAGAACCATACGCCTGCGACGCGTTTCGTGACGATCGCCCACGAGCTCGCCCACCTGTATCTCGGCCATCTCGGAGCGGACCCTGGCCGACGCATACCCGACCGACGGCACACGCCGCACGATCTACGCGAAGTCGAGGCCGAGACCGTCGCTTACATCGTCGCGAAGCGAAATGGCCTGACGCCCCGAAGCGAGAGCTATCTGGCGTCATACACCGGCGCACTGGGCGATTTCGACCTTCATGCGGTCACGCGAGCCGCAAACGCGGTGGAGACGCTCATGGGTCTTTCCGCGCAGGCCCTTTGGAACGAGAAGGGCCGTCGGGGAGGTTTGGATGTCTGACCGGCTCTCCGCCGCCGCCCGTTCCGAGATCGAGCAGGCCGCCTCGCGCAACGGCTTTCCGTCCGAGGCGGTGGTGGAAGGAGAGTGGCTGCGCCTGCGCAGCCCCTGGACCCGCCACGAGATCCTCGCCGGCCACGACGGCTCACGCTTCCTCGTCGCCATGCGTTCGCCCACGATCGCCCGCGAACTCGAGGGCGAGGGCCTCGTCGCCGTCGAGCCCGATGCGGGGAACGCCTCTGCATGCTTCGCCGCCGCGGACGCGACGCGCCTCCACGCCCTCCTCCAGAGGATCTATCAACTCGCCCGCTCCCTCCCGCCGGAGCCGCTCGTCGCCTTCGAGGCCCGCACGCGCGACCTCCCGCGTGCCACGGAGGCCGAGCGCCTCGTCGTCCAGCGCATCGGCCAGGACGTCTTTCGCGAGAGCTTGATGGAGTATTGGGGCGGACGCTGCCCCCTGACCGGAATAACCGACCCGGAGCTCCTGCGCGCGTCGCACATCGTGCCATGGGCGGAATGCGAAAGCGATGCGGAGCGGCTCGACGTTCACAACGGGCTCCTACTCTCCGCCCTCTGGGACGCGGCCTTCGATCGTGCCCTGATCTCGTTCGACGACGACGGCGGCGTTCTCGCGAGCCACAAGCTGTCTGCCACAGCGCGTGCAGCGCTCGAAATCGATTTCGCGCCAACGCTCCGTCTCGCGGATGGGCATCGTGGGCGTCTCGCGCGGCACAGAGCCCGTCTCAACGGATGATGGAACGCCCGAGCCGGGAGTAAAGCTCTGTGGCGGTTGCCGCCTGATCACGAGGCACGGAAGAAGGAGCTGGAAGGTTGCCTCGCGTATCAGAATCGATGCACCATGTGATGCGAAAGATCCTGCAGCCAGTCCGGAGTGGGGGCCGGATAATGAACGATCTCGAGGAATGGGAAAGGCGTGCTCTCAGCGGCGACTTCTCAGCCCTGCCAGACCCGCTGCGATGGGATCAAACGGCTAGGCTCGCGCACTTCATCGACGGTTACGAAGAAGTCGGTGGATTCGAACAACTTGTCGAGCTTGCCGACGGGCGATCCGAAGAAGCACGAAAGACGGGTTCGTGGCACGGGACCGCGGACGAGCTCTGGGTTTGCCTTTTCGCAGAGCATCGTCGCTGGCGCTTCTACGGATACGAGCCGGAAGGCGAAGCGCTCGCGCATCTCCAAGGGCTGTGTTCCGCCCTGCGAACGGCCTTGCAGTCGCTCGAGGCGAAGGCGGGTCTCGCGCTCAAGTCCAAGTTCCGCACTCGAAAATAGTCGAAGATAGCTCTCCGAACATCTCGGAATCCCCCCCCCGGGGCACGCTTCGGAATCTGGTGAAAAGTCGCTCTTGGGTAGCACTCCGGAAAGGACTTCGTGACTAGATCTTACTTCCGAAGGGATGAAGAGAATGTATGTTTCGAGGATTCCGTGCGGGCCGTTCGCCAACCAAAGCGAGGAGCGAGCCGCAAAAGCCGTCGACCTCGCTCTTCGAGCCGTCGAAGGAAACGCATCGGCCGCCGTTCTCACGAACGTTCAGGTATTCTCGGGGACGGGGCAGCCCGACGAAGTCGACCAGATATTGATCGGCCCCGGGGGCGCCGTCGTCGTCGAGGTCAAGCATTGGGCGCGCGCGAAGCTCAAGGACGCTGCGGCGGTCGATGCGGCCTGCGAACTCCTCGTCGCCAAGTGCAAGCGCATAGCGGGCAAACTCAGGAAGGTCCGGCCGGATATCGGCTTCGTCGCGCCGGCTTTGCTGCTGACCGTCGACACCCAGTCGCTCGCGCGCAACGGCGCTCTGGAACGGCGGAACGGCGTGATCGTGTACGGGCTCGCCGACGCCGCGCGGCTCGTCTCGGAGGTCGCACGCGGTTCGCTGCCTGCGACGGCCGTCGAGCAACTCGCGCGGCTTCTCGCACCGCGGCAGGCGGTGCTCGCCTCGGACGTTCCAACGCGTTTCGGGCGCTTCGACCGCCTCGCGCTCCTGAGCGAAGAGGGGGACCGTTTCGTCCGCATATTCGATGCGCGCGACTTCGAGAATGGCGATCGTGTATTCTTGCACGTGTACGACCTTTCGGCCGCCCCGAGCGCGCTTCGCGATGTCGAAACATTCGCCAAGCGCGAATACGATGCCGTCCAGCGCCTCCAGAAATCGCCTTACCTGCCGAGCTTGGTCGACAGCTGGCAGCCGCTCCCGAACTACCACGGCGAGATCTTCTTCTTCACGCTCACGCACAGTGCGGCGCCTTCGCTCGAGGAGATCCGATCAGATCCGAACTGGAGCGAAGGCGACCGTTCGGCTTTTGCCGCGCGGGCGCTCCGCGCGTTGGCCGAGCTGCACCGCGGCGGGGCGACCTGCCGGGCCAGGTCGTCCACCGCTCGCTGAGCCCGGAGACGGTCCGCGTGAAGGCGGATGGCTCGCCGCTCTTCGCAGGCTGGCGATGGTCCCGCCTCCCGCAGTTCCGGACCATTGCCGGGTCGGGCGCCCACGGCCCCGACGCGGCCTTCTCTGCGCCCGAAGTCGTCCGCGGGGGACTGTCCGCAGCAACGGCGCGCTCCGACCTCTACAGCCTCTGCAAAGCCCTTGCGACCGCGTTCGACCCGACCTCCGTCCTGGGTGCACAGGCGGTCGCGGCGCTCGCGCACGGGACGCACGAGGACGAGACCCTTCGCACCGAAGCCGATGTGATCGCGGGCAAGATCGAGGGCCTGCTTCGGCCACAGGCCTCTACGGAACCGGCGCTCTCGCCTGCGCCGAGCCAGGTGGGCGCCAAGCGATGGGACGAAGGTTTCGCCTTCGACTGGGACGGCGACCGCTACCAGGTCGTCTCGCTCCTCGGTCAGGGCGGCGCAGGCCGCACCTTCAAGCTCGAGCAGCTCGACCCACGCACGGGCGATCCCATCGGCACCTGCGTCGGCAAGGTCGCATTCGACCCCGACATCGGCCCGCACGCTCTGGAAGCCTACCGCAAGATCCGCTATCTCGCCGACCACCCCTGCCTCTCGGGTGTCTTCGCGACGAGCAAGACCTGGTCTGCGGATGGGCTCATGGCCCTCATGCGCTGGCGTCGCGGCGCGCCGCTCGACGCGTGGAGGGGCGAACACCTCCCCGTTCTCGCGGAACTCGTCGGGGAAACGGATGCGGAGACGCTGCTGTTGCGCTGGGCGCAAGACCTCTGCGGTGCGCTCGACGTGCTCCACATGCAGGGCTGGGTCCACAACGACGTGAGCCCCGGCAACGTCATCGTCGACGACGACGGCGCCGTCGTCCTCATCGACTACGACCTCGCGGGTCCTGCGGGAGCGGTCGCGCGCACGCCCGGGACGCTACCCTTCACCTCGCCCGAGCGTCTCGCCGGAAGACCCGCGACCTGCTCCGACGACGTCTACGCTCTCGCCTCGACCCTTCTCTATCTGGCGAGCGGGCACATTCGCTCGACCGGGTGCTCGCCAGCGGACGACGTCGACATCGACGCCGCTGCCTGGCCGCGACTGGCCGCCTTCGCCCGCCTCGCGATGCACCCCGATCCGGGACAGCGCTTCGAGAGCGGCGGAGCGGCGCTTCGTTTCCTGAGGAGCAGCGACGCGCCGAACCCGCCAGTCGCTGCCCTCGCCGAGCCCCCGCGCCTGACGCCCAACGAGGTGCCACGCGTCCGGCACATCTTGCAGGCCTACCCGGGCAGCCGTTTCGGCAACGTCGAGACCCGCGGCCTCGATACCGATTTCGCCGAGCAGACCTATGTCGAAACGTCGCTCGACGGGGCGCTGCTGTCGGCGATCCAGGCGGGTGAGGTGTCGCTGGTGATCCTGTGCGGAAACGCCGGGGACGGCAAGACGGCGTTCCTCCAGCACCTCGCCGCGGCGCTCGGGCTTCCCGCATTTCCATCGAGCGATCGCACCTGGTCGGGGCGCCTGGGCGATGCCCAGGTCCTCGTGAACCTCGATGGCGCGGCGTCCTGGAAGGGGCGAAGCGCGGACGAACTCCTCGACGACGTTTTTGGACCTTTCCTCGACGGCATGCCCCGCGAGCGTCGCATCCACCTCGTCGCCGTCAACGACGGACGACTGATGGAATGGATCGAGAAGCGCGACGAGACCCCGCTTTCCCGCGCGCTCGCGGAGGCGCTCGGCCAGGGTGGCGCGGGCCTCCCCTCGCATGTGCGCTTGATCGAGCTGAACCTGCGCTCGCTGGTCGGCGGCTTCTCGCAGGACGGTGCGCTCAGGTCCGAATTCGTCGACAGCCTCATCGACCGCCTCGTCGGCGGCCAGGAGGCGCAGCGAATCTGGGCCGCATGCGAGACGTGCACCGCCCGCGCCCGCTGCTCCATGCGGCGCTCGGCGCGGATGATGGGTGCGTCCGCCGATCCCGAGGAGCGCGCCGCCGGAGCGCTCATGCGCGCGCGTGTCACCGCGGCGCTTCAAGCGGTGCACCAGCGCAACGAGGTCCACATCACCGCGCGCGAGCTCAAGGCCGCGCTCAGCTACATCTTTTTCGGCCTCCACGACTGCCGCGACCTCCACGAGAATGCCGACATCGCGCCTCACGAGCCTGCACGCTACGCCTTCGATCCGACGTCGGAGCGTCGGCAAGGAGAGCTCCTTCGAGAGCTGGCGCGCCTCGACCCCGGCCTGGAAGCGCATGTGCGGATCGACCGATATCTGGGCGCGCTCGGCCCGCCCGACCCTGACCACGGCGCTCCGCGCTTCCCTGCGCTGAGCCGGGTCGAGGCCCGACGGAAGGCCTATCTCGCGTGGACGGACGAACAGATCGAGCGTGTCGGCGGCGAGCCGCACGCGCTCACTCTCAAGGACGGCCGCCACCTCGCAAGCTTCCGAGATTTCCCCGTCCTGTCTGAGCAGGCGCGCGAGAAGGTGCGTGACGGCCTGTGCCGCGGCCTGTCGCGGCTCGAGCGGCTTCCCGAGATCGCCTACAGGACGGCGGGTTCGATCCCGATACGCATCTCGCCGAAGACGCCCACCGAGACCGCCTTCTGGGTCGACAAGCCGCTCGAGCACTTCGCCCTGGTGGCCGAGACCTTCGAGGCTTGCTACGGCGTACAGACGCTGCACCGCCATCTCGAGCTGTCCTACACGGCGCGAGGCGGACGCACCGAGCGGCTCGTCGTCACCCTCGACCTCTTCGCGCTCCTCATGGATCTGGCCGACGGCATGCAGATCCTCGACGCCTTCTCGGACGACGTCTTCGCCAACTTGAACGTCTTCACGCAGCGATTGGCGCAGGAGGACGAACGCCGGCTCCGGGCCTGGAATCCCTCTCAAGAGCACGCGGTGTTCACGATCGCGATAGACCGCGACGACGGCGTGCAGCGAATCGTCCTGGAGGACGGAGCCTCCACCCGGCCGCCCGCCGCGGCAACCGCAGCGCGCGCCTAGGAGATCGCCTGAAATGGCCAGCGAAGCCCGCAAGATCGTCGAGGACGTGCTCACGAGCCACGTGACGCGTCTGGTTTGGACGAGCGCCTACGCACCTGTTTTTCCGTTCACGCCGCAGGGGTACTCGGTCGGCGCGGTCCTTCCGATCCTCCTGTACCTCTTCCGCTGGGGTCATCGCCGCGGCAAAGGACGAGTACAGAAGGCATTCGGCGACAGCGGCAAGCCGACGATCGCGACGGTGGCGGCTCGGCTGGCGAAGGAGCCGACGGTCGCGGGTTTCGACAGCCGCGTCGGCCAGACCATCCTCGGAGACCTCCTCCTCTGCTCCACCTTGGAGAACAAGCGGCATGCCGAGGGACACGACGAGCAGGTCCAGCGCTGTTTCCCCAACCACTACATGGCATCGTGGCTCGACCTTCCCTACGACACGTCGGCGGTGCGCAACGTTCCCGACAGCATCGTCGCCCTGATCGCCAAGCAGGAAGGGGGCGAGAGGATCGAGCCGCAGAAGGTGCGCGGCCGCTATCCGGTGGGCGCAAGGGTCGAGGACAACGCCTTCCTGCGGGCCTTCGCTCCGGGGATCGTCGCCATCGGTGAGCAGCAAAGCAACGTTCGCTCGGATCGGTTCGACGAGGATGTCGACGTCGGCCTCGATCAGCTCCTGACCGTTCGGCTCGCGCAGATCTGCGGCGAGCCGCCGGCGAAGGCGTCGGGAAAGGGCGAGCCGGGGCCGATCTCGAACCAGCGATCAATCGCGCAGGCGGCGTCCGCCGCCTTCCGTGAAGACCTGCTGACGTTCTTCGATGCCTACGGCTCCGCCGGCACGGTACCGCGCGCGGCCCTGCTGTCGATGATCGAAAGCGCGATCGCGCTCGGTATGACGACGATCGGCCTGGCGACGGTCGCCATCGTCAACAAATGGGCCGAGACCGGCGAAATCGCGCCGACGGAGGCGCAGCAACCCTACCCGCTCTTCGTGGATTGCTCGGGATCGACCGATTCGCAGCTCCGCGGCTATTCGGAACAATCGAGCCTGATCATGCGCCAGGCGACCGCACGCGTACCGGCGACGCTGATGTACATGCGCCTGCTCGACTACTATCTCGAGTACGAGAGCGACGTGCCTCGAGCGCAGCAGCCCCCGCGCGGCCCGGACGGGAGCGCGCGCGTGCGACTGCTGGGCGACATCGCGTCGGGCCGTCACGAGGAGGCCCGCGACGCCGAGAAGTATTTCCGCAGCCTCGCGCGCAAGCTCGCGGATGCGGCGCGCGAGCAGGAGTCATCGGCTATTCGCGCGGACATTCTCGAGGACGAGGAGGACGGGCGAACGCACGGCCGCCGCCTGGCCGAGGTCCTCCACCTCGCCTACGCGTCCGTGGCCGGAGGCGACAAGCTCAACCAGTTCGTCAACGCGTCGTTGATGGCGGATGAGCCGAACGGCCTCGCTCGCAAGCGACGCGTGGACTTCAGGAGGGCCCCGTCGCTCGGCCAGACACGCACCGGGGAGGTATATTCCTTTCAGCTCAGCAATACGGTGCTCGACTACCTCGTGCACCGACACCTTTGGAAGTCGACGAAGCGGGGCAAGCTCGACGACCTCTCATTCCCCCGGTTCCTGTCGCTCCTCCGGGAGCGCTATGGACTTTTCGTGGACCGGTCGCCTCCCGACGTCGAGGTGCCGAGCGAACTCCTTCATCGCAACCGGGCGATCCTGGAGCGCCGTCTCCGGGACCTGGGCCTCCTTGTCGGCGTCAACGACGCCGAGACCATGAAGAAGTTGCGAGCTCGCTACGTCGCCCCGGCCCACGGCCAGGCGACCGTGGGCGACGACAAGGTGGGAGATGCAGCGTGAGCGGATCGTTGGGCGAAGAACACCTGTGCCTGGCACTCGAGGAGCTGCTCGGGCCGCCCCAGCCCGGCAGCGTCGCCTTCCTGCGGTGCCTTCCGGGAGACCAGCTCGATGCGCTGATCGACGAGCCCGGCTTCGACGTGCCCGGCTGGACGAGCTACGCCGTCGTCGACGCACCGGGGTTTCGGCGGATCACCGCCGACATGGCGGTGGAGCTGCGCGAGGACAAATCCGATCCGATCCTGCTCCTGATCGATCCCGCCCGCGCAGGCGCAGGGCTCGACGGCATCTACAGCGCCGCACGCGAACTCGGCGAGCGCGAGCTGTTCGAGGCGGCCGTCGAGCATGCGCGCGCGAGGATCGAGTCCAAGGGGCTCCTGGCCCAGGCGATCCGAAAGGCGGAGCGCATCGGGCGAAGGCCCAAGCTTCCGCTTCGCCAGGTCTTCGACTTCACGCGCGCCGCCGCCGAGGAGGGCCTCGGCGCCGCCCTCTCGCGCATCGGCCTCTGGCCGATCGCCGAAGATCGCCCCCTCGCGGAACGCGATCTCGACCTCGCCGCCTCCATGGCGGAACGCCTGATCTTCGCTCAGGACCAGCGAACCGTGGCCGATCGCGTCCGCGCGTTGCTCCTCGAAGACCCCGACGGCGCACAGACCAGGGCGCTCGAGCGGCTGCTGCACGAGGTCGGCGCACTCGCGCCCATGGCCGCGATGGCTCGTCTGGCCGAGCGTCGCGACCTCTGGCTCGGCCCAGTCCGGCCCGGATATGGGCAAGAGACGCTCCGAGCCATCGCTCTCGAAAGCTGGCGCGACACGAAAGGCGCGTTGCGCAAATGGTCGGGGCTGACGCCGTCCGAGGAGGTCGGAGGCAAGCCTCGTCTCATTCTCGATCGCGCGTCGGAGTCGAAAAGCGACCAGGCGCGCCTCGTCGTGCGCTGGAGCACGGAGCCCGTCCAGCTGGCGCGCGCCAGCGTCGATTACAAGGTCGCCGTCACGACCGGGGCCGATGTTCTCGCCGAACAGGTGGTCACCCACAGGGACAAGCAGCCCCAGCAGGCCGTCTTCGCCCTCGAGCATTTCGACGGTCTCGACGACGACGCGAAGTTCGAGGCCTACGTCACGGTCGCGCCGATCGGGGACGAGGACGCGCAGCAGCAGAGCGAGGAGTTCGTCCTCGAATTCGGAGAAGCTCAGGGCATCGCCCAGTCCAGCTCCGGCGAGATCAAGCGCACGCTCGTCGACGGCGCGGCCTGGCAATGTGCCAGCCGAGAGCAGCTCGACGCCGCCGCGACGCCCGGCGGAGCGACGGGACGTCTGAGCGCCGACAAGAAGGGCTACCTGAGCTGGCGCGGCGAGAACGGGCGCAGCGTGCGCGTGGCGCGGCCTGACCTCATCCGGCGCATGGAGGAAGACTTCGTCGCCCGAGGCGGCGCGCCGGGCCGTTGGATCCAGAAGGTGCGCTCCGACGGCGTCGCGGACGGCCCGCTCGACTTCGTCCCGATGCCCACCGGAACGTCCTCGGCGAAAAGGCTCGTCGAAGTCGGCATGCGCCTCGCAGCCGAGATCGGCCCGTTCGGACTTCTCGGCCAGCTGCGCCTCGGCAAGGGGCGCGCGGACGATTTCGCCACGGCGTGGGTCGCCGCCGTCGAGGACGACCCGCAGATCGCCCTGCACGGAACGGTGGAGGTTCAGACGCTGTCGGGTCGCACGATCGGGCTCGTCGTGACGCCGCTCCACCCTGTCAGGCTCGCGTGGCAGAGCGTCTACGATTGCGTCGCGGCGCATGCCCGGTTCGAAGAGGGAAGTCGGCAGGCCGACGTCGCCCGAGCCCTTTCCGCAATCGACGGCGCTCATTTTCCGGGCTGCCTTCCGGGCATTGGCGGGACGGCCGCATTCACGTTCGCCGACGTTCTGGGCTTCCATGCGGTTGCGATGATCGCTGACGGCGAGCCAGAGCCGAAAGCGGCAGTGGCCATGTTGGAAGCATGCCTCGGGACAGGGCATGCGGAGGCGGCGGCGACGATCGGGCAAGCCAGCGCCGGCGCTCTGGCGCGCGAGATACGCCACTACGTCGAATGCTGCTCGCAAGGTGGCCGGGAGCCGCCGCAGCTTCTCGACATCCAGGCCTGGAAGCCGGGGGACGGCGCGACCGTCGGGCGTGCTCTGGGCCTGGCGCTCCGACAAGACGGTCCGAGGCCGGAGGACGAGCAGGATCGGGGCGATGCGCATCGTCTCTGCTTCACGCTGGACCTTCATCATCCCGAATCATCTTCTGCGTCGGGGCGCTTTTTCGCGGACGTCGCGCGGCGCCGACGCTCCGGCGGCGGCGTGCTCGATCCCAACGATCGCTGGATGACGACGACGGCCGTCCGGCCAGGAGACATCGTGGTCCCGCGCCTGCGCTGGGCGCTCAAGGGCGAGGGAGCGACGCTTCGTCCGACGCATCTCGCGCTCTTGTTCGACGTCTTCGAGACGCGTCTGGAGCCGAGACCCGCGGAGGCGCTCGGCGGTACGCGCCCCCTTCACGCCTTCGGTCTCGTCAAGGTTCTCGAGCGTGACGTCGACCTGGATGGAACGCCCGAATGGCTCGTTTACGCGCCTCCGACGCTCTCCGGCGAGAGAGCGCCCGACAATCGCGCGGCTACCGACAGGCTGTTGCGCGCCGACGCCGCAGCCTCCCGCGCGACCGCGCGCGCGCTGGGCGGCGGCGAGGGTGACTGGCCGGTCCTCGTGACGCGGCTGTCCGAGGCGGCCGCGCGCCTGATCGACGAACTCCACGAGTGCAGCGACTGGGTCGTGACCATGGACCGCAACGCTTGCGTGGAATATTTCGACTCGCCCCGACGATTGCCACGGGTCGCCGGCCGGTTCGTCATCGACGCGGTGCCCGAGCGCGCCGATCTCGGCTCGATGCAACTCGTGACGTCCACCACCAACCTGGACGCTCTACGCGAACTCGTCGACGCGACCCTCGGCGACATGGGCCTCAGCAAGAGCGAGCGGAACTGCCGCTTCCTGATGACGCAGCTGAAATCGCTCAGCGGACGTCTCGCGATCCGACTCGCCAACGCCTCTGGCCGGACCGGAGAACTCGTAGCGCTCGCGCTCGTGCAGGCGCATTGCGCCAACGCCGCTGGCGCCGACGACGTCTGGATGCCGCTCGAGACCGGCTTCTTCGTTCCGATCGACGAGATCGTCGATCAGCTTCCGGAGCTTTTCCTCAAGGGAGACGAGGCCGGCGCCCGACGGGCCGATCTCCTCTACGTCCGTGCCGCCGGGCGCAGCGGGCTCGAGTTTCGCTTCGTGGAGGTCAAGCACCGTCAGCACCTCCGCTCGGCCCGATCCGCGGAGCTCGTCGCCGACATCGCCGAGCAAACGAGCGCATTGCGCTCGCGGTGGATGCGCTGGTTTTTCGAGGAGGCGACCGGTCCGGTGCAGAGCGCGGTGCGTAGGTCGCGGCTCGCGCGCATCCTTCACTTCTACTGCGATCGTGCCGCACGGCACACGCTGTCGCCGCAGGCGCACGCGCGTCTTCACGTGGAAATCGACGCCCTCCTCGCGAGCGACGTCGCCAAGCTCTGCGTGGCGGAGGGTGCCGACCGCGGCTACATCTTCTGCCCCGAGCATCGCCTCGAAGCGCCGGAGCACATCGCTCATGGCGCGGAGGACGGGTGCGACGTGATCCTGTTCGGCCCGGCGATGCTGCCCGACGAGATCGCGAACTCGGAGCGTCGTGCCGAACGGGGGATGGTCTCGCCCGAGGGCCCGGCGGCGGGAGGGGACGAGGACGGTTCGGCCGGGGACGCAGAAGAAGAGGATGCGCACGGACATCCGTCCGAGCACGATGCGGGCGGCGTGACGACGTCCGTCGACCGGGCGGCGCTGCCGGTCCATGCCGACATCGTTCTCGGCACGGCCGTGGGACGGAGCGACGACGTCGAGTGGCGTCCCTCGATCCGCGCCAATCCGCACCTGATGATCGTGGGGCTGCCCGGAATGGGCAAGACGACATGCCTCGTCCGCATCTGCCGCCAGTTCGCCGAGGCCGGTGTGGCGCCGATCGTCTTCTCCTACCACGAGGACATCGACGAGAAGCTCGAAGCGGCGCTCGGCCCCGTGCGCCACGTCGACGTCGACGGTCTCGGGTTCAACCCGTTGCGAGTCGACGGCGATGCGCCGCGTGGGCACGTGGACGTGGCGGGCACGCTGCGCGACATCTTCGGCTCCGTCTTCTCGGATCTCGGCGACGTACAACTCGAGGAGCTGCGCCAGGCGATCATGCAAAGCTACACGGAATCGGGATGGGGCGGGGCGGAAGCACACCACACCGCCCCCGCGCCGGCCTTCGAACGCTTCTATCGCATCCTGCAGACCCGCCCCAAGCCGAACCTGAACCTGCTCGCCCGGCTGCGTGAACTCCACGATTACGGCTTCTTCTCGCCCGCGGTGGACGATGTCAGACTGCTCGACGACCGAAGCCCCACCGTCATCCGTCTGCATCGGTCGACGAACGGAATGCTTCAGGGCGCCTTTGCTGCCTTCATGCTCTACAGCATCTACAAGGACATGTTCCGCCGCGGGCCGCAAGCTGGATTGACGCATGCCGTCGTCTTCGACGAAGCTCACCGCGCGAGCCGCCTGAAGCTCCTGCCCCAGC
This sequence comes from Salinarimonas sp., assembly GCF_046292825.1. Lineage (GTDB taxonomy): Bacteria > Pseudomonadota > Alphaproteobacteria > Rhizobiales > Beijerinckiaceae > Salinarimonas. Next base: position 60,780 of record NZ_JBKBQG010000008.1, on the reverse strand, counting down.
TCGCGAAGGAGTGCCGGAAGTTCGGGGTGTCGCTCGTCATCGCGTCGCAAGAGTCGAAGGACTTCGACGCCGGCCTCTTCGCGGCGATCGGCAGCTATCTCGCCCTTCGGCTCACCGACGCCGACGCGCGCTCGCTCGCCAAACTGACGGCGCCATCGGACGACGCGAAGCGCATCGCCGACCGGCTCAAGGGCCTCGAACGCTACACGGCGATGTTCTTCCGCGAGGGGGCCAGCCGACCGAGCACGGTGGCGCTCGCGGGAGATTGAGGCGGCATAAGTGTGAATCGGCGCGGGCGTAGAACCCCTTCTCGACGACGAGAGCAGTCGCTGAGCGAGGGATCGCCGCATGGGTCGCGATGCCGATCGGCACGGTACCCCGGCGCCGATCCACAACCAGGCGCGCATCAACGACCTGCCGCAGTCTCGCCTTGGCGAACTGCCGCCGTGGAACTGAAAAGCCCTTCGAGCCGAGGCCGCAGCGGCGTAACCCGCGGCGCTCTCCGGATACTTACGTCGCCGGCGCTCCAAGGCTTTCCCCATAAAGGGCCGCGGCGGCCTCCTCGATGCGCCCGCGCCAGGCGAGCCGATCGAGCCACGCGGTGGGAATGCCGCAGGCGCCGTAAAGCGCGCCGGCGAGCTGGCCGGCGATGGCGGCGGTTGTGTCGGAATCCTCGCCGAGATTGGCCGCGAGCAGCACCGCGGCGCGAAAGTCCGTGGTGCGGGCCACCGCCCAGAGCGCCGCCTGCAGCGAGTGGACCACGTAGCCCGATCCGCGCACGCTCTCGCGCGGCAAACCGAGGAAGCCGCCCTGGACGCGCTGGGCCGCGGGCGTCTTCAGCACCGTCTGCGCCGGCTCCCCGGCGATGGCGCGGGCGATCAGCTCGGCGTAGATCTCGGACGCCGCGATCGTGTCGGGCGAGCCGTGGGTGGTGCGGGTCTGCGAAGCGGCCACGCGGACGAGCCGGGCAGGGTCGCGCCAGTGCCGGATGGCGACGGGCGAAAGCCGCATCAGCGCGCCGTTGCCGGAATGCTCCGGGCGCGTCGACCCGGCGATCGGGTCGCCGGTGCGCTCGAACGCGCCGAGCGCCCGGCTCGTGGCGATGCCGATGTCGAAGCAATGGCCCGTGCAGGAATACGTCCCGTCGCGCCACCAGGAGACGAAGCGCGTCATCAGGTCGGCGGGGTCGAGGTCGGGATCGGCGAGGAGGCTGTCGGCGAGCGCGAGCGCCATGGCCGTGTCGTCCGTCCATTGGCCGGGCTCGAGGCCGAAGGGGCCACCGCCGACCATGTCGGACAGGATCGCGACGTCGGGCCGGGGCGAGAACTCGATCGCCGCGCCCACCGCATCGCCGACCGCGAGCCCGATGAGCGCGCCGATCGCCCGGTCGCGCCGGCGCTCCTCGTCGTCGCGCGTCTCGCCACGGGACGGCGCGACGGGCCGCGCGACCCAATGCTCCTGGGCCCTGGTCTCGATGGCCCCCGGCCGCGCCGCGCGGACGGTGCCGATCGCCGCGTCGGCCGCGACGCCCCCCTCGACCAGGAGCCGCGCGGCCACCGACCCCGCGCGACCGAGCCCGCCCTTGCAATGGACGAGAACGCGCCCGCCGCAATCGAGGAGGCGCCGCAGGCGCGCGGACAGATCGGGCCAGGCCGCCTCGAAGGCCGCGTCCGGCACGTCGCCGTCGACGATCGGATGGTGATGCCATTCCATGAAGCGCCGGCGCACCTCCTCCCCCAGGGTCGGGATGGCGAGCGCCTCGAGCTCGAAGGGTTCGACCAGCGTCACCACTGCGGCGGCGTTCCAGGCGGCGATCGCGTCGAGATCGGCCGCGAGATCGCGGGCGTGCGCGCCGGAGAGCGCGTGGGTCTGCGTCTTGCCGGGGGCGAAGGTGACGCCGATGATGCCGTCGCTTTCGGGCCAGGCGATCTCGGCGATGCGGAGCGGGTCGTGTCGGTCTTGCGTCATTTCCATACCTCCATCTGACACGCTCCGGTTTATCGTTCTATCGAGCATGGCGGCAGACGCTACCGGATTTTTCCGGATTCGGAGGGGGCGATGCGGGACGTGGACGGTCGGGACACGAGGGGACGGGACGCGGCGGTCGGCTTCTACTGGACGCGGCCGGTGAACTGGGCGGGGTTCACGCGCCTGCCGCGCGACGTGGAGGAGGCGGGGCAGGCGAGCCGCACCATCCGGTATCAGATGGAGCGCGTCCGCGCGTGGGCGCGGGACAATGCCGTCGCGCTCGTCGAGGAGGTACCTTTCCTCGACTTGCGCACCGATCGCGTCACCGACGCTTGCGGCGAGGCCCTGGCGAAAGCGCGGGCGCGCTGCGCCGAGCGGGCGCCGCTGCTCCTCTGCGTCCGGTTCGATTACGGCTCCAGCCCGTGGCGCAGCCACCCGAAGCTGCGGGAGATCGCAGGCGAACTCGGTTTCTTATTGGTCGAGCTGGAGCCGATCGCGGTCGACGTCGATGGGATGCGTTTCGATCCGATACGCCATTTCGAGGAATGGCGCGATCTGGACGAGGTTACGCGGGCCGGGTTCCGCGCGAATGCCGAGGCGAAGCTGATCGAAGCTGCGGAGCGGATCGTGCAGACACGCGGGCGCTACGCGGCGATCGCGGATCTCCTCAACGCCGAGGGTGTGCCGACGAAGACCGGGAAGGCTTGGACGGAGGAGACCGTACGCAAGATGCTCCGGCAGACGATGTGGTCGACTTGAGCCGGTTGCGCGGTCTCTCACCACTATGCGGTCGAGGGAGGGCTAACCGCTGCGTCTCTCCGATGCCGCTCCCGCTGGATCGAGGCTCGAGTCCGAGGCAAGCGACTCCGTGCGAGGTCCCATCCCGAGCGGCGTGGGCGCCCATTTAGCGACGGCCAAGTGCGCAACCTTCCGCGCCAGCAGGGTCTACCGGTCACCTCAGGTGGATGCGTGCGCTCCCGACACGATATGCGCCGTGTCGCACCTCGAGCAGGCGGCCTTCGCGGTCGTGCAACACGCAGCGCGCCAGGCTGTAGTTCACCGCGAACCCGGTGACGGCGCCGAAGGCGATGACCGTCTCCGGCATGCGCTCTCGCGCCTGGGCGACGAAGGTGTCGGGCCGATGCCGGTCGACGAAGTCGACGCGCAGCAGGCGATCGACGCCGATCGCTGCGGCGACGAAGATCGGCCGGGGCACGTTACGCACCGTGAGCCAGACCGCATGGGGAACGAAGCGCGCCCGCCACGAGGCCTCGGCGCGCGCCTCGCTTACCGCCGCCTCGGCTGCCGCCTGTGCCGACGCCGTGGCGATCGCGTCGGTCAATGCGGCCTCCTCCATCTCGAGCGCGGCCGAAATCTCGGCCGCGCTCGCGCGAGCGACCGCCGCATTGCCCGCACACAGCTCCTCGACGCGTCGAAAGCCCTTTGCGCGGTTCGCGTAGCCGAGTCGCGCCACCAGGTCCGCACGAACGAGGCCGAGCGCGTCCATGCGGGCGCGGACAAGTGAACCGATCGGGCTCATGCGGCGTCTCCAATCGCCTCCGGGTCATCATCGTCGTGCTTATTGAAGCTGTCCTGCGAACCCGGCTCGTCAGGCGACCCCGCGGCCAGAACCGCCCGAGCCTCCTTCAGCGCCTCCGGGCCGAAACGGATCCCCCAATCGTTCGAAGCGCGGGCGAGCACGCGCTCGCTGACCTCCCCGGCGATCACCGCGTCGACGAGCTCCGGGAGCGAGCGGACCGGCGCCGGCTCTAGGTCGAAGGAGTGCGTCGCCTCGGTCGCGACCCGCTGCGCGAAGTCCGCGACGCCGCGGGCATGTCCCAGGATCACCGCCGCGATCGCCTCGCGCCGGCGCCCGCGAGAATGGCGCCAATCGCCCTCCTCGATCGTCGGCATGGACGGGTCCCTCACCGTGTAAACCCAAGCCTGGCGAAGACGATTGTCGCCGACGTGGACCATCACCAGCGTGCGGTCGAACAGGTTGTCCGGATCACCGAAGCCGGAGAAGCCCTCGATCGCATCCAAGGCACGCAGCACCGGCCCGATCTCGCGAAAGCGAACGAACTCGCCTCGAATGCGGCGATTCTCGTCGAGCACGAGCCCCGGATAGGCGCCATGGTCGCACAGGCGACCGGAGACGTCGGCGAGAAGCACGCACTCGGCGCCGCGGTCGGCCCAGGCATGGGCGCGCATCTCGCCGCGCATCAGCGTCCCGTAGACGAAGACGTTCGCGATCGTCCCCGTCGGCCGATCCTCGGCCGCACGCGCGAGGTCGCTCACGGACAGACCGAAGGCTCGACGACCCTGCAAGCAGATGTCGAGATAATGCTTGTTCGGCGCATGGAAGGCGCCGCGCTTGGCCGGCACGACTCGATAGGTTTGGGCTTCGATCGCCTCGCCGTCCTCGTCGATCACGTGCACCGTTTCGCGCTCGTAGTAGTTCGGGTGACCCTCCTTGGCGTCGAGCGCCGCCCAGCCGTCCTCCGTCACGAGGAACAGCATGCCGTCGACCGCCGCGCCGATCTTGCGCGCGATATTCACCGCGCCACCCTGACGACCGGAGGAGTAATAGTCGAACACCAGCGTGTTGTCCGGCAGATGCACGCGCTTGACGGGAACCATGCAAGCAGCGTCGAAACCGGAGCGAGCGCAGAACGCCTGCCAGTCTGCGGCGTTCAAGTTCGAACCATAGGCGAAGTAGAACTGCGTCATCGGTGCCTCCCTGGTGATCGAACAGCAGATTATCGGCTCGACCGGGCCGCCGTGTCGGCGCTCTGTCAGCGCCCGGTCCCGTCCGCCCTACGACCGTTCGTATCAGAGGCTCGGACCTCGTGCGTCAGCAGGGTGTCAGCCGCGGCGACGCCATCAGCGTGGCGGAAGAACCTCGGATCCCGGACGCGTACGCCAGACGCCCTCGTCGACGAGACCGATGACGGCCAGATCCGGGTGGATCCGATAGAGCGACCGAACACGATCGTGGCGGATGGTGTCCAGCGCGTCGAGAGCGGCATGCTTTTCCGCGAGCGCTTGCTTCAGCGCGCGCCGAAGAGAGCCCAGGCCCTCCCTCATTCTGCTTTCGTCCATTCCGGCATCGTTGCTCGTCACCCCTTGGCAGAAATCTCCGAGCCAGCGCGAGGCCTCCGTCCGCGGCAGCGGACGCTCGACGGGATGGACGAGATGCACCTCGTCGTCTTCGAGCCACGTGAAGGCGATGTCGACATGCCCTGACTCGATGCGTGCTCGCAATTCTCCTTCGGCGAGATGCCGGCTCATGCGCACGCTTGTATCGATGTCCCCGGTTCCCACCAGAAGAAAGCCGGTCGAAAGCAGGTTGGCGGCGGGCAGGGCTCCTCGCCCCTCCAACGGCGCGTAGTCCTGCGCCGTCAGCAGGGCGAGGAGCTCCACCAGGTTGAGGAGCTGGCTCTGGACGAGGTAAGGTCGCTGTACGGTAGACGAAGCGAGGAGCCTTTCGAAGGCTGCGGCTGTTCGATCGGCACTGCATCGTGGGTCGGACGGACTCAGCTTGGCCAGCCGCTCCGTCATGACGATCTGAAGTCCATATTGAAGGGGATCCAGCACGCGCTTGGCGTCGTGCACCTCGTCCAGGAGTGCGAGCACTTCACGGATCTGCTCCACGGTGCGTGCGCTACGCGCCTGGAGATACGCGAGGCGAAATGCTGCATGCTGAGGCCAGGGCCACGGCAGCGCGGGCTCATGCCGGGCGAGATCGCGCGCCTTTTCCAGCGCTTCCCGGGCAGCGCTCGAGGAATCGCGCATCACCTTCGCGGAAACGCCGAAATCTATCGCCTTCTGCACCTGCGCACGCCGCTTCTCGTCCACCCCTATTTCGAGGCCCGCTCGTCCGCTCATCGCCGCTCTCACCAAGGTTGGAGTGATGCCGAGCTTGACAATACGGTTGTTCTCAGAGGCTGCAATCCCCGACCATGTACATGCCGATCTCGACCCCTCGCTGGGCGGGCTTCCGCGTGCACGACCATCGGGCTCTGCAGCGCCGGGACGCGCGTGCGGAACTCGTCGTTGGTGGTCCCCTGGTCCAGGCGGGGAGGCGTCAGGGGGAGAACATCTGTCGACATCTCGAGCCATTCCTGTGACTTCATCGACACGAGCTTTATGGAGAACAAAGTCGGTTGCACGCCCCGCAACCAAACCCGAAAAACCCCGCGATCGGCCCCCCGACGCGGGGTTTTTTCGTTGGTGCGGGCGCTCGCCTCGAGCCTCGAGGGGCTCATGGCCCGAGCCGGCGACGAGCGTCTCCCCTCGACGCAAAGCGGTCATGGGGCGAATGTCGCAAACGCGCGCCCGGGCCTGTGGTAGAAGCGGGCGTTTCGCATTCCGCCCTGCGCCCCGAGGCGGATCGCGCATCGCCACGAAAGGCTCGGGCTCGACGTCGCTCGGCCGACGACAGGGAGACATCGGCATGGCCACGTCGCACATGCGCCGCGAGATCGAGGAAATTCCGCAGGCCGTCTCCCGGCTCCTGGCGCAGGCGAGCCCGGCCGTCGCGGAAGCGGCCGACGCCTTCCGGACGCTCGACCCCATCCTGATCGCCACCGTGGCACGCGGGTCCTCGGACCACGCCGCGCATTTCCTGAAGATCGCCTTCGAGCTCGCGCTCGGTCTGCCGGGCGCCTCGCTCGGCCCGTCCCTCGCCTCCGTCTACGGCGTGGTGCCGCGGCTCGAGCGCGCGGCCGTCATCGCCGTCTCCCAATCCGGCCAGAGCCCCGACATCGTCGCGTTGACCCGCGCAGCCGGGCGAGGCGGGGGCTGCTCCATCGCGCTCGTCAACACGGTGCCGTCGCCGCTGGCCGAGGCGAGCGACCACACGATCGACATCGCGGCCGGGCCCGAGGAGAGCGTCGCGGCGACGAAGTCCTTCGTCTGTTCGGTCGTCGCGGGTCTCGCCCTCCTCGCCGAACTCGAGCCGGAGGGACGGCTGAAGACCGCGCTCGCGGCGTTCCCGAAGCGGCTCGAGACCGCGCTCGGCTGCGATTGGTCGCCCCTGGCCGAGGCCTGCTCGCAGGTCCGCTCGCTCTACGTGCTCGGCCGTGGACCGTCGCTCGCGATCGCCGGCGAGGTCGCGCTGAAGTTCAAGGAGACGTGCGGCATTCACGCCGAGGCCTATTCGGCCGCGGAAGTGATGCATGGACCGGTCGAGCTCGTGACGCCGGGGTTCCTCGTCGTCGCGCTCGCCGCTCGCGACCGCTCCGAGGCATCCGTCGCCCACGTCCTCGACGAGCTCGTCTCGAAGGGCGCGAGGGTCCATGCCACGACGGATCTCTGCCGCTCCGCAGGCCAGCTTCCGGTGCCCGATGCCGGCCACCCGCTGCTCGACGCGCTGATTCAGGTGATCCCCGCCTACCTCTTCCTGGAGGCGCTGTCGCGGCGGCTCGGACGCAATCCGGACAGCCCCGAGCGTCTGCGCAAGGTCACGCAGACGATCTGACGGAGCGCCGCTCGCGCGTGCCGCCCGCGTCCTCGGCAGGTCTCGAAAAAAGCCCGGCCCGCGAGGCGCGAGCCGGGGGAGTTGCCTTCCTTTGGAGGTCCGTCCGAGGGGTCTGCCCGAACCGAACGCCATTCAACGCCATCCAAGCGCGCGAGTTCCCCTTGGGCAGAAGATCTTCACGCCGCTCGGCTCCAGACTTCCCGGCGCCCCTCCCCTCCCCTATCCTCGCGCGCGACGGCGTCCCGCCCCTCCGGCCGGCGGCGGCGGCGGACCGCAGGCGAAGAACGATACGGAGCGAGGAACGCCCATGCAGATCGAGATCGACGGCCTCTCCTTCCACGTGCGGCTCGACGGGCCGGAGACCGCGCCCGTCCTGATGCTCTCGAACTCGCTCTCCTCGAATCTGTCGATGTGGGACGCGCAGATCGAGGCGTTCACGCGGCGCTGGCGCGTGCTGCGCTACGACCAGCGCGGCCATGGCGGGACCGAGGTCTCCGACCGCCCGGTGAGCTTCGAACGGCTCGCCGACGACGCGATCGCGATCCTCGACGCGCTCGACATCCCCAAGGTGCATTTCTGCGGCGTCTCGATGGGCGGCATGACCGGCATGACGCTGATGACCCGCCACCCGAAGCGGATCGAGCGCGCCGTCCTCGCCAACACGGCGGCGCGCATGGGCCCGGCCGAGCTGTGGAATGCGCGCATCCGCGCGACGCGCGAGGGCGGCATGGAGGCGGTCGTCGACGCGACGATCGCCCGCTGGTTCACGGAGGCGTTCCGAGCCCGCGCGCCGGAGACGGTGGCGGCGGTGCGCGAGATGATCCTCTCGACGCCGGCCGCGGGCTACGCGGCGTGCTGCGCCGCGATCCGCGACATGGACCAGCGCGAGGCGATCCGCGCGATCCGCCACCCCGTGCTCGTGATCATCGGCGCCCACGATCCCGCCACCACGCCCCAGGCCGGCGAGATCGTGCACGCGGCGATCCGCGGCTCGCGTGCGGTCACGCTCGATGCGGCGCACCTGTCCAATATCGAGGCGCCGGACGCCTTCGACGAGGCGGTCACCGCGTTCCTCTCCGAGAAGCCGTGAGGAGCGACTTCGTCCCTTCCGACGGTCGCGAACGAGAACGGCGGGGGTCTCCCCCCGCCGCTTCGAGCCCCCCGGCCATGTCGGTGCGCGGCCGCGCCTGCCGCCTCAGAGCCGGTAGCGGATCTGGTCGGTCCAGAAGCGCTCCAGGCGGGTGAGCGCCTGGTTGAGCCGCACGAAATCGTCGTCGGAGATGCCGCCGATCGGGGTGATCGTGCGCGAATGCTTCTGATAGAGCGCGTGCACGATCTCGTGCACTTCCTTGCCGCGGTCGGTCAGCGAGATCCGCACCGAGCGGCGGTCGACGCGCGAGCGGGCATGGTGGAGATAGCCCATCTCGACGAGCTTCTTGACGTTGTAGGAGACGTTCGAGCCGAGATAATAGCCGCGGGTGCGCAGCTCGCTCGCGGTCAGCTCCTTGTCGCCGATATTGTAGAGGAGCAGGGCCTGCACGGAATTGACGTCGTCGCGGCCGCGGCGCTCGAATTCGTCCTTGATGACGTCGAGGAGGCGGCGGTGCAGACGCTCGACGAGATGCAGCGCCTCGAGATAGGCCGGCTTCACCGACGTCGCGGTGGCGTCCGCGGGCTCGGACACGGTCTTTGCCAGGTTGTTCATCATACGCCTCACCGTTCTTTGTGCCTGGCCGGAGTTCCCGGCTCGTTGATGAGGTGAGGCTAGGTTGATCCGATAAAAACGAGTTTAAACGACAGGATGAACACGCAACTAACCGATTCGGGCGAATCCCAGAAAGATACGCCGATATTCACGCGAAACAGCCCGAACCCTTATGAGATCTAGGCGACGTCTGGTTAACCCTTACCGCTCTTCACTCGATGCGAAGAACGAGATCAGGAGATAGGTAACCATCAGGAGACAATAGACGATCGCCAAGGCCAGGCTGACCGGAACGACGCCGGGAAAGAAGACCGCCAGAACGAGGTGGCTCATCACCGCCAGCAGCCACAGGACGCCGCCCCACGTCGAGGTGAGCCAGAGCCCGACGGCGGCGATGGGGTCGATCACCGCGAAATAGACCACCGTCGCCTGGAAGCCGAGCGAACGGTCCTCGAAGGGCGGGGCGACGCCGCCGGCGTCCACAATCACGCCCCAGAAGCTCAGGCCCTTGGCGATCCACAGGAGCGCCATCAGGCGCATGAACCAGGTGAGGGCGGTCTCCCACCGGATCTTGGGGCGGGCGCGCTCGTCGGCGAGCCGCAGGGCCGCCTCGGCCCCGGCAGGCTCGTGCGCGGGCTCCTCGCTGCGCTCGGCGCGGCGCCGGAAGGGCCACATCAGATCGCGAGCTCGTCGTCGCCGAGCGGCGCGAAATAGGCGTCGATCGCCGCCTCGTCCACCTCCTCGAGGCGGGCGGGGCTCCAGCGCGGGGCGTGGTCCTTGTCGATCAGCACCGCGCGGACGCCCTCGTAGAAATCGTGGCCGTCGAGCATGCGGGAGACGATGCGGAACTCCATCGTCATGGCTTGGCGGAAATCGAGCCCGGCGCCCTCGCGCATCTGGCGAAGCGCGATCTTGAGAGAGGTCGGGGACTTGCCCCGCATCGTCTGCGCCGTCTCGGCGGCGACCGCGTCGCCGGATGCGGCGGCCTCGTCCAGGCGGGCGAGGATCGCCTCGACCGTGTCGGCGCGGAAGGCGGCGTCGATCGTGGCGGCCTTCGCCTCGATGGGGGCGGGGCCGGGATCGCGGGCATGCTCGGCGAGCACGGCGTCCACGTCCTCGCCGGCGAGGAGGCGCCGACGGATCTCGGGGATCGCGGCGGAGGCCACCGCATGGGTCGCCAGCCCCATGGCGAGGCCGTCGGCGGGGCCGATGCGGGCGCCGGTCAGCGCGAGCCAGGTGCCGACGACGCCGGGCAGGCGCGGCAGCTTGAAGCTCGCGCCGACATCGGGGAAGAAGCCGATGCCGACCTCGGGCATGGCGAACAGGTAGCGCTCGCCGGCGACGCGGTGCGAGCCGTGCAGCGAAATGCCGACGCCGCCGCCCATCACGATCCCGTCGATGAGGCTGACATAGGGCTTCGGATAGGCCTCGATGAGCGCGTTGAGCTCGTATTCCTCGCGCCAGAAGGCATGCGCCTCCTCCCTTTGGCCGGCGCGCCCGGCCTCGACGAGGCGCCTGATGTCGCCGCCCGCGCAGAACGCCTTCTCGCCGGCGCCCTCGACGACGACGCGGGTCACGGCGGGATCGGTCGCCCAGGCATCAAGCGCGCGACGCATCGCGCGAACCGCGTCGAGCGTGAGGGCGTTCAGAGCCTTCGGCCGATCGAGCACGATCCGGCCGGCGCGGCCTTCGATCCGGCAAACAGCGTCCTGCGTCATCGCTCGCGCGTCCTCCTGCCCATCCCGGCCCGCTCGCGCGGATCCCGTCGGCCTCGATGCTCTAGACGGTCGGGTGCGCCTCGGTCAACGCGCGAGCGGGGATCGGGGCTCGCGGGAGGCGCGGACGGGAGCGACGCCACCCCTCAAACGCAGCGAGCGCACGACCCGATCGCGTCGGGCGTGCGCTCGTCGAAGGATGGGGCGGATCGGAGGCGCGGGCTCAGAGGCCCATCTGGGCGCGGGCGTCGCCGAGGCGGAAGACGACCTCGTTGGCGGCCTCCTTCGCGTCCGGATCCTCGGTCGCGGCGGCGGCAGCCTCCGCGCGGGCGATCTCGCGGTCGAAATAGGCGCCGTCGACCTCCTCGGCGGGGATCGCGCGCTCGGCGAGCACGGTCGTCGCCTGCGGGCCGATATCGGCGAAGCCGCCCTGGACGAGGATGCGCTTCTCGCCGCCCGGCGCCGCGATCACCAGGAAGCCCGTGGTCAAAGCCGCCATGCGCGGCGCGTGGCCCGGAAGGATCGTCATCTCGCCCTGGAGCGCCGGCAGCCGGGCGGATTCGACGTCGCCGGAGAACAGGATGCGCTCCGGGGAGACGAGATCGATGGTGAAGGGCATCAGTACGGATCCTGAGGCGAGACGGGATGGTCGACGCGGCGGCGCGCGGTGGCGCCGCCGCGGAGAGACGGTCTTTGCGCTTACGCCGCCTGGGCGAGGCGCTCGGCCTTCTCGATCGCCTGATCGATCGAGCCGACCATGTAGAAGGCCGCCTCCGGCAGGTGGTCGTACTTGCCCTCGACGAGGCCCTTGAAGCCCTTGATCGTGTCCTCGATCGCGACGAGCTGGCCGGGCGAGCCGGTGAACACTTCCGCGACGAAGAAGGGCTGCGAAAGGAAGCGCTCGATCTTGCGGGCGCGCGCCACCGTCATCTTGTCCTCTTCCGACAGCTCGTCCATGCCGAGAATGGCGATGATGTCCTGGAGCGACTTGTAGCGCTGCAGCACCTGCTGGACCTGGCGGGCGACCTGATAGTGCTCATCGCCGACGATGCGCGGGTCGAGCATGCGCGAGGTCGAGTCGAGCGGGTCGACCGCCGGATAGATGCCCTTCTCGGCGATCGAGCGGTTGAGCACCGTCGTCGCGTCGAGATGGGCGAAGGAGGTGGCGGGCGCGGGGTCGGTCAGGTCGTCGGCGGGGACGTAGATCGCCTGCACCGAGGTGATCGAGCCTTTGGTGGTCGTGGTGATGCGCTCCTGGAGGGCGCCCATGTCGGTCGAGAGCGTCGGCTGATAGCCCACCGCCGAGGGGATGCGGCCGAGCAGCGCCGACACCTCGGAGCCCGCCTGCGTGAAGCGGAAGATGTTGTCCACGAAGAAGAGCACGTCCTGGCCCTGGTCGCGGAAATGCTCGGCGATGGTCAGGCCGGTGAGGCCGACGCGGGCGCGGGCGCCGGGCGGCTCGTTCATCTGGCCGTAGACGAGGGCGCACTTGGAGCCGGCGGTCGAGCCGCCCTCCTTCGGGTCCTTGTTCACGCCCGAATCGATCATCTCGTGGTAGAGATCGTTGCCCTCGCGCGTGCGCTCGCCGACGCCGGCGAAGACCGAGTAGCCGCCGTGCGCCTTGGCGATGTTGTTGATCAGCTCCTGGATGAGCACCGTCTTGCCGACGCCGGCGCCGCCGAACAGGCCGATCTTGCCGCCGCGGGCGTAGGGGGCGAGCAGGTCGATGACCTTGATGCCGGTGACGAGGATCTGCGCCTCGGTCGACTGGTCGGCATAGCTCGGCGCCTCGGCGTGGATCGGGCGGAAGCCCTCCGCGTCGACGGGGCCCGCCTCGTCGATCGGCTCGCCGACGACGTTGAGGATGCGCCCCAGGCAGCCGGCGCCGACGGGCACCTTGATCGGCGCGCCGGTGTCGCGCACGGGCTGGCCGCGGGTCAGGCCCTCGGTCGTGTCCATGGCGATGCAGCGGACGGTGTTCTCGCCGAGCTGCTGGGCCACTTCGAGGACGAGGCGCGCGCCCTGGTTCTCGGTCTCGAGCGCGTTGAGGATCTCGGGCAGGTGCCCGTCGAACTGAACGTCGACGACGGCGCCGATGACCTGGGAGATGCGTCCGGTAGGTTCAGCCATGGGTCTCGTCCTTCGTGATGGCGTATCAGAGCGCCTCGGCGCCCGAAATGATTTCGATCAGTTCCTTGGTGATCTGAGCCTGACGCGTCCGGTTGTAGGTCAGCGTCTGCTTCTTGATCATCTCGCCGGCGTTGCGCGTGGCCGAATCCATGGCCGACATGCGCGCGCCCTGCTCGGAAGCGGCGTTCTCGAGGAGCGCCGAGAAGATCTGGACCGAGACGTTCTGCGGCAGGAGCCGCTCGAGGATCGCGGTCTCGGAAGGCTCGTATTCGTAGAGCGCCCCGCCCTCGGCCTCGCTCGCGCCCTCGATCTCGACCGGGATCAGCCGCTGCGCGGTCGGGATCTGCGAGATCACCGAGCGGAAGCGGGCGTAGAAGAGCGTCGCGATGTCGAACTCGCCCGCCGAATAGAGATCGAGCACCTTGGTGCCGATCTCCTCCGCGTTCTCGAAGCCGAGCGTCTTCACGCCGCGCAGCTCGATCAGCTCGATGATGTTCTTGCCGAGCGTGCGGCGCAGGATGTCGTAGCCCTTGCGGCCGACGCAGATGATCTTGACCGTCTTGCCCTCGGCGAGGAGCCGGTTGGCGTGCTCGCGGGCGAGACGGGCGATCGAGGAATTGAATGCGCCGCACAGGCCGCGCTCGGCGGTGCAGACGATCATGAGATGCGTCTGGTCCGAGCCCGTGCCGGCGAGCAGCTTCGGCGTATCGGGATCGATGGTGACCCCCGAGGCGACGTTGCCGAGCACCTTCGCCATCCGCTCGGCGAAGGGGCGCGCGGCCTCGGCCTGCATCTGGGCGCGGCGGAGCTTGGCCGCGGCGACCATCTGCATGGCCTTGGTGATCTTCTGCGTCGCCTTCACCGAGGCGATGCGGTTGCGCAGATCCTTGAGTGACGGCATCGCGCCCTACTGACCTCTCTTCGACATCGCTTCGGGTGTGCGCCCGGGCCCGCGGCGCGTGCCGCCGGCCCGAACCGCCCCTTCGCCGCTCACGCGACGAAGGTCTTCTGGAAGTCGGTGACGACGTCCTTGAGCTTGGCCGCGGTCTCGTCCGTGAGATCGCGCTTCACCCGGATGTCCTCGAGGATGTCGACATGCTTGCCGCGCAGGAGCGAGAGCAGGCCGTCCTCGAACGCGCGCACCTTGGCGACCGGCAGCGGATCGAGATAGCCGTTCACGCCGGCATAGATCACGCAGACCTGCTCTTCCATCTTCAGGGGCGAGAATTGCGGCTGCTTCAGGAGCTCGGTCAGGCGGGCGCCGCGGTTGAGCAGGCGCTGCGTCGTCGCGTCGAGATCCGAGCCGAACTGCGCGAAGGCGGCCATCTCGCGGTACTGCGCGAGCTCGCCCTTGATCTTGCCGGCGACCTTCTTCATCGCCTTGGTCTGCGCGGCCGAGCCGACGCGCGACACCGAGAGGCCGACGTTCACCGCCGGGCGGATGCCCTGGTAGAACAGATCCGTCTCGAGGAAGATCTGGCCGTCGGTGATCGAGATCACGTTCGTCGGGATGTAGGCGGAGACGTCGTTCGCCTGCGTCTCGATGACCGGCAGCGCGGTCAGCGAGCCGGCGCCGAAATCGTCGTTCATCTTCGCCGCGCGCTCGAGGAGACGCGAGTGGAGATAGAACACGTCGCCCGGGAAGGCCTCGCGGCCCGGCGGGCGGCGCAGGAGGAGCGACATCTGGCGGTAGGCGACGGCCTGCTTCGACAGGTCGTCGTAGATGATGACCGCGTGCATGCCGTTGTCGCGGAAGTACTCGCCCATGGCGCAGCCGGCGAAGGGCGCGATGAACTGCATCGGCGCCGGGTCGGACGCGGTGGCGGCGATGACGATCGAGTACTCGAGCGCCCCGTTCTCCTCGAGCGCCTTCACGAACTGGGCGACGGTGGAGCGCTTCTGGCCCACGGCGACGTAGACGCAGTAGAGCTTCTGGCTCTCCGGCGCGCCCTCGACGTTGAGCGGCTTCTGGTTGAGGATCGTGTCGAGCGCGATCGCGGTCTTGCCGGTCTGGCGGTCGCCGATGATCAGCTCGCGCTGGCCGCGGCCGATCGGGATGAGCGCGTCGACCGCCTTGAGGCCGGTCGCCATCGGCTCGTGCACCGACTTGCGCGGGATGATGCCCGGGGCCTTCACGTCGACGCGGGCGCGGTCGGTGTATTCGATCGGGCCCTTGCCGTCGATCGGGTTGCCGAGCGCGTCGACGACGCGGCCGAGCAGGCCCTTGCCGACCGGAACGTCCACGATGGCGCCGGTGCGCTTGACGGTCTGACCCTCGGAGATCTGGCGGTCGGAGCCGAACACCACGACGCCGACATTGTCGACCTCGAGGTTGAGCGCCATGCCGCGCACGCCCGATTCGAACTCGACCATCTCGCCGTACTGGACCTTGTCGAGCCCGTAGCAGCGCGCGATGCCGTCGCCGACGGACAGCACCTGGCCGACCTCGGTGACTTCCGCCTCCTGGCCGAAGTTCTTGATCTGCTCCTTGAGGATCGCGGAGATCTCAGCGGCACGAATGTCCATCAGCGGACCTCTTTCATCGCAAGACGAATGGAATTGAGCTTGGTGCGCAGGGAAGCGTCGATCATCCGGCTGCCGACGCGGACGACGAGGCCGCCGATCAGCGCGGGGTCGACCTTGACCTCGAGATCGATCTCGGCGCCGGCGGCCTGGGCGATCGCGGTGCGGATCTCGGCGAGCAGCGCCTCGGAGGGCGCCTCGGCGACGCTGACGCGCGCGGACACGATGCCCTTGGCCTGCGCCACGAGCGCCCGGTAGCCGCGGATCATCGCCGGCAGGAGGAAGAGGCGGCGCTTGGAGGCGACGAGCTTGATGAAATTCGCCGCCACGCCGCCGATCTTCGCCGCGGCGAGGATGGCCGTGATCGCCGACATCTGCTCCTCGGCGGAGAAGACCGGGCTGCCGACCAGGCGCCGCAGGTCCTCGCTCTCGGCGAGAAGGGCTTCGAAGGTGCTCAGATCCGCGGCGACGGCGTCGATCGCGCCGGTCTCCTGCGCGAGCTCGAACAGAGCGGACGCGTAGCGGCCGGCGACACCCGACACGATCGATCCGCCTGAATTGCTGGGCTCAGCCACCGATGTCTCTTCCGTGATTTGAGCGCCCGACCGGCGAGAGGCCGAAAGCGAGCGCCCGCTTGAAGTTGGATTGGCTCGGCCGCGAGCGGGCAGGAACCCTTCGCCCGCGAGGCGTGGCTGCGATACCACGGGTTTTCGGGGGGCGCAAGCGCCGCGGAACCCGTCTTGTCGCGCTGCGGGAGAGCTTGCGGGCGCTCATCCCCGGGCGCAGGTCCGCAGGCGGCTCAGGCCTTGTAGGCGATGAGCGATTTCGGAACGCCGAGGACGCGCTCGACGGCGATCGCGCCGTCGGGAAAGAGCGATTCGAGCTCCCGGCGCAGGATCACGGTCGTCCCCTCGATCATCTCGCACCAGGCCGGCACCGAGCGGCGCCAGCCGCGCACGAAGGCGCGCTTGAGCGGCGGCGGGTAGAACCACCAGAAGGGCAGACCCGTATGCGGCTCGAGCGGGAACAGGATCGAGGGCGTCTGCACGTACCAGCGCGGCGCGAGGCGCCGGATCTCGGCGGCGAAGGCGGCACGCTTCTCCGGCCCGCCCACATGCTCGATGCAGCTGTTGCTGAAGGCGAGGTCGAAGCTCCCGTCGGCGAGGTCGCGCGCGCAGGTCGCATCCCCCTCGACGAAGCGGAAGCGGTGCGGGCCGCGCGCGCCCTCGCGCATCCGCGTGCCCGGCAGATTGAGGATGGTGACGTCCAAGGGCACGTCGATCCATTGCCAGATCGAGGTCGTGCCGCCGAGATCGACGACGCGATCGCCCGGCCTGAGCGACAGGAGCGCCTGCATCCGGTGCATGCGCGCCGCCCGCGCCCGAGGCGCGAGACGATCCCGCAGGGCGAAGTAACCGTGCAGGCGGGCGTAGCGGACCATCCGTGCCGACCTCGGGTGGGGTGGATGCGATCGGCGCCGAGCCTGAAGGAGCGCGCGCCGCAGGCCAAGCGAACTTGGCCGCCCCCGATGCGCTCGCGCTGTCTCGATCACACATCTCGCTTCGCCCCGGCCGAAAAGCGCCAGCTTGTCCTTCCCCCTCGGGGGAAGGTGGCTCTTCACACACCGTGATTTGCGCATGGGATCGGCGCATCGAGGCGCCGCCGCTCTCCTTCCCCTCAGGGGAAGGTGGCCCGGCGGCGAAGCCGACGGGTCGGATGGGGTCATTCGACGCGGAACGCGGCGAAGGGGCGTCGTCCTAGAGCGCCTTACGTAAGGAGAAACCCATCGCCCCTTCGCTCCTTCGGAGCGAAAGACCCCATCCGTCTCCGGACCCTGTTCGGGTCCGGAGCCACCTTCCCCTGAGGGGAAGGAAAGCGGCCGCACCGCTTCGTCGAACGCAGGCACGAACGCCGATATGTGCACTCCGTAGCCCCTTGGGGAAGGTGGCTCCGAGCGAAGCTCGGAGACGGATGGGGGCCGTCGGGGAGACCGTCGAGCTCTCCGCAAACCCTGAGAACTCCCGGGAAGCCGATCGGGAGAACCGTACGAGGCGAATAGAGACGTTCTCGGCAGCTCGCGCTCACAAGAAACTGTACGGCTCCACGTCCACCGCCACCCGCACGCTGCCGCGGGGTTTGGGCGCCCGTGCCATCCAGGCGCGCAGGAAGCCCTGCAGGTCGCGGCCGCGCGATGCGCGCACGAGGAGGCGCACGCGGTGGCGGCCGCGGATCATCGCGATCGGCGCCTCGGCTGGGCCGATGACGGAGAGCTCGTCGTCGAGCGCGCCGGTCTCGTGGGCGGCGCGGGCGAGCGCGCGGGCGTGGGCGTGCGTCGCTTCCTTGTCCGTGCCGGTGACGAGGATCGCCGCGAGCCGGCCGAAGGGCGGCAGGCGGGCGGCCTCGCGCATCGCGATCTCCTGCGCGTAGAAGGTCTCCGCGTCCCCCGACAGGAGCGCGCGCAGCACGGGGTGATCCGGATCGTAGGTCTGGAGGAAGGCCCGCCCCGCCGTCGCCCCGCGCCCGGCGCGTCCCGTCACCTGCTGGAGGAGCTGGAAGGTGCGCTCGGCCGCGCGCGGATCGCCCGAAGCGAGGCCGAGATCGGCATCGACCACGCCCACGACCGAGAGGAGCGGGAAATTGTGCCCCTTGGCGACGAGCTGGGTGCCGACGACGATGTCGGCCTCGCCCTCCGCGATCGCGACGAGCTCGCGCCGCAGCCGCTCGGCGCCGCCGGGGAAGTCGGAGGAGAGGGTCACGATGCGCCGGCCGGGGAAGAGGGCGGCGGCCTCCTCCGCGATCCGCTCGATGCCCGGCCCGCAGGCGACGATCGACTCGAGGCTGCCGCAGGACGGGCAGACGTCCGGGCGCCGCTCGACATGGCCGCAATGATGGCAGACGAGGGCGCGGCGGAAGCGGTGCTCGACGAGCCAGGCGGTGCAGGAGGGGCACTCGTAGCGATGCCCGCAGGCGCGGCAGAGCGTCAGCGGGGCGAAACCGCGGCGATTGAGGAAGAGGAGCGCCTGCTCGCCCTTCGCGACCGCCTCCTCGACCGCGCGCGCGAGACGCGGCGCGATGAAGCGCCCTTGCGCGGGGCCCGCCTTGCGCATGTCGATCGGCGCGATCGTCGGCAGGGCGCGTCCGCCGAAGCGCTCGGGCAGGCGGACATGGGCGTAGCGCCCGCGCGCGGCGTTCACGCGGCTCTCGATCGAAGGCGTCGCCGAGCCGACGACGACCGCCGCGCTCTCGAGCCGCCCGCGCACCACCGCCATGTCGCGCGCGTGATAGGCGACGCCGTCCTCCTGCTTGAAGCCCGAATCGTGCTCCTCGTCGACGACGATCAGGCCGAGATCGGCATAGGGCAGGAACAGAGCCGAGCGCGCGCCGATCACCACCTTCGCCTCCCCCGAGGCGATGCGCGCGTGCAGGCGCTCGCGCTTGCGCCCCGTCACGCCCGAATGCCAGGCGCCGGGCTCGACGCCGAACCGCTCGGCGAAGCGGGTCAGCACCTGCCCCGTGAGCGCGATCTCCGGCATCAGGACGAGGCTCTGGCGGCCCTCGCGCAGAGCCTGGGCGATCGCCTCGAAATAGATCTCCGTCTTGCCCGAGCCGGTGACGCCCTCGACGAGCGTCACCTCCCCCGCCTCGCCGACGGGCGGCGGCGTCCGCGCGGCGCGCCGCTGCGCCATCCGCCGCACGCTCGCCGCGACGTCGTCCGCCGCCGCGCGCTGCTCGGGGGAGAGCGGGATCGGGCCGTAATCGGGATCGGGCAGAGGCGGCGGCAGGTCGGCGAGCGCGACCGCCTCGAGCACGCCCTCGTCGACGAGCCCGTCGACGACGCCGACGCTCGCGCCCGCCTTCAGCGCGAGCTCGCGCTTGGACAGAGCGAACCCGTCGGCGGCGGCGGCGAGGATGCGGGCGCGGGCCGGCGTGATCCGCCGCGGCGCCGTGCCGGTGACGCGCACGCCGACGCGCGGCGCTTCCGGCTTGTCGGCGTCCGGCAGCTTCAACGCCATCGCCAGCACCGCCCCGCGTGGGGCGAGCGTCCAGCGCGCCACCCAATCGACGAAGGCGCGCAGGCGCTCGGGCAGAGGCGGGGCGGGATAGGGCGCCTCGAGGCTCTTGAGATTGTCTCCGCCCGGCCCCTCGCGCAGCTCCCAGACGACGCCCGGCACCACCCTCTGGCCGAACGGCGCGCAGACGACGTCGCCCGGCGCCACGCTCATCCCGGCGGGGACGCGGTAGCTGAAGGCGTTGTCGAGGGGGAGCGGGACGAGCACGTCCGCGATGGGCTCTGGCATGGAGACGGGCGATTCACCATTTCGGGGCAGGCTCGCCGCAGACATAGACGGGAAGCTCCCGCGGCGCCACCGGCACCGTGCGGGCGGAGAAGGCGGGGAGGATCGCGGGTGGCGCAGGCGGGCGGGACGGTCGAGGCGGGGATCGCGCCGGACGTGGAGGCGGCTCTGCGCGGCTTCCTCGTCGCGCTCGGCACGCAGCGGCGGGCCTCGCCGAAGACGGTCGAGGCCTATGGCCGCGACCTGCGCCAGGTTCTCGCCTTCCTCGCCGAGCATCTGGGCGCGCCGCCCGCTCTGTCCGATCTCTCCGCGCTCGGCGCGCGCGACGTGCGCGCCTTCCTCGCCGCGCGGCGGCGTGCGGGGGCGAAGGAGGCGACGCTCGCCCGCAAGCTCGCCGCGATCCGCGCCTTCGCCCGCCACCTCGCCCGCACCGGCGCGGCCGAGATCGCCGCGGCGAGCGCCGTGCGCGGGCCGCGGCGGGTGCGCGACCTGCCCCGCCCCGTCCCCGTCGCGGCGGCGCTCGCGATGACAGATCCGGACACGCGCGCAGGCGAGGAGCGGCCCGATTGGGTGCTCGCGCGCGACGCCGCCGTCCTGGCGCTCCTCTACGGCTGCGGCCTGCGCATCTCCGAGGCGCTCTCGATCCGCCGCCGCGACGCGCCGACCGAGCCCTCCGCGACCCTGCGCGTCGTCGGCAAAGGCGGGCGGGCACGGGTGGTGCCGGTGATCGCGCCGGTGGCGGGCGCGGTCGCGGCCTATCTCGCCCGCGTCCCCTGGACGCTCGGTCCGCTCGATCCGCTCTTCGTCGGGGTGCGCGGCGGCCCGCTCTCGCCGCGCATCGTGCAGCTCGCGGTCGAGCGGCTGCGCGGGGCGCTCGGCCTGCCCGCGAGCGCGACGCCGCATGCGCTGCGCCATTCCTTCGCCACCCATCTCCTCGCCGGCGGCGGGGATTTGCGCGCGATCCAGGATCTCCTGGGCCACGCCTCGCTCTCGACGACCCAGATCTACACCCGCGTCGACGCCGACCGCCTCGCCGACATCGTCGCCGCCGCCCATCCGCGGGCGCGCCGCGGCGGCGCCGGTTGACGGGGGAAATCCTCTAGGAAGAGTAACCTTGTGACAATCATTGCGGCCTATTCTCTCCTCCCGGACGAAAGGGGGAGCGGCTGATGCTCGCTGGCGGGCCGATCATATCCGGGCGGGGATCGCGCGATCGTCTGCGCGCCCTCGTCGCAGACGGCGCCGCCGGATCGCGGCTGAGCCTCGCCGTCACCCTCAAGGGCTTCGACGCGACGATCGAGATCGTCGAGGCCGCGAGCGGGCAGGCGGCGCTGCGGGCGCTCAACGACGACATGCCCCACCTCGCCTTCGTCAACGTGCAGCTCGAGGGGATGAGCGGCGCCGAGGCCGTGGCCATGGCCCGTCACCACGGCGTCCGCCCGGTCACCTTCCTCATGACGGACGGCGTCGTGAAGAAATGGGTCGACCTCTCGGTCGAGCTCGACGCCTACGAATTCCTGAAGAAGCCGCTCGACGTCGACCACCTCGTCGCCATGCTGGCCAACGTGCGGCGCATGCGCGAGCGGCTGCGGCTCCTCCTCGTCGAGCCCTCCGACACCGCGCGCAACCTCGTGCGCAAGGTGCTCGGCACCACGCGGTTCGACATCGAGATCGACGAGACCGATTCCGGCGCCCACGCCGTCAAGCTCCTGCAGCTCACCCGCTACGACCTCGCCCTCGTCAACGAGGCGATGCCGCGGATGGACGGGCTCGAGACGATCTGCCAGGGCCGCGAGGTCGCGACGCAGACGCATTTCCTCCTGATGTCGACCGGCCGCGGCGACACGCTGCCGGCCTCGCTGCGCCATTTCGGCGTCGCGGCGGTGCTCAACAAGCCCTTCTACGCGCGCGACGTCGAGAAGGTGCTCCACCGCCTCTACGGCCTGCGCCGGCCCTACCTCCTCAACCACTTCACCCCCGAGCACGAGCGCAAGGCCCGCGTCGGCGCGCTCGCCGTGAGCTGAGGCGATCCGCCGGGCTTGACCGCGGGGCGGTTCGGGCGGATGTGTGGCCGCGTCCGCGACGAGCCGCAGGAGAGCCCCGATGACGCGTCCGCAAGCCGCCGAGACCGGCATCGACCCCGACGAGGTCGCGCGCTTCGAGAAGATCGCGCGCACCTGGTGGGATCCGACGGGGCCGATGCGCACGCTGCACAAGTTCAACCCCGTTCGCCTGGCCTTCATCCGCGACCACGTCGCCCGCCGGTTCGGCCGCGATCCGCACGGCGGCGCGCCGCTGGACGGGCTCTCGCTCCTCGACGTCGGCTGCGGCGGCGGGCTCCTGACGGAGCCGCTCGCGCGGCTCGGGGCGCGCGCGACGGGGCTCGATCCGGCGCCGACCAATGTCGAGGTCGCCCGGCTGCACGCCGAGCGCTCGGGCGTGTCGGTTTCCTATCGCGGCGACACGGTGGAGCGCGTCGTCGCGGAGGGTGCGCGCTTCGACGTGGTGATCGCGATGGAGGTCGTCGAGCACGTGCCCGATCCCGCCGCCTTCACCCGCGCCTGCGCGGAGGCGGTCGCGCCGGGCGGGCTCCTGTTCATGGCGACGATCAACCGGACCATGCGCGCCTTCGCGCTCGCCATCGTCGGCGCCGAATACGTGCTCGGCTGGCTGCCGAAGGGCACGCACGAATACGGAAAGCTCGTGACGCCCGACGAATTGCACGGCGCCATGGGCGCGGGCGGCCTCGATCTCCTCGAGACGACGGGCGTCGTCTACGACCCGTTCCGCGACGTCTGGAAGCTCTCGCGCGACACGGGCGTCAACTACATGAGCGTGGCGGGCAAGCCGGGCTGAGCGGAGCGCCTCTGCCCTCCCTCCCCCGGCGACACCTTGACGCAAGGGCGATCGATCCCCATTTGAAAGGCGCGCGCGCCCCAGTCCGCGGGGCTGCAACCGATCCGCCGCGGGCGCCGTGCCGACGCGGCGCGCGCCACGCAGGCGCGGCGCGCGTATTCGCGGCGCGCAAGACTCGAAAGGCCTCACGATGTCCGAAGATCCCGATGCGCGCCGCGCGCAAGCCGAGATGCGCTTCGCCCGCGCCCAGAAGCAGCGCGCGGACGGCGAGGCGGCGATGCGCGAATACGAGGACCACGTCCGCGCCACCGAGGAGAAGACCCAGCGCCTGCGTGCCATGCGGCTCGCCAAGGAGCAGGCCGAGCGCGACGCCGCGCCCCCGCCCTCCCCGGCGAAGCCTCCGGCCAAGCGCAAGATCGTCCGTCGCGGCTGAACGCGCGCGATACGCATCGGCGGGGCGACGCATTCGGCTTGCCCCCCCGTTTTCCGTCCCATAACGTGCCCACGGCCTCGGCCGCCGTCCTCCCTCTCGCTCACGGAGATCGCACGCGATGGGTCGTAACGTCACCGCCGGCTTCGGCGCGAGTCTGGCACTCGCCGCTTGTCTCACCGTCTCGGCCGCCGCGATCGACGCGACTCAAGCGCAATCGCGCGTCGTCAATGTCTACAATTGGTCGGATTATATCGACCCGGACGTCCTCGCCGCCTTCACCGCCGAGACGGGGATCCGCGTCGTCTACGACACCTACGACAACAACGAGATCGTCGAGACGCGCCTGCTCGCCGGGCGCTCGGGCTACGACATCGTCGTGCCCTCGGGCCCCTTCACGCAGCGCCTCGCCGCGGCCGGGATCTTCCAGGAGATCGACCGCTCGCAGATCCCCAACATCGTGCACGCCTGGCCGCAGATCGAGGAGCGGCTCGCCGTCTACGATCCGGGCAACCGTTTCGCGGTCAATTACATGTGGGGCACGACCGGGATCGGCGTGAACGTCGCCATGGTGCGCGAGCGCCTCGGCGGCGAGATCCCCGACAGCTGGGACCTCGTCTTCGATCCGGAGGTCGCGAGCCGGCTCGCCGATTGCGGCATCTACGTGCTCGATTCGGCCGAGGACATGTTCCCGACCGCGCTGAACTATCTCGGGCTCTATCCCGATTCGCGCGACCAGGGCGAGCTCCAGCAGGCCGCCGATCTCCTGACGCGCGCGGCGGCGAACGTCCGCCGCTTCCATTCGTCCGAATACATCAACGCGCTCGCGACCGGGGACATCTGCCTCGCGGTCGGCTATTCCGGCGACATCCTGCAGGCGCGCGACCGCGCCGAGGAAGCCGGCAGCGGCATCGAGATCGCCTATATCGTGCCCGAGGAAGGCGCGCAGATCTGGTTCGATTCCTTCTCGATCCCGGCGGACGCGGAGAACGTCGCGGAGGCGCACGCCTTCATCGACTTCATGATGCGCCCCGAGATCGCCGCGCAGAACGTCAATTACGTGAACTACGCCTCGGGCAACCTCGCGGCCAAGGAGTTCATCGATCCGGCGATCCTCGCCGATCCGGGCATCTATCCGGACGACGACACGATGGAGCGGCTGTTCACCAACACCGCCTACGACGAGCGCACCCAGCGCTTCGTCACCCGCGCCTGGACCCGCATCCGCACCGGACGCTGATCGGAGGGGGTCATCCCTCCCCGTAGGGGAGGGTGGCCCCGGAGCGCAGCGACGGGGTCGGGCGGGGCCCGGGTGGAGAGCGCTCTTCGAGCGTCGCGCCCCACCCGGCCTTTCTCGGCTCACGCCTCGAGAGTCCACCCTCCCCTACAGGGAGGGATTTTTTTCCGTCGAGACCCTGATATCATGTCCGCTCCCGCCGCACCCCGTCCTGCGATCGCCCCCGAGATCGTCGTCCTCGCCGGCTGTCTGATCGCGCTCGTCACCTTCGGCCCGCGCGCCTCGGCGGGTCTGTTCCAGGTGCCGATGACGACGGATCTCGGTTTCGGGCGCGACACGTTCGGGCTCGCGATCGCGCTGCAGAACCTCCTGTGGGGCATCGGCCAGCCCTTCGCGGGTGCGATCGCCGACCGCTTCGGCACGGTCCGCGTGCTCGTGATCGGCGCAATCCTCTATGCCGCGGGCCTCGTGGTGATGGCCTACGCCTCGACGCCGCTCGTGCTGCACACGGGCGCGGGCGTGCTGATCGGGCTCGGGCTCGCCGGCTGCTCGTTCAACCTCGTGCTCGGCGCCTTCGGCAAGCTCCTGCCGGAGGAATGGCGCCCGATGGCGTTCGGCGCGGGCACGGCGGCGGGCTCCTTCGGGCAATTCCTGTTCCCGCCGATCGGCAACGCGCTGATCGGCTCCGTCGGCTGGCAGGGGGCGCTCGTCTGGTTCGCGGTGAGCCTCGCCCTCGTCCTGCCGCTCTCGCTCGCGCTCGCGACGCGCGGCACCGGCGGCGCCTCCGCCCCGGCCGGGATGGGCCCGGCGCAATCGATCCCGCAGGCGCTCGCGGAAGCGTTCCGACACCGCTCCTACGTGCTCCTCGTCGCGGGCTTCTTCACCTGCGGCTTCCAGCTCGCCTTCATCACCGCGCATCTGCCGGCGTACCTGAAGGATGCCGGCCTCTCCGCCTCGATCGGCGGCTGGACGCTCGCGCTGATCGGGCTCTTCAACGCGGCCGGCTCGCTCGGCGCGGGCTTCCTCTCGACGCGCATGCCCAAGCGCTATCTGCTGGCCTGGATCTATCTCGGCCGCGCGATCGCCATCGCCGCCTTCGTGCTCCTGCCCGCGAGCCCGCTCACCGCCCTCGTCTTCGGCGCGACGATCGGCCTCCTCTGGCTCTCGACCGTGCCGCCGACCTCGGCGCTCGTGATGGTGATGTTCGGCACGCGCTACATGGCGATGCTCTACGGCTTCGCCTTCTTCTCCCACCAGCTCGGCGGCTTCATCGGCGTCTATCTCGGCGGCGTGCTCTACGAGACGACGGGCGGCTACGCGCTCGTCTGGTGGCTGTCGGTGGCGCTCGGCGTCGCGTCCGCGCTGATCAACCTGCCGATCGTGGAGAAGCCGGTGGAGCGCGCCGCCGCGCAGGGGGCGTAGCATCCCTCCCCGCAGGGGAGGGTGGACCTTCGAGCGTCAGCGAGAAGGGCCGGGTGGGGCCCGTGGCGCGGAGATCATCCTGCAAGCGTCGGGCCCCACCCGACCTCGCTCGCCTCGCTCGCGAGGCCACCCTCCCCTACGGGGAGGGATTCGCCGCCGCCTTCTTCGCCACCGCCCGCTCGCGGAAGAAGATGAACAAGCCGGCCCCCACGATGATCGCCGCGCCGATCAGCATCGCGGTGCGCGGCACGTCGCCGAAGACGAGGAAGCCGAGGACGATCGCCCAGAACAGGAGCGTGTACTGGTAGGGCACGACGGTCGCCGCGTCGGCGAGCTTGAGCGAGCGGTTGACGCAGACATGCCCCGCCATCGAGACGACGCCGAGAAGCGCGAGGAGCGTGAAATCGATCGCCGTCGGCGTCACCCAGCCGAAGCCCGCGGTCGCGATTCCGGCGGCGAGCGCGCCCATCGTCTGCCAGAAGACGAGGGTCGTGTCCGGCGTGCCGCGCAGGGTGCGCGAGAGGACGATCATGCCCGCAAAGCACAGGCTGCCGACGATCGAGATGAAGGCGGGCGCGGTGAGCGTCGCGGCGGAGGGCTCGAGCGCGACGGTCACCCCGACGAATCCGATCGCGATCGCGGTCCAGCGCCGCCAGCCGACCTTCTCGCCGAGCAGGAAGGGCGAGACCGCGGCGACGTAGATGGGGGCGGCGAGCCAATAGGTCATCACGTCCGCGAGCGGCAGCCAGATCACGGCGGCGTAGAAGCAGAACACCTCCGCCGTCGACAGCCCGACGCGCAGGGCCTGCAGCCCCGGCCGCTCGACGACGAGGAGCTTGCGCGGCCCCATCATCCACAGGAAGGGCGCGAGGATGATCAGCGCCGCGATCGAGCGGATCAGGAGGACCTGGCCGACCGAATAGGTCGCCACCAGCCATTTGCCGAGCACGTCGTTCGCCGCGAACAGGAACATGGCGAACAGCATGATCGCGATGCCAAGCCTCGCGCTCGGCGTCGAGAGGTAGCGTGCTGCGGCGGCGGACATCGATCGGCGACCCTCAATCGGCCCGGCTCGTGCGCACGATGGCGTCGGCGCGGCGCTCGAGGCCCGGCAGGAGCTCGGTGCCGTGCCCGGGCGCCTCGCCGACCGCGATCTCGCCGCGCTCGATCCGCGGCAGCGCCGTCACGAGCTCGGTGTACCAGCCCGTATAGAACGCCCGCACGCTCTCCTGCACGAGGGCATTTCGTGCGTGCATGGAGAAATGGCAGGAGGCCATGAACACGACCGGCCCCGTGCAATCGTGCGGCGCGACCGGGATCTGGTGGGCTTCCGCGAGCGCGGCGATCTTGCGCGCCTCCGAGATGCCCCCGCACCAGGACAGATCGAGCATGGCCACCCCCGCGATCCCGGTCGCGAGATAATCGCGAAAGGCGTGCGGATAGGCGAGCGTCTCGGAGGCGCAGACCATGGCGCGCGAGTGCGGGGCGTAGGCCTTCAAGGTCTCGAGACTGTCCATCCGCACCGGATCCTCGTGCCAATAGGTCTCGTAGGGCGCGAGCGCGCGGGCGATCCGCTGGGCGGCGGGCAGCGACCAGAGCGAGTGGAACTCGACCATGACATCCATGGCGTCCCCCACCGTGCGGCGGATCTTCTCGAAGGGCTCGAGCGCCTTGCGCAATTCCTCGGGGGAGATGTCGAGCCCGCCCGAGCGCTCGGCGGCGATGTCGAAGGGCCAGATCTTCATCGCGCGGATGCCCTCGTCGAGCAGCGATTGCGCGAGCGTGCCCGCGTCGTCGAGGAAGGCGTCGAGATCCTCGTAGGGCCCGGCCTTCCCGCCGCGTCCCCAATTCGCCACCGTCTGCGCCCGCGCGTCCCGCACGTAGCGATAGCCCGCGCAGGTATTGTAGGTACGGATCGATTCGCGCGAGCGCCCGCCGAGCGCCACGCAGAGCGGCACGCCGAGCGCCTTGGCGAACAGGTCCCAGAGCGCGATGTCGACGGCCGAGTTCCCCCGCGTCTCCACGCCCGCGCCCCGCCAGCCGAGATAGCCGAGGAGATCGCGGTTGATCGCCTCGATCTGGAGCGGATCGCGCCCGATCAGCTTGGGCGCCACGCTCTCGTGGAGATAGGCCTCCACCGCCGCCGCCCCCATGAAGGTCTCGCCGAGCCCGACGAGGCCCTCGTCGGTGTGGACGCGCACGAAGATCAGGTTCGGGAACTCGCCGAGGCGGATCGTCTCGAGGGCGGTGACGCGCATGGGGTTCGGCTCGCTGCGTGTGGCTCAGGTGTGTCATCCCCGGCTGGAGGTCGCGAAGCGACCGCAAGGAAAGGGGACCCAGCGCAAGAAATCGCTTGCGCAGCAAGCGCTCGCGGCGCCGACCAGCCGCCTGGTCGGCGGCACGATAGCGTGCTCCGCACGCGTCTTCGTGCTGGGTCCCCATTCCCTGCGCCGCTTCGCGGCTCCGGCCGGGGATGACACCGATCGGACCCCCCTCCCCGCCTCGCGGCGGAGAGGGGGTGCGGTCGCCTCACTGCCCGCGCAAGGTCGCGAGCTCTTCCTGGATGCGGGCGACGACGTCGGGGCCGATCTGCTCGGCGTGGCGCTCGTAGACCGGCTGGGCGCGCTCGACCATGCGCTGCTGCTGATCGGGCGAGATCTCGTTCACCCGCATGCCCGCCTCGCGAATGCGCGCGAGCGACTGATCGGAGAGCTCGCGGCTCGCCGCGCGCTGCGCGTCGCGCCCGAGGATCGCGCAATCGCGCAGGATCTCCTGCTCGGCCTCCGAATAGGTGTCCCAGATCGGCTTCGAGAACAGCACCATGAACGGCGTGTAGGCGTGGTTGGTGATCGAGAGATAGCTCTGCACCTCGTAGAATTTCGAGGTGTCGATCGTCACGAAGGGGTTCTCCTGCGCGTCGATGGCGCGCGTCTCGAGCGCGGTGAAGACCTCGCCGAAGGCCATCGGCGTGGCGTTCGCGCCCATGTTCTGGAAGGTGTCGAGGAAGATGTTGTTCTGCATGACGCGCACGCGCATGCCGTCGAGATCCTCCCACCGCTCCACCGGACGAACCGAGTTCGTGAGGTTGCGGAAGCCGTTCTCCCAGTAGGCGAGATTGACGAGGCCGAGGTCGGGGAGCATGTCGTTGATGAAGTCGCCGAAATCGCCGTCGAGAATGGCGTCGGCCTCCTGCGCGTTGGCGAAGAGGAACGG
Source organism: Salinarimonas sp. (assembly GCF_046292825.1). GTDB lineage: Bacteria > Pseudomonadota > Alphaproteobacteria > Rhizobiales > Beijerinckiaceae > Salinarimonas. The sequence continues at coordinate 31,804 of NZ_JBKBQG010000008.1, read as the reverse complement.
CAGGTCGAACACGCCGAGCGCGGGCAGGATGCCGACCAGCGGCGAGGAGGAGGTGACGACCATCTCCTGGGTGCCCGAGCGCAGCGCCTGCGTCGCCTGCAGATCGCCGCCGAGCGCGCCGCCCCAGAAGGCGGTGAGCTGCATCCGGCCGTCGGAACGCTCCTGCATGCAGGCGTTCATGACGGAGATGCCGTTGCCGACCGGGTGATCGGCGTTGACGCCGTTCGAGACGCGGATGTTGCGGTCGCGGATCTCGGCCGAGGCGGGAAGCGCGATGCCGGCGAGAAGGATCGCGGCGGCGGCTGTGAGAACGGTCTTTTGCATGAGTTTCCTCCGTTTGCGTTTGTGACGTCGGTTTCTTCTTCTCGCTCGCGCCCCTAGCGCAGCCAGCGCAGGGGCGTGAGGACGAGCTCCGGGAACAGGACGAGCAGGAACAGCACGCAGACCTGGGCCAGGAGGAAGGGGAGAATACCCCAGACCACCTGGCCGAGCGGCACGCGCGAGACCCCGCTCACCACGTTGAGGACGATGCCGACGGGCGGCGTGATCAGACCGATGCAGGTGTTCATGACGAAGATCACCCCGAAATAGACGGGGTCGATTCCCGCCTCGCGGACGATCGGCATCAGCACCGGCGACAGGATGAGAATGGTCGGCGCGAGGTCGAGCGCGGTGCCGACCACGAGCACGAGGAGCATGATCACGAAGAGCAGGAGCTTCGGATTGTCCATCAGCGGCCGGATCAGGCCCCCGATCTCGGCTGGGATGTTGGCGCTCGTGATCAGCCAGGCCGAGACGAGGGCCGCCGCGACGAGGAAGAGCACGACCGACGTCGTCTTCGCCGCCTGCAGGAAGACGCCGTAGAGTTGGGCGGGCTTCAATTCGCGATAGATGAACATGCCGACGAACAAGGCGTAGACGGCCGCGACCACGGCGGCCTCGGTCGGCGTGAACAGGCCGAAGCGGATGCCGCCCAGGATGATCACGGGCATCATCAGCGCCCAGCCCGCGCGCCCCGTCGCCTTGAGCCGCTCCGACCAGGGCTGGCGCGGCAGGGGCTCCACCGTCTCCTTGCGCGAGACGATCAGCCAGGTGATGCAGAGCGCGACCGCCATCAGGAGGCCCGGCACGATGCCCGCGAGGAAGAGCTGCGTGATGGAGACGTTGGCGGCGACCCCGAAGATGATGAAGGCGATCGAGGGCGGGATCACCGGGGCGATGATGCCGCCCGACGCCATCAGGCCGGCCGCGCGCGGCACGTTGTAGCCCGCCTGGCGCATCATCGGAATGAGGATGGAGGCGAGCGCGGCGGTGTCGGCGGCGGCCGAGCCCGAGAGCGAGGCCATGATCACCGCGGCGATCACCGCGACGATGCCGAGCCCCCCGCGGATGTGCCCGACGCAGGCGACCGCGAAGGCGATGATGCGCTTCGACAGCCCGCCCGCGTTCATGAGCTCGCCGGCGAGGAGGAAGAACGGGATCGCGAGCAGCGTGAACGTGTCGGCGCCCGAGATCATGTTCTGCGCCACGATCTGCGTGTTGAAGATGCCCATGTGGAACATGAGCACGATGCCGGTGAAGATCAGCGCGAAGGCGACGGGCACGCCGATCGCCATGGCGCCGAGCAGCGCGGCGAGGAAGACCGCGATCGTCATTGCGCGCGCCTCCCCGTGGCGGACGGGTTCTCCGACGCCGTCGTCACCTCGTCGACATGCTCGCCGGCGAAGGCGCGCACCTCCTCGTCGGTGACGCGGCCGAGGAGAATGCGCGCGAGCCGGATGCCGGCGATGAGGGCGATCATGCCGCCGGTGAAGAAGCCGATGCCGTAGACCCAGATCATCGGCATGCCGGAGACCGGCGCGCGCATCGTGGCGTTGATCGGCGCCTGCAGCCAGGTGCCCCAGAAGAACACGCCCGCGCAGCCGATGATGATCAGGTTCGAGAGCGCCATGCAGACGAGCCGCCCGCGCCGCCCGAACAGGCGCACCATGGTCTCGACGCCCATATGCGCGTTCTCGCGGAAGGTGATCACCGCGCCGATGAAGGTCAGCCACACGAAGAAATAGCGCGACATCTCCTCCGAGATGACGATGCCGCTGTTGAAGCCGTATCGCAGCACGACATTGCCGAACACCATCGCCACCATCGCGACCAGAAGCGCGACGATGACGAATTCAAGTGGTCGGAACAGCCAGTCGATCGCCTTGCGCATCGCTGCGTCTCCTCCTCTCGCGCCGCTCCAGCGCCACGCGGATGTCCTCCCGCGCGGCCTCGATCAGGCTCGTCAGCGCTCTTGCGGCGCCCTTGGGGTCGCGGGCGACGATCGCGTCCGCGACGGCTCGGTGCAGCGGGAGCGAGCCCCGCGCGGTGCCCATGTCGATCACCGACAGCCGGATCGAGACGCGCAGGGCGTTGTCCAGCATCGGCGCGAGCTGGCGCATGAACTGGTTGCGCGTCCCGTCGAGAATGGTGCGGTGGAAATCGAGATCGGCGGCATGGTAGTCGCCCTCCCCCTCGACCGCCGCGCTCATCCGCGCGAAGGCGTCCTCGAGGGTCGCGTCGGGGAAATCCGGGTTCTCGGCGCAGAGCGCGGCGGCGAAGGGCTCCAGGCCGAGCCGGAAGCGCACGAGGTCCTCGGCGAATTCGCGCGTCAGCCCCGCCTCGAGCCGCCAGTCCATCACCTGCGGATCGAACAGGCTCCAGGTGTCGAGAGGTTCGATCGTGGTGCCGTGGCGGCGGCGCACGCGCACCATGCCCTTGGCCGCCAGCGTGCGCATCGCCTCGCGGATTACGGTGCGCGAGACGCCGAGCGCCTCGCCGAGCTCGCTCTCCGTCGGGAGAGGCGCCCCGGGCCGGTAGCGGCCGCCCACGATGCCCGTGGCGATCCGCTCGACGGCATCCTGGTGGAGGGTGCGGGTGCGACGCATGGAAAGATCATACGTATGATCTTTCGCCGCATAACCCCGATTCGGTGCTGCCCCGCAGCAATTCGTCGCGGCAGCGCGAAAAGCGGGCGGGCGCCTCGGTCGCGGATCGAAGCTTGGCGAGGTTTGCCGCCCTTGTCATCCCGGGCCGCGAAGCGGACCCGGGACCCATAAGCACGACGTTGATTTCGCAGCCTATAGGCTGCGTATCGCCGACGATCCGTGCTGCACATTCTGTGCGGTCGCGGAGCGAGCGCGGCATGCGCGCTCGAACGATCGTGGAGCGTATGGGTCCCGGGTCCGCTTCGCGGCCCGGGATGACACCACCCCATCGACCGACGAAGTCTCCACTCAGCCCTTCTCGTCGCCTGTCGTGAGCCCCTTGAGCTTGGCGAAGGGGCTCTGCGCGTCGCTGTCCACGATCGGCTCGAAGGCGACGCCGGGCTTCTTCGGGTAGGGGTCGAGGCCGAGCGCCAGGAACTCGGCGGTGAGCGCGCCGAGGTCGATCTTGCCGTCGACGATCTCGTCGGGCGGATCGAGCTTGCGGGCCTCGGCCTCCGCCTCGTCGACGGGGGCGGTCGCGGGCGCGAAATCGACCTCGACCGTCTCGTGGACGTCCTGCTCGAAGGGCTCGAGCGTGACGACGCAGGTGCGGGTGACGCGGCCCTCGACGGTGCCGGTCACGCCGACGCGCTTGCCCCCGCCCTCGAGCTCGAAGCGGCCGACGAGCGCGTGCACCGCGGGGAGGCCGAACGCGCGGGCGAGCGCCTCGCGCTCCGCCTCGCTCGCCTCGATGCGGACCCGCTCGCCCTTGGCGGGCAGGCGATCGACGGGCACGAGGCGGGTCAGGGGAAGCGTTTCGACGGTCATGGCTGGCCTCCTCGTCAGAACGTCTGCGGCGCGGCCGGGAAATCGGGGCCGGCGGCGAAGAGCGCGTCGAGATCCTGGGCGGCGAGGCGCGCCTGCGCCTCGAGCGCGTAAGCGGCGAGCGGGTGGGCGGGTTCCGACGCGCCGACGACGTTGCGCCCGAGCGCGAGGGCGAGACCCGGCGCGTCCTTCGCATCGAGCAGCGGATCGTAGGTGCGGGCGCGGCCGTAGAAGGCCTCGGCGAGCTTCTTCATGCGCTTGGGCACGCCGAGATCGCCGACGCCCATCTCGCGCAGCATGTGATCGAGGCTCTTGAAATAGGCGTCCACGAGTTCCTGGGCGGCGTCGTCGGCGGGCGCCGGCAGCGTGCGCATGTGGCGCAGCGTCAGGACCATATGCAGGGCATAGGATTCGAAGCGGCCCTCGACGGTGTCGGGCACCCCCATGTCCCGGTAGAGCCAGGGCGCGCGCGCGGCGACGGCGACGCGGGTCAGGAGCGTGTCGATTAGGACGCGGCTCGGGTCGGGCCGGAAGAAGCGGAAGATCATCGGGGCGCCCTCCAGGCGTTCGCGCCTTGCCAAACGACACGTGTTCGGGGTACGCCAAACCGCCCAGCGCGCGCAAGCCGTCCTCGCGCCGCAGACACCGAGCCGGACCCGCCCCATGCGTCTTTCCTCACGAAGCCACCTCGAGCATCCTTCCCGCCGGGGCTTCCTGCGCCTCGCGGCGACCGTCGCCCTCGCCGGCGCCGCGGGCGCCTGCACGATGGGCGGAATCAGCGAGGAGTTCCAGGCCGGCTACATCCTCGACGAGGCCGCCTTCGCCCAGGTTCGGCCCGGGCTCGGCGCCGAGGCGGTGCTCGAGCTGATGGGCACGCCGTCGACCGTTTCGACCGTCGGAAACCAATCCTGGTACTACATCAGCCAGACCATGGTGCGGCGCGCGGCCTTCATGCGCCAGGAGATCGTCGACCGCCGGATCGCGGCGATCTACTTCACGCCACAGCTGCGCGTCGAGCGCACGGCGCTGTACGGCCTGCAGGACGGCGTCGTGTTCGATTTCGTCTCCCGCACCACGCCGGCCGGCGGCGCCGAGCCGAGCTTCGTCGGCAACCTGCTCCAGGGCCTCGGGCGTCCGCGCGCCCGCTGAGCCGCCCCCGCCCGCCGCATCGGCGGATCGGGAGAAATCCTATTCGACCACGATCGCGCACCGGCCAGGGAACCTGAGCCGGTGCGTCCGCTTTGGTTCGGCGACAAAAGAGCATTCCCTGACCCGCGAGGATCCCCATGCTCACGCGCCGCACCTTCTTGGGCGCGGCGGCGGCGTTCGTCGCCTCCGCTCGCCTCGACCCCTTCGGCTCCACACAGGCCCACGCCCAGGTCCACGACGGCTGGTATGTCGGCTTCATTCCCGACCGGCCCCATAACATCCCCTTCGTCGATCCCGATCGCCTCCCCGCCCATCTGCGCCGCACCGTCATGCGCTACGACGGGCGCGAGCGGCCGGGCACGATCCTCGTCGACACCTCCGCCCGCCAGCTCTTCCTGATCCGACCCGGCAACCGGGCGATCCGCTACGGGATCGGGGTGGGCCGCGACGGCTTCTCCTGGTCGGGCACCGCGACGGTGGGCCGCAAGGCGCGCTGGCCCGATTGGCGCCCGCCGGCCTCGATGCGCCGCCGCCAGCCGGAGCTGCCCGTGCACATGGAGGGCGGCCTCGACAATCCGCTCGGCGCCCGCGCGCTCTACCTGCACCAGGGCGGGCGCGACACGCTCTACCGCATCCACGGCACCAACGAGCCCTGGTCGATCGGTCAGGCGATGTCCTCGGGCTGCGTGCGCATGCTCAACCAGGACGCCCTCGACCTCTACGAGAAGACGCCGGTCGGCGCGACGGTGCGCGTCCGCCACGGCATGAACCGCGACGCCTTCGCCGCGCTCGACGCGCGCGAGGAATACGGCTCCCTCGACCTCGCCCAGAGCGTCCGCGGCCTCTTCTGAGGCGCCGATCGTCGGAAAAACCCGGTCCCGCCGCCCCCCATCGCGGCGGGATCGTCGCATCGGCTGTCGTCCTGGGCCGCGAAGCGGACCCGGGACCCTCGACGAAAAGTCCGAGCGCGCGCGCATGCCGCGCTCGCTCCGCACCTCGCGGCAGCATCGATCGTCGAAGAAAAACGCAGCCGACAGGCTGCGACCCGCCGGTCGTGAGTATGGGTCCCGGATCGCCTTCGGCGTCCGGGATGACAACCTCGCGTTTATCATGCAGGCTCGCCGGCGTGACGCTCCTCATCACGATCGCGCGGGTCGGGGCGGGCGAGGGCTTGGCTCCCGAGCGTGTATAGTTTATATGTGAACTAACTGACGCCACAGGAGAGAGACGCCATGCCGGTCTACAAGGCCCCCGTCGCGAACACCGCCTTCATCCTGCAGGACGTGCTCCGGATCTCGGATTATGCCGATCTCCCGGGCTTCGCGGACGTGGGCGAGGACACGCTCGTCGCGATCCTCGAGGAGGGCGCGAAGCTCTTCGAGAACGAGTGGGCGCCGACGAACCGCGACGGAGACGTCCAGGGCTGCACGCGCCACGCGGACGGCCGCGTGACGACGCCCGAGAGCTTCAAGGCGGCCTACCGCGCCTATTGCGAGGGCGGCTGGCTCGGCATTTCGGTGCCGGAGGAATTCGGCGGCCAGAACCTGCCGTCCACCGTCAACACCGTGATGCAGGAATTCGCCTCCTCGGCCAATCTCGCGCTCGCGATGTATCCGGGCCTCACCATGGGCGCGGTCGCCGCGCTCCTCGTGCACGGGTCGCAGGCGCAGAAGGAGACCTATCTGCCGAAGATGATCGACGGCTCCTGGTCGGGCACCATGAACCTGACCGAGCCCCATTGCGGCACCGATCTCGGGATGATCAAGACGAAGGCCGTGCCGAACGGGGACGGCTCCTACGCGATCACCGGCACGAAGATCTTCATCTCGGCGGGCGACCACGACCTCACCGAGAACGTCGTCCACCTCGTCCTCGCCCGCATCGAGGGCGCGCCGGCCGGCACCAAGGGCATCTCGCTCTTCGTCGTGCCGAAGGTGCTCGTGAACGAGGACGGCTCGCTCGGCGAGAAGAACCCCGTCTCCTGCGGCTCGCTCGAGCACAAGATGGGCATCCACGGCAACGCCACCTGCGTGATGAATTACGACGGCGCCAAGGGCTGGCTCGTCGGCGAGGAGAATCGCGGGCTCGCTGCGATGTTCGTGATGATGAACGAGGCGCGCCTCGCGGTGGGCGTCCAGGGCCTCGCCATCTCCGAGGTCGCCTATCAGAACGCGGTCGCCTACGCGAAGGACCGCCTCCAGGGCCGCGCGCTCACCGGCCCGAAGAACCCCGACGGCCCGGCCGATCCGATCATCGTCCATCCGGACGTGCGCCGTACGCTGATGACGATCCGCGCGATCAACGAGGCGGCGCGCGCGCTCATCCTCTACACGGCGCTGAAGTCCGACGTGCGCCACCGCTCGCCGGATCCGGCCGCGCGCCAGGCGGCGGACGACTTCATGGGGCTCCTCACCCCGGTCGTGAAGGGCGTCTTCACCGATCTCGGCTTCGACAACGCGGTCAAGGCCCAGCAGATGTTCGGCGGCCACGGCTATGTCGAGGAATGGGGGATGTCGCAATTCGTCCGCGACGCCCGCATCACCATGATCTACGAGGGCGCGAACGGCATCCAGGCGATGGACCTCGTCGGCCGCAAGCTCGCCAAGGACGGCGGGCGCGCGGTGATGAGCTTCTTCCAGGAGGTCGGCGCCTTCTGCGAGGGCGCCAAGGCCGACCCGGAGATGGCGCCTTACGTCGGCCCGCTCGCGGAGGGGCTCGGGCGGCTCCAGCAGGCGACGATGTGGTTCATGAACAACGCCATGGCCAAGCCCGACAATGCCGGCGCCGGCGCGACCGACTACATGCACCTCTTCGGCCTCGTCGCCATGGGCTACATGTGGGGCCGCATGGCCAAGGCCGCGCTCGCCAAGAAGGACGCGCCCGGCATGGCGGACACGCTGGTCGTCGGCCGCTTCTACATGGAGCGCCTGATGCCCGAGACCGCCGCGCAGCTCGCGCGGATCTCGGCGGGCGCCGACACGACGATGGCGCTCTCGGCCGACGCCTTCTGAGGCGCGCTCACGGGCCGGGATCGGCGGGCGGGGCGATCCGCCCGTCGCGCTCGCGCAAGCGCCCCTCCCCGATCGCCGCGGCGATCACGACCTCGACCCGCGCGCGCAGATCGGGGCCGGTGCGTTGGAAGCCGAGAAGCCGCACGATCGCGGTGACGCATTCCTCGCGCGCGAGCCCGCCATTTTCTGCGAGCGCGCGCAGAGCCGCCGCGCGGATCTCGGAGGCGGCGATCCGGTCCGCGCGCTGGAGCGAAGGCGGCGCGGCCGAGCGGTCGCGCACCGGCGGCGTCCGCATCTGCGCGCGGGTGGCGAGGAAGCCCTCGGCGTCGACGCCCACGGCGCCCGCCTGGCCCGCGATCCGCAAAGCCTGATCGGTCGCCGCGACGATGCGCGTGCCGGCGCGCTGGGCGCCGAACAGGCTCGCCACGCGCCGCGCCACCTCCTCCGCATGGATCGGCCCCTCGACCTCGGCGATCGCGGCGACGATGCGGGCGAGCTCGCGCGGCGGGCACAGATGCGCCTCGACGCCGCGCGGGACGGGCGGGCTCGCGATCGCGTAGGGCTCGCCGAGTGGGGGCGACGCGGGCGTCGATGCGGGCTCGTCGGCGGGCGCGGGCTCCGGCGGCGGCTCGACGGCGGGAGGCTCCGGCGGGGTCGGAACGGGCTCCTCGCGCGCGCGGCGCAGGGCCTCGGCGAGGCGGGCGATCTCGTCGGCGCGGCGGCGATACCAATCCGAGCTCCAGATGCGGTGGAAGCGCCAGCCGAGCCCCTCGAGGATCTCCTGGCGCAGCCGATCGCGCTCGCGCGCCCAGAGCGAGGTGTGGTAGCGCGCGCCGTCGCACTCGATCGCCATGAGGTACCGCCCCGGCCGATCCGGATCGCGCACGCCGAGATCGATGAAGAAGCCCGACGAGCCGACCTGCGAATCGACCGCGTAGCCCATGCCCTGCACGACGCGCGCGACGTCCTCCTCGAAGCCCGAATCGAAGCCCCGCCCGCTCGGGCTCGCGACGTCGAGGACGCCGCTCTCCGCGAAAGTCAGAAAACGCTTGAACACCCGCGGGCCCTCGCCCTTGGCGCGGGAGAGGTCGATATCGGCGGGGTCGAACGAGGCGAAGACCTCGCAGCGGAAACGGGCGCGCGTGAACAGCACGTTGAGCCGCCGCTCGCCGCCCTCCCCCGAGACCGGCCCGAAACTCATCGAATCGAGCGGGCGGCCGGCCTCGCGCGGGCCGTAGCCGACGCTGATCAGGATCGTGTCGCGCTCGTCGCCCTGCACGTTCTCCAGATTCTTCACGAACAGGCTCTCGCCGCCCTCGTTCGTCGCGATGAACTTGTCGAGCGCCCCGTCCTCGCGCCGCGCCTCGTCGAGGAGGCGCGAGACGAGGTCGCGCTGGGCGGTGGAGAAGGTGACGATGCCGAGCGAGCGCGCGGGCTTGCGTGCCGCATGCGCGGCCGCGGCGGCGACGACCGCGCGCGCCTCGATCTCGTTCGTGCGCCGCCCGCCGCGATCGTAGGCGCCGGCGACGCGCCGCAGGACGAGCCCGTCTTCCTCGCGCGTCGCGGCGGGCGCGGGCGGGAGGACGAGGCGGCGGTAGAATTCGGCGTTCGAGACCTCGATCAGAGAGGGATGGCGGGAGCGGTAATGGGTGAGGAGCATGCGCTCGGGCAGGCCGCGCGCGGCGCACAAGGTGAGGATCGATTCGAGCTCCGTCGCCTTGGCGGCGCCTGCGAAGGCGTCGCCCGGCGCCTCCTCGTCGTCCTCCTCCGGTGTCTCGTCGACCATGAGACGGTCGAAGAAGCTCGTCGGCGGCAATTGCTTCGAATCGCCGACGACGACGATCTGCCGCCCGCGCGCCGCGACGCCGAGCGCGTCCTCCGGGCGCCCCTGGCTCGCCTCGTCGATGACGACGAGATCGAAGGCGATGCGTCCCGGCGGCAGATATTGCGCGACCGAGAGCGGGCTCATCAGGAAGACCGGCTTGATGCGCTGCAGCGCCCCGCCCGCGCGCGTCACGAGACGGCGGATCGCCATGTGCCCGCGCTTGCGCGCGATCTCGCCGCGGATCACCCCCATCTCGCCGAGCGCCCCGCGGGGCAGCCCGGCCGCGTGGCGGGCGCGGATCGTCGCGGCGAGCACCGCGCGGCGCTCCCGCTCGAGGCGCGCGAAGGTCTCGACGAGCCGGTGGCGTTCGGCGCCGTCGAGCGCGGCGAGGCGCGGGACGGTCTCGATCGCGCGGCGCCACAAAGCCTCGGCGCGGGCATGGCGCAGCTCTTCCGCCGCGTCCTCGGGGGCGAGCCTGCCGTCGGCGAGGCGGCGGGCGACGTCGCCTGCGCCGAGCGCCGCGAGCGCGGCCTCGCCGCGGGCGAGATCCACATGGCCCTGATAGGTCCCCTCCCCCGCCGCATAGGCGGCGGCGCGCGCGGCGAGATCGGCGAGCGGGATCGCGGCGAGATCGGGCGTGCCGAAGGCGCGGGAGAGATCGATCTCGAGCCGCGCGACGAGGTCCTGCGCGGCACCCGCGACCGCACGGCCGGCATCGGCGAGCGTCTGGCGCGCGGCGGCGGCCTCGTGGCCGAGCGCGCGCGCCTCCTCGGGCGTCATCGCCGGCAGGAGCCCGGCGCTGCGCGCCTCCGCGACCCAGAGTGCGACAGTCTCGAGATGGAAGAATTCGGTCCGTCGCCCCCGCCAGAGCGGCCCGAGAAGCGTGCGGAGCTCGTCGCCGATCTCCTCGAAACTGCGGATTTGCGCACGCAGCGCGATCAGACGGTCGATGGCGGCCAGCCGTGCCTTTGGCGCCGCCGGAAGCGGCTCGGCCATCAGGCTCGCGAGCATGCGGGAGTCGGTGCGATAGCGGCCGAACAGGCGCGACAAAAAGGAGCCCACGCCCGCCGCGATCCCGGCCCGGATCGTCGCCGTATCCGCCTCGAACGCGGCCGGGATGAAAGCGGCGCTTTCCCTTGCGATCTCACTAGCATCGGCGAGCGCCATCGCGAGCAGCGTGTGCGCTTGGTCGAGAGACTTCGGCTCTAAGGTCGCGAGCGCGCTTGCGGTGGCGACGTCCTCCGGCGCGTCGGCGACGAGGGCGAGCGCGCGGACGAGATCGAGGACGCCCCTGAGGTTCTCCGGCGCCGCAAGCCCGATCCGGGCCGCCACCTCGCCCGCACGCGTCGCGAGCGCCGCCGTCGCCTGCGCGAGCGCCTCGGTCGTCGGCACGAGACGGGCGACGTCGAGCGGTTGCATGGCGAGCGCGCCGATTCCGCGCCAGGTATGCGCGTCGGCGCGGCCGTGGCGCGCGGTGGCGTCGGCGAGCGCCGCGACCTCGGCGGCGAGGCGGGCATGGGTCTTCGCATCGAGATCGCCGAGGCCCGTCACCGCGATCTGCGGCGGCGGCAGAGCGAGCCCCGCCGCGCGGGCGAGATCGCCGAGCGCGCGATGGGGGGTCGCCCCGGTCTCGCCGATCGGCGCGTGCAGATCCTGCGTGATCGCGTCGAGCGCATCGCGCACCGCCGTCAGCCGCGCGTCGAGGGCGGCGAGATCGGGCGCGCGCTCGGCATGGTCCAGGGTCTTGCCGAGCTCCTGCGCGACGAGCCGCTTGTTGGCCGTGCGCGCGTGCAATTCGAGGCAGACGAGCCCGAGCCCCGCGCGGGCGAGGCGCTGGTGGACGACCTCGAGCGCGACCATCTTCTCGGCGACGAACAGAACCGTCTTCCCGTCGTGCACCGCGCTCGCGATCATGTTGGCGATCGTCTGCGACTTGCCCGTGCCGGGCGGACCCTGCACGACGAGGCTGCGGCCCGTGCGCACCGCCTCGATCGCATGCGCCTGCGAGGCGTCGGCATCGACGACGTGGACGAGGTCGGCGGGAGCGAAATGGCGGTCGAGCGGCGCATCCTCGGGCAGGAGGCCCGCGCCCGCGCCGTCGAAGCCTCGGGCAAGCAGGCCGGCGAGGAGCGGATGGGCGAGGAGCGCGCCGCCCTCCCAGCTCTCGGGCTCGAGATCGTGGAACATCAGGAGCTTGGCGAAGGAGAAGAAGCCGAGCTCGGTCCCCTCCCGGTCGATCGACCAGCGCGGGCGCGTCGCGACGGCCTCCGCGACGGCGTCGAAATAGGCGCTCGGCGCGAAATCCTCGCCCTCGGGGATCGGCGGCAGCACGATGCCCTGCTCGCGCAGGCGCTCGGCCAAGGGCAGGTTGAGGCCGAGATCCTCCTCGCGCGCGGCAAGGTCGAAGGTCGACCGGCGCGCATCGCGCGACAGCCGCACCGGCAGGAGGAGGAGCGGCGCCTCGCGGATCGTCTGCGCGCGCTCGTCCTCGGTCCAGCGCAGGAACCCGAGCGCGAGATAGAGGACGTTCACGCCCTGCTCCTCCTCGACGAGCTTCGCGTCGCGGTAGAAGCGCAGGAGCTTGCGTTCGAGCGCGGACGGGCCGAGCCGGGTGAGGAGACCGTCGGCGGGCGCGCTCTCGGAAAAGGAGAATGCGGGCGCCGCCTCCCCCTCCTCCGCCTCCTCCGGCTCGCCCGCGGCGGCGCGCGCGGCGAGAAGAGGGTCCGGCCGGAAGCGCAGGCTCTCGCCCTCGCGCAGGAGGCGCTCGAACAGAGCGTCGGGAGAGGCCGCCACGATTGCGAGCGTCGCCGGGCGCTTGGCCGAGCGGTTGACGTGGACGAGCCGGTTGCGCGTGCCCGTCTCGATCAGGCGCAGCCGCGCGGCCTCGAGCTCGCGGGCGACGCGCGCGGGATCGGCGCTCGGCATCTCGGCGTTCACGGATCAGGGCCCCCTCGGCGCGGCGCCCGCGATTCGCCGGGCGCCCCACTCTATCGCCACTGGACGACCCACACGCAACCCGAGGAGAGTTTCGGCCGAGGTCGGTTGCGGAGCCGTCTCTACTCCGCCGCGACGCCCGTCGCGCTCAGATTGTCCAGGCTCTCGCGGATCTCGTCGGCGAGCGCGGCCGCGAGCGGGCTCTGCTCGCCGACGCGCAGGAGGGCGATCTTGCAGGTGGCGAGCGCGGGAAAGCCGTCGGAGGGGCCGAGCACGCGCATGCCGGGCCGCAATCCGCTCTCGGGCAGGACGGAGACCGCGAGCCCCGCCTGGACGGCGGCGCCGACCGCGCTCGAGTTCCAGCTCACGTAGAGGATGCGCGAGTGGATGCCCGCCTCGGCGAGCCGCTCGACCGCGGCGCGACGCCAGTCGCAGCTCGGCCGCCCGAGCGCGAGCGGCACCGGGCGCTCCTCGTGGACGGTGTGGCGCGCCGACGTCACCCACAGGAGCTGCTCGACGCGAATCACCTCGGCCGGGCCCTTCGACGCGACATGGGTGATGATCGCGAGCTCGAGGTCGCCGCCCACCACGCGCTCGACGAGCATCGGCGTGGGCTCGCAGATCACCTCCACCTCCGCGCGCGGATGCGTGGTCGAGAAGCGGGCGAGGATCTCGGGCAGGTAGCGCTCGGCGTAATCGTCCGGCACGCCGAGACGCACGCGGCCGGTCAGGGCCTCGCCCTCGAAGGAGGCGAGGCATTCGGCGTTCAGCCGCACGATCCGGCGGGCATAGTCGAGGAGCCGCTCGCCGTCCTGCGACAGGCGCACGCCGCGGCCGTCGCGGGCGAAGAGCGGGCGCCCGACGCGCTCCTCGAGCCGCTTCATCTGCATGGAGACGGCGCTCTGCGTCTTGTGGACGCGCTCGCCCGCGCGGGTGAAGGAGCGCGTGTCGGCGATGGCGACGAAGGTGCGCAATTGCTCGACGTCGAGAAGATGGGACATGGAGAGCGCTCCGGCATCAAGACTCGTGATCCTGTCTATCATGAACATTCGTTTCCGTCATCGGTCCAACCGTGGCATCAAGGCCGGGCAGCAACACGGAAGCGACACCGCTGCCGGGCCCGCACCGCCGCGGCCCCGAGGAATCGCGCTTGCGCGCGCCAGACGACATCAAGGAGCACGCCATGGTCGGCCGGATCACCGTCCCGTCCGCCGCGAGCCGGAGCCTCGCGCTCGCTCGCCTCGCCCTCGCCCCGCTCGCGGCCTTCGTGGCCGTGCGCGCGAAGGCCGTGCTCCGCCGCCGCGAGGTGGCGCGCATCGCCGATTACGACGACCGCATGCTCGCCGATATCGGCCTCACCCGCGAGGACGTCGCCCGCGCCCTCGATCGCCCCTGGTCGGAGGACCCCACCCGCACCCTCGCCGAGCGTCGGCGCGGCGTCCGCGGCGGGTGAGACGAGCCGCGGCCGCTCTCCTCGGTCTTTTTGGGGAAAGGAGCGGCCGCGGACATTTCGGCTCGTCCCCCTTGACCCGCGGCGCGCATCGTTTTCCAAAGGACGTCGTTTCGAGTGCCCAGGTTTCGCGTGCCCAGGAGAACGAGCGTGCTCTCATCCGTGCTGATCGCCAATCGCGGCGAGATCGCCTGCCGCATCATCCGCACTGCGCGGCGGCTGGGCCTGCGCACCATCGCGGTCCATTCCGACGCCGATGCGGACGCGCTCTTCGTGCGCATGGCCGACGAGGCCCACCGCATCGGCCCCGCCCCCGCCGCCGAGAGCTATCTGCGCATCGACGCCATCCTGGAGGTCGCCAGGCGCACCGGCGCGGCGGCGATCCATCCCGGCTACGGCTTCCTCTCGGAGCGCGCGGAATTCGCGGAGGCCTGCGCGCAGGCGGGCATCGTCTTCGTCGGCCCGCCCGCTTCCGCGATCCGCGCCATGGGCCTCAAGGACGCGGCGAAGGCGCTCGCGGAGAAGGCGGGCGTGCCGGTCGTGCCCGGCTATCACGGCGCACGCCAGGAGCCCGATTTCCTGCGCCAGAAGGCCTACGAGATCGGCTATCCGGTCCTGATCAAGGCGGTCGCCGGCGGCGGCGGCAAGGGCATGCGGCGCGTCGACAAGGCGGCCGAGTTCGACGCCGCGCTCGCCTCCGCCCAGCGCGAGGCGCAAGCGGCCTTCGGCGATCCGCGCGTCCTCATCGAGAAATACGTGCTCGCCCCGCGCCACGTCGAGATCCAGGTCTTCGCCGACGCGCACGGCAACGTCGTGCATCTCAACGAGCGCGACTGCTCGCTCCAGCGCCGTCACCAGAAGGTGATCGAGGAGGCGCCCGCGCCGGGCATGACGCCCGACATGCGCGCGGCGATGGGCACCGCCGCCGTCGAGGCCGCGCGCGCCGTCGGCTATGTCGGCGCCGGCACGGTCGAGTTCATCGCCGACGGGCGCGAGGGGCTGCGGCCGGACCGGTTCTACTTCATGGAGATGAACACCCGCCTCCAGGTCGAGCACCCGGTCACCGAGGCGATCACCGGGCTCGACCTCGTCGAGCTGCAATTGCGGGTCGCCTCCGGCGAACCCCTCCCCTTCGCGCAGGACGAGGTGCCGCTCCTCGGCCACGCCGTCGAGGCGCGGCTCTATGCCGAAGACCCCGAGCGCGGCTTCCTGCCCTCGACGGGCCGGCTCTACGCGCTCTCGCTGCCGGAGGGCGAGGGCTTGCGCATCGACACCGGCGTCGAGGCGGGCGATGCCGTGACCCCCTTCTACGACCCGATGATCGCCAAGATCATCGCCCACGGCGAGACCCGCGAGGCGGCGCTCGACACGTTGGCCGACGCGCTCGCGCGCACGATCGTCGCCGGGCCGCGCACCAATGCCGGCTTCCTCGAGCGGCTCGCCCGCGCGCCGGGCTTCCGCGAGGGCGCCTTCGACACCGGCTTCATCGACGCCAATCTCGAGAGCCTCGGCGCGGTCGCGCAGGATCTCGACGCGGCCGCGGTGGCGGCGGGCGCGCTCGCCCTCGTCTCGCGCGATCTCGACGCCTCGCGCGGGATGCTGAGCGCGACGGTGGCGGACCTCGCCGGCCCCTGGTGGGACGAGGACGGCTTCCAGCTCGTCGGCACGCGGCGGACCGCGATGCCCCTCGTCGTCGACGGCAACCGCCTCGACGTGCTCCTCGCCTTCGACGCGGAGGGCCCCTCGGTCGAGGTGCCCGGCCACGCCGTCGAGCCCGGCGAGATCGACGCGAGCCTCGTCGAGGCGGACGCGGACGTGCTCGTGCTGCGCCGCGGCCGCCAGACGCGCGTCGCGCTCTACGATCCGGGCGCGATCGACGTCGAGCATCTCGACGCGGGCGGAACGGTCGCCGCGCCGATGCACGGCAAGGTCGTCGCGCTCTTCGTCGAGGAGGGCGCGCGCGTCGAGAAGGGGCAGAGGCTCGCCGTCGTCGAGGCGATGAAGATGGAGCATCCCCTTCTCGCGCCGGTCTCGGGCACCATATCCGAGATCGTGGCCGTCGCCGGAGCGCAGGTGGCCGAAGGCGCGCGCATCCTGTCGATCGCGCCGGACGAATGAGATCTTCGGGGGTGTTCTCGGGATGAGGCGTGGGATCGCGATCGCGGCAGGCGTGGCTCTGGTCGTCGGGGGATTCGTCGGGTACCTCGTGTGGCAATTGCAGGTGCATGGCGCCGAGTGCGATTCGACGCTGCGCCATTGCGCCGTCCCGCGCGAGGAGATCGCCTTCCTCGAAGGCGCCTGGTGCCTCGCCGCCGACCCGACGGGCCTGCGCGAGACGATCCGCTTTGAGCCCGAGCGGATCATGGTCGCGCAGGAGGGCCGGCGCGCCGGCCCAGAGGGCCGGATCGTCGAGGCGCGGGTATTCCGCTCGATGGAGGCGCTCGTCTATTTCGAGCACGACCCCGAGAGCGGCGCCCGGCTCTCCGGCGAGCTCGGCCTGCGCCGCACCGGCGAGGGCACCCGCCAGACCATCGTCGGCCCCCAGCGCGTCGCCTGGGTGCGCTGCTGAGAGGGATCTCTCGGAGGCGTCATCCCAAACGCTAGAGCGCGAGCCGAGACCCGTACGCTCGACGCCTCACTCGCTCACCCCGCCTGCTGCTGCGCGCGGCGCTCCTCGACGATGAACCCGCCCGATTGCCGCTCCCACAGCCGCGCATAGGCGCCTCGCCGCGCGAGGAGGTCGCGATGCGTGCCCTCCTCGACGATGCGGCCCTCGTCGAGCACGATCAGGCGATCGAGCGCGGCGATCGTCGAAAGGCGGTGGGCGATGGCGATGACGGTGCGCCCCTGCATCAGACGCGTGAGCGAATCCTGGATCGCGGCCTCCGTCTCCGAATCGAGCGCGGAGGTCGCCTCGTCGAGGACGAGGATCGGCGCGTCCTTGAGGAGGACGCGGGCGATCGCCACCCGCTGGCGCTGGCCGCCGGAGAGCTTCACGCCGCGCTCGCCGACATGGGCGTCGTAGCCGCGCCGCCCGCGATGATCCTCGAGGTCGAGGATGAAATCGTGCGCATGCGCCGCGCGCGCGGCCGCCTCGATCTCGGCATCCGTCGCGTCGAGCCGGCCATAGGCGATGTTCTCGCGGATCGAGCGGTGCAGGAGCGAGGTGTCCTGCGTGACGACGCCGATCTGCGCGCGCAGGCTGTCCTGCGTCGCCGTCGCGATGTCTTGCCCGTCGATGAGGATGCGCCCGCCCTCGACGTCGTGGAGGCGTAGCAGCAGCGAGACGATCGTCGACTTGCCGGCGCCCGACGGCCCGACGAGGCCGATCTTCTCGCCCGGGCGCACCCGCAGCGAGAAGTCCTCGAGCACGCCCTCCGAGCGGCCGTAGCCGAAGGTGACGCGATCGAAGCGGATCTCGCCCGTCTCGACGCGCAGCTGCGTCGCGTCCGAGCGGTCGGTCAGCGCGTGGGGCTTGGCGATGGTCTCCATCGATTCCTGCAGCGAGCCGACGTTCTCGAAGATGCCGCGCACCATCTGCATGAACCAGCCCGACATCGTGACGATGCGCATCACGAGCGCGAGCCCCGCCGCCGCCTCGCCCGACGACATGGCGCCCTCGCGCCACAGAGAGAGCGCGAGCCAGGCGGTCGTGACGATGAGCGCCGCGTTGACGAGGCCGAGCAGCGCCGAGGTGCCGGTCACGAGCCGCAGGAGGTCGAGATAGGCCTTCGTGTTGCGCCCGAGCGCGGTGCGCACCGCCGAGCGCTCGGCCTCGGTGCGGGCGAAGAGCTTGACGGTCATCACGTTGGTGTAGCTGTCGACGACGCGCCCCGTCAGCGCCGAGCGCGTATCGGCGACGATCCGCGAGCGATCGCGCGCGCGAGGAACGAAGTGGCGCAGGATGAGGCCGTAGGCGACGAGCCAGATCGCCATCGGCAGCGCGAGCACCGCGCTGATCGAGCCGAACAGGACGAGGGCGGTGATCGCGAAGACGAGCACGTAGAGGAGCGTGTCGAGCAGCGCAACCGCGATCTCGCGCGTCGCCTGCCCCGCCTGCATGATGCGCGTCGACAGCCGCCCGGCGAAATCGCTCTGGAAATAGCCGATCGCGTGGCCGAGCGTGTAGGAATGCGCCCGCCAGCGGATCATGTTGGTCGTCTGTGGCACCACGATCTGGTTGACCACGATCTCGTGGGCGAAATTGAGGGCCGGGCGCAGGACGAGGATCGCGAGCGCGAGGAGGAGGAGCGCCGTGCCGTGGGTCTCCAGCACGGTCTCCGGATCCGCCGTGGCGAGGAGATCGACGAACCAGCCGATCATCAGGTAGATGCCGCTCTCGAACAGCCCCACCGCGAGCGAGAGCACCGTCATCAGCACGAGCCAGCCGCGCACCGGCTTCAGATAGTGCCAGGCGAAGGGCGCGACGCCGCGGCCGGGCGGTGTCGCGTCGCGGTCGAAGGGGGCGAAGAGGTCGATCCGGCGCTCGAACCAATCGAAAGGCTTCATCGGGACCTTGGGCGTGTTGGGGGATCGCGGGGGCACCCTCTACAAGTAGGGCGGGCGCCGCTCGGTTCACTTGACGTTTTCGCATGGGAGGCGGATGACGCATGCATGCGCCTCGTCATCTACCAGCCCGACATACCCCAGAACACCGGCACGATGCTGCGCACCTGCGCGTGTCTCGGAATCGGCGCCGCGATCGTCGAGCCGGCCGCCTTCGACGTCTCCGACCGTCATTTCCGGCGCGCCGGGCTCGATTATCTCGACCATGTCGACATCGAGCGCCACGCCTCCTTCGCCGCCTTCGAGGCGTCGCGGCGCGAGCGCGGCCTACGGCTCGTGCTCGCGACGACGACGGGCGCGGTGCGCTATACCGATTTCGCCTTCGGCGCGGACGACCTGATCATGGTCGGGCGGGAATCGGCCGGCGTGCCGGAGAGCGTCCACGCGGCCGCCGACGCGCGCGTCGCGATCCCGATGCGGCCGGACCTGCGCTCGCTCAACGTCGCGGTCTCGGCGGCGATGATCCTCGGCGAGGCGCTGCGGCAGACGCGGTGGAGCGCGCGCTGATCAATCGGGCGCCTCCCCCTCGACCACGCTCCAACTCGCGGCGCTGACGCCGGATTCGAGCGACAGCCGCCCCACCAGCGTCTCGAGGACGGCCGAGCCCTTCGTCTGCGAGCGCAGGCCCGCGATCACCTCGACCCGCGTGCCGTCGTCGACGTCCCGGCTCTCGAGGCGCTCGAGATGCAAGGCCGTGCCGGCGACGCCCTGCAGGAGGAGCGCGCGGACATGGGCCTCGTCGGAGGCGCGCGCGCGGATCTTCACCCGGTAGCGCAGCTCGATCTCGTCGGGGGGCACGAGGCTCGTGTTGATGTGGCGCACGATGGGGCGCAGGAAGAGGTTCGTGCCCACGATCAGCACCGTGGTCATGGCGGCCGGGACGTAGTGCGCTCCGCCCGCGAGCAGCCCCACCGCCGCCGCGCACCACAGCGTCGCCGCGGAATTGAGCCCCCGCACGTTGAGCCCCTCGCGCAGGATCACGCCCGCGCCGAGGAAGCCGATCCCCGAGACGACCTGCGCCGCGACGCGCGTCGGGCTGATCTCGTCGGGCGTGAGCGTGGCGAAGACGGTGAAGCTCGCCGCCCCCAGCGCGACGAGCGCGTTCGTGCGCAATCCCGCCATCCGCTGGCGCCATTGCCGCTCGAAGCCGATCAGCGCGCCGAAGCTCACGGCCGCGAGGAGCCGCAGGAAGGTGTCGACGAGCGCGAGCCAGTCGATCGCGAGATGGGTCATGTCCGCCCCCCTTGTGTCCGTCCGTTTCTCGATGGTCCGGTCTTCGCGACACGCGCGTGACGCATCGCCCTTCTCCTTCCCCGGGGAGTTTGGAAATCTTTCGTTGCGGTGTCATCCCGGACGCCGAAGGCGATCCGGGACCCATATCCACCACGTGTCGGTCGCAGCCTGTAGGCTGCGTTTCCTCGCCGATCGAACCTGCTGCACTCTGGTGCAGCGAGCGCGGCATGCGCGCTCGAAGGATCGTCGAGGATATGGGTCCCGGGTCCGCTTCGCGGCCCGGGATGACAGCCTCCGGAAGATTCACGAGCCTTCAGGGGAAGGAAAGAGGCCCACGGCGCTCACGAGCGCGCGCCGCCGGCATGCGTGAGAAGCCCCTCAGCCCGGCATCGGCAAGAAGGTCGTCGCCAGCGCGAAATAGATCAGCACGCCCGAGGCGTCGGCGATCGAGGTGACGAGCGGGGCCGAGGCGGTCGCCGGGTCGAGCTTGAAGCGCGACAGGACGAAGGGGAGCGACATCCCGATCACCGAGCCGACGATCACGATGAGCACCATCGAGGCCGAGACGACGAGCGCGATCTCGGGCCCCGCGCGCACGATCCCGATCAGCGACACGGCGAGCGCCATGGTGACGCCGAGAAGGAGCGCGATCGCGATCTCGCGGCCGAGCATCGAGCTCCAGTCGCGGATGCGCACGTCCCCGGTGGCGAGCGCGCGCACCATCAAGGTCGCCGATTGGGAGCCCGCGTTTCCGCCCGAATCGATCAGGAGCGGCAGGAAGAAGACGAGCGCGACGTAGGCCTCGATCGTCTCCTCGAAATAGGCGATGCCCGCGCCCGAGAAGATGTTGCCGAAGACGAGCAGCACGAGCCACACGATGCGCGCCCGGTAGAGCACGAAGATCCCCGCCTCGCGCACGCTCGTCTTGAGGTTCTGGACGGTGCCGACCTTGTGGAAGTCGGTCGTCGCCTGCTCCTGCTGGACGTCCATCGCGTCGTCGTGGGTGACGATGCCGACGAGCCTCTCGTCGGCGTCGACGACGGGGATCGCCACGAGGTCGTAGCGCGACACAATCCGGGCCGCCTCCTCGCGCCTGTCGGAGGCGTGGATGAAGACCGGATCGATGTCCATCAGGTCGCGCACCCGCGCCCGAGGGCGGGCGAGGATGAGGTCGCGCAGCGACACGACCCCGACGAGGCGGCGCTCGGCGTCCACGATATAGGCCTGGTAGACGGTCTCCGCGTCGATCGCCTGGCGGCGCAGCGCCTCGATCGCCTCCGGCACGCTCATCTCCGGCGACAGCGTGGCGTAGTCCGAGGTCATGACGGCGCCGACGGTGCCCTCCTCGTAGGAGGCGAGCTTGCGCAGATCCTCGCGCTCGGCCTGGGCGAGGCCGGGCAGCACCGCCTCCCGGGCCACGGGATCGAGGCGCTTGTAGAGGTCGACGCGCTCGTCGTGGGACATCGCCGACATCAGGCGCGCGAGGTCGTGCCGGCCCATCAGCTCGGCGATGTCGATCTGGCAGCCGGGCGCGAGATAGCCGTAGATCTCGGCGCGGTGGCGCTGGTCGAGGGCGCGCATCGCCGCGAGCGCCTCCTCGGAGGGGAGGTGGGCGAGCATGGTCGCGGCGTCCGCCGTCTCGTGAGCGTCGAGGAAGTCGCGGATCGCGGCGGTGTCGCCCTGCGCGAGGGCGGCGCGGATCGCCTGCGCGGCGCGGTCGAGCGTCTCGGGCTCGTGGAGGGTGTCGGTGTCGATCTCGAGATCGCGCAGGGCGGTGCGGATGGCGAGCGTCTCGTTCATCGTCGTCTCCCGTTCGGCGAGCCGACAGGAGGCGAGCGGCCGACGCGTCAGCCCCTCGCGTCCGGCCGGACGCGGAATGCCGGCACGCGCGCGGCGTGCTTCGAGGTATGCTGCGCGCTTCCGGGGAAGCGCATTCTAGGGTGTTCGTCCATGGCTCTCGGACTTCGGGTTGAGTGGCGCGCCCGTCGGATCGTCCCTGAGGGTCGGCCGGCGCGGCGCACCCGACGGGCGCGCCCCGCAAGGAGCGGAATGCCGCGCGACGGCCCCGGTTCCCCGGCTCGCCCGCGCGCGGCAGCCGCCGGCGGTCAGCCCTCCGGCATCGGGAGGAGCTGCGTCGCGATGGTGAAGTAGATCAGGACGCCGACGACGTCCGCGATCGAGGTGACGAGCGGGGCGCTCGCGGTCGCCGGGTCCATCTTCAGCTTCGAGAGGACGAAGGGGAGCGACATGCCGATCAGCGAGCCGAGCACGACGATCGACACCATGGCGAGCGCCACGACCAGCGCGAGCTCGGCGCCGCCGCGATAGAGGCCGATGCCCGAGATCGCGAGCGCCATCGTCACGCCGAGGAAGAGCGCGACCACGAGCTCGCGGCCGATCATCCAGCCCCAATCCTTCATGCGCACGTCGCCGGTGGCGAGCGCGCGCACGGTGAGCGTCGCCGCCTGCGAGCCGGCATTGCCGCCCGAGCCGATCAGGACCGGCAGGAAGAAGACGAGCGCGACGTAGGCCGCGATCGTGTCCTCGAAGATCGCGATGCCCGCGCCCGAGAGGATGTTGCCGAAGACGAGCAGGATCAGCCAGACGATGCGGGCGCGGTAGAGCAGGAAGATGCCCGCCTCGCGCACGCTGCCGCGCAGGTTCTGCACCGAGCCGACCTTCTGGAAGTCGGTCGTCGCCTCCTCCTCCTGGACGTCCATCGCATCGTCCTGGGTGACGATGCCGACGAGCCGATCGCCGCCGTTGATGACGGGGATCGCCATGAGGTCGTAGCGGGAGACGAGCTGGGCCGCCTCCTCGCGCTTGTCGGTGGCGTGGATCCAGACCGGGTCCGTGTCCATCAGGTCGCGCACGCGCGCCCGCGGCCGCGCCATCAGGAGATCGCGCAAGGAGACGACGCCGACGAGGCGGCGCTCCTCGTCGACGATGTAGGCCTGATAGACGGTCTCCGCCTCGATCGCCTGATGGCGCAGGGCATCGATCGCCTCGGGCACCGTCATGTCGGGCGAGAGCGTCGCATAGTCCGACGTCATGATGGCGCCGACCGTGCCCTCCTCGTAGGAGGCGAGCTTGCGCAGGTCCTCGCGCTCGGCCTTGGCGAGACCGGGCAGGATCGCCTCCTGGGCGACGGGATCGAGGCGCTTGTAGAGGTCGGCGCGCTCGTCGTGCGACATCGCCGACATCAGGCGCGCGAGATCGTGGCGGCCCATCAATTCGGCGATGTCGACCTGGCAGCCCGGGGCGAGATAGCCGAACACGTTGGCGCGGTCGCGCAGCTCGAGCGCGCGCATGGCGGCGAGCGCGTCGGCCGACTCGAGGTGATCGAGCATGGTCGCGACGTCGGCGGTCTCGTGCGATTCGAGGAAGGCGCGGATCGTGGCCGTGTCGCCGGCGGCGAGCGCGGTGCGGATCGCGTCGGCCACGACGTCGAGCGTCGCCTCGTGTGTCGCCTCCTCGTGGAGGGCGTCGGTGTCGACCTCGAGCTCCGCGAGATCGCGCGTCTTGTCCACGACGTCGTTCATGGGCTGCCTCCTCGCCGGTCGGGGGTCCGGCGGGAGACGAGGGGCGCGACGTCAGCCCCTCGCGCCCGGCCGGACGCGGCTGCGGTGCGCGCGACGGGCGCGCGCGCTGTTCTGGAGAGCGCTTCCGGAGAAGCGCCTACTAGAGCTGTCGTCCATCGTTCCGAGCTGGGTTTGTGCGCCGCAAAGGACGCGTGAGGGTGGGGATGCGCTCTGATTGCGCTCGTGTCAAGAGGGTTTCGAGGGTCGACGAAACGAAAAGCAACGAGGGCGTCGGAGCGTTCCGCCACGGCACTGTTTCATCCGCAGGGAGGCCCCCATATGATGCGCGTCGACATTCCGGCGAGGCGGACGTCCATGCCCCATTTCGAGCCCTTCTACGCCGACAAGCTGCGCGGGAGCCTCGGCATTTCCAATGCGGACGCGGTGCTCGACCTGCGCGCGGCGGGGGAGCGGCAGGCGCTCGCCTCGCTCGCGGAGATGATCGAGCGCTCGCGGTTCTCGGCGCCGCGCACGATCGCCATTCGCCTCGCGCCCCCGCCGGAGGGCGGCGGGGAGACGCTGTTCCTGCCGATCGGGCGCGCTCTGCTCGAGGCCAAGCGCAAGGGCCATGTCGAGACCCTCGCGCCGCTGCCCGCCCATGACGGGCTCGGGTTCTTCGTGCGCCTGAAGGGCCGGGCGACGAGCGCCTGACGCAGCCGATCCTCAGCGCTTCCGGCGCGGCTTGGGCCCGACGAAGGCGCCCACGAGCTCGACGTGCCCCGTATACGCGAACTGGTCGACCGGGGTGACGCGCGCGAGCGCGTAGCCGCCGGCGATCAGGATCGCGGCGTCGCGGGCGAAGGTGGCGGGGTCGCAGGAGACGTAGGCGATCGCGGCGACCGGCGTCTCGGCGAGGCGGCGCATCTGCGCCTCGGCGCCGGCGCGGGGCGGATCGAGCACGACCGCGTCGAAGCCCGCGAGCTCGGGGGCGAGCAGCGGGCGGCGGAAGAGATCGCGCCGCTCGGTCGTGATCGGCCGCAAGGACGGCGTCGCCCGCGCCGCCTTCTCGAGCGCCGCGAGCGCGCCCGCCTCGCTCTCGACCGCATGGACCGCGACGCGCTCGGCGAGGCGCAGCGCGAAGGGTCCGCTCCCGGCGAAGAGATCGGCGACGCGCTTGCCCTTGCGTGCGGGCTCGAGCGCCGCGTCGACGAGCGCCGCGAGCGCCGCCTCGCCCGCGCCCGTCGCCTGCAGGAACGAGCCCGGCGGCGGCACCACCGCCGCCCGGCCCATCCGCACGAGCGGCGGGCGGCGCTCGACGAGCACCTCGCCGTGCAGCGAGAGCCGCGCGAGGTCGAGCCGCTCGGCCGCCGCGATCAGGAGCGTGCGCTGCTTGCCCGAGACGGGGCCGTGGCCGCGGATGTCGATGTCGAGCCCGGCTTCGCTCGCGCTCGCCTGGATGTCGAGCGGCTTGCCCGAGGCTGCGAGCAGTGCGGCGAGCGCGTGGGCAGCGGGAGCGGCGCCGTCGAGGCCGGGCTCGGCGGCGGGACAGGTCTCGATCGGCACGAGCGCGTGGCTGCGCGCGGCCATGAAGCCGACCGCGACGCCGCCTCCCGCGACGCCGCCTCCCGAGCGTGAGCGCGCATGCAGCGTCACCCGCCGCCGGCCCGCGCCGCGCGCATCGACGAGGGGCGCGACGAGCGCATCCGCTTCCTTGATGCGGGCGGCGTCGAGCGCGCCGACCACGATGCCCCGCTTCCACTCGGCATAGGGCGCGGGCGCGAGATGCTGCACCGAGCAGCCGCCGCAGCGGCCGAAATGCGGGCAGAAGGGCGCGATCCGCTCGGGCGAGGCCCGCTCGATCGCGGCGAGCCGGGCCCGATCGCCCGCCCCGATCGCCGCCGACACACGCTCGCCGGGCAGCGCGCCGGCGACGAAGAGCGGTCCGCGCGCGGTCTGCGCGACGCCGTCGCCGCGCGCGCCGAGGCGCTCGATGTCGAGGAGAACGATATCGGTCTCGTCCGCTTCGAGGCGCATGGCGTGCGGATCAGTCTCGTGCGGGCTCAAGCCGGGCTCCGATCAGGTATTCGAGATTGCCGTCCCCGCCCGCGACGGGGGAGGGGACGAGGCCGAGGATGCGCCATCCCGCCTCGACGAGGAAGGTCTCGACGCGGGCGCAGGCCGCCTGGCGCGCGCTCTCCTCGCGCACGATGCCGTTCTTGTCGAGCGCCGCCCGCCCGGCCTCGAATTGCGGCTTGACGAGGCAGACGAGCTCCGCGCCCGGCCCCATCCGGGGGAGGACGGGGGCGAGCGCGATCGTCGCCGAGACGAAGGAGACGTCCGCGACGAGGAGCGTGACGGGCCCCGGCAGCGCCCCGAGATCGAGGCTGCGGGCGTCGGTGCCCTCGAGCGAGAGGACGCGCGGATCCGCACGCAGGCTCGCATGGAGCTGGTCGCGCCCGACGTCGACGGCGATCACCCGCGCCGCGCCGCGGGCGAGGAGCACCTGCGTGAAGCCGCCCGTCGAGGCGCCGACGTCGAGGCACGTGCGGCCCGTCGGATCGAGACGGAAGGCGTCGAGCGCCGCCTCGAGCTTCACCCCGCCGCGCGACACCCAGGGGTGCGGCGCCTGCGCCTCGATCGCTGCGTCGGCCTCGACCGCCTCGGAGGCCTTGCGCACGACGCGCCCGTCCGCCGTCACGAGGCCCGCCTGAATGGCGGCCTGCGCCCGCGCGCGGCTCTCGAAGAAGCCGCGCTCGACGAGGAGGAGATCGGCGCGCTTTCGGGTCATGGCGGCTCGCTTGCCGGAGGGGGCCGCGGATGAAGGCGGCGGGCCGCACGTTCTATCGTCGGCCCCGCCTCTCGCGCAACGCGCGACGCGCGGCGCCCGCGCGGGGAACGCCGTGGGGGGCGCGCCGTTCGCGAAGATGTCGAGAGACCCGAGCCGCCGGGCCTTCCCAAGGAGACGACCGCCATGCCGATCCTCACTCGCCGTCACCTGCTCGCCGGAGCAGGCGCGATCCTCGCGACGAGCTTCCTGCCGCGCGCCGCGTTCGCCCAGGCCGACGGTCCCCACAGCCTCGCGCCGCTGCCCTATCCCGCGGACGCGCTCGAGCCGCATATCGATGCGCGCACGATGGAGCTCCACCACGGCGCCCATCATCGCGCCTACGTGGACAACCTGAACCGGGCGCTCGCCGACCATCCGGACCTCGCCGAGCGGCCGCTGCACGAGCTCCTCGCGGATCTCGACGCGGTGCCGGAGGACATCCGCCGCGCGGTGCGCAACAATGGCGGCGGGCACGCCAACCACACGATGTTCTGGGAGATCATGAGCCCCGACGGCGGGGGCGAGCCCGAGGGCGACCTGCGCGAGGCGATCGATCGCGATCTCGGCGGGCTGGACGCGATGCGCTCGGATTTCGAGGCCGCGGGCCGGGGCGTGTTCGGGTCGGGCTGGGTCTTCGTGACCGTCGACGAGGAGGGGCGGCTCGCGCTCACCACGCGGCCGAACCAGGACACACCGCTGATGGACGGCGAGCGGGTGCTCTTCGGCAACGACGTGTGGGAGCACGCCTATTACCTGAACTACCAGAACCGCCGCGGCGAGTATCTGGAGGCCTGGTGGAACGTCGTCGACTGGGCGCGGATCGCCGAGCGCTACGAGGCGGCGCGCGCGGGCACGCTCACGATCTGAGCCGGTCGCGGCCGAAAGGCAGACGGGGCGCCCGAAAGGAGCGCCCCGTTCGCATGGTCGTCACGGCGTGCGAGGCGCGCGCCTCAGGCGGCGGTGCGCTTGTTCTGCCGGTTGGCGATCAGGTCATCGACGACCGCGGGCTCCGCGAGCGTCGAGGTGTCGCCGAGATTGCCGAACTCGTCCTCGGCGATCTTGCGCAGGATGCGGCGCATGATCTTGCCCGAGCGCGTCTTCGGCAGGCCGGGCGCGAACTGGATCTTGTCGGGCGTCGCGATGGGGCCGATCTCGTGGCGGACATGCGCGACGAGCTCCTTGCGCAGCTCCTCGCTCGGCTCGATTCCGGCCATCAGGGTCACGTAGGCGTAGATGCCCTGGCCCTTGATGTCGTGCGGATAGCCGACGACGGCGGCCTCCGAGACCTTGGCGTGGGCGACGAGCGCGCTCTCCACCTCGGCCGTGCCCATGCGGTGGCCGGAGACGTTGATGACGTCGTCGACGCGGCCCGTGATCCAGTAATAGCCGTCTGCGTCGCGGCGGCAGCCGTCGCCGGTGAAGTACTTGCCCGCATAGGTCGAGAAATAGGTCTGCACGAAGCGCTCGTGATCGCCGTAGACCGTGCGCATCTGGCCCGGCCACGAATCGGCGATGCAGAGATTGCCCTCGCAGGCGCCCTCGAGCTCGCGGCCCTCGGCGTCCACGATCACGGGCTTCACGCCGAAGAAGGGCAGCGTCGCCGAGCCCGGCTTCTGGGCGATGGCGCCGGGCAGCGGCGTGATCAGGATGCCGCCGGTCTCGGTCTGCCACCAGGTGTCGACGATGGGGCAGCGGCCCTCGCCCACCACGCGGTGGTACCATTCCCAGGCTTCCGGATTGATCGGCTCGCCGACCGAGCCGAGGAGCCGCAGGCTCGCGCGCGAGGTCTTGCGCACCGGCTCCTCGCCCGCGCCCATGAGGGAGCGGATGGCGGTGGGCGCGGTGTAGAAGATGTTGACCTTGTGCTTGTCGACCACGTCCCAGAAGCGCGAGATCGACGGATAGGTCGGCACGCCCTCGAACATCAGCGTCGTCGCGCCGTTCGCGAGCGGGCCGTAGACGATGTAGGAATGGCCCGTCACCCAGCCGACGTCGGCCGTGCACCAATAGACGTCGCCTTCCTGATAGTCGAAGACGTATTGGTGCGTCATCGAGGCGTAGACGAGATAGCCGCCGGTCGTGTGCAGGACGCCCTTCGGCTTGCCGGTGGAGCCCGAGGTGTAGAGGATGAACAGCGGATCCTCCGCGTTCATCTCCGCGCAGGGGCACTCGTCGGTGACCATCTCGGCGGCGGCGTCGTAATAGACGTCGCGACCCGGGTCCATGGCGACCGCGCCGCCGGTGCGGCGCACGACGATCACGTGGTCGACGCTGTCGGGCCCGAGCCGCGCGATCGCCGCATCGACATTGGCCTTGAGCGGGACCTTGCGGCCGCCGCGCAGGCCCTCGTCGGCGGTGATGACGCAGCGCGAGCCGCAATCCTCGATGCGCCCGGCGAGCGCGTCCGGCGAGAAGCCGCCGAAGACGATCGAGTGGATGGCGCCGAGCCGGGCGCAGGCGAGCATCGCGTAGGCCGCCTCGGGGATCATCGGCAGGTAGATCGTGACGCGATCGCCCTTCTCGACGTTCCGGTTGCGCAGGACGTTGGCCCAGCGATTCACGTGGGCGGACAATTCGCGATAGGTGATGTGCTTCGACTCGGAGGGATCGTCGCCCTCCCAGATGATCGCCACCTGGTCGCCGCGCGTCTCGAGATGGCGGTCGACGCAATTGTAGGAGACGTTGGTGGTGCCGTCCTCGAACCACTTGATCGAGACGTCGCCCGTGAAGGAGACGTTCTTCACCTTGGAATAGGGCTTGAACCAATCGATCCGCTTGCCCTGCTCGCCCCAGAAGGCATCCGGATCGCGCACGCTCTGGGCGTACATCTCGTGGTATCGCGCCGCGTCGACATGCGCGCGCTGCGCCCATTCCGGAGAGACTTCGTAGAGCTTGTCCGACATCGCGTTCCTCCCGCCAAGACTCGAGGCCCGCCGCGCGATTGTGGGCGTCGCGGCAAGGACTTGGTTTGGCGGCACGTTAGCGGAAGCGATGCGCGCGCGACAAGGTAGGGCAACCTCGCACTTTCGGTGGGGCGACGAAGGAGTGATCTGCTCGATGCCTTCCGGCTCGACGGTCTCGGCATCGTCCCAGAAACCGGGCGGAACGGCGCCTGCGTCGAGGTCCGAGGCCGCACGCCACTCGATCTCCTCGTCCGACATCGATTTCGCGTCCGGCGATAGCGGCGGTGCGCTCGGAAGATCCTCCAGGCGCCCGAATCGGACGGCGTCAGAGCCTCTGGTATGCTTCGCGGTCATTGCGTCCGGCCCCCCGCTGCGCCGCCCCTATCCCAAGACCCGATTTTGCCTCGGCTGGAACACCCTCAGAACGATCACGCGCGTTTCTTCGGCTGGCAACAATGGATCATCGGGCTCGACTCGGTAGACGATCGTGTGTCCACGCACGATCCGAACGCGGCGTCGCGGATGATCCACGCTTTCGGGCCATCGGAACGGGGCCGACGCCAAGTCTGCGATCGCCGCGGCGATGTTTCGCAACGCGAGGCTCGCCTGGCGGCCCGATCCCGGTTGGCGCAGCCACAGACGCACTTTGTCGAGATCTCTCGCCGCGGCAGGCGCGATCCTCAACCGAGCCGGCATCGGCGTTCATCGATTCTCGGATTTCGACGAGACGGGTATCGCAAACTCGCGGCCTTCCGCGAACGCTTCGAGCAACTCCCGAGCATCGTCGCCAGCAATGCCGTAACCGGCAGCGATCTCGGCCTCCGCCTCTTCGATGAGCGCGCGTTCGTGCGCGAGGCGCGCCTCTCGCTCGCCCGCAGTCTCCGCCAAGGCGCCACTCTCGTCGCGTTGCAGAAACAGCCTGTTCACGTCAGGGCCTCCTCGGGCGCGGACTTGATGCGCTCTTTCTCCAGAATAGGTCGCCATGCCCTCTCCCACAACCCGCCCCGCCCGCGACCCCAACACCCCCTTCGCACCCCCGCCCCTTGCGTCCCCCCCCTCCTCCGCTTCAACAATCCCCCGAGGAGGAGCCCATGCCGACCATCGATCCCGACCGTCTCCTGTCCGATCTGCACACCTTGCGCCAATTCGGCGCCTACGAGACGGGCGTGCACAGGCCGACCTTCTCGCCCGAGGACGTCGCCGCGCGCGAATGGTTCGCGGAGCGCTGCCGGGAGGCAGGGCTCGCGGCGCAGATCGACGGGATCGGCTCGGTCTACGCCGTCTCGCCGGCCCCGGGCCCGAAGGTGCTCGCGGGCTCGCATCTCGAGAGCCAGAACCGCGCGGGCTGGCTGGACGGGGCGCTCGGCTGCGTCTTCGCGCTCGAGGCCGCGCGCGCGATCGCGGCCGATCCCGACCTCGCGGGGTGCGGCGTCGACGTCGCCGCCTTCTGCGACGAGGAGGGCCATTTCGGCTCCTTCATCGGCTCGCGCTCCTATGTCGACCTCCTGGAGGAGGAGGAGATCGACCGCCTCGCCAACCGCTACGACGGCACGCCTCTGCGCCAGGCGCTCGCGCGCGTCGGGCTCGCCGGGCGGCCGCGGGTGCGCCACGAGGAGGGGCGCCACAAGGCCTTCTTCGAGGCGCATATCGAGCAGGGCGATACGCTCATCTCGTCGGATCTGAAGATCGGCGCGGTGACCGCCATCGTCGCGATCTGGCAGTACAGGATCACGATCCTCGGCGATCAGAACCATGCCGGCACGACCTCGATGGCGCGCCGCAAGGACGCGGGCCTCGCAGCCGTGCGGCTCCTCGCCGAGATCGACCGACGCTTCCCCGCGCTCGCCGCCGAGCGCACGGTGTGGACGACGGGGCGGATCGCGCTCGATCCCGGCGCGCCGAGCATCATCCCCGGCCGGGCCGAGGTGCTCTTCCAGTTCCGCGACGCGGACGACGCCGTCCTCGCGCGGCTCGACGCGGAGCTGCGCCGGCTCGTCGCCGAGGCCGATGCGGCGGGGCCCTGCTCGGTGAGCCTCGAAGTGCTCGGCCAGAGCCGCCCCGCGCTCATGGACGAGGGGCTGCAGGACGCGATCCTCGCCGCCGCCGAAATCCATTGCCCCGGCCGCGCCATCCGCATGCCGAGCGGGGCGGGGCACGACGCGCAATATCTCGCCCGCATCATGCCGTCCGTGATGCTGTTCGTGCCCTCGATCGGCGGCATCTCGCACCATTGGACCGAGGACACGGCGGAGGAGGACATCGTGCTCGGTGCGCGCGTGTTCACCGACGCGATCGCCTCCGTCCTGAGAGCGTGAGATGACGCATGGCGCCGCGCCGAGCGCCGTGCTAGTGCGCGGATCATGAGACGGAACGTGCGCGCGTGGAGAGGCGTGAGGGCGGCGATCGCGATCGCGGCGCTCTACGCCTTCGCGCTCGCGGGCTTCCTCGCCGATCACGCGATCGCCCGCTCGGCGGGCCTCCTCGCGGCGGGCTGGTGCCCGATCGAGGACGGGCGGCCCGTGCCGCACGGCGCCGAGGAGCCCTGCCTCCACGCCTGCCGAATCCATGCGAGCGGCGCGGGCGCGGCGCTCGCG